>JBBQCD010000070.1:0-22697 GCA_038318385.1 Burkholderiales bacterium | reverse complement strand
GGCTACCCGAGGCCTGCCGTTGTGCGAACAGCTGGAACGGCCGCACCACGCTGTCCCCTGCGCGCTCTGCGTCCGACTGACCCAGCAACTCGTCGTCACGCGCCAGACCGCTGGGATTCATGGGCGGTATGACACGCGCAGCGTGTCCGTGCAGCGGGCTCTCGGGGCACGTGGTGGCGGGTTCACGGGATCACGGGCGTGGGACTCATCTGCGCCGATTGTCGCAATTCCTGGCCGCTGCACAGTGCGCTATCGAACGCATGCCGCGGCAGCCATCGCCGGTTCGCTGCCGATTGAACCAGGGCGCGTCCGAATGAACCCAGGCGCCACAGTCCATCAGGCCGACAGAGCGCGCGCCTGGGCGGACCGTTCGCGGATGATTCCCGTGGTCGGGCGAAGCGGCGCGCGGCGGCATCAGGCAGGCCGGCTGACGAAGAAGAACGCCATACCAAGCATCGCGTACACGCCGATCAGCAGCACGCCTTCGAACCAGGTCGCACCGCCATCGCTCGCGATGGCGTTGACGATGAAGGCTGTGCCTGCAATCGCGAACAGGTCGAGCGGGTTGGCGAAGACCAGCGTGATCGGCTTGCCAAGCACCCAGGAAGCGATGACGAGCAGCGGGGCGACGACCAGGGCCACCTGGATCGACGATCCGACGCAGATGTTGAGGGCGAGCCCGATCTTGCCGCGCCGTGCAAACCAGGCCGCGGCCACGAGGTCGGACGCGGTGCCGATCAGGGCCAGCACGATGACGCCGACGAAAATGTCCGAGAGGCCCAGGCTGGCGGCGGTGGCCTCGAGCGCCCCCGACACGGCCTCCGCCTCCATCGCGACCAGCACCGTCGCGCCGACGAGCACGCCGATCGAGGCCGCCATCGGCCACGCTCCTTCGGTATCGCGCGGCTCGTCGGACGCGAAGACGTCACGGTGCGTGACCAGGGTGTAGACAAGGTTGGCTGCATACAGGGCGAGGAGAACAATCGACACGCCGAGGCTCAGATCTTCCTCGTCGACCATCCTGGGTGCGCCCGACAGCGTGCGTTGCGCCAGGTCGAAGACGGCCGGCAGCAGCAGCGCGATCACGACGAGGATGAGCAGGCTCGACAGCAGGCCGGCCCGCTCGCGCTTGAAGCGAAGCTGCTCGCGACCCAGGGTGCCGACCACGATCGCCAGACCCAGGCCCAGCAGGCTGGTGCCGAGGATCGACCCGGTGATCTGCGCCTTGACCACTTCGGCCTTGCCGGCGGCCAGGACGAACAAGGCCAGAACGATCTCGGCGATGCTGCCGAAGCTCACCGTCATCAGGCCGCCTATGGCGGGTCCGAGGCTCTTGGCGGCCTGCTCCGTGGCGCGCCGGATCCAGTCGGCCAATACGGCGATGGCGACGGCGCCCGCCGCGAAGATCCATACCGGCGACGCCCCGACGACGTACTTGAGGATCGGCGCCACCGGCACCGCGAGCAGAAGCCCGGTCGCGATCCACTGTGAGCGGCCGAAGCCGGATTCGCGCGAGTCGGCGTTGTCCATCGATGCGGCCCGGAAACGAGCGTGAACGCGGCAAAGCGCGACGAGCCATCCTAAGCTCGAGCACAGTTCCCCGGGCCGCACCATCGACAAGCGTCGCAAGCTACCAACGCATCGGAAGCACTGATCCGATTCTTCGACGTCGTTCGCGTTGAACGCAACGACGGGCGCGGAGACCTGGCGCACGACCGTACTCCTTTGCGCCACAACGGGACGACGCGCCTGACCTGTCTCGCTCGGCCGTGAAGCTGTTTCATGCGCCGATATGACTGAAGAGCCCGCGTATGCGCGCCACCGTACATACCTCCCGTCGCAGAAGAAGCAAACTCGGACTCGCCGACCCGACTCCCCGCAACATGTTGCCGGGAAAAGGCTATCTGCAGTCTGGCAGCTTTGATCTCTCTTTTCGTCGGGAACCTTCCTCGTGCAGTCCACCGATTTCTGGTCCACCTTCGTGGACGCCAACGTCCATTGGCTCGTTCATGGGTTCTCCGGCTTCAGCGGCTGGGCGATCGTGGCCTACACCCTGTTGACGACCCACGTCACGATCGTTGCCGTCACGGTGTTCCTGCACCGTTCGCAGGCGCACCGGGCACTCGATCTTCACCCTGTAGTGAGTCATTTCTTCCGATGGTGGCTATGGCTCAACACCGGCATCGAGACCAAGCAGTGGGTGGCTGTCCACCGCAAGCACCACGCGCGCTGCGAAACTGACGAGGATCCGCACAGTCCGCAGACCCGGGGTATAGGAGCCGTCTTGCTGACCGGTAGCGAGCTGTACCGTGCCGAAGCGAAGACGCCGGCGACACTTGAGAGGTTCGGGCACGGAACGCCAGACGATTGGCTCGAGGCGAACCTCTACGAGCGCTACAGCTGGCAAGGCGTTGGCCTGATGCTCATCCTGAACCTGTGCCTCTTCGGCGCGATCGGCGCGGTCGTCTGGGCCGTTCAGATGCTGTGGATCCCGATCACGGCCGCCGGCATCGTCAATGGCATCGGGCACTGGTGGGGTTACCGCAATTTCGAAGCGCCCGACGCCAGCCGAAATTTCTCGCCGTGGGGCATCCTCATCGGGGGCGAGGAGTTGCATAACAACCACCACACCTATCCGGCCTCCGCCAAGCTCTCCGTCAAGCCGTACGAGTTCGACGTCGGCTGGGCGTACATCCGCGTCCTGGAGTTCCTGCACCTGGCCACCGTGAACAGGACAGTGCCGCGAGCGCGCTTCGGTCCGCTACAGGCGTCCGTGGACGCTTCCACTCTCACCGCAGTCGTCAATCATCGTTTCGAACTCATGGCGAAGTACGCGCGCCGCGTGCGCGCCGCCACCGTCGATGAGCTGCGCAGCCGTGCTATCAACCGCGACGAAGCCGGCCTGCATTCCATCATGCGACTTGCCAAGCCCTGGCTGCACCGCGATGCGGCAAGGATTCCAACGAATGCGAAAGTGCACGTTGCCCAAGCCCTCTCGGTGAGCCCCAGCCTGACGGTATTGATCGAGATGCGCGGGAAACTGCAGCGCTTGTGGACTTCCAAGAACATCTCCAAGGACCAGCTTGTCGCGGATCTGCAATCTTGGCTTCACGAGGCCGAGCAAAGCGGAATTGCGTCGCTGCAGGAGTTCGCGTTGGGTTTGCGATCGGTCAGAGCATGAAAGTAGCGGTCGCACCCGCTGAGAATGCTCCGCAGCGCCTCGTCCGATCGACTCAGTTGCGACAAGAGGCGCAAGCCGCCATCCTTGGCGCACGTCAGGAAGCTGGTCGGATGACGGAAGCCGTGGCGCGAGTTCAAGCGGAACTCGCTAGATGTCGGACCCGCTCGACATAGACGCCGCCAGCTTGGGCGCGTCTTGCGAGGCTCACAGGTTGAAGTGAGGCGACTTGAAAGAACTGCTGAAGTACTGGGGTCGCCTTCGATCCACCTTCTGGTTCGTGCCAGCGACCATGGCGTGCATCGCCGTGGCACTGGCGGTCTCTGCCGTCGAAATAGACAAGGCCGTCGCTGCCGACTGGCTGCAGCGCCTGAACTGGATCTATTCGGGTGACGCCGACGGTGCGAGCCTGCTGCTGGGAACCGTCGCCGGGTCGATGATCGCCATCGCGGGAACTGTGTTCTCGATGACGCTGGTGGCGCTGTCGCTCGCCTCGTCCCAGTTGGGTCCGCGCCTGCTGCGCAACTTCATGCGCGACATCGTCAACCAGGTGGTGCTGGGCACCTTCGTGGCCACGTTCCTGTACTGCCTGCTCGTGCTGCGCACCATCCGGCGCTCCGACGCGGTGGCATTCGTGCCGCATCTCTCCATCAGCATCGGCGTGTTGCTGGCGGTCGTGAGCGTCGGGGTGCTGATCTACTTCATCCACCATATCTCGGTCTCGATCCAGGCGGATCAGGTCGTGGCACGGGTCGGAAAGGAACTGGATGAAGGCATCAGTCGGCTGTTTCCCAACGACCTTGGCAACTCTGGATCCGAAGCCTCGAAAGCGCCAGGCGAAGCCAGCCTGCCAGCGGCGTTCGCGCGCGAGGCCCGTCCTGTGCGTGCCCTCGAAGACGGCTATCTCCAGGCGATCGATGGCGACGCCCTGATGGCGTTGGTCAGCCAGGAAGATCTGCTGCTGCGGCTGGAGCGCCGGCCCGGGCACTACCTCACCAAAGGCCGGGCGATGGTGATGGTCTGGCCCGGGGATCGGGTCACCGAAGCCCTGATGGGCAAGATGAACGCCGCCTTCGTGCTCGGAAACCAGCGCACCGCCACCCAGGACATCGAGTTCTCCTTCCACCAGTTGGTCGAGATCGCCGTGCGGGCGCTGTCTCCGGGCATCAATGACCCGTTCACGGCGATCGCCTGCGTGGATCGACTGGAATCGGCCCTGTGCCGCCTCGCCCGACGCGACATGCCCTCATCCCAGCGATTCGACTCTCACGGCCGGCTCCGGCTGGTGGCGCAGGAATCCACCTTTGCGGGGATCGTGGACACGGCCTTTAACCAGATCAGGCAAAGCGCTCGTTCGAACCCGGCCGTGGCGATTCGCATGCTCGATGCGATCGCCGAGATCGCAGGCCACGTGCAAAGCGCGCAGGACACAGCCTGCCTCCAGCGCCATGCCGGCATGATCGTCCGAGGCGCGCGAGAAGCTGTGCCGGAACCGGACGATCTGGCCGCCGTCGAGGCGCGGTTCACGGCGGCGACACAGGCGCTGCGCGAGTTGCACGACTGACGCAGCGACGGGTCTCGCAGTCAACCCTTCACGTCGGGCCGCGCACGTAGTCATGCCGGCCCAAGTCCGATGGTTAGGTCGCGCGGCGTGCGCGCTGCTCGAGGAAGAAGCGAACCATTTCAGCTGACGCATCGGGGCCTTCGGGGTCCGTGTACGACCCTTCCGAGCTCCCGCCGGACCAGGCATGGGTTCCTCCGTGTACCGCCCAGCTCTCGACTCGGCTGCGACCTGCCCCGTCCAGGTACCGAGTCGTTGACGAGTCGTGGCCAATCGTCGAAACCGATGCCAAGACAGCCTGTTGCCGCAAGGCATCCGTGCCCCCCGGGAAGCTGTGCAGTGCCTGCTCGACGATAGCCTCCCCGTTGGACACGACCACGGTCCGGTCACTGTCTCCGTGGAAAACAATCGTCGGGATCCCGTGCCATGGCGCGCTGCGGGCTCTCGTCTGGGGAGAGCCCATCCGAAGCTTCGTCACCTGCGAATTGCCTCGCTGCATGGCAGAGAACGCAGACCATGCGTTGTGCGCAGCACCCCACGGGAGTCCTGAGTGCGCGCCCACGGCAGCGAAGACGTCCGGGTACGTCTCACCCAAGATGACTGCCATCGCCGCGCCCGCCGAAAGCCCGGCCACGAAGACGCGCGTCATGTCGACGTTGTGAGTCTCTGCAATTGCGCAGACGATTCCCGCGAGTTGAGAAGGCTCGGCCCCCTCCCGCTCCTGCTCGAGCGGCTTGAACCAGCTCCAGCAGCTCGCGCTGTTCGCCCGTGAAGTCTGGGCTGGGTACGCGACCAGGAATCCGTGCACATCGGCCAGTTCATTCATCCGTGTACCCGCTGCGAAGTCGTCCGGGTCTTGCTGGCAACCGTGCAACATCATCAGCAATGGCCGGGGCCGCGCCGAACGCGGGGCAGGCACATACAACTTGTAGCCACGATTTGCAGTCCCGCTCGCGTAGACGTGCGCAGTGAATTCCCCGGATGCGACCGGCTCAGGCGCGTTGCGCGTGGTCTTGCTACGAATCCTTGCGACCGCACGCGCATGGAGCTGAGGCAACTCGGGCGCTCTCGGTGACGTGCGCGAGAGGCGCGGTCCATTCTTGTCGTTGGCGGCCAGATCAGCTTTTGCCACAGACGGCTGCGCGCGGGCGCGCACACTGGAAGTTCTGTTCACGGCGTTCCCTTTATGGAATAGGTTTCAACTGCGCATGGTGCTTCCGCTTACGAAGGTCTGCGGACCTTCACCAACGCAGGCTGTTGAATGACAGTGATGCCGTCGAGTCGCCAGCGGGCCTGCCGCGCTCGCCATCACTTCACTGTTCGGACAGCTGACTTGACCTGGCTGACGCTCTGCTCGGTCGGAGCGCCACGGACGCGGGCGATGATCTGCCCTTCGGAATCCAGAACAATCACGTAGGCACTCGCGCTTCCCGTCGGAATATTGAGCGCCGTTTCAAGGCTCGTTTCATCGAGGATCCACGTCTGGTCGTAGTAGCGAGCCGGAATCTTTTCCTTGGCGCGCCCTATGGCGTCGGCCTCGCTCATGAAGAACGGCAGATTGACGGCCAGCACGTCGCGGATGCGGATTGACTTCGGATCCAGGTTCTCGCGCAGCGCATGGGCCCACTTTCGCGTGTCTTCTGCAGCGGCCTTGCTGGGTGTGACGATGAGGATCGTCGGCTGGCCGATGAGCTTGGCGTCGGTGACCTTCTCGCCGCTCAGCGCGGTTGCCTCGAATGAAGGGATGGGACTGTTCGGAGCCGCATCCACCCACGGTGCGGTGAACAGGGCGCAGGCCGCGACAACGACGAGCTTCGGCGTCAGCCTTTCGCCGCGGCGTGGAGCTGCTCGCCCTTTGCAGGCTGGAGTCGGCGTCAAAGCACGCCCATGACGAGCAGCACGATGATGATGATGACCACCACCCCGAGACCGCCACTCGGACCATAGCCCCAGGAGCGGCTGTGGCCCCAGGTCGGAAGGACTCCGATGAGCAACAGGATGAGCACGATCAACAGAATGGTCCCGAGCGTCATCGACGTCTCCTTCGTTGGTGCCACGCGCTGGCGAACGGAAGTCACTCGAAGCGGGACTTCCTCCCCACCTTAACTCCTTGTCGGCTCTCTGTATGTGCGGCGCCGTACTGAGTCGCGCGGTGACGGCGGCGCGCCAGCGTTGCACGCGCCGGCGGTCATTGCCTCCTCGCGCCAGCGTCGAGTGGCTCGAAGGGTCTTCGGCAAGTACACAGTTTCAGTTCGAGCCAGAACGGGGCGGCGCGGCGGACCTGCCGCGTTCACCTGTGGGGCTGTTTCATGCATCGATAGGGCTGAAAGCCCTTGTATGCGCGCCACCGCACAGACCGCCCCTGGAAAAGGAACAAGACTAGATAAGTCAGACTCAGCGCCTCGCACGCAGCGTTGGCCGGGAATGTCGTCTGCGTTGGGCAGGTTTGCTCCACCCCTTCCGCAGTCTTGGCTCCACAGCACCCCGTCCGATCGACACAGATGCGACAACAGTCAGAAGCGGCCATTTCTGACGTTGCCTCAACACCGCCGGGCCACAGACACCACCGAAGGAAGCGATTTGAAGACCACTCACACACCCGGCCCACTCACCCAGGCCAGCCTCGCCGAGATCGCGTCGTTCCAGGGGCGGCCCTGCCTGTCGCTCTACCAGCCGACCCATCGACGCCATCCGGAAAACCAGCAAGACCCGATCCGCTTCCGCCACCTGGTGGAGGCGCTGGAGACATCGCTGCGACAGCAGCACGCCGCCGATGCCGTCAAGTCCCTGGTCGAGCCGTTCGAGGCCCTGGCACAGGACCATGACTTCTGGAACCACACGCTCGACGGCCTGGCCGTGCTGGGCGCACCGGGCCTGTTCCGTGTGTTCCTGCTGCAGCGGCCGGTGGCAGAGCTGGCCGTGGTGGCCGACACCTTCCACACCAAGCCGCTGCGCCATTTCCTTCAGTCGACCGGGCGCTACCAGGTGCTGGCGCTGAGCCTGCACAAGGTGCAGCTCTTCGAAGGTGACCGCAACGCGCTCGATGCGGTGGCGCTGGCTCCCGGCGTGCCACGGACGATGACCGCGGCACTGGGCGACGAGCGCACCGAGCCGCACACCACAGTGTCTTCGTATGGGGGCATCGGCGGCGGCCATATGGCCATGCACCATGGGCAGGGCGGCAAGAAGGACGAGATCGACGTCGATGCCGAGCGCTACTTCCGTGCGGTCGACCGTGCCGTGCTGGAACACCACTCGCGCCCCTCAGGCCTGCCCTTGATGCTGGCGGCCTTGCCCGAACACCACCACCTGTTCCACGAGGTCAGCCACAACCCTTTCCTGATGACCAGCGGGCTGATGTTCGACCCCCAGGGCCTGACACAAGGCGAGCTGCAGCAGCGCGCTTGGGACGTGGCGGCGCCGCAGCAGGCGGCGCAGCAGGCAGCGTGGAGCGAGGCCTACGCGGCCGCCGCCGGCAAAGGGCTGGGCAGCGAGGACCTGTCGCAGGTCGCCCATGCCGCGGTGGCCGGTCGCGTGGCAACGTTGCTCATCGAGGCCGAGCGCGAGGTGGCCGGCCGGATCGACGCCTCGACCGGGCGCATCGACCCTGCCGCGCTCGGCAACCCGCGCGTGGACGACGTGCTCGACGATCTGGGTACGCTGGTCGAGAAAATGGGCGGCGAGGTCCATGTTCTGCCGGCCGAGCGCATGCCGTGTCGTACCGGCGTGGCGGCGAGCTTTCGTCACTGACACCGCGCGACTACCAAGACCCCACAGGAGAAGTCCATGAAGATCCAACTCAACACCGATGTCCACATCGACGGCACCGAGGCGCTGGCCGCACAGGTGACGGCCACGGTCGAAGAGGCGCTGGAGCGCTTCAGCGAACATGTGACCCGGGTGGAAGTTCACCTGAGCGACGAGAACGGTGACAAGAGCGGGCAGCACGACCATCGCTGCATGCTGGAGGCCCGTCTCGAAGGCCGGCAGCCGGTGGCAGTGACTGACCACGCTGCGACGCTCGAGCAGGCGGTGCATGGCGCCGCGCAGAAGCTGGCGCATAGGCTGGACAGCACGCTCGGGCGGCTCCACGACCATCGCGAAAAGACGTCTGGCCTGCCCTTGTCCGGGACGGACCCCAGGAATTGGAGTGACAGCCCCGTGGAGTGACAGCGACGACATCCGATCACTTCACTGATCGAACAGCTGACGCAGCCAGCACGTCGCGGATGCGGATGCGGATGCGGATTGTCTCGGCATTCAAGTTCTCGCGCAGCGCATGGACCCGCTTCGCGTCTCTTCTGCGGCATCTTTCCTGGGTGTGACGATCGGGATCGTCGGCTGGCGCGGTCAGCTTGGTGTCGGTGATCGGCGCATTCAGCCCATCAGGCCGACGCGTTCTCGATGACCGAATTCACCTCGGCGCCCACGAGGACGGCGATGCCCGACAGGTACAGCCACATCAGCAGGACGATGACCGCGCCCACCGATCCATAGCTGAGGGTCAGGGTGTCGAAAACGCTCAGGTAGAGCTTGAGGCCGAACGAGCCCAGCAGCCAGATCGCAACGCCGGCGAGCGTGCCGGGCATCAGCCAGCGCCATTGCCGGTGCGTCACGTTCGGCCCCCAGACATAGATCAGGTTGAATGCCGCCAGCACGCAGCCGAGGACGAAGAGTCCGGCGAGAACGTGCCAGATCCAGGCGACGAAGCCGCCGCCTCCCCACCGGTGAACAGCGACATCGCTCAGCTGCCCGCCGTACATCAGGAGCAGCAAGGCGCCTGCGAAGAGCAGCAGGCAGGCCACCGTCAAGCCTGAAGCCACCAGGTACGCCTTCCACCAGGGCCTCGACTCGGTGGTTTCGTAGGCGTTCTGGATGCCTCTGACGACGGCCAGCATTCCCTGGGAAGCCGACCACCACGTGAAGAGTAGGGCCGTGGAGAGCTCGAGGGCGCCGCTGCCCCGGTTGATTTCGCCGAGCGTCGTGTTGATGAGCTTGGAGGCCGCTACCTGGGGCACGACGGCTTCGAGGTAGTGGCGCAAGGTCTGCTGGAACGCATGCCCCGTCTGCATGAGCAGTCCGAGCAGGGTCATCAGGAAGAGCAGCAGCGGGAAGATCGAAAGGAGAAAGTAGAACGAAAGCATCGCCGACTGGTCGAGCACGCGATCCTTCCAGAACCGCTCCCAGGTGCGCCAGAGCAGGTCTTTCCAGCCCATTTCAAGGTGCATCGGCCGTCCCTCCATTCGAAAACCTCGGGTCGCGAGCGCAAAACGCCGCACGCGTTTGGCATGGCCCTGAACAATGATCTGTGTGCGCTACCGAACAGGCAGGCCGCACGACAGCGATGAGAATGGTCCGCAATCTCGCGCCATAACGCAACCTCGCACTGAAGCAGTGGATACGGCAACCAACGCGCGCGCCAGCGCAGAGGCGGAACCGGCGGCGTCGGCCACCGGGTCCGCAACGGGCATCAACCGGTTCGTCTACGTCGCGGTGGCGATCGCGGCTGTCGGCGGGCTGCTCTTCGGCTACGACACCGGCGTCATTTCCGGCGCGATCCTCTTCGTCAAGGGCGAGTTTTCGCTCTCGCCGGGGATGGAGGAGCTCGTCGTCAGCGCCGTCCTGATCGGCGCCGTTTTCGGAGCCGGCGCCGGGGGCGCCTTGACCGGCCGCTTCGGGCGTCGCTGGATGATCATCGGCGCCGGCGTCGTCTTCACCTTGAGCGCGGTCGGCACGGCCCTCGCACCGACGGTCGGCTGGCTGATCGGCGCGCGGGTGGCGAGCGGCGTGGGCATCGGCATCGCGTCGTTCATCTCGCCCATGTACATCGCTGAGCTCGTTCCGGCCAAGGTTCGCGGCTCGCTGGTGGCGGTCAACATGCTGGCCATCACCACCGGCATCGTCGTCGCCTATCTGGTGGATTACGCCTTCTCGGCGAGCCATGGATGGCGCTGGATGTTCGGAATTGCGGCGTTGCCCTCCATCGGCCTGGTCATCGGCATGTGGTGGCTGCCCGACAGCCCGCGCTGGCTGATCAGCAAGTCGAGGGTCGACGAAGCGAGAACGATCCTGAAGCGCGCGCGGACGACAGCGGACGTCGACCCGGAGATCAAGGACATCCAGCACGCCATGGCCCAGCAGGGCGAAAGCGGGATGGCTGGCCTCCTCCAGCCGTCGCTGCGGATGCCGATGATCGTCGGCCTCGGCCTGGCGACGTTCCAGCAGATCACCGGAATCAACACGGTCATCTACTACGCCCCGACCATCTTCAAGTTCGCCGGCATCAGCGCGGCCGGGCCGGCCATTCTGGCGGGAGCGGGACTGACCGCGGTCATGTGGTGCTGCCACGTGCTGGCCATTTTCCTGCTCGACCGGGTCGGCCGACGGCCTCTGCTGTTGATCGGCGTGGCCGGCCAAATCGTCGGGCTGACGATCCTGGGTGCGGCCTTCCAGTTTCCGCAACTGGCGAGCTTCAAGAGCGACGTCGCCATCGGCGGCCTCATCATCTACGTGGCGTGCTTCGCCTTCGGGCTCGGGCCCATCTTCTGGCTGCTGATCTCCGAGATCTATCCGCTGAAGAACCGGGGCGTCGCCATGAGCGCCGTCACGGTCACCAACTGGGCCATGAACCTGCTCGTGGCCGTGACCTTCCTGACGCTGGTCTCGGTGCTGGGGCATGCCGGCACGTTTTGGCTGTACGGTGCTGTCGCGATCGGCGCCTGGATCTTCTTCTATCGGCTGGTGCCGGAGACCAAGGGGAAGAGCCTGGAGCAGATCGAAGCCCACTGGCGCTCAGGGACATCCCCGCGCCGACTCTGAAGCTGCAGGCCCGGCTCGCATGAAGCATCTCCAGTTCGCGTGTTCCCTGTGGGACGAGGCGGCGCCCTTGCCTCACTTCTGGGAGCACACCGTCGGCAGCGGCCACGCGCCCCTGGCGCTGCGCGGGGACTGGCAACAGCAGCTGCGCGAGTGCCGCACGCTGCTCGGCTTTCGCCATACCCGCTTTCACGGGCTGCTGTGCGACGAAATGGGCACGCTCATGTGCGAGAGGAACGAGCTGCTCTACTCGTTCTTCAACGCCGACCAGATCTGCGACTTCCTGCTTTCGATCGGAATGAAGCCCTTCGTGGAGCTGAGCTTCATGCCCTCCACCCTGGCGAGCGGCAGCAAGACCGTGTTCCATTACGGTGCCAACGTCACCCCGCCGAAGGACTACGCTCAATGGGCCACGCTCGTTTCCAGGCTGGCGACGCACTGGGTCGAGCGCTACGGCATCGACGAGGTCGGCAACTGGTTCTTCGAAGTGTGGAACGAGCCGAACCTGCCGGCGTTCTGGACCGGAACTCGAGCCCAGTACTTCGATCTGTATCGCTGCACGGCGCTGGCGCTCAAGGACGTGGACGCGCGGCTTCAGGTCGGCGGCCCGGCGACTGCGAACAACGAATGGATCGCCGAGTTCGTCGACTACTGCGAGAAGAACAGCGTGCCGCTCGACTTCGTCAGCACGCATCACTACCCGACCGACGCCCTCGGCTCGATTGGCGAGGACACCGAGACGCAGTTGGCGCACAGCCGGCGCAGCATCCTGCGCGAATGGACGCAGGAGACGCACCGCGAGGCGCGCGGCAGGCCGGTCTATTACACGGAATGGAGCTCGTCTTCCGATCCGCGCGATCACCTGCACGACGAGCCCTATACCGCGGCCGTCATCGTCAAGACGATGATGGAGGCCACAGGGCTCGTCCAGGGCTACAGCTTCTGGACCTTCACCGACATCTTCGAAGAGAACTACATGCCGGCGACTGCCTTCCAGGGCGGCTTCGGCCTGCTGACGCTGCAGGGCGTTCCGAAGCCCTCCTTTCGTGCCTTCGAGCTGCTGCATCGGCTGGGCATCGAAGCCTTGCCCGTCTCGGGCGCGCACGACACCGTCGACGTCTGGGTGGTGCGCGGCCGCAATGCCGTCACCGTCCTGCTGACGAACCACGTGTTGCCGCGGCACCCGATCCAGAACGAGTCGATCCACATCCAGCTGACCGGGCTGCTTTCCCCGCGCGACGTCTACATTGAGCGGATCGACGACGATCACGCCAATGCCAGGAAGCTCTGGGTCGAGATGGGCAGCCCGACGCTTCCCAGGCCGCGGCAAGTCGAGCAATTGCGCACCGCATCGCAGATCGTGCGCGAGCCCCTGCTCTGGAAACACGAGGGCGACACGCTTCATCTGGGCGTGACGATGCCGGCGCACGCGATCGCCGCCATCACGGTGGAGCTGACCGCGAGGCGGGGCCATGAAGATGCTCGATAGCAGGGAGCGGCTGCGCCTGACCTGCTGCGAGGATCGCCTTCGTGGCTGATCCGCCGATCGGCCCTGCGGAGTTGGAGAAGCTGCAGCGGGAGACCTTCGGCTACTTCCTGAAGGAAGCGAACCCGCGCAACGGACTGATGCCGACAAGACCCAGCCGGGCGCGCCGTCGAGCATCGCCGCCGTCGGGCTGGCCTTGTCGTCGTATCCCGTCGGCGTGGCGCGCGGCTTCATGAGCCGCGCCGCCGCCGTGCAGCGAACCCTCGCGACGCTGCGCTTCTTCGATGCCAGCGCGCAGGGCACCGAAGCGAACGCCACCGGCTACAAGGGCTTCTATTACCACTTCCTGGACATGCGAAGCGGACGGCGGGTCTGGGAGTGCGAGCTCTCCACCGTCGATACGGCGTTCCTGCTCGCCGGGATGCTGACCGCGGCGGCGTTCTTTCTCGACGACAGCGACGACGAGCGCGAGATCCGCGAGCTCGCCGACAGGCTCTACCGGCGTGCCGACTGGCAATGGGCGCAAAACGGCGGCGTGACGGTGTGCCAGGGCTGGCTGCCCGAAAGCGGGTTCCTTTCCTATCGCTGGCAGGGCTACGACGAGGCGATGTTTCTCTACCTGCTCGGGCTCGGCTCGCCGACGTTTCCGCTGCCGCCGGAGAGCTACGCCGAATGGACGTCGAGCTATCGATGGCGACGCATCGACGGCTACGAGCTGTTGTACTCCGGGCCGCTCTTCACGCACCAGATCTCGCATCTCTGGTTCGACCTGCGGGGGCTGCGCGACGAGTACATGCGCGGCAAGGACTCCGACTATTTCGAGAACAGTCGGCGCGCAACCCAGGTCCAGCAGCGCTATGCGATCGACAACCCGCGCGGCTTCAGCGACTACGGCGAATGCTGCTGGGGCATCAGCGCCAGCGACGGACCGGGGCCTGAAAGCATCGAGATCGGCGGCCGAAAGCGCGAGTTCTTCGACTACCTCGCGCGCGGCGTGCCCGACGGACCGGACGACGGCACCATCGCGCCCTGGGCGGTGGTCGCGTCGCTGCCGTTCGCGCCCGAGATCGTCCTGCCCACGCTCGACTATTTCATCAACCATGTGGACCTGAAGACGAAGGACCGCTGCGGCTTCAAGGCAACGTTCAATCCCACCCATCCCGATCGGTCGAAAAATCCCTTCGGCTGGGTGTCGCCGTGGCAATTCGGTCTCAATCAAGGCCCGATCGTGCTGATGATCGAGAACTATCGCAGCGGCTTGCTATGGCGACTGATGCGCAGCTGTCCTTACGTGACAAGAGGTTTGCGACGTGCGGGATTCGCCGGAGGCTGGCTCGACGGACCCGGTAGCGCGACGACTGTGGGCGCTAACCCGTCGCGATGAAGCGCTCCACGCTGGCCGCCTTCAGGACCTGCCCGGCGTCGGAGTCGATGCGATCGAGAGGGCGGCAGGCGTTCAGCCGCGCGTGGGGCTCAGCCGCTTGCCGCGCGAAGTGAAAACGCCCTCTACTTGGAAAGGTGGCCCTTCCAGTATTCGTCGACCTTCTGGCTCTGCTGGACGAAGTCGCCGTGCGCCGAGAACTGGTCCTCCTTCACCCTGGGCGCTCCTTCCATCACGGTCTTCGTGGTGTCGAGCACCAGCAGGTTCGTGTTGGCCGTCGCCTTGAAGTCTTGCCAGGGCACGGGGACGTACTTTTCATCGATTCCGAAGAAGCCGCCCCGGCCGATCACCAGGTAGGCAATCTTGCCCGTTTGCGGGCTCATCACGAGATCCTCGACGCTGCCCAGATCGTCCCCTTGCGGGCTGAACACTCCGGTGCCGATCAGCTGGTCCGATCGGTAGGACGTGTCACCGCTCAGCGGCTGGGCCGCCGCGAGTTGCTCGGTGCGCCAGCGAGACGCATCGGCGCGCGGCACCTCGCCCTTGCGAAGGTCCGCTGCGTAACGGGAGTAGACAGCGCGCGTCGCGCCGAGCACCGCCTCGCAGGCCTGCTGCTGGCCGCGTTCCGCAAGAATCTTCGCGGAAGCGAGAAGAGTCCGGACCTCGTAGCCCGGCCGTGCCCGCCAGTAGCCTGTCTCGGCCAATGAATGATCGGAGCCCATCGGCATGGGCCTTCTTTCGTCGTAGCCGCCTGAATAGCCGTAGCCGTAGCCGTAGCCGCCCATCATCGGGTAGCCGTAGCCGTAACCGGCGCCGCGAAGCCAGTAGCCGTCCTTTTGCATCCGGGTGTCGAAGACGCGCAGGTCGCTCCTGCATTTCTGCGAGGACTTGGCCTCAGCGGCGGTCCCAGCGGCGGTCGGCGCACCCGGCTTGGCCGCCACTGCCGCCGTGGTCGCCGCATGGGCGTGTGCCGCGACGCCGAGCGACAGTGCTGCCGTCAGCGAGACGACAAGGGCCGAGTGGCGCATGGCGATTGGCATGGGTGTGGATTTCAGGGTGCTGTTCATGGCGGTTCCTTTGCGAAACTCAGAGGTGACCGGCCTTTGTGCCGGTCGATGAGGCAGGACCGTCGTGCGCGACGCGGACCTTGCGGGGCGCCGGCTCGACTTCCTGCCTTGTGGGGTCCACCCAGTAGCCTGGGCGGGCGTGGTGTTCGTACATGCGCCTCTCCTGCTCGCGATCGGGCAGCGCGTCGGCGTCGTACGCCGGGGCGTGCTTGACGGCCTCGCGGCTGAGATCGACCGAGACGGTCGCCTCGAGCCAGCTGATGTCGCTGATCCAGGCAGGGGCGACGAGCACCTGGTGGCCGAGCCACCAGTCGCTGGTATTCACGACGAGGTAGCGGAGGATCCAGGTCTCGTCGTCGACGATCATGCCGTCGACGTGGCCGATCTCGCCATCGGTCGCGTGGATGTGATACCGGATCATCGCGCGGGCGCTTCGCAGATGAGGATCGTCGCCGCGTCGCCGGTGGGCGTCCGCCTGCGCCTGGACGAAATCGGTTTCCCGGCGTGCCGCTTCGGTCGACTTGGCGCCACCGTAGGCTGCCAGCATCATTCGAGGCCGCATGCCGTCGCCCCAGATACCCGAGCCGCCCCAGTAGTACGGGTAGCCGTAGTAGGCGTAGTGCTCGACCTCGTGCTGTCGCGAGATCGGCTTGTGGCTGTCGACGTCCGGGCTCCTTTTCACCTGCTCGCGCGTGACGGAGACGGGCAGCCGGCGTCGGTCCCAGTCGGGCTCGCCGATTGCAACCGGGGAGATCAGCACCTTGCGGCCTTCGAGCCAGGCGCCCGTTTCGACCACCAGGAAGCGTATGGTCCACGCCCGGTCGTCGAAATACAGATCGCTGATTCGACCGATGGAGCCATCGATCCCTTCGACGACGAAACCGTGAAGATCGTTGATGCTTTGCAACATGGAATTTCGAGTCCTCGACTTTTGGAAGGAGAGATCCGGGACTGTGCGCGCCGGCTCGGGATGCGTCGGTGTGCCAGCGAACATTGCAGATCGATGAGGACAACGCGCGAGCCGCGAGTTCGCGTAGGAGAACAGGAATCCTCGTTGCAGCTCGGCGGCGCTTGCCAGAAGGCAAGGGGATGCACGGAGCTATGCCCGTCCCGGGCGCAGAGGGGTCTTTTCGCGATCGAACACGGGAGCGACGCGCGTCGTGCGCGGCACCCCCGAGGAAAGGCTGTTCGCCTTCCTCCGCCGCAGCCATTGGGGCCGGCCGACGGACTGCGACGCCCGGGCTGATCCGGCGTCGCGTCGAAGCCGGCCCGCTACTGGACCGAGATCGCCTTGGCGGTCGGCGTGGCGTCGAAGAGCAGCTGGGCCGGCCACGCAGGCCACGTCACGCCGAGCGCGGCATTGTTCGGATCGCCGCTGCGGGCGAACGCCGCCACGCTGTTCATCATCGCGCCGGACAGATCGACCCGGCCGGCCTTGTTCGCGGTGCTGTTGGTCACCTGGGCGAACAGCGAGCGCCCGAAGTTACCGAACACGAACGGCAGGTCGAATGCGTGCGCGGCGCCGTAGATGTCGTTCCACGGTGCCGGCTCCTCGTCCCAGTCGAACCGGTAGTACCAGACGTTCGGCTGCTGGCCCTTCAGCGCGTTGAGGACGTTGTCGCGGCTGACGCCGAAAAAGATCGCGTTCAGCAGGTCGGTTCGGGCGTTGAAGCCTGTCACCGCGGTGCCGACGGGCAGGTAAGCCGCCGGGATCCAGCTGCCGATCGCCACCGTGGGTGCCGCGTCCGGGTCGTAGCCGAACTGGGTGGAGAACAGCGTCGCGTCGCTGACGAGCCTGCCGCTGATTCCCCCGAGGGCCGGAGACAGCGCGAGGAAGGTCGGAAACAGCTTGGCCTCGTCGCGCGTGTTGCTCGCCAGCACCGGCACGTGCAGGTACTGCCCCGCGTTGATCGCGGCCACCGGATCGACCGGCAACACCACGCCTTCGGGAATCGGCCCGGAGCCGGAAAGTCCGAGCAGCGCGAGCTTGGTCAGCAGGACCGTGAACAGCGTCGACGTGCTCTTCCCGCGCAGGTAGGTCTGAATCTGCGCGTTCGTCTGGGTGGCGAGGTAGGCCTGCGCCGAAGGCGTGTCGACCGCCAGGCCGTCGGCGATCACGAGCTGCTGCAGCAGCGCATTGCCCTGGGCAAGTGCGACCGCCGCCGTGTTGAGGGTCGGCAGGCTACCCGGTGGCAGGTTCGAAGCGAGCGAGATCCCGCCGCTCATCGGCATCGCCCGGTGCATGAGCCGCGGCGACGCCTGCACCATCACCGGCGATGTGAGGAGTGCGTAGACGTCGATCGCGCCGGCGGACTGCCCGACCACGGTCACGTTGGCCGGCTCGCCGCCGAAAGCGGCAATGTTGCGGTTGACGAACTTCAGCGCCTTGATGGCGTCGAGCACCGCGAAGTTGCCAGAGTCCTCCTGCGCGTCGGTGCCGTTGCGAAGCTGTGGCAGATCGAGGAAGCCGAGGATGCCGAGCCTGTAGTTGATGGTGACGACGACCGCGTTGGCGGTCTTCGCGAGCACGGCCCCGTCGTAGACCGGGTCGGCCGTGTAGCCCGAGACGTTGCTGCCGCCATGGATGAACACGATCACCGGCAGCCCCGCCTGGTTGCTGGCCGGCCGCCAGATGTTGAGGTAGAGGCAGTCCTCGTCGCCCACCGCCTGGTTCAGCGTCGTGGCGATCGTCGCGTCGTAGGCGTTGTTCGCCCCCGGACCGTAGATCCTGCCGTACTGCGCGCACGCCGGGGCGAAGGTGGTCGCCGCCCTCGGCGAAGCCCAGGGGTCGGGATCGGCGGGCGCCTTCCAGCGCAGCGCACCGACCGGCGGCTTCGCATAGGGCACGCCCTTCCACTGGTAGGTGCCCGAGGCCGCCGAGTCGTCGACGCCCGCGACCGTGCCGTATGCGGTCGCGCGCTCGGTCGGCGGCGGGTCGCTGCCGCCGCAGGCGGTGAGGACGGCCGCGCAGGCGATGGCCAGGAACGTGGATGCGAGGCGAGCGGCCATGTCGTGTCTCCGTGCAAACCCCGATCTCGTCGGCGCACAGCAGCCGCTGCAGCGTGCTTCGACACGTCGGGTGTGAGCTATTCTTCGACGGCGACGGCGCGATGACAATGGCCGCATCGCACCAGCTTGGTGGCCCATCGCGCCACGCGATGGCCGAGGAGACGAGAAGACCGATGAGCGCGACGACCAGTTCCTCCACCTGGGTGCGTGGCGTGGTGGAGATGTTCGCGGCCGAAGGCGTCGATGTCGCTGCACTCTTCGCCGAGGCCGGCCTAGAGCGCACCGTGCTCGACGATCCGGAAGGCCGCTTCGAGATCGACGAGGTGAGCCACCTGTGGGAGCTCGCGGTCGCACGCAGCGGCAAACCGACCCTCGGCCTGTCCCGGGAACTGGCTCACAACTACGGCAAGCTCGGCGTCGTCGGCCACGAGCTGATGGCATGCACGACGCTGCTCGCCGCCCTGCAGCGCCTGGAACGCTCGATGAACGTGGTCAGCAACGCGGCGACCTTCGCGTTGAGCGAGGATCTCGACGGCTGGTGGTTCGAGCTCGGCCATCGTGGAGGCGAGCGGCCGGTGCCGCGCCAGCGCGTCGAGTTCGGCATGCTCACGATGCTCGGCTTCTGCAGCTGGATCACGGGGCGCGAGTTGCAGCCGCGCGCGGTCGAATTCATCTACCCGGAGCCGGCCGACGCGGGCGTGCACCGGACCGTGTTCGTCTGCCCGCTGCGCTTCGGCGCGACCGCGAATCGCGCGCTGTTGTCGCGCGCCGACATGGAGCGCGCGCTGCCGTGCCGCGACCCCGGCATGGCAGCGCTGCACGCACGGCTGGTCGATGACGAGCTCGAGCGCCTCGATCCTGCCCATACGAGCGCAGCGGTGCGCCGCTGGCTCGCGACGCGCCTTGCCGCTACAGGGCCGCGCCGGCGAAACGCCGCAAGCGCCCTTCACCTGAGCGACCGCACGCTGCAACGACGTCTGCGCGCGGAGGGAACGACCTTCCAGCAGCTTCTCGACGACACACGCCGCGAGCTTGCGCAGGAGTACCTGCGCAAGCCGCGCCACACCTTGCAGCACGTGGCGGAACTCGTGGGCTTCGATGATCCCAGCAACCTGCACCGGGCATGCCAACGCTGGTTCGGCGAGACCCCGGGGCACTACCGCGCACGCTTCGGCGTGACCCCACCCAGGGAGCGGCGTGTGCCTTAGGTACTCAGAGGTAAGGGTTCCAGGCCTCGACGGCGACGCCCCAATGGAAGGCCAAAAAAAGAGGCCGCTGTCGCGGCCTCTGAGGTCTGGTGGGCTGGGGTCACTCGAACGTCAGCCTGGAGGTCGCATGGATCCTCAGCTTCTTGGTTTTTCGCGACGACGAGTTACCCACAAAGTTACCCGGCCAATTGCGGTTGACGCTTGGTCCCATGCATCGGCACTGATGTGCACCTCGAGACCTGCCAGGTCTAAGTTCGCTTGGCCTATGACTTCGATCGGAGCTTGCTTCTCGCGTCCTTGAGCGCTTCCTTCGCGTCGCCAACCTTCTTCTGCGCCTTGCCCTGGACCTTCTTTGCAAGGCCCTTGGCTTGCTGGTCTGTGCTTCCAAGGAGCTTGCCGGTCTTCTGCTGAACCTTGCCTTCGGCCTCCTTGATGACGCCCTTGACTTGATCCTTGTTCATAGCGATACCTCTTCGGTAGAGTGCTGACGACGCTGGTCGTGCGAAGTCTTCGTGAGATCGGCCCAGCAACCAGTCGGGTGTCTATTCCGTCGTAATTTCGTCGAAGTGCTCGTTGTCGGCCTTAGCGTCGGCGCGCATAGGGTGGACGACGCCGTCTCGATGATTCGGCGGCGCATAGAGCGTGTAGAGCTTCAGCGGAACGCTGCCGGTATTGATGATGTTGTGATTCGCCCCCGCCGGAACGAGGACCGCGAAACCCGCCCGAATCGGCGTGCGCACGCCATCGAGAACCGCCTCCCCGGTGCCCTCCTCGACCCGGAAGAACTGGTCGAGCTTGTGGACTTCGGCCCCGATCTCTTCCTTGGGTCTGAGCGCCATGATGACCAGTTGGCAGTGCTTCGTCGTGTAGAGCACCCGACGAAACTCCTCGTTGCGGACGGCGAGACCCTCGATGTCCTGCACAAAGCCCTTCATAGCGACTCCTCTTTCGTCACCTCATCTCGCTCTTGACCGATTCCACGCAATTGACAGTCACGGGACTTCCTTTCAGCCCGTGCACTGTCGAACATACGGCTGGGTCTCGATTGACGCAGGTCAAGGAAGCGCCTGCAAAGGCTGCTACCGTGATCGTGCGCGGATCGAAAATAGATTTGCAGCCGTGATGGCCATTGCCTTCGAAGGGAGAAAGAATTCTTGCGAGATGCCCGGGACCGAATTTCCGACTAGTCGGCGGCGTCGACGTGGCAGTTAGGCCGCCCACGTCGTCTTCATATCTTCAGTGCACACAGGAGTAGGCGCGTGAACAGAATCATCTGGCTGGTTGGTCTTGTCGTCATCATCTTATTCATCGCCGGATACTTTGGCCTGCGCTGACCCGTCGGGGACTGATGCAAGACGACACCGGGAATGCGCAGTTGCCCTGGAAGTTGCTGGGCGTGCGCTCGGCGCGCCTGGAGACCCGAGCGCGGGTAGGTGTGTGTCAACGTGAGTCCGGCGGCTGTGGGTCCGGGCATCTTTGCGCCGCGTCAATCCGGTGCGGGCATGTAGGCGCAGACTTGTGCCGATTGGGCGGGTCATCCTGAGGACACGCCGCCAGCAAGCAGCGCCTTCGGTCTTGTTGCGTGGTAGCAGACAAGACAGCATCAGCGCCACCGGAGCACGCCATGAAACGCAAGATCAAGTTCCGCCGTCTCCGCGATGGTCCGCCGCCGGACATCAGCGAAACGGCCGTGGGTGTCTCCGCCGCGCCGGCGACGCCGGGACGGAGCAGCATCGAACGTGTCGATGAACACAAGACTGGCTCGATCGAGTCGGTGCCTCGAACCGGCCCGGAGAACGGCGTTGCCGGCTTCATCGAACCCGACGGATCGGATGCTGGAGACGCCCGGTCGCAGGACCTGCAGCGGTAGCGTTGACGGCTGCTTCTCCCGGCTTGGCCATTCAATCGTCGACCACGAAGTCGATGAATCCGCGCTCCACGTCCGTCGACACCAGCTTGACGCGGATCTGCTGGCCCACCTCGAGCCCACGCGGTCCGGACTCGAGTCGGCCTTCGGCCGGCGGCGCGAAGATGCGTACCCAAAGCCCGGAGTCCGAACTACCCGTCACGATGGCGTCGTATTGCTGGCCGACATGGGATTCGAGCAGCAGCGCGGCTTCGGACTTGCGCATCCGCCGCTCGACCTTCTGGGCGGCGTCTTCCTGCGCGGTGCAGTGTTCGGCGAGTGCCCCCAGCTCGGCCGCGCTGTAGGGCGGCTGGTTCCCGGCGAGGACGGCCTTGACCATGCGCAGCGTGATCAGGTCGGGGAATCGCCGGTTCGGCGCGGTGGAGTGGGTGTAGTCGCGCACCGCCAGGCCAAAGTGGCCGATCGGCGGGCCCCCCGGACGCTCCACCACGTATTCGCCGCGGCCCATCAGCTTGACGATGATCAGCGAGAGATCGGGAAACCGCAGCGGGTCGGCCCGGTGACGTTTGGCCAGGAAGGCAGCGAGCGCAACCGAGTCGGGCGTCTTCGGCAGGCTCTCCCCGTACTTGCTCGCCACCTCCATGATGCGCAGCCAGCGCTCGGGTGAGCGCACCACGCGGCGCAGTGAGGCGCCACCGGCGGCGGCCAGGTAGCGCGCGCTGCACTCGTTGGTCGCGATCATGAATTCCTCGATCAGCTGCCGGGCGCGGTTCTGGATCTGCTGCCGGAGCTCCACCACGCGTTCGCCGTCGAACACGGCGCGGGGCTGGAACGTCTCGAGCTCGAGCGAGCCCTGGGCATGCCGGCGCGCGCGCAGTCGCGGGGCGACCTCGTCCTGGGTTCGCAGCGGCCCGTCGAGCCCGGCGACGGCGCGCGCCGCTTCGGGCAATGCGCCGTCGCCGTCGATCCATGCCGACAGCGCGTCGTAGGCCAGCTTCGCGTGGTTGCGTACCGTCGCCCGGTAGAGGGTGGCCTGCGTAATCGAGGCGTCGGGCGCTACGACCATCTCGGTCACGATGGCGAGCCGGACCTGGCCGGCATTGAGCGAGGTCAGATCGGTCGAC
>JBBQCD010000069.1:0-22910 GCA_038318385.1 Burkholderiales bacterium | reverse complement strand
ATGCATCGATCGGCATCGCCGCGCCGATCATCCTGATCGGCCTGCGACTCCTGCAGGGCCTCGCGCTCGGCGGAGAGTACGGCGGTGCGGCGACCTACGGCGCCGAGCATGCCCCGCACGGCAAGCGCGGTGCGTTCACCTCGTGGATCCAGACCACGGCAACCGCCGGCCTGTTCCTGTCGCTGCTCGTCATCCTCGGCGTGCGCACCTGGATCGGTGAAGAGGCCTTCGCCGATTGGGGCTGGCGCATTCCGTTCCTGCTGTCGTTCATCCTGCTCGGCGTCAGCGTGTGGATCCGGTTGTCGATGAACGAGTCGCCGGCCTTCAAGAAGATGAAGGAAGAGGGCAAGACCTCGAAGGCGCCGCTGACCGAGTCCTTCGGCCAGTGGAAGAATCTGAAGATCGTCATCCTGGCGCTCGTCGGCCTGACGATGGGCCAGGCCGTGGTCTGGTACACCGGCCAGTTCTACGCGCTGTTCTTCCTGCAGGGCGCGCTCAAGATCGACGGCGCCACCGCCAACATCCTGATCGCGTTCTCGCTGCTGATCGGCACGCCGTTCTTCATCGTCTTCGGCACGCTGTCCGACAAGATCGGCCGCAAGCCGATCATCATGGCCGGTTGCCTGCTCGCGGCGCTGACCTACTTCCCGCTCTTCCACGGCCTGACGGAAGCGGGCAATCCCGAACTCGCCGCCGCCCAGGCGAAGAACCGCGTCGTCGTGGTGGCCGATCCGGCGCGCTGCTCGTTCCAGTTCAACCCGACCGGCGTGGCCAAGTTCACCAGTGGTTGCGACGTGGCCAAGCAGGTTCTGGCGGGCCGCTCGGTCAGCTACGAGAACGAGGCTGCGCCCACCGGCACACCCGCCTCGGTGAAGATCAACGACAAGGTCATCAACGGCTTCGACTCGCGGGGCCTCGCTCCCGCCGAACTGAAGGCCAAGGACGAGGCCTTCCGCAAGGAAGTCATCGCTGCGGTCAACGAGGCCGGCTACCCCGCCAAGGCCAAGCCGATTCCCTTCATGAGCGCAAACTGGTGGAAGCTGGTGGCGCTGCTGACGGTGATGGTGATCTACGTGACGATGGTCTACGGCCCGATCGCCGCGATGCTGGTGGAAATGTTCCCGACCCGCATCCGCTACACCTCGATGAGCCTGCCGTACCACATCGGCAACGGCTGGTTCGGCGGCCTCCTGCCGGCCACCGGGCTGGCCATCGTGGCCCAGACCGGCAACATGTACAACGGCCTGTGGTATCCGATCGTCTTCGCGTCGATCACCTTCGTGATCGGCATGCTGTTCATTCGTGAAACCAAGGACGTGGACATCTACCGCCACGACTGAGTCACGGGCGGCAGCCGGAACCACACAGGTTCCGGCGTTCCCTCGACAGGCCGGCCGGTCGCCAGACCGTGCCGGCCTTTCTTTTGACTTGCCGCGGCGAAATCCGCGACGTAAGCTCGGCGCCGCGCTGGCACGCGCCTCGCAATGTGTTTCCACTTCGGCAACTGGAGCACCACCATGGAAATCCGCGATCCCTCCCCCGCGCTCTACAACGAGGACCTCGCGCCAGCGCGCGTGCGCAACTGGGGGGTCTTCAGCATCTTCAACGTCTGGACCTCCGACGTCCACAGCCTTTGGGGCTATTACCTGGCCGCGAGCCTGTTCCTGCTGTGCGGCAGCTTCGTCAACTTCATCATCGCGATCGGACTCGGCTCGCTCGTCATCTTCCTCCTGATGAACCTCGTCGGCTTTGCCGGCGTGAAGACGGGAGTCCCCTATCCGGTGCTGGCGCGGGCCTCGTTCGGCATCTGGGGCGCCAACTTGCCCGCACTGGTGCGCGCGGTGGTCGCCTGCTTCTGGTACGGCGCGCAAACTGCAGCGGCCTCCGGTGCCATCGTCGCCCTGCTGACCCGAACCGACGCCTTCATGGAGTTCCACAAGACGAGCCATTTCCTGGGCCATTCGGGTCTGGATGTCATCTGCTTCGTGGTCGTCTGGGCGCTGCAGCTGCTGATCATCCAGAACGGCATGGAAACGGTCCGGCGCTTCCAGGACTGGGCTGGCCCGGCCGTCTGGATCGCGATGCTGGTCCTGGCCGTCGGCCTCGTCGTCAAGGCTGGAGGCTTCTCCTTCGACCACGGCATTCCCCAGGATGTGCTGATCGCCAAGACCAAGGACGCCGGCGTCACCGGTGCGCCGGGCACTTTCTGGGCCTTGATGGCCGTGGGCGCGACCTGGGTCACCTACTTCGCCGCGCTCTATCTCAACTTCTGCGACTTCTCCCGCTACGCCCCCGACAAGGCGACCGTGCGCCGGGGCAACCTCTGGGGGCTGCCGATCAACCTGATCCTGTTCTCGCTGGTCGCCGGCATCACCACGCTCGCCGCGTTCAAGGTCTACGGCGAGGTGCTGCTGCACCCCGAGCAGATCTCCGCCAAGTTCGACAGCTGGTTCCTGGCGCTGCTGGCCGCGGTGACGTTCGCGGTCGCGACGCTGGGCATCAATGTCGTCGCCAACTTCGTCTCGCCGGCGTTCGACTTCTCCAATGTCTTCCCGAGCAAGATCAGCTTCAAGACCGGCGGCTACATCGCCGCCGGCATCGCCCTGGTGCTGTATCCGTTCGCCCCCTGGGACGGCAATGCCGCGACGTTCGTCGGCGCGATCGGGGCGACGATGGGGCCGTTGCTCGGCATCATCCTCGTCGACTACTACCTGATCGCCCGTGGACACGTCGACGTCCAGGCGCTTTACCAGGAGAACGGGCGCTACCGCTACCAGGGCGGGTGGAACGTCACGGCGCTCATCGCCACGGCGATCGGCGGGCTGTTCTCCAGCATCCTGCCGAACTTCACCACCTTGCTGCCGCCGTGGTGGGGCATCTACGGCTGGTTCTTCGGCGTGGCGATCGGCGGGCTGTCGTATGCGCTGCTGTCGATGGTGATGCCGCGGCCGGTGCCCGCCGGCGCCGCCGCCTGAAGGAACGGACGGACGTCAGCCGCGATAGCCGGGATCCTCGCGCTCGAGACGCCGGACCAGGGCGGCGAAGCCGATGCGACCGAACTCGGTGTCACCGACCCCCTGCGCCGTCGCCACGGTGGTGTCGATCACGGCCTGCGGTGGCAGCGCGAGCGCGCCGCCTGCCTGCGCCGCAACCTGGATCTCGCACGTGCGCTCGAGGTAGTGCATCAACGTGAAGGCCTCGGCCGTGCTGCGTCCCCATGTCAGCGTTCCGTGGTTGCGCAGGAACATCATGCGGTTCGCGCCGAGGTTGGAAACGAAGCGCTTCTGTTCCTCCGGGCGCAGGCCCGGGCCATCGTAGTCGTGGTAGCCGATCTGCCCGGCATAGGTGATGCCGAACTGGTTCACAGGCAGCAGCCCGGTCTGCTGCGCGGACACGGCCGTGCCGCAAATCGTGTGCAGGTGCATCACCGATTTCGCGGCGGGCTGCGCTTCATAGACGGTGCGATGAACGACCCATCCGGCCGGATTGACGGCCACGCCGGAACCCGACACGTCGCGCCCGGCGATGTCGACCTCGAGCAGGTTCGAAGCCGTCACCTCCTCGAACAGCATTCCGAACGGGATGAACAGGAAGCGTCCGGGAGCATCCGGAATGCGTGCCGAGAGGTGGGTGTAGATCAGGTCGTCCATGCCGCGGCGCGCGAACATCCGGTAGCAAGCGGCGAGGTCCAGGCGGGCCTGCAGGGCCGGGGCGACGGGTGAGGGTCCGGGGGCAGCCGGCTGGAGCTTCACAGGGGAGGGCATCTTGTCTCCGGGGGCGTGGGTCGGTCGATCCGATCGCGACGAGCCGGGCAAGCCGGGCCGGGCGCAATCGTGCTGTCGCATACTACCGGGCGGAACGTCGCCGGCGCCTCCCGGCATGGCGGCGCCGCGAAATCGACACGCATCCAGAACGAAGGAGCAGACATGCAAGTGGAGATCCGGGGCAAGGCCCTGGCGGTGGAGCGACAGGGCCAGGGCGAAGCGGTGGTCTTCCTGCACGGCCTGGGCAGCACCCTCAATGTCTTCGAACCGCAGGCGCGCGCGCTTGCCGATCGCTACACGGTGGTCCGCTACGACCTCGAAGGCGCCGGCCGCTCGCCGCACGCGGGCACGCTTTCCATCGAGAGCTGGGTCGCGGATCTCAAGGCCCTGCTGGACCAGCAACAGATCACCCGGGCGCGCTTCGTCGGGCATTCGCTCGGTACGTTGATCCTGCAACACTTCGCGGTCGCCCATCCGCAGCACGTCGAGAAACTCGTCCTCATCGGCGTCAATCGCGCGCCACCGGAAGCGCGACGCCAGGCGATCCGCGACCGGGTGGCCAAGGTGCGCGCGGAGGGGCTCGACGTGATCGTCGAGACTGTCGTCAAGGGCGGCATCTCGCCCCACACGCTGTCGGCCAAACCCGAGGTCGTGGCCTTCGTCCGCGAACTGCTGACGCGCCAGCCGGCCGAAGGCTACGCGCGCTCGTGCGAGGCCATGGCCGCCGCGGTGGCGGCCGATGTCTCCGCGATCCGCGTCCCGGTGCTGCTGATCGCCGGTCGCGACGACGCCGTGAGCCCGCTGGCCAACAGCGAGGGCATGCTCGCAGACCTCCCTTCGGCGCAGCTGACGGTGCTCGAGCAGTGCGGGCATTGGCATCCCATCGAACAGCCCGCGGCCGTCAGCCAGGCGCTGCGCGACTTCCTCTAGCCTCGGAGACAACATGGTCAAGATTCGCCATATCGCCCTGTCGGTGCAGGACCCGGAAGCCACGGCCGCGTTCTACGAGAAGGCGCTCGGCCTCGTGCGGGTGGGCACGACGACATCGGCGCTGGCCGACGGCGTCTACCTTTCTGACGGCTACATCAACATCGCCCTGCTGAAGTACAAGACCGACGAGATGGCCGGCGTCGCCGGCGGCAAGGACTTCGTCGGCACGCATCACTTCGGCTTCAAGGTCGACGACGCCGAAGCGGCGCGTGAGCAGATCGAAGCCAACGGCGGCCGCTTCTTCATGGACCTGCCGGCGCTGAAGGAGACCCTCTACTACGAGGAGAAGTACCGCGACCCCGAGGGCGTGATCTTCGACATCTCGCAGAACGGCTGGGTCACCGAGGCGAACTAACTCCGGCGCCCGGCGACATCGCCGCGGGATCGGGCGCCCGGCGCCCCGCCGCTCAGCCCGCGTAGAGTGCCGCGTGCTGCTCGCGCAGCAGGTTCTTCTGGACCTTGCCCATCGCGTTGCGCGGCAGTTCGGCGACGACGAAGATCTGCTTGGGAACCTTGAAGTTGGCGATGCGCGATTTCAGCGCCGAGACGAGCGCGAGCGGATCGGGCCGCGCATCGGCGCGGGCCACGACGACCGCGATCACGGCCTCGCCGAAGTCCGGGTGCGGCACGCCGACGACTGCGCTCTCGGCCACGCCCGGCATCTCGTTGAGCACGCCCTCGATCTCCGCGGGGTAGACGTTGTAGCCGCCGCTGATGACGAGGTCCTTGCTGCGGCCGACGATGGTGAGGCGCCCGTCGGCGCCGAGTCGGCCGACGTCGCCGGTCTTGAACCAGCCGTCGGTGGTGAACTCCTCGCGCGTCTTCTCGGGCATGCGCCAGTAGCCCGAGAAGACGTTCGGGCCGCGAACCTCGACCGCGCCGATGGCGTCCGGCGGACAGATGACGCTGTGCGGGTCGACGATGCGCACGCCGACGCCCGGCAGGGCGAAGCCGACGGTGCCGCCGCGGCGTTCGCCATCGCCCTCGGCATACGGGTTCGAGGTCAGCATGACCGTCTCGCTCATGCCGTAGCGCTCGAGGATGGTGTGGCCGGTGCGCTCGCGGAACTGTTCGAAGGTCTCGAGCAGCAGCGGCGCCGAGCCGCTGATGAAGAGCCGCATACCGGCGCAGGCGTCGCGCGTCAGTCCGGCCTCGGCGAGAAGCCGCACGTAGAGCGTCGGCACGCCCATGAAGACGGTCGCTTCCGGCAGCCGGGTAATCACCGCACGCGGGTCGAATCGGCTGAACCAGAGCATCTTGCTGCCGTTGAGCAGGGCGCCGTGCGAGGCGACGAAGAGGCCGTGGACATGGAAGATCGGCAACGCGTGGATCAGCACGTCGCCCGGCCGCCAGCCCCAGTAGCGCTGCAGCGTTCGGGCGTTGCTGAGCAGGTTGCCGTGCGACAGCATCGCCCCCTTGCTGCGGCCGGTCGTGCCGCTGGTGTAGAGGATCGCGGCGAGTTCGTCGGCGCCGCGCACGGCCGGCGCGTGCCGGTCCGAGTGATGCGCGGCGCGCTCCAGCAGGCTGCCGCTGCGGTCGGTGCCGAGCGTGAAGACATGCGACGTGCCGGCGCGAAACGCGATCTTCGACGTGCGCGCGAAGTTCTCCGGGCTGCAGACGAAGACGCTGGGCTCGGCATCGCCGATGAAGTATTCGATCTCCGCCGCCTGGTAGGCGCTGTTGAGCGGCAGGTAGACACAGCCCGCACGCAACACCGCCAGGTACAGCATCAGCGCTTCGACCGACTTGTCGGTCTGCACCGCCACGCGGGCGCCGGCCGGCAGGTCGAGCGAATCGAGCAGGTTGGCGAGCATTGCCGTCGCGCGTTCGAGGTCGCGCCAGGAATACTGCAGCGGCGGCCCGTCGGCAGACTCGATCGCGATGCCATCGAGGTCGGCGGGGAAAGCGTCGCGCAGCGCGACGAACAGGTTCTCGTTCACTTCGGGGATCACTCCGCAGGGGCGCCATCATCGACGCGAATGGACGGCATCGTAAGGGCCGAAAACCCTCAGGCCGCACTGCCGTTTTCAGGGCCCTGCGGCTGGATAATTTCGCGCCATGCCCCCCCGCCCGCGCGCACGCCGACGTCCTGCGGTCGCGGCGTGTAGCTGGGTCATGGCGGCGGCCGCTTGCGTGGCAGCGCTCGCGCAGGCTCAGGCTCCCGGCCCCGCGGCGCCGGTCGATCCTCCGTCCCCGACCGTCGGCACGCCGCCGCGTCCCGCGTCCGTGCCGGCCCCGGCCGCTCCGGCCCAGCTCGACAAGGTCGAGATCACCGGCGGACGGCCCGACGACGTGCAGGAACGGCGCCAATCGACGGCGGCGAAGATCATCATCGGCCGTGAAGAGATCGAACGCTTCGGCGACAGCACGCTCGGCGAAGTGCTCAAGCGACTTCCCGGGGTGACGATGCAGGGCCGGCCGGGCCGCGGTGGCGCCATCCGGATGCGCGGCCTCGGCAACGGCTACACCCAGATCCTGCTCGACGGCGAGCGCGTGCCCCGCGGCTTTTCCCTGGATACGCTCGCGCCCGAACAGATCGAACGCATCGAGATCATCCGCGCTCCGACCGCGGAAACCGGCGCCCGCGCCATCGCCGGCACGATCAACATCATCACGCGCGGGGGCTATGCCAAGCGCATCAACGACCTGCGCATCGGCAGCTCCTTCGAGGACGGACGCATGCAGCCGGGCCTGTCCTGGTCGCGCAACGACACGGTCGGGCCGTTGATCTACAACTACACCTTGTCGGCGTCGCGACAGAACCGCTCCAGCGACACGGTGACGACGACCACCGACCGCGATCTCGCCGACGGCCGGGTGACGCTGGACCAGCGCGACTACGGCACGGTGCGCGAGCACCGCGAGGGACTCCACCTCAGCGGGCGCCTGCAGTGGCGCTTCGACGAGGAGGGCCACACGCTGACGGCGATCCCTCTCGTGATCTACGGACGCGGCGATTCGCGGCGCACGGGTCTGCTCGAGCAGAGCGTCAGCCCCGTGCCGAACGGGTTCCTGCATGACCCGCCGTACGACCACAGCACCACCGACGGCGACGGCAGCTTTTCGCTGGCGCGCCTGAACCTGCAGTGGAACCGGCGTCTCGGCGTCGGCGCGCGGATGGAAGGGCGCGCCGGCTTCGCCGCGTCGCGCTCGGCCACGCACAGCCTGCGGCTCGAGGAGCAGGGCGGCGTGCAGTCGCGCACGCTCGACGACAGTGCCGCCACCCGGGACCGCACGGCCAGCGCGAGCGCGAAGCTGATCCAGACGCTGGCCGGAGGCGAACACAGCCTGGTGGCCGGCCTCGAAGCCGAGAGCAATCGCCGCAGCGACTCGCGGACCACGCTGCAGAACGGCGCACCGCTGCTGGTCGACTTCGGCGACGAACTGGCCGCTTCGGCAACCCGCTTCGCGCTCTACGCCCAGAACGAATGGAGCCTCACGCCGAACTGGGCGGCGCATGCCGGTCTGCGCTGGGAGGGCATCGACACGCGCGGCAGCGCCGAGGCCGGACAAGCCGAGGCGACGAACCGCAGCAGCGTCTGGACGCCCTTGCTGCACGCGGTGTGGAAGCCCGATCCGGCGGGCCGCGACCAGGTTCGCTTCAGCCTCACGCGCAGCTATCGGTCGCCGCCGCTCGCCAACCTGATCGCGCGGCCTTCGATCAACGCCCGCTACGCACCACCCGGGCCGAACACGCCGACCCAACCCGACAGGGCCGGCAATCCGGACCTCAAGCCGGAGCTCGCGACCGGTCTCGACATCGCGATCGAACGTTACCTGCCGGGCAGCGGCATCCTCAGTGCCAATGTCTTCCATCGGCAGATCCGCAACTTCATGCGCAGCCGCACGATGCTCGAGACGGTTTCCTGGGCGAACCAGCCGCGCTACGTCTCGCGGCCGCAGAACATCGGCGACGCGGTCACGCAAGGCATCGAGCTCGAGGCGAAGTTCCGACTCAGCGACCTCCTGTCCGGCGCGCCCCGGACCGACCTGAGGAGCAATGCAAGCGTGTTCCGTTCGAAGGTCCGGGAGGTGCCCGGGCCGGACAACCGGCTCGATCAGCAGCCCGACTACACCTTCAATCTCGGAGCCGACCATCGCTTCGTCGGCATGCCGCTGGGAGTTGGCGGCAACCTCAACTGGACCCCCGGCTACCTCACGCGCATCAGTGACGCCCAGACGGCGCGCCAGGGCAGGAAGCTGGTGCTCGATGCCTATGCACTGTGGACCTTCAGCCCGTCGCTCCAGGTGCGCGTCACGGCCAGCAACCTGAACCCGCAGGACTACGTCACCGGCGGCACCTTCGACGATGCCGGTGTGCGCGAGACGTCGACGACGACCGCGCCGACCTCGCTGAATCTGGCGGTCAGGCTGGAGATCAAGCTCTAGGAACGCTTCCGGACGGGTTGGAATCGCCGTTCAACAGGCTGAATGTCGTGCTACAGGAGTCGAATCGTGACGTCGCTTCTCCGCGTAAACGCTAGTGCTAAATGGCCCGGAGGCACGGTTGCCGCTGGCCTGCCTGGCATATGCTCTCGGCCGCAGTCCTGGCAGGTGATCACCCGCCGCACTTCCTGAAGGAACGTCCCATGAGCCACCCTCTTACCGATCGGGCCGCCGCGCGCCTGCTCAGCCGTCGCCTGCTGCTTGCCGCCGTCACCGCCGCGGGCCTCGCGACGGTCGGCACGGCGCCAGCCTTCGCCCAGAAGGGCGAGATCCGCATCGCTCACGTCTACAGCAAGACCGGCCCGCTCGAGGCCTACGGCAAGCAGACCCAGACCGGCCTGATGCTCGGCCTGGACTACGCCACCAACGGCACGATGATGGTCGGCGGCAAGAAGATCGTCGTCATCGAGAAGGACGACCAGGGCAAGCCCGACGTCGGCAAGAGTCTCCTGGCCACCGCCTACGGCGACGACAAGGCCGACATCGCGATCGGACCGACCTCCTCCGGCGTGGCGCTGGCGATGCTGCCGATCGCCGAGGAGTACAAGAAGATCCTGCTGGTCGAGCCGGCCGTGGCCGATTCGATCACCGGCGACAAGTGGAACAAGTACATCTTCCGCACCGGCCGCAACAGCTCGCAGGACGCGATCTCGAACGCGGTGGCGCAGGACAAGGAAGGCACTTCGATCGCCACGCTGGCGCAGGACTACGCGTTCGGCCGCGACGGCGTCAAGGCGTACAAGGGCGCGCTGAAGAAGGCCAAGGTGGTGCACGAGGAATACCTGCCGCCTGGCACGACCGACTTCACCGCTGCCGCCCAGCACCTGATCGACGCGCTCAAGGACAAGCCGGGCAAGAAGGTCATCTGGATCATCTGGGCCGGAGCCGGCAATCCGTTCAAGATCGCCGACCTCGACCTGAAGCGCTACAACATCGAGATCACCACCGGCGGAAACATCCTGCCGGCCATGGTCGCCTACAAGCAGTTCCCGGGCATGGAAGGCTCGACGTACTACTACTTCGGCATCCCGAAGAATCCGGTGAACGAGTGGCTGGTCGCCAACCACTACAAGCAGTACAAGACCCCGCCGGACTTCTTCACCGCCGGTGGCATGAGCGCGGCGATCGCGGTCGTCGACGCCCTGAAGAAGACCAACGGCGACACCAGCACCGACAAGCTCATCAAGACGATGGAAGGGATGAGCTTCGAGACGCCGAAGGGCAAGATGACCTTCCGCAAGGAAGATCACCAGGCGATGCAGAGCATGTATCACTTCAAGATCAAGCTGGATCCGGCATTCGCCTGGGGTGTTCCCGACCTCGTCCGCGAGATCAAGCCCGACGAGATGGACGTGCCGATCCAGAACAAGCGCTGACCCGGCGCGCTGCGGCGGCGCCTGAAGGCTCGGACTGCCCGGCGTGCTCGAAACCCAGGACCTCACCATCCGCTTCGGTGGCCACGTGGCCGTCGACGCGGTGTCCTGCGCATTCCATCCCGGCACCCTGACGGCGATCGTCGGTCCGAACGGGGCCGGCAAGACGACCTATTTCAACCTCATCTCCGGACAGCTGAAGGCGAGTGCAGGTTCGGTGTGGCTGAATGGCGTCGACATCACCCGCGAGCCGGTGTCGGCGCGCACCCATCGCGGCCTCGGCCGCGCATTCCAGCTGACGCAACTGTTCCCGAATCTGAGCGTCGCCGAGAACGTGCGCCTGGCGGTGCAGTCGCGTCGCCATGAGGGCCTCGACCTGTGGTCGGTGTGGAGCGACCGGCGCGAAACCCAGGCGCGCACCGAGGCGCTGATCGAGCGCGTGCAGCTGCAGGACCGCAGCGCGGCGCTGGCGAGCAGCCTGCCGCACGGCGACCAGCGCAAGCTCGAGGTCGCGATGCTGATGGCGCTCGAGCCGAGTGTCTACATGTTCGACGAGCCCACTGCCGGCATGAGCGGCGCCGACGTGCCGGTCATCCTCGACCTGATCCGCGCGCTGAAGCAGGACCGCACCAAGACCGTCCTGCTGGTCGAGCACAAGATGGACGTGGTTCGCGAGCTCGCCGACCGCATCATCGTGCTGCACAACGGCCAGCTCGTCGCCGATGGCGAGCCCGCCGACGTGATCGCCTCGCCGATCGTCCAGCAGGCCTATCTCGGCATCGCGCCGAGCGAGGAAACCGTGTGAGCGGCGCCTTGCTGGCCCTCTCCGGGGTGCACACCCATATCGGCGCGTACCACATCCTCCACGGCGTCGACTTCGAGGTCCCGGCCGACCGGGTGACGATGCTCCTCGGCCGCAACGGCGCCGGCAAGACGACGACGCTGCGCACCGTCATGGGCCTTTGGCCCGCGTCGCGCGGCGAGGTCGTCTTCGACGGCCGGCGCATCGGCGGTCCCGGAACGGCCGCCGACGGCGCGCCGAGCGCCGCGGCGGCGCGCGCCGTCTCCACCCCGGAGATCGCCCAGCTCGGTATCGGCTACGTGCCGGAGAACATGGGCATCTTCGGCGACCTGACGGTGCGCGAGAACATGCTGCTGGCGGCCCGCAATGCGCGCTCGATCGACACCATCGACACGCGCCGGCTCGAGTGGCTGTTCGACCTCTTCCCGGCGCTGAAGAAGTTCTGGCTCTACCCCGCCGGGAAGTTGTCCGGAGGGCAGAAGCAGATGCTGGCGATCGCCCGGGCGATGATCGAACCGAAGAAGCTGCTGCTGATCGACGAGCCGAGCAAGGGCCTGGCGCCGGCGATCGTGCAGAACCTGATCGCCGCGCTGCGCGAGCTCAAGAACACCCAGACGGCCGTGCTGCTGGTCGAGCAGAACTTCGCAGTCGCCCGCGCCCTCGGCGACGAGGCGGCGGTGATGGACAGCGGACGCATCGTCCATCGCGGCCCGATGGCCGAACTGGCCGCCGACGAAGGGCTGCAGCATCGGCTCCTCGGCCTGGCGCTGGAGAACCACGCATGAGCAAGGCCCGCAAGACGCCGGACGCTGGAGTCGCGCGCGTGAGCACAGGCCGTCGGTCGCAGGCCGCGCACGCAACCTTCGGAGCACTGCGATGGCCGCAGTGATCGTGGGCGCAGCGCCGGCGGCCGAGGCCGTGCCGAAGGCGCGGTTCGACGCGATCCCGCTCGTTCTCGTGGGGGTGCTGATGGCGCTCGGCCTGCCGGCGATCGGCTCGGCCTCCACCTGGGTGACGCTCACCGTCGCCGGACTGGCGATGGGCATGATCATCTTCATCATCGCTTCGGGCCTGACGCTGGTGTTCGGCCTGATGGACGTGCTGAACTTCGGCCACGGCGTGTTCATCGCCATCGGCGCCTACCTCGCCGTCAGCGTCTTTGCCGGCCTGCCGGACTGGACCACCAGTGCCGACGTCGCCCGCAACCTCGGCGCCATCTTGGCGGCGATGCTCGGCGGTGCGGCCGTCGCCGGCGTCGCCGGCGTCGTCTTCGAGCGGCTGCTGGTGCGCCCGGTCTACGGCCAGCACCTCAAGCAGATCCTCATCACCATGGGCGGACTGATCATCGGCGAGGAACTGATCAAGCTGATCTGGGGGCCCGCGCCGATCGCGCTCGAACTGCCGCTGGCGATGCGCGGCGTCTTCACCTTCGGCGACGCCGCGGTCGAGAAGTTCCGCCTCCTCGCCGCAGCGATCGGCGCGCTGGTCTTCGTCGCGCTGCTGCTCACGCTCAACCGCACCAAGCTCGGCCTGCTGATCCGCGCCGGCGTCCAGGACCGCGAGATGGTGGAGAGCCTGGGCTATCGCATCCGCCGGCTGTTCGTCGGGGTCTTCGTCGCCGGCTCGGCGCTGGCCGGCCTGGGCGGCGCGCTCTGGGCCATCAACCAGCACGGCGTGAATCCGCAGATCGGCGCCAGCGTCAACATCCTGATCTTCATCGTCATCATCATCGGCGGGCTGGGCTCGACCACCGGCTGCTTCGTCGGCGCGCTGCTCGTCGGCCTGATGGCCAATTACACCGGCTACCTGGCGCCCAAGGTGGCGATGTTCTCGAACATCGGCCTGATGGTGGCGATCCTGCTGTGGCGGCCACAAGGTCTCTACCCGGTCACCAGCCGCTAGGCGCCCACGATGCTGCAGCGTCTTCTCTCCGGCGACCTGCCGCGCAACCGCTGGTTGACGCTGCTGCTCGTCGTCGTCTTCCTCGGTCTGGCGGTCACGCCGTTCGTCTTCCCCGGCACGCGCGCGCTCAACGTCGCCGCCAAGATCGTCGTCTTCATCGTCCTCGTCGCGAGCTTCGACCTGCTGCTCGGCTATACCGGCATCGTCAGCTTCGCCCACACGATGTTCTTCGGCATCGGCGCCTACGGCGTGGCGATCGCGTCGACCCGCCTCGGGCCGACCTGGCCGGCGTTCGCCGTCGGCGTCGCCGGCGCGCTCGCCGTCTCGCTCGCGCTGTCGCTCCTGATCGGCCTGTTCAGCCTGCGCGTCCGGGCGATCTTCTTCGCCATGATCACGCTGGCCGTGGCTTCCGCGTTCGCCTCGCTCGCTTCGCAACTCGCCGACCTCACCGGCGGCGAGGACGGGCTGACGTTCAAGGTTCCCGTCGCCCTGCAGCCGGGCACGGAGTATGCGGCCGAGCCTTTCCTCGGCGCCGACATCGACGGCCGCTTCGTCACCTACTACCTGATCTTCGTCGTCGCGCTGGTGCTGGTCCTGGCGCTGCTGCGCATCGTCAATTCGCCGTTCGGCCGGGTGCTGCAGGCGATCCGCGAGAACGACTTCCGGGCCGAGGCGATCGGCTACCGCACCGTTGTCTACCGGACGATGGCGAGCGTGCTCTCGGCGCTGTTCGCCACGCTCGCCGGCGTGCTGCTGGCGCTCTGGCTGCGCTACAACGGCCCCGACACGACGCTGTCGTTCGAGATCATGCTCGACGTGCTGCTGATCGTCGTCATCGGCGGCATGGGGACGATCTACGGCGCCGTCATCGGCAGCGTGCTGCTGGTGCTGGCGCAGAACTACCTGCAGGACCTGATGAAGCTCGGCGCCTCGGCGGTCGAAGGCATCCCCGTGCTGGCGCAGATCATCGCGCCGGACCGCTGGCTGCTGTGGCTCGGCATCCTCTTCGTGCTGTCGGTCTACTATTTCCCGAGCGGGGTCGTCGGCCGCCTCCGGGCCATGGGGCGCGGGTCGGCACGATGACTCCGTCCTCCAACTACCGCGTCTGCGAAGGCCGCGAGATCCACTACATGGAGTGGGGCGCCGACAACGGCGAAACGGTGATCGCCTGGCACGGGCTTGCGCGCACCGGCCGCGACATGGACGACCTGGCCGCGCATCTGGCGTCGCGTCGTTATCGGGTCATCTGTCCCGACACGATCGGTCGCGGTCTCAGCCAGTGGAGCCCGGATCCCGAGAACGAGTACTGCCTCGCCTTCTACGTCAGGCTCGCCGCGGCTCTCGTCGATGCCCTCGCCATCGAGCGCTTCCACTGGGTCGGCACGTCGATGGGCGGGGCCATCGGTACCCAGGCGGCCGCCGGCGTGCTGCGCGGGCGCATGCGCAGCCTGGTCCTCAACGACAACGGCCCCGATCTGGCGTCCGCCGCGATCGACCGCATCCGCGGTTACGCCGGGTCACCGGCCGCCTTCGCGACGGTCGGTGAACTCGAGCAGTACTTCCGCACGATCTACAAGCCGTACGGCTGGCTCAGCGACGCGCAGTGGCGCCGGCTCGCGGAGACGTCCACCCGGCGCCTGCCGGACGGGCGCGTGACGCCGCACTACGACCCGAAGATGGTGATGCAGTTCACCCACCACGTCGACGAATACGTCCTCTGGGACGCCTGGGACACGCTCGACCTGCCGGTGATGTGCCTGCGCGGCGAGAGCTCGGACCTGTTGCTGCGCGAGACAGCCACGCAGATGCAGGTGCGCGGGCCGAAGGCGCAGGTTGTCGAAGTTCCCGGCTGCGGCCATGCGCCGGCGTTGAACACGCCCGAGCACGTCGCCCTGATCGAGCGCTTTCTCGTCGCTGTCGGCTGATCATCCGGGCGCCCGCTCGCCCGCTCGCCCGCTCGCCCGCTCGCCGGGGGTAGGCGGTAGGCGGTAGGCGGAACCGCCGTGCGACCGGCGACCCGAAATCAGGAGCCGCCGAGGATCGCGTCCATCCAGCTTGCGATCGCCTCCGGCAGGTCGTTGCCGACGTCGACGCGCGGCGAGCCGCTGCGCGCGAGGACGTGGAACGAGTGATCGGCACCGTCGTAGACCCGCAGGCGGGCGCGCTCGCCGAGCCGCCGGACCACCGGCTCGAGCAACGCCGGGTCGGCGAGGTCGTCGCGCGTCCCCTGCAGGAACAGCATCGGCACTTCAACCGCGCCGAGATGCGCCGCTCGCTCATCGCCGGGGCGACTCGCCGGGTGCAGCGGAAAGCCGATGAAAGCCAGGCCGCGGACGCCCGGCAGCGGCGCCAGGGCCTGGGCCTGCGACGTCATCCTGCCGCCGAACGACTTGCCGCCGGCGAAGAGCGGGAGTCCGGGGGCCTGGCGAGCGGCCTCGGCGACGGCGGCTCGCACCGCCAGGTGCGCGACCTTCGGCGGATCCGGCCGCTTCGAGCCGCGTTCCATCGATGGAAACTGGTAGCGCAACGTCGCGATGCCGCGTCGTGACAAGCCGTCCGCGACGGCGCCGAGGAACGAATGGGTCATCCCCGCGCCGGCGCCATGCGCCATCACATAGCAGGCGCGCGCCGCGCTCGGCAACTGCAGCAAGCCGGAGACGGTCGTGCCGTCGGCGAGCCGGATCTCGACCGGGCGCGGCTCCGCGGGATCGGCCCTCGACGGCGCCTGAGTCACTCGGGCATCCCCTGGGCTTCGACAGCCCTAAGTCTTCTTCTTTTCCACCGGAGCCACCCGGCAGGCGTGGCCGATGATGGTGTCGCGGATGGTCCGCGCGCGGGCTTCGCTGTAGGGCAGCGAGCGCTCCTCGTAGCGGTAGGTGGAGACCAGGTCGATGCCGCGCTCGTCGGCGTAGCGGTTGCCTTCGGCGACAGCGAAGCTGCGATTGGCGCAGTTGGAGATCTGGACCTGGCGTTCGAGGCGATAGGTTTTCGCGCCATTGGTGTCCGGGACCTCGGTCGGGCTGAACCAGCGCCATTCCAGCGTCGCGCGAACCTCGTTGCCGCTGCGTCGCAGCGAATCCTTGTCGATGTAGACCGACGCCAGCGTGGTGTCGCCGACCTTGTCCCATTGGGCAGCGGATGCCAGGGCGGGGAAGGCGAGGACGGCGGCGAAAGCGAGCGCGCGGATCGACGTCATGGACAGAGCCTCGGAGGTGAAACGCGGCGAAGCATACGTTGCCGCGGCTGGCGCCGGGGTTACCGGAAGTTGCCGGGCGCCAAACCGTTCACGACTTGCGTGTCAGATGCCCGGGGTCGGGCGCAGCCGCGATTCCCGCCGGGCGATCCAGAGGGTGGCAGCGCAGATCACCGTGCCGCCGATCAGGGTCGTCTGCGTCGGCACGTCGCCGAACAGCATCCAGCCCATCAGCGTCGCCCAGATCAGGTCGAGGAACTTGACCGACTGGGTGGAGGAGATGTCGGCGGCGCGGAACGACCGGGTCAGGCAATAGTGCCCGCTGCTGCCCAGCAGGCCACAGACCGCGAAGCTGCACCATTGGATCATCGTCAGCGGGTGCCAGTTCCACAGCGCCAGCGGCAGGCTGAACAGGGTGACGCTGATGGCCTGCCAGACCACGATCGTTCCGGTGCTCTCGTGCCGCGTCAATCCCTTGGTGAGGAGGAACGAGGCCGCGAACACCGGCGCCGATGCCAGCATCACCAGGTTGTAGCCGCCGCCGTGGCCGGAGAGCTTCGGCGCGAGGACGATGACGACGCCGACGAGACCGATGCCGGCGGCGACCCAGCGTTCCCAACGCATCGTCTCATGCAGGAAGAGGTAGGCGCCGATCATGATGAAGATCGGGGCCGTGAAGCCGATGGCCGTCATGTCGGCGAGGCCGATCTGCGGCAATGCGGCGAACCACAGGCACAGGCCGAGCGTGTGGACCGCGCCGCGGGTGAACTGCGGGCCGATGCGCTTGGGCATGTAGGCACGCAGCCCGCTGCGCAGGATCAGCGGCAGCATCACCAGCAGGCCGAAGAGATAGCGCATGAACTGGGTCTGGAAGGCGTTGAGTTCGAGACTCAGCACCCGCATCAGCGCATTCAGCTGCGAGAACACCAGGCCGGATGCGGCCGCCCAGAGGAGGCCCTTGACGGTCGGGGGCAGCGCGGCTACGCGGCGCTGCAGGCGCTCGAGGTGGCGGTGCGGAAAGCTCGCCGACAGCGGCGGCGGGTACGCGGTGGACGCGCCCGCCTCGGAAGGATTCATCGCCGGCGATTTTAGCGAGCCGCGCGCCGTGCTGCGGGTACGGTCTTCGTGCAAACCTGCGCACCGACCTGTCCCTAGAATGTCCGGCTCCCTTCTGGCGAACCCTCCCGCTGCCGCTCTGAAAGTCCCTGCATGAGTTCCGGTGTCATCCGCATCCGAGGTGCGCGTCAGCACAACCTGAAGAACCTCGACCTCGACATCCGGACGGGCGAGATGACGGTGGTGACGGGGCCGAGCGGGTCCGGCAAGTCGAGCCTGGTGTTCGACACGCTGTACGCCGAGGGCCAGCGCCGGTACGTCGAGACCTTCAGCGCCTACGCGCGCCAGTTCCTCGACCGCATGGACCGGCCGGCCGTCGACCGTGTCGATGGCGTGCCGCCGGCGATCGCCATCGACCAGACCAACCCGGTGCGCAGTTCGCGCAGCACGGTCGGGACGATGACCGAGCTGAACGACCACCTGAAGCTCCTTTATGCACGCGCCGCCGACCTCTTCGACCGGGAGACCGCGCAGCGCGTGCGCCACGACACGCCGGAGACGATCTACGCCGAGCTGCTGCAGCGCACCGCCGCCGACGATCCGCGTCTGGTGGTCACCTTCCCGGTCGAGCTGCCGGCGTCGGCCAGCGCGGAGGAGGTCGCGCAGTGGCTCTCCGCCAGCGGCTACACCCGGGTCCAGGCCGAACGCGAAGTCGCGTCGCCGACCGGGCCGCGCAAGCTCCTCGACGTCGTCGCCGATCGCTTCCGGGTCCAGGGCGTGGACAAGGCGCGGGCGATGGAGGCGATCGAGGCCGCGCTCAAGCGAGGCAGCGGGAGGGTCAATGTCTACGTGACCGCGGCAGCGCCGGCCGCGCCCGCGGCGACGGACAGCGGCGACGTGCCGGTGGCTCCGGCGGCGCCTGCAGACGCTGACTCCGAGGCAGCCAGCACGGAAGCGGCAACGGCGACCGGGATGGCGGCCCAAGCTCCGCAGCTCTGGCGCTTCTCGACCGGGCTCCACTGTCCGGACAGCGACCTGCGCTACGCCGACCCGCAGCCCGCGCTGTTCTCGTTCAATTCGGCCTACGGCGCCTGCGAGACCTGCCGCGGTTTCGGCCGCGTGATCGGCGTGGACTGGGGGCTGGTGATCCCGGACCCGAAGAAGACCTTGCGCTCGGGCGCCATCAAGACGATCCAGACCCCAGCCTGGAAGGAATCGCAGGACGACCTGATGAGGTACGCCGGCGAGGCCGGCATCCCGCGCGACACCGCCTGGAACCAGCTCAACGACGCCCAGAGGGCCTGGGTCGTCGGCGGCGACCCGGCCTGGAAGGGCAAGTGGAACCACCAGTGGTACGGCATCCAGCGCTTCTTCGACAACCTCGAATCGAAGGCCTACAAGATGCACATCCGGGTGCTGCTGTCGAAGTACCGCAGCTACACGCCGTGCCCAACCTGCGCCGGTGCGCGTCTGAAGACCGAGGCGCTGCTGTGGCGTCTCGGCACGAAGGCCGATGCCGACGCCGCGCTGGCGCCGGCCAAGCGCTTCCTGCCGCGCGGGGTTCCTTGGAGCCGCGCCCAGCTCGAGGCCCTGCCCGGCTTGACCGTGCACGACCTGATGCTGATGCCGATCGACCGCATTCGTCGCTTCTTCGACGGTGTGGTCCTGCCGACGAGTCTGCTCGACGATGCCCTGAAGCTGCTGCTCGACGAGATCCGGACGCGGCTGCGTTACCTGTGCGACGTCGGCATCGGCTACCTGACGCTGGACCGGCAGAGCCGCACGCTGTCCGGCGGCGAGGTCCAGCGCATCAACCTGACGACCGCCCTCGGCACCTCGCTGGTGAACACGATGTTCGTCCTCGACGAGCCGTCGATCGGCCTGCATCCGCGCGACATGAACCGCATCATCGAGGCGATGCAGCGCCTGCGCGATGCCGGCAACACGCTGGTCGTGGTCGAGCACGATCCGGCGGTGATGCTGGCCGCCGACCGCCTGATCGACATGGGCCCCGGCCCCGGCGAGCGCGGCGGCGAGATCGTCTTCGACGGCACGCCCGAGGAGATCCGCAGCGCCGACACGCTGACCGGCGCCTACCTCGGCGCGCGCAAGCAAGTCGGCATGGGCATCAAGCGCCTCGTCACCGAGGCCTCGCCGAAGCTGATCGTCGAGGGCGTGCGCGACCACAACCTGAAGAACGTCACGGTCGAGTTCCCGCTGCGCCATCTGGTCTGCGTGACCGGCGTCTCCGGCTCGGGCAAGAGCACGCTGATGCACGACGTGCTGTTCCCGGCACTGGCGCGGCATTTCGGCAAGGCGACAGAGTCGCCCGGTGCGTTCGACCGCCTGCTCGGCGCCGACTGGCTCTCGGACGCGGTCTTCGTCGACCAGTCGCCGATCGGCAAGACGGCGCGCTCGAACCCCGCCAGCTACGTCGGCGCGTTCGACGAGATCAGGAAGCTGTTCGCCCAGGCGCCGCTCGCGGTGCAGCGCGGCTACAGCGCCAGCATGTTCAGCTTCAACGCCGGCGACGGCCGCTGCCCGACCTGCGGCGGTTCCGGTTTCGAGCACGTCGAGATGCAGTTCCTGTCCGACGTCTACCTGCGCTGCCCCGACTGCGACGGCCGGCGCTACCGGGCAGAACTGCTCGAGGTCAAGATCGACCGGCGCCTGCCCGGCGACGTGACCCGCGACCTCAGCGTCGCCGATGTCCTCGAGCTGACCGTCAGCGAGGCGGTGCAACTCTTCCGCGACGACCGCGAGGTGCTGCGCGTGCTGCAGCCGATCGTCGACGTCGGCCTCGAGTACGTGAAGCTCGGCCAGCCGGTGCCGACGCTGTCGGGCGGCGAGGCCCAGCGCCTCAAGCTCGCCGGCTTCCTCGCCGAGGCGGTGCAGGGCTCGAGCGCGAGCCGCCAGCCGCTTGCGCGTCGAGGCACGCTCTACATGTTCGACGAGCCGACCACCGGGCTGCACTTCGACGACATCGCCAAACTGATGCGCTCGTTCCGGAAGCTCCTCGACGCCGGTCACTCGCTGATCGTCATCGAGCACAACCTCGACGTGATCCGCGCCGCCGACTGGCTGATCGACCTCGGCCCCGAGGGCGGCGAGGGCGGCGGCGAGGTCGTCGCGACCGGCACGCCGGAGGAGGTGCGGCGCCATCCCACGTCGCACACCGGCAAGGCGCTGGCCGCCTACGACACCGCGCTCGGTCGCGACGGCCACGCCGTCGCCGAGCGGCTGCCGCTGCCGTATGCCGTCAAGGCGGCGGTGGCGCCGCGGGTGCGCGGCGAGGAGGTCATCCGCATCGTCAATGCGCGCGAGAACAACCTCCGGTCGCTCGACGTCTCCATTCCGCGCGGCAAGTTCAGCGTCATCACCGGGGTCTCGGGCTCCGGCAAGTCGACGCTGGCGTTCGACATCCTCTTCAACGAGGGCCAGCGGCGCTACCTCGAATCGTTGAACGCCTACGCCCGCAGCATCGTCCAGCCGGCGGGAAGGCCCGAGGTCGATGCGGTCTACGGCATTCCCCCGACGGTGGCGATCGAGCAGCGCCTGTCGCGTGGCGGGCGCAAGAGCACTGTCGCGACGACGACCGAGGTCTGGCACTTCCTGCGCCTGCTCTACGTCAAGCTCGGCCTGCAGCACTGCACCAAGGACGGCACGCCGGTGCGGCCGCAGAGCGCCGAGAGCATCGCTGCGCAGATCCTGCGCGACCACAAGGGCGAGCATGTCGGCCTGCTGGCGCCGCTCGTGGTCAATCGCAAAGGTGTTTACACCGATCTCGCGAAATGGGCCAAGGCGCGCGGCCACAGCCACCTGCGCGTCGACGGCGACTTCATCAAGGTCGATCCCTGGCCGCGGCTGGATCGCTTCAAGGAGCACACGCTCGAGCTGCCCGTCGGCGACCTGGTCGTCTCGGCCGGTCACGAGGCCGAGCTGCGCGGCCTGTTGACGAAGGCGCTCGACCTCGGCAAGGGCGTGATGCACCTGCTGAGCCCGCTCGAGGGCCTGCGCGGGGCGATGCTCGCCGGCACGCCGACACGCCAGGTTGGCGCCGTGAAGGTGTTCTCGACCAAGCGCGCGTGCCCGACCTGCGGCACCAGCTACGCCGAACTCGATCCGCGGATGTTCAGCTACAACAGCAAGCACGGCTGGTGCACCGCCTGCGTCGGCACCGGCCTCGCGCTGACGCGCGAACAGCGCAAGGCCTACGACGATTCGATCCGCGACGACGCCGAGAAGGGGCGCGAGCAGAGTTTCCCGTCCGAGGAGATCGAGGTCGAGGGCCTCGTCGACGCGCCGTGCGAGGTCTGCGGCGGGACGCGCCTGAATCCGGCCTCGCGCGGCGTCACCTTCGACGGGCACTCGATTGCCGGCATCGCCCAGTGGTCGGTCACCGATGCGCGCCGCTGGATCGAGATGCTGGCCCTGCTCGGCCGGGACGCCGAGATCGCCCGCGACGTCGTCAGCGAGATCAAGAGCCGGCTCGAGTTCCTGGAGGAAGTCGGCCTGGGCTACCTGACACTGGATCGCGCGGCACCGACGCTGTCGGGCGGCGAGGCCCAGCGCATCCGCCTTGCGGCCCAGCTCGGCAGCAACCTGCAGGGCGTCTGCTACGTCCTCGACGAGCCGACGATCGGTCTGCATCCGCGTGACAACCAGGTGCTGCTGGCGGCGTTGAAGAACCTCAGCGACAAGGGCAACACCCTGGTCGTCGTCGAGCACGACGAGGACACGATCCGCGCCGCCGACCACATCATCGACATCGGTCCCGGCGCCGGACGCCGTGGCGGAACGCTGGTCGCCCAAGGCACGGCGACGCAGCTCTCCGCGCAGCCCGACTCGGTCACCGGGCGCTTCCTCGCGCAGCCGCTGGTGCATCCGCTCGGCGCGCGGCGCGAAGTCCGCGCCGCTGCCGGCATGGTGACGTCGCGTGCAGTGGCCACCGCCGGCGACACGCCGGTCGACTGGCTCGAGCTCGGCGGCGCCTCGCTGCACAACCTGCGCAGCCTCGACGTCCGCGTGCCGCTGCGGCGACTCGTGGCCGTGACCGGCGTCAGCGGCTCGGGAAAGTCGACGCTGGCGCGCGACGTGCTGCTGACGAACGTTCAGGCGGCGGTCGCGATGCGCGTCTCGAAGGCCGGTCGCGACGCGCTGGCGCGTGGCGAACACCCGCCGTGGGCGGGCTGCGAGTCGCTCGTCGGCTTCGCCGGCATCGATCGCGTGCTCGAGGTCGACCAGACGCCGATCGGCAAGACCCCGCGCTCCTGTCCGGCGACCTACATCGGTTTCTGGGACACGATCAGGAAGCTCTTCGCCGAGACCCTGGAAGCCAAGGCGCGCGGCTATGCGCCGGCGCGCTTCAGCTTCAACACCGGCGA
>JBBQCD010000068.1:0-23117 GCA_038318385.1 Burkholderiales bacterium | reverse complement strand
CAGGCCCGTGCCGGTGCCTACATCGAGCGCCTGCACGTCCGGGCGACGCTCGATCCCGTGCGGCGCGGCCAGGTGCTGGCCGAGCTCTACGTGCCGGACTGGATCGCCGCGCAGGAAGAGTTCCTGGCCGCGCGCCGCATGGCGGGCAACGGGCTCGAAGGCCTGGTCGACGGCGCCCGCCAGCGGATGCGCCTGGCCGGCATGGACGCCGAGCAGGTCCTTCGGGTGGAGACTACCGGACGCACCCAGCCGCGCATCGCCCTGCGCTCGCCCATCGACGGCGTCGTCGTGGAGATCATGGCCCACGACGGCATGACCGTGGCCCCGGGTGCCACGTTGTTCCGGATCAACGGCCTGCGCACGGTCTGGGCCAACGCCGAGGTCCCAGAGAGTCAGGCCGCCCTGCTGCGCCCCGGCGCCAAGGTCCGGGCGCGCAGCCCGGCCGTTCCGGGCGCCGTCTTCGACGGCCGGGTCCAGGCCATCCTTCCCGAGGTCAATCCCGGGACGCGCACCCTCAAGGCCCGGCTCGAACTCGCCAACCCCGGTGGGCGCCTGGTGCCGGGCATGTTCGTGACGATGGACTTCGTCGACACCCGGCCGGGCAAGGTGCTGCAGGTGCCGAGCGAGGCCGTCATCCAGACCGGCAAGCGCAGCGTCGTGCTGCTGGCCGAGGAGGACGGGCATTTCCGGCCGGTCGAGGTGCAGTCCGGGGTCGAGAGCAATGGCCGCACGGAGATCCGCAGCGGCCTGCAGGCCGGCCAGCGGATCGTCGTGTCGTCGCAGTTCCTGATCGACTCCGAGGCCAGTCTGCGGGGCGTCGAGGACCGGTTGAACGCGACGCCGGGAGCGGCCGCGCCGCAGGCCGTGGCGTCGGGCGCTCCCGCGCAGGAGCCGTCGGCGTCGGGGATCGCCCGGTGATCGCGCGGCTGATCCGCTGGTCGATCGCCAACCGCTTCCTGGTGCTGATGGTCACGGCGCTGATCGCCGCGTGGGGAACCTACGCCGTTCTGAAGACGCCGCTCGACGCCCTGCCCGACCTCTCCGACGTGCAGGTCATCATCCGCACCAGCTACCCGGGCCAGGCGCCGCGCATCGTCGAGAACCAGGTGACCTATCCGCTGACGACGACGATTCTCTCGGTGCCGGGCGCGAAGACGGTCCGCGGCTACTCGTTCTTCGGCGACTCGTTCGTCTACGTGCTGTTCGAGGACGGCACCGACCTCTACTGGGCGCGCTCGCGTGTCCTCGAGTACCTGAACCAGGTGCAGTCGCGCCTTCCGGCCGGCGCCAGGGCATCGCTCGGCCCGGACGCCACCGGCGTCGGCTGGATCTACCAGTACGCCCTCGTCGACCGTGGCAACACGCAGGACGCCTCGCAGCTGCGCGCGCTGCAGGACTGGTTCCTGAAGTACGAGCTCAAGACCGTGCCGAACGTCGCCGAGGTCGCCTCCATCGGCGGCATGGTGCGCCAGTACCAGGTGGTCCTCGATCCCGATAAGCTCGCCGCCTACGCCATACCGCATGGCCGGATCGTCACCGCGATCCAGCGCGCCAACCAGGAGAGCGGCGGCTCCGTCATCGAGCTTGGCGAGGCCGAGTACATGGTGCGCGCGTCAGGCTACCTGCAAACGCTCGACGACTTCCGCAAGATCCCGCTCGCGACGACGGCGGGCGGCGTCTCCGTGCTGCTCGGCGACGTCGCCCGGATCCAGCTCGGACCGGAGATGCGCCGCGGAATCGGTGAACTCGACGGCGTCGGCGAGGCGGTCGGCGGCGTGATCGTCATGCGCTCCGGCAAGAACGCGCTCGAGACCATCGCCGCAGTCAAGGCGAAGCTGCACGCCGTGCAGGGCAGCCTGCCGCAGGGAGTCGAGATCGTGCCGGTGTACGACCGCTCCGGACTCATCGAACGCGCCGTCGAGAACCTCACCCACAAGCTCGCCGAGGAATTCCTCGTCGTCGCCGTCGTCTGCCTGATGTTCCTCTTCCACCTGCGCTCGGCCTTCGTCGCCATCGTCTCGCTGCCGCTGGGCATCGGCGTCGCCTTCATCGTCATGCGCTACCAAGGCGTCAACGCCAACATCATGTCGCTCGGCGGCATCGCCATCGCCATCGGCGCGATGGTCGACGCCGCGGTGGTGATGATCGAGAACGCCCACAAGCACCTCGAGCAATGGGCCCATGCCCATCCCGGGCGGGCGCTCGACGGCGCGGGGCGCTGGCGCGTGATCGGCGATTCCGCCGTCGAGGTCGGACCGGCGCTCTTCTTCTCGCTGCTGGTGATCACGCTGTCGTTCATTCCCGTCTTCACGCTCGAAGCGCAGGAGGGGCGGCTATTCGCGCCGCTCGCCTACACCAAGACCTATGCGATGGCGGCGGCCGCCGGCCTGTCGGTCACCCTGGTCCCGGTACTGATGGGCTACCTGATCCGCGGCCGGATACCGGCCGAGAACGCGAACCCGCTGAACCGCTGGCTGATCGCCGCCTACCGGCCGTTGCTCGATGCGGTGCTGCGCGCACCGAAGACCACACTCGCCGTCGCTGCGCTCGTTGCGCTGGCCAGCCTCTGGCCGCTGCAGCACATCGGCGGCGAGTTCATGCCGAACCTCGACGAGGGCGATCTCCTCTACATGCCGTCGGCCCTGCCCGGCCTCTCGGTCGGCAAGGCCGCCGCGCTGTTGCAGCAGACCGACCGGTTGATCCGCACCGTGCCCGAGGTCGCCAGCGTGTTCGGCAAGGCGGGCCGCGCCGAGACGGCCACCGACCCGGCACCGCTCGAGATGTTCGAGACGACCATCCAGTTCAAGCCCAGAGACGAGTGGCGGGCGGGCATGACACCCGAGAAGCTGATCGACGAGCTCGACCGCACCGTGCGCGTCCCCGGCCTGGCCAACATCTGGGTGCCGCCGATCAGGAACCGCATCGACATGCTGGCCACCGGCATCAAGAGCCCGGTCGGCGTCAAGGTCGCCGGCGCCGACCTGGTCACCATCGACCGCCTGACCGGCGAGATCGAGCGCGCGCTGAAGGACGTGCCCGGCGTCACGAGTGCACTGGCCGAGCGCCTCACCGGCGGCCGCTACATCGACGTCGACATCAAGCGCGAGGCGGCGGCACGCTTCGGCCTGAACATCGCCGACGTGCAGTCGGTGATCTCGTCGGCCGTCGGCGGCGAGAACATCGGCGAGACGGTCGAGGGCCTGCAGCGCTTCCCGATCAACCTGCGCTATCCGCGCGAGCTTCGCGATTCGCTGGAGAAGATCCGCAGCCTGCCGATCGTGACCGAGCGCGGCCAGCGGCTCGTGCTCGCGGACGTCGCCGACATCCGCGTCAACGACGGGCCACCGATGCTGCGCAGCGAGAACGCCCGCCTCTCTGGTTGGGTCTATGTCGACATTCGCGGCCGCGACCTGCGCTCGGCCGTCCACGAGATGCAGCGCGTGGTCGCACGGAAGGTGGCGTTGCCCGCTGGCTACTCGATCTCGTGGTCGGGGCAGTTCGAGTTCCTGGAACGCGCGACCGCAAAGCTCCAGCTCGTGGTGCCGTTCACCCTCTTGATCATCCTCGTGCTGCTCTTCCTCACCTTCGGCAGCCTGGGCGAGGCGCTCCTCATCATGGCAACGCTCCCCTTCGCGCTCGCCGGCGGCATCTGGCTGCTCTATCTGCTCGGCTACAACCTCTCGGTCGCAGGCGCGGTCGGCTTCATCGCCCTGGCCGGTGTCTCGGCGGAATTCGGCGTGATCATGCTGCTCTACCTGAAGAACGCCTGGACCGAGCGCGTGGCCAGGGGAGACGGCGAAGAGGCCGACCTGCTCGCCGCGATCCGCGAAGGCGCGGTGCTGCGGGTGCGCCCGAAGGCCATGACGGTGGCAGTGATCCTCGGCGGGCTGCTGCCGATCATGTGGGGCACGGGCACCGGGTCCGAGGTCATGCAGCGCATCGCAGCGCCGATGGTCGGCGGCATGATCACCGCGCCGCTGCTGTCGATGTTCGTGATCCCGGCGGCCTATCTGCTGATGCGCCGACGCCGGCAGGGCGTCGTCGAAGCGGGGAACCCGGACGTCCGGGCACTCCCGTCGGGAACGGGCACGCCGACTGCGGGTCCGGCGAACGATGGCGGCGGAGCCGCAGAACACCCATGAGGGTCGGAACGATGAACGAATCGGACAAAGGCCTGGAAGATGCGGGCATCTATGGCACGCCGTAGACTCCGCCAGATGTGGCAGATCGGCAGGCCCCGGCAATGAACCGCGACGCGTTGTTCGCGCGAGGCTTCGGCGCGCTGTTGCTGCGGCTCGTGTTGGCCTTCGCTGTGGCGCTCGGCGGCGCCAGCGGCGCCAGCGCGATGCCTTCGATGCCTTCGATGCCTTCGATGGCGCATTCGTCCGGTCCGGCCAAGTGTCACGGACCCGAGCACCTCGTGGCCAGCGCATCCGGCGCGACGGAGCACGTTGGACATCCAGACTCCGGCCCGCAACTTCCCGACTGCTGCAGTCCGTCCGCCTGCGCGTGCGCCTGCGTCCACGGCATCGGGGTCGCGATGCCTGCACTTGTCGGCATGAGTGTCGGCATCGTCTACGCCCGGCCGGTGTCGCCGCCTCATTCAGGCTACGCGTCCCCGGCGTTGCCGCCGCTGCTCGAACCCCCGATCGGCTGAGGCGCCCGGCGCCCAAGGGCGCCGAACCGCGCGCAGGGCCCCGCCAAGCGGGGTGGCTCGCGGTCTCGTGGCGCACTCCCCGGAGTGCCGCCGGTGCAATCCGTCCATCGGAGTTCCCATGTCATTCGAATCGTCTTCCAGGCGACGCCATGCGTCGCTGGCACACCCGTTTGCCGGTCGCGCTGCGTGCGATACCTTCCTGCCGTCGCGGCGCGGCTTCGTCACCGGCATCGGAGCCGGCGGCGCGCTCGCCGCACTCGGGCTGTGGCCTTCGCTCGGCAACGCTGCCGGCGTTGCGGACAACCGCAGCGTCCTCTCAGGGACCGAGTTCGCCCTGACGATCGACAACACCCCCGTCAATTTCACCGGCCGCGCCAGTTCCGCGACCGCCGTCAACGGCATGGTCCCGGCACCTCTCCTGCGGTGGCGAGAAGGCGACACCGTGACCCTGCGCGTGACCAATCGACTGCCCGTGACGAGCTCGATCCACTGGCACGGCGTGCTGCTGCCTTTCGCCATGGACGGCGTCCCGGGGCTGACCTTCGACGGCATCCAGCCCGGCGAGACCTTCACCTATCGCTTCGACGTGAAGCAGAGCGGCACCTACTGGTATCACAGCCACTCGGGCTTCCAGGAGCAGACCGGCCTGTACGGCCCGATCGTCATCGAGCCGCGCGGCGGCGAGCGCCACCGCGTCGAGCGCGATCATGTGGTGATGCTCTCCGACTGGTCCGACGAGCGCCCCGAGACGGTGATGGCGAACCTCAAGAAGATGAGCGACTTCTACAACTTCAACGAGCCGACCGCCGTCGAGTTCGCTCGCGATGCCTCGCGCATGGGCCTGCGCCAGGCGTTGGACAAGCGCAAGATGTGGAACCAGATGCGGATGAGCCCAACCGACCTGTCGGACGTCACCGGGCACCACTACACCTACCTCGTCAACGGCGCCTCGCCGGATGCGAACTGGACCGGCCTGTTCAATCGTGGCGAGAAGGTCCGCTTGCGCGTCATCAACGGCTCGGCGCAGAGCATCTTCGATTTCCGCATTCCCGGGTTGAAGATGACGGTCGTCGCGGCCGACGGCCAGGATGTCGAGCCGGTGACGGTCGACGAGTTCCGCATCGCCACCGCCGAGACCTACGACGTCATCGTCGAGCCGCGCGACGACCGGGCCTACACGCTGTTTGCCCAGTCGATCGACCGCATGGGCTATGCCCGGGCGACGCTGGCGCCGCGCGCCGGCATGCAGGCCGAAGTGCCGGCGCCGGACGCCCCCCAATGGCTCAGCATGATGGACATGATGGGCTCGATGGCGATGGGCGGCGACATGGCCGGTGCGCACGACCATCAGGCAACGCAGGCACCTGCGCCGAAGGCCCCGGCCATGCCGGGCATGGACCATGCCGCGATGGGACACGGCGCCACGGGTGCGGCCGTGGACCATGCCGCGATGGGACATGGCACCACGGGTGCGGCCGCAATGGGCGCCATGCCCGAAGCCAAACCGTCGAAACCGGTGCCGATGGCACGCCACGCGCGCAGCGAGTACGGCCCCGGAGTCGACATGCGCGTCGACATGCCGCGCGCCAACATCGACGACCCCGGCATCGGCCTGCGCGACAACGGCCGCAAAGTGCTGACCTACGCCGACCTCCACACCCTTGGCGGCGCGCTCGACAAGCGCGAACCGGGGCGCGAGATCGAACTCCACCTCACCGGCAACATGGAGCGCTACATGTGGTCGTTCGACGGCCAGAAGTTCTCGGACTCACGGCCCTTGCATTTCCGCCAGGGCGAGCGCCTGCGCATCGTCCTCGTCAACGACACGATGATGCCGCACCCGATCCACCTCCACGGCATGTGGAGCGAGATGGAGAGCCCCGACGGAACATTCCAGGTCAGGAAGCACACCATCATGGTCCAGCCCGCGCAGCGCATCACCTACCTCGTCAGCGCCGATGCGCCCGGCAACTGGGCCTACCACTGCCACCTGCTCTACCACATGGAAGCCGGCATGTTCCGAAAGGTGGTGGTGTCATGAGCGCCCATTCGATCGGCGGCATGGTTCGCAGCAGTCGAACCGCCATACGCGCGTTGAAGCGCATCGGCGTGGCAACGGCGGCACTCGTTTCTCTCGGTGCGTGGGCTCAGACCCAGCCGCCCCCCGCCGAGCCGATGCCCGGGATGGATCACAGCCAGATGAAGGGCATGGATCAAACCCCGATGAAGGACATGGACCACAGCAAGATGGACCACGGCAAGAAGGAAGAAGGGACGACGCCCACGAAGAATCCGACCGCCGAGCCCGATGCCATGAATGGGATGGACATGAACGGCAAGGACATGGACTCCATGACGAAGTCCATGCAGGGCGGACGCGCGCCGGCCCAGGCGCGCGATCCCGACGCCTACGCCGACGGTCTGACGCTGGGGCACATGGCCGGAATGGACATGGCCGACGACACCCCGCACGCGCATCTCGTCCTCGATCGGCTCGAAGCCTTCCACACCCGGGACGGGAATGGCCAGGCTCTCGACGCGCAGGCCTGGTACGGCGGCGACATCGACAAGCTCTGGCTCAAGCTCGACGGCGAGCGGACCAACGGTCGTCTCGGAGCGACGCGCATGGAGGCGCTCTGGAACCACGCCGTCGCGCCGTACTGGGGCGTGCAGCTCGGCGCCCGACACGATGTCGGCAATGGGCCGTCGCGGAACTGGGCGGCGTTCGGCGTCCAGGGACTCGCGCCGTACTGGTTCGAGGTCCAGGCCACGGCTTACGTCGGCCCGAACGGCCGCACGGCGCTGCGCTTCGAGGCCGACTACGAACTGCTGCTGACGCAGCGCCTGGTCCTCCAGCCCAACGTCAAGGCCAGCGTCTACGGCAAGCGCGATCCGGAGCGCTCGATCGGCGCCGGCCTGTCCGACGTCGAGGCGGGGCTCAGGCTGCGCTACGAGATCTCGCGCAAGTTCGCACCGTACATCGGCGTGGTCTGGAACCGCAAGCTCGGCGACACCGCGCGGTACGCCCGGGATGCCGGCGAATCGGCGCGTGAAACGAAGATCGTCGCCGGCGTGCGGATCTGGTTCTGAAAGGGAACATGCCATGAAAGCCATCACGAAGCACGTGGCTGCAACCACCGCGGTCCTCATCGCCGGAGCCGTCGCGGCTTTCGCCGCGCTGGTCTTGTCGGGTACCTACGACTTCGCCGCCGACGACCCGCACACGGCGCCCGTTGCTGCACTGCTGGAGACGATGCGCGATCGATCCATCGACGCCCGCGCCAGCAAGGTGGTCGTTCCGGACCTGGGCGATCGGCAGCGTGTCGTCGACGGCGCCGGCAACTACGACGCGATGTGCGCGGCTTGCCACCTCGCACCGGGATTGCAGGAGACCGAGCTCAGCAAGGGGCTGTACCCGACGCCACCCAACCTCACGCGCGAGAAGGTCCGACCGGGACATGCCTTCTGGGTCATCAAGCACGGCGTCAAGGCGTCGGGGATGCCGGCCTGGGGCAAGAGCATGGATGACGAGGACATCTGGAGCCTCACCGCGTTCCTGCAGAAGCTGCCGGACCTCGACGCCGATGCCTATCGCGGGCTCGTCGAGCAGAGTTCCGGTCACTCGCACGGCGGCGGCGAATCGAGCGGACATGGCCACGACGAGAACGCTGGCCATGGCCACGACGAGAAGGCCAACCATGGCCACGACGAGAACACCGCTGCTGACAAGCCCCCGCCGCATGCGCATCCGCAAGGTGGGCATGCAGCTGCCGGGCCTCACCCGCACCCCGCCAAGCCATCGTCTGCGGGCGCTTCGCCCCGCTGAGAAGGCTTCCCGTCGAGAAAACGGAGTTCCGGCAATCCCGGGCTCTTCCCACCAACCTTTGGAGAACCAGAATGAAGGGTTATGCAAGATTCGGCGCCATGATCGCCGCCTCGACGGTCGTCATGTTCGGCCTGATGTACCTGAACACTTACCAGTGGGACCACGTCTTCTTCAGCGACACGCGCGCCTTCATGGCGCTCGTCATGGGCGCGACGATGGCCGTCGTCATGCTGGCCTTCATGTGGGGCATGTACCCCAGCAGCCGGGCCAACATCGGCATCCTCGTCGGCAGCGCAGCGGTCTTCGCCGTCGCACTCTGGCTGGTGCGCAGCCAGGAAACGATCGACGATGTGGCCTACATGAAGGCCATGATCCCGCACCATTCGATCGCCATCCTGACCAGCGGCCGGGCGCACATCGCCGACCCGCGCGTGCGCAAGCTGGCCGACGGCATCATCGAGGCGCAAAAGCGCGAGATCGGCGAGATGAAGGCGCTGATCGCGGACCTGGAGGCAAAGCGCTAGCCTCGGCGCGGACGCGCTCCGGCCCGCACCTGCGGCACCGCGAGGCCGACTCAAACAGCGATCAGCTCGTCGTAGAGACGCAGATAGCGCCGTGCCGATTCGGACCAGGAGAAATCCTGCGCCATGCCGCGCCGCGCGATCTGCTGCCAGTCTTCGCGCCTGGCGTGGACATCGATGGCGCGCGCCACCGCCCGTTCCAGCTCCTCGACGCGGGCGCCTTCGAAGACAAAACCGGTGGCCCGATCGTCGGCCAGGGTCTCGGCCGTCGCGTCGACCACGGTATCGGCCAACCCGCCCACGCGGTGCACCACCGGTACGCTGCCGTAGCGCAGGGCGTAGAGCTGTACCAGACCGCACGGTTCGAAACGGGACGGCACGATCACCGCATCGACGCCGGCGACGACGCGGTGCGCGAGGGCCTCGTCATAGCCGATGCGCACGGCGACCTGTCGCGGCTGCGCTGTCGCGTTGGCGCGGAATGCGGCTTCGAGCGCGACATCCCCCGATCCCAGCAGCGCGAGCTGTCCACCGCGGGCGAGCAGCAAGGGCAGCGCGCCGAGCATCAGGTCCAGCCCCTTTTGCGACGTCAGCCTGCTGACGATGCCGAAGAGCGGCGCGTCGGCGCGGCGTTCGAGGCCGAGTTCTTCCTGCAGCGCGGCCTTGCAGGCCGCCTTCCGCCCCAGCGTCGCCGCCGAGTAGTGCGTTGGCAACTGGGTGTCGGTCCCCGGGTCCCAGACGGCGCCGTCGACGCCATTGAGTATCCCGCGCACGGCGGTGCCCCGGGCGCGGATCACGCCATCGAGCCCTTCTCCGAATGCCGAGGTGGCGATCTCGGCCGCATAGCTGGGGCTGACCGTGGTGATCCGATCGGCGAACTGCAAACCGGCCTTCATGAACGAGACCTGGCCGTAGTACTCGAAGCCGTCGACCCCCATGAATCGTGCCGGCAATCCGAGGAGCCCGAAATCGGCGCCGGGGAAACGACCTTGATAGGCCAGGTTGTGGACGGTGAAGACGCTCCGGGTCTGCGCCGCCGGATGGGCGGCCAGATAGGCACAGGCCAGCGCGGCGTGCCAGTCATGGGCATGGACCACCTGAGGCTGCCACTGCGGATCCAGCTCGCCGCTGCCCAGCTGGGCTGCCACCCAGCCGAGGAGCGCGAAGCGCTGCAGGTTGTCGACCCATTCGACGCCGTTGCCGTCCAGGTACGGCCCCGCGTCGCGGCGGTACAGCGACGGTGCATCGATCAGGTATGCGACCACGCCACTGTGCGGCATGCGGCCCCGCCGGAGGGTGACGCGCGCCGCGCCGAAAGCCGGACCGATCTCGGCGACCGCCACCGGCTCCTGGACCGCTTCGATGAAGGCGGGGAAGCCCGGCAGCAGCAGCCTGGCGTCGGCTCCCTGGGCGATCAGTGCCTGCGGCAGCGCGCCCAGCACGTCGGCCAAGCCCCCGGTCTTGACCAGCGGGAAGACCTCGGCCCCGACCTGCAGGACCCTCATGCCGTGCGTGACTTCTCGAGGCGGGCGAGCATCTCGCGCGTGACCAGCGTGACACCGCCTTCGGAACGAACGAAGCGCTGGGCGTCCAGCACCGGGTCCTCGCCGATCACCAGGCCCTCGGGGATCACGCATTGGCGGTCGATGACCGCCCGATGAATGCGCGCGTGGCGACCCACCTGGACGCCCGGCAGCAAAACGGAACAGCTCACCGTCGCATAGGAATGAATCCGAACGCTCGAGAACAGCACCGACTTGTGGACGTTGCCCGAGACGATGCAGCCGCCGGAGACGACGGACTCGATCGCCGTGCCGCGACGGTCGGGCTCGTTGTGCACGAACTTGGCCGGCGGCAGCTGCATCTGGTGGGTCCAGATCGGCCAGCGCGTGTCGTAGACGTCGAGCAGCGGGTCGGTCGCGGTCAGGTCGATGTTGGCGTCCCAGTACGCGTCGATCGTGCCGACATCGCGCCAGTAAGGCTCGTCGCCGCTGCGCGTTCCGACGGCACTCAGCGCGAACGAATGCGCCGCGGCGTCGCCGTTGCGCACGGCATGCGGGATGATGTCGCGGCCGAAGTCATGGCTCGAGTTCGGGTCTGCGAGATCGCGCTCGAGCTCGCGGTAGAGGTAGGAGGCCTTGAACACGTAGACGCCCATGCTCGCCAGCGCGCGATCCGGATTGCCGGGCATCGCGGGCGGATCGGCGGGCTTCTCGACGAAATCGACGATCAGGTCGTTGTCGTCGACGGCCATCACGCCGAAACCGCTCGCCTCGGCGCGCGGCACGCTGATGCAGGCGACGGTGCAGTTGCGGCCCTTGGCGACGTGGTCGGCGAGCAGCAACGCGTAGTTCATCTTGTAGACGTGGTCTCCGGCGAGGACGACGATGTTGTCGGCGCCGTAGCTCGCAAGGATGTCCTGGTTCTGGTACACCGCATCGGCCGTGCCCCGGTACCAGCTCTCGTCATCCGTGCGTTGCTGCGCCGGCATCAGGTCGACGAACTCGTTCATCTCGCTCTTGAGGAAGCCCCATCCCCGCTGCACGTGCTGCAGCAGACTGTGCGACTTGTACTGGGTGAGCACGCCGATGCGGCGGATGCCGGAGTTCAGGCAATTCGACAGCGCGAAATCGATGATCCGGAACTTGCCGCCGAAATACACGGCGGGCTTGGCGCGATGATCGGTCAGGTTCAACAGCCTGCTGCCGCGTCCGCCGGCCAGCACCAACGCAATGGCCCTCTTCGGAAGGTCGAGATTACGCGCGAGATCTGAGGACATGGGGTCTCCGTGCACCGATTCCGCATTGTGACGCCGAGTAACGCCGGTGTCTGCGGGGAACCGTAGGACGGGATGCGACACTAGACGAAGACACGTTCCCGCCATGAGGATGCCCTTGTCCACAGACCACGTCCCTTCCGAATCGCGCATCGCCGGCGCCATCGACGCCCAGTTGCTCGACAACGTCGGCGTCGCGCCGGGCGCTGCCGCTCCGGTCGACCTGATGCGCGGGACTGCGTTCGTCGCTCGCGAACAGCTTTCGCAACGCTGGGTGCAGACGCAGGCGCGTGAACACGAGGCCAAGGCGCGCCGCGTCTATTACCTGTCGATGGAATTCCTGATGGGGCGCACGCTGGGCAACGCCCTCGCCGCCCTGGACCTGCGCGGTCCGGCGGCCGCGGCCTTGCAGCGGCACGCCCAGCGGCTCGAGGACGTGGCCGACGAGGAACCCGACGCCGCACTCGGCAACGGCGGTCTCGGTCGCCTGGCGGCCTGCTTCCTCGATTCGATGGCCACCCTCGGCCTGCCGTCGTTCGGCTACGGCATCCGCTACGAGTATGGGATGTTCGCGCAGGAGATCAAGGACGGCGTGCAGACGGAGCATCCCGACCCCTGGCTCGAGGACGGGACGCCGTGGGAGTTTCCTCGCGCCGCCGTGCGCTATCCGGTGCACTTCGGCGGCTGGGTCGAGGACGCCAGCGACTGGGTCGAAGGGGCGGCACGTTGGCACCCGAACGGCCAGGTCGTGGCCAAGGCCTACGACATGGTCGTACCCGGCCACGCGACCGACCATGTCAGCACGCTGCGGCTGTGGAAGGCCGTCGCTCCGCAGCACATCGACCTCAGCGCCTTCAACACCGGAGACTATGCCCGTGCGGCGCTGGTCAAGAACGAGTACGAGAACATCTCCTGGGTGCTGTATCCGAACGACAGCACCCACGCCGGCCGCGAGTTGCGCCTGCGCCAGGAGTACTTCTTCGTCGCGGCGTCGCTGCAGGACCTGATCGGCCGGCACCTGGCCGAACACGACGATCTTGCGAACCTTGCCGACAAGGTCGCAATCCACCTCAACGACACCCATCCGGCGATCGCCGTGGCCGAGTTGATGCGTCTGCTCTGCGACGCCCACGGCATGCCCTGGCCGCAGGCGTGGTCGCTGTGCACGCGCATCTTCTCGTACACCAACCACACCCTGATGCCCGAGGCGCTGGAAACGTGGCCGGTGGCGCTGATGCAGCACGTGCTGCCACGCCACCTCGTCATCATCTACCGCATCAACCAGGAGATGCTCGACTACGCAGCGAAGCAGCGCCCGGGCGACGTGAACCTGCTCGCGCGGCTGTCGCTGATCGACGAAGGCGGCGAACGTCGCGTGCGGATGGCGCACCTCGCCGTGGCCGGCAGCCACAAGGTCAACGGCGTCTCGGCGTTGCATTCGGGCCTCCTGGTGCAGACGATCTTCGCGGACTTCGCGGGCCTTTGGCCGGAGCGTTTCACCAACGTCACCAACGGCGTCACCCCGCGGCGCTGGCTGGCGCAGGCCAATCCGGGCCTGGCAACGCTGCTCGACGAGACCCTCGGCCGGCGCTGGCGCTCCGACCTCACCGAGCTCGCCGGCCTTCGCCGCCAGGCCGCCGACCCCCGCCTTCAGGATGGCTTCATGCGCGTCAAACGCGCCAACAAAGAGCGCCTGGCGCACCTCATCCGTCGACAGACCGGGATCGAGGTGGACCCATCGAGTCTGTTCGATGTGCAGGTCAAGCGCATCCACGAATACAAGCGCCAGCTGCTGAACGTGCTGCACGTCGTCACGCGGTACCACGCCATTCTTGCGGACACTCGAGGCCCTGAAGGCCACGGCTGGGTGCCTCGCACCGTGGTCTTCGCGGGCAAGGCGGCGTCGAGCTACGAGATGGCCAAGACGATCGTGCGCCTGATCCACGATGTCGGCGCGGTGATCAATGCCGACAGCCGCATCGACGGGCTGCTCAAGGTCGTCTTCCTGCCGAACTACGGCGTGTCGGTGGCCGAGACCGTCATGCCGGGGGCAGACTTGTCCGAGCAGATCTCGACCGCCAGCACCGAGGCCTCGGGCACGGGCAACATGAAGCTCGCGCTGAACGGAGCGCTGACCATCGGCACCGACGACGGCGCCAACATCGAGATCCGCGAGCAGGTGGGCGACGACCACATCTTCATCTTCGGCATGAAGACGCCCGAAGTCCTGGCGCTGCGCGAAAACGGCTACGACCCGCTGCGTCTGCGGGAAGGCAACGCCTCGCTCAAGGCCGTGCTCGATGCCATCGCCGGGGGCGCCTTCTCGGCCGACGAACCGGACCGCTACGGGGACCTGGTCGATTCGCTGCTGCCGGGCGGCGACCCGTACCTCCTGCTGGCCGACTACGCCTCCTACGTCGCTGCGCAGGCCCGCGTCGACGCGCTGTTCCGGGATCCGGGCAAATGGGCCGAGAGCGCGATCCTCAACGTCGCGGGGATGGGCCTGTTCTCCGCGGATCGTTCGATCCGCGAGTACGCGCAGGGCATCTGGGCGATCGATCCCAGCGAAGACTGAGAGGTCTCCGATCGGAGTCTTCGCGGTCGGTTCGGGGACACTTCGCCCATGAACCTCGACACGTACTCCACGTGGTGGCAGCCCGCCGCCATCGGCCTGGCGGCCGCCCTCGCGGCGCTCATCGCCTACCGCATCGCCCGGCCGCTCGTGTCGCGTCTGGTGGCGCCGTCGCCGGTGATGCATGCGGTGCTCGAACGATTGCATGCGCCGCTGCACTGGGTGGCCCCCCTGGTGGCGCTGCAGATCGTCTGGGAGGGCGTGCCCGAGACCCTCCCGGGGATCGACCCGGTCCGCCACCTCAATGGTGTCCTGCTGATTGCCGCGCTCACCGCCACGGCCATCGCCGTCGTCCGCGGCGTCGCCGACGCGGTGATCGTGCGGCATCCGCGGGACGTCGCCGACAACCTCGAGGCGCGCCGGATCCTCACGCAGACCCGCGTCCTCTCGCGCATCGCCATCGGCGTCCTGCTGTTCGCCGGCTTGGCGTTCATCCTGATGACCTTCCCGCGGGCGCGCCAGTTCGGTGCCAGCCTGCTGGCCTCGGCCGGTCTCTCGGCACTGGTGCTGGGCATCGCCGCGCGCTCCGTCTTCGGCAATCTGCTGGCCGGCCTGCAGATCGCGATCTCGCAACCGATCCGGATCGACGACGTGCTGATCGTCGAGAACGAGTGGGGCCGCGTCGAGGAGATCACCGGCACCTATGTCGTGCTGAAGATCTGGGACGAGCGCCGCCTGGTGATCCCGCTGCAGTGGTTCATCGAGCATCCGTTCCAGAACTGGACGCGGACCAGCGCGCAGATCATCGGCAGCGTGCTGCTCTGGGTCGACTTCACCACCGCACTCGGGCCGCTGCGCGAGGAGGCTCGGCGGATCGCCACCGGCTCGAAGGACCACGACGGGCGCGTCTGCCTGCTGCAGGTCGTGGAGACCAACGAGCGCGCGATGCAGCTGCGCGTGATCGTCAGCTCGCCTTCGGCCGGGCAGAGCTGGGATCTGCGCTGTCTGATGCGCGAGGGCCTGATCGCATTCCTGCAGCGCACCCAGCCGCAAGCCCTGCCGCGCATCCGCGCCGAACTGGAGGGCCTGCCACCGGATGCGCCCGGCTCCAGGGACGCCGCGGGGACGAGAAACGGCCGACCCGACACGCCGATCCCTCCCGCCGGCCTTCCAGCCGGCGGAGCGACGCCGTCGGGCAGCAAGGCCGCCGTCAACGACGACACCGGCCTGGCGAGCCTGACCGCACCGACCGGCGGCGTCGCCCCGACCGAGGGCGGCGATCCCAGAAGCGCCGGCGAGTCGCACCCGCCTCCCGATTGAGGGCGTGGACGACGGTCCGCCGCGTCCGGTGGCGTCGCGCGGCGTTGGCGACGGTCGGGAGCGGAGCGTGTCGAAAATCCCCGTTCCGAATCGTCGTGCCAGGGAGAGGGCGCCCTGCATGCAAAGGGAAGCCCCGCCGCAGGCAGTTCTCACTGCCACGAAACGACTCCGCTCTCGGTGACCCCGGAAATGACCTCTGACCACTCAACCTCAACTCGGTCCGATCGGACACTCTCTACCGCCGAGGATCGGCGTCGCTGGTGGGCGCTGCTGGTGCTTTGCCTCGGCGTGCTGATGATCGTGCTCGACACGACGATCGTGAACGTCGCGTTGCCGTCGATCCGGACCGACCTGCACTTTTCCGAGACCTCGCTGGTCTGGGTCGTGAACGCCTACATGCTGACCTTCGGCGGCTTCCTGCTGCTGGGCGGCCGCCTCGGCGACCTGTACGGCCACCGGCGCCTCTTCCTGGTCGGCATCACCCTCTTCACGCTCGCGTCGCTCGCCTGCGGCCTGGCGCAATCGCAGGCGACGCTGATCGTGGCACGCGCGATCCAGGGCATTGCCGGCGCGGTGGTGTCGGCGGTGGCGCTCTCGCTCATCATGGATCTCTTCACCGAACCGGCGGCTCGCGCCAAGGCGATGGGTGTCTACGGCTTCGTCTGCGCGAGCGGTGGCAGCATCGGCGTGCTCCTCGGCGGGCTCCTCACCGACAACATCGGCTGGCACGCGATCTTCCTCGTCAACCTGCCGATCGGCGTCGCGGTGTACGCGCTGTGCCTCGCGCTGGTGCCGGACGGTCGCGGTGCGCCCCCGGCGGGGCGCCTGGACCTCGCCGGCGCCGCCACCGTGACGGTGGCACTGATGCTGGCGGTGTACGCGGTGGTCGGCGGCAACGAGACCGGCTGGACATCCGTGGAGACACTCACGCTGCTCGGTACCGCAATCGCGCTGCTCGCCGCCTTCGTCGCGATCGAGGCCCGCGTCGCCGCGCCGCTGATGCCGCTCGGGCTCTTCCGGCTGCGCAACGTCGCGATCGCCAACGTGGTCGGCGTACTCTGGGCGGGCGCGATGTTCGCGTGGTTCTTCATCTCCGCGCTCTATCTGCAGCTGGTCCTGCACTACAGCCCCATGCAGGTCGGCCTGGCCTTCCTGCCGGGCAACGTGGTGATGGCCGTCTGCTCGCTGGGCCTGTCGGCCCGGGTGGTGATGCGCTACGGCATCCGCGGCCCGCTGGCCTTCGGCCTGCTGGTCGCCGCCTCGGGGCTCGCCCTGTTCGCGCGTGCGCCCGTCGACGGCTCGTTCGCACTCGACGTCCTGCCCGGCATGCTGCTGCTCGGGCTCGGCGCCGGGCTGGCGTTCAATCCGCTGCTGCTGGCCGCGATGAGCGACGTCGATGCCAGCGAATCGGGGCTCGCGTCGGGCGTGGTCAACACGTCATTCATGATGGGGGGAGCGCTCGGCCTGGCCGTGCTCGCGAGCCTGGCGGCGGCGCAGACCGCCAGCGCCGCCGCGGCAGGCGCCGATGTCACAGCGGCCCTCAACGCCGGCTATCGCGTGGCCTTTGCCGTCGGTGCGGTTTGCGCGGCCGCGGCGGGCCTCATCGGCGCGGCCTTCCTTCGCACGGGCGAGCAGGCCATTGCGTTGCAGACCGTGCAGGTGCCCGCACCGGCGCGCCGGTCCTCGCGCCCGCGTCCCGCCGAAGAGTGACGTCCGACGGCTATCGCAGCGGTGCGCCGACGCGCGCGCGCACGGCCTGGGTGTCGCGCACCGGTCGCACCTCGATGCAGCCGTAGCGCGTCCAGGGAAAGCCTTCGGCGATTCGCACCGCTTCCTCCAGGGAATCGGCCTCGATCAGGTTGAAGCCGGCGAGCACTTCCTTGGTCTCGGCAAACGGTCCGTCGACGACCGTGATGCGACCGGCCCGCGACCGCACCGAACGTGCCTTCTCGGGCGCCTCGAGCTGCTGGTAGGCGAGCAGCGTGCCGCACTCGACAAGCTCGTCGGCGCGTTCCAGGCAGTGGCGCATGTGCGTGTCGAAGTCTTCGGACGGGAGGTCGCCGAGGAGACGGTCGTCGGTGTAGACGAGGAGAAGGTATTGCATCGTGGATCGCATCGTCGCGGGTCGAAGCGCGCACTGTACAACTCCCGCACTCGGTTGCGGGTTACTTGCCGCCGTGTCGAATTCCGGACGGATGGACCGTCGTTGACCAGGAGGGGGCGAAAGTTCGCCTTCCCCTTTGCCTCTCGACCGGCGCAACGTCGCCGGCCTTTTCCGATTCCGATTCCGATTCCGATGGAGGTCGACATGAGAGTGATGGTGATGGTCAAGGCCAGCCGCGATTCCGAAGCCGGCGCGATGCCCGACGAGGCGCGGATGGCCGAGATGGGTCGATTCAACGAAAGACTCGCCCAGGCCGGCATCCTGCTCGCGGCCGAAGGGCTGAAGCCTTCCTCGCGCGGCGCCCGGGTGCGCTTCTCGGGCACGTCGCGAACGATGATCGACGGCCCGTTTGCCGAAACGAAGGAACTCGTCGCCGGCTTCTGGCTGTGGCAGGTGCGCTCGATGGAAGAGGCGCTCGAATGGGCTCGACGTTGCCCGAATCCGCATCCCGGCGAGTGCGAGATCGAGCTCCGACCGGTGTTCGAGGCCGACGACTTCGGCCCCGGACTCACCCCCGAACTGCGGGCGAGCGACGCCCGCCTTCGCGGCACGAGTGCATGAGCCGTGATCCGCAGGCCACGATCGACGCGATCTGGCGGATCGAGTCGCCACGGATCATCGCCGTCGTCGCACGCATGGTGCGCGACGTCGCCGTGGCCGAGGAGCTAGCGCAGGACGCGCTGGTGGCTGCGCTCGAGCACTGGCCCCGCGACGGGGTACCGGACAACGCCGGGGCGTGGCTGATGACCACCGCCAAGAACCGAGCCCTCGACCGCCTGCGCCAGGAGTCGCTGCACCTGCGCCGGCAGCAGGAACTCGGCGCCGACGCCGACGCGCGCGGCGATCACGTCGTGCCCGATTTCAGCGACGCGCTCGACGATGCCGACGACATCGGCGACGACCTGCTGCGCCTCGTCTTCACCGCCTGCCACCCGGTGCTCTCGAGGGAAGCGCAGGTCGCCCTGACGCTGCGCCTGCTCGCCGGCCTCACCACGGCGGAAATCGCGCGCGCCTTCCTCGTGCCCGAGCCGACGATCGCGCAGCGCATCGTGCGCGCCAAGCGCACCCTGACGGCCGCGCGGGTGCCGTTCGAGGTGCCGCGGGGCGAGGCGCTGGCGCCGCGCCTGTCGGCGGTGCTCGAAGTGATCTACCTGATCTTCAACGAAGGCTATTCCGCCAGCGCCGGCGACGACCTCATGCGCCCGGCGCTCTGCGAGGAGGCGCTGCGTCTCGGGCGCGTATTGGCCGCGCTGGCGCCACGCGAGAGCGAGGTGCTGGGGCTCGTCGCCCTGATGGAGATCCAGTCGTCGCGCACACGGGCGCGCGTCGACACCGCGGGGCGCCCGGTGTTGCTGCTCGAGCAGGATCGCAGCCGCTGGGACCCGCTCCTCATCGGGCGCGGCCTGGCGGCGCTGGCGGGTGCCGCGACGCTGCGCATCCAGGCAGGACCCTACGAGCTGCAGGCCGCGATCGCCGCCTGCCACGCCCGCGCGACGACGGCCGCAGCGACCAACTGGCGTCGGATCGTCGCGCTCTACGACGAGCTCGCCGAACGCATGCCATCGCCGGTGGTCGAGCTCAACCGCGCGGTGGCCGTCGGCATGGCGCACGGCCCCACGGCTGCCCTGCCGCTGGTGGACGCGCTCGCCTCGCACCCGGCACTCGAGCGCTACCACCTGGTCGGCGCGGTCCGGGGGGACCTGCTCGCCAAGCTCGGTCGCGCGGCGGAGGCACGGGCCGAGTTCGAGCGCGCCGCAGGGCTCACCCGCAACGAACAGGAGCGCGCGCTGTTGCTGGCGCGCGCGGCGGCGATGCGATCCTGAGGACAGCTATCGCGACACCGGCGGGCCGCTTCATCAGTTCTTCGCGGAGGGCCGCAACGAGTCGCGGATCTGGCGCAGCAGCTCCGTGTCTTCCGGCGTCGAAACGACCGGAGGCGGCGCGGCGCGCTTGAGGCGATTGATCTTCCTCACCATGAGGAAGATGATGAAGGCGAGGATGAGAAAATTGACGGCGACGGTGATGAAGTTGCCGTACGCCAGCAGCGGCACACCGGCCTTCGTCAGATCGACGTAGGTCATCGCTCCCTTGTAGTCCGCAGGTGGACTGGCAAGCAGGATGAAGAAGTTCGAGAAGTCGAGACCGCCGAATATCCTGCCGACCACCGGCATGATGATGTCCCTGACCAACGAATCGACGATCTTGGCGAATCCCGCGCCGATGATGACGCCCACCGCCAGATCGATGACATTGCCCTTGACGGCAAACTCCTTGAGTTCAGATGCGAAGCTCATGAATCCTCCCGGTCGACTGTTTGATGTTGAAGGCGACAGAGCGGATGGCGTCGCCTCTGCAGGAACCTCCTTCGGGTTCACCAATCGCTCTGCGTCAGGAATCGTAACTGCAAGACTCGCACGAAGCCGAACCAAAGCGCGTGCTGTGGGCGATGCGCGAACGGCGGTACCGTCCTGACGGTTGGCGAAGCCCGACCGTGGCTCAGTCGACCAGGAATCCGATCGACCGCCCGCAGACCAGGGCCCCCAGCCAGCAAACGATCGACAAGGCTGCATCCCTGCGCAGGTCCCGCTTGCCGGCGCTCGCCAGCGTCCATCCATGGCGTCGGTGCAGCCCGATCGCCGAGCCCGCGCCCACCGCGACCAGTCCCATCTTGAGGAGAAACACCGGCAAGGAGGCATAGCTGGGTGCGCGCACCGCAAAGAGCAACGCACCCGTCAGCATCGCCAGCGCGAGGCCCGCTGCCGCCATCGGTGCGAGCACCCTCACCAGTCCTGCCCGGTCCTCGTCGGGCCAAGCGCCCAGCAGCCGCAGATCCAGCGGTTTCACAATCTTCGCTCCTGCCGCCGACCTGCCGGCCGGTACGCGGCGCGAGTTCCTGGGCGCGCAGTCGGCGCAAGGCAAACGCATCCTCGTGGTGGACGACAACGCAACCAACCGGCGCATCCTCGCGTTGCAAGCTGCCACGTGGGGCATGACCGTGCAGGACACGGAAGATCCTCGTAACGCCCTGCTCATGCTCGGTGAAGGCGGCTATGACCTCGCCATCATCGACATGCACATGCCGGGAATGGATGGCAGCGCGCTGGCAATGCGCATCCGCGAGACGGGGTACACGCTTCCACTGGTGCTGTTCAGTTCGCTGGGCCGACGCGAGGCCGAGGGCAGCATCTTCGCCGCCACCCTCGCCAAACCCCTTCGCCAGAGCCAGTTGTTCGACACGCTCGTCGCGCTGCCGGTGCATGACACGGCGCCGAAGGCTGCGCAAGCCGCGGTCCGTCCCAAGGTCGATGCAACGCTCGCTGCGCGGCATCCGTTGCGGATCCTGCTGGCGGAAGACAACGTCGTGAACCAGAAGCGCGCGATGCGCCTGCTGCAGCAGATGGGCTACCGCGCCGACCTCGCGAGCAACGGCGTCGAGGCCATCGAGAGCGTGGAGCGCCAGACCTACGACGTGGTGCTGATGGACGTGCAGATGCCGGAGATGGACGGTCTCGAGGCGACGCGACGCATCACGGCTCGCCGGCAGGCCACGCAGCGCCCGCGCATCGTCGCGATGACTGCCAACGCGATGCAAGGTGACCGCGAAGAATGCCTGGCCGCCGGCATGGACGACTACGTGGTCAAGCCGATCCGCGTCGATGCACTGGTTGCCGCGCTGCAAAGCGCACCACGCCGTGACGACGCGTGAGGATCATCCAAAGACAAACGGCCTAGGCGCGATGCCTAAGCCGTTGTCTGTACTGGTGGGCCCTGAGTGACTCGAACACTCGACCTACGGATTAAGAGGCGCCCCCTACCCTTCCCTAGCCCCTGGCTACGGACGCGCGCACGAGGGAAATGAGGAGCGCTGGTGAATCTGGCGGAGCGTTCGGGTCGCATTCTTGGCTACGTTTTGGCTACGTTGGAAAGGAGTCGTCCCGCCGGTGGCGACTCCTTCCATTTGGCTGTACGCGAGCGATCCAAGAAGGTTCTGTCGCAATAAGCCGGTGCTGATAGGTTGAGCCTAGACGGACGACGGGATGATGCTGATGATCGAGGCCTGCGCAAGGTGATCAAGCGGATGCACTATCCCTTGGAAGTGATGCTGGTCTGCGTGCGCTGGTCTGCGTGCGCTGGTCTGCAGCGTACCCGCTGAGTCTGCGCCACATCGAAGAGATGATGGCCGAGCGAGGCGTGTTCATCGACCACGCCACGGTTCATCGCTGGGCGATCAAGATCCTGCCGGTGCTGGCCGCGGTGTTTCGCCGACGCAAACGTCCGGTGGGCACGAGCTGGCGGATGGACGAGACGTACATCAAAGTCTGTGACGAGTGGAAGTATCTGTACCGGGCCGCGACCGCGCCGGCGACACGATCGACTTCTTGCTTCGCGACGGCGTCATGTCCCTGGCCCAGGGCGTGCATCGGGTGTTTGCGGAGGGTTTGGTAAACACCTTCATCAGCGACACGTTCGTTGCCCAGCTGCTCGAGCGCAGGGTGCGCGTGCGTGAGTACCGCGTTCCTCACAACGGCAGTGTGAACTGCAGCGTGACGCCGGAAGACGACATCCTCGTCGGCCGACTGGAGGCACCGTTGGAGGGAGTGAGCCGGGTCGACGCTTCCATCAGCCGATCGCTGGCTGACGCCGAGCACTGGTTGCACGATGTTCCTTTCGACGCGGTTCGAGGCGAGGTGGTGATCGCGCCCAAGCTAGTCGCACTGCGGGAATTGCCGACGCACGACATGCACATCCGGTTGCTGGCTTGGGATGGCGAGAGTCGCCACGAGATTGGGCACTACACGTTTCATCACCACGCCTGGTTGGCAGATTGCAGCGGTTCATCGCAGTGATCCACATTTCTGCCGCTGCGCCGTCGAACGCCGGATCGCCTGCAACTATAAAAAGTTAATTACATTAGCGTCGTGCCCATCCCCCAAGCCGCCGTCCAGATCACGCGTGAGATCGCCGGCAACGACCTGGCTCGGCACGGTGCGGCCGACATCCGTTTTTTCCGGCTTGGCAAGAAGGCGCGAGCGACCCGATGCCCGCACCCACCCGAGAAAGATGAGTCATGACTATCGAGAACAGTCCCGTCAGCGACTTTCGCGAGAACCTCATCCGCTATGGCGGCGACCTCTACCCGGAGGTGGTGGAGAAGGCGCAAGGCTGCTATGTGTGGGACGCCGCAGGCAAGAAGATCCTCGACTTCACGTCGGGCCAGATGTGCGCCACCGTCGGCCACAGCCACCCGAACGTCGTGGCCGCCATCAAGAAGAGTTGCGAC
>JBBQCD010000067.1:0-23202 GCA_038318385.1 Burkholderiales bacterium | reverse complement strand
GTTGGTGTCCTGGAACTCGTCGACCAGGATGTGGCGGAAGCGCCGCTGGTAGTGCTCGCGCAGGCTGGCGTTGTCGCGCATCTGCTCGTAGGTGCGCAGCATCAGCTCGGCGAAGTCGACCACGCCTTCGCGCTGGCACTGGGCCTCGTAGGCCTCGTAGACCTGGGCGATGACGCGCGACTGCTCGTCGCGGACCTCCATGTCCTTCGGCCGCAGGCCGTCCTCCTTGGCCGCGGCGATCGCCCACGTGACCTGCTTCGGCACGAAGCGCTCCTCGTCGAGGTTCATCGCCTTGATGACGCGCTTGACGGCAGAGAGCTGGTCGCTGGAATCGAGGATCTGGAAGCCCTGCGGCAGCGCGGCCAGCTTCCAGTGGGCGCGCAGGAAGCGGTTGCAAAGGCCGTGGAAGGTGCCGACCCACATCCCGCGCACGGGGATCGGCAGCATGGCGCCGAGCCGCGTCAGCATCTCCTTGGCGGCCTTGTTGGTGAAGGTCACCGCCAGCACGCCGCCGGGGGAGAGCTGGCCGGTCTGGATCAGCCAGGCGATCCGCGTCGTCAGCACCCGGGTCTTGCCAGAGCCGGCGCCGGCGAGGATTAGCGCCGGACGCGGCGGCAGCGTCACCGCCGCGAGCTGCTCCGGATTGAGGCCACGCAGCAGGCCCTGCGCCGCTTCCGCGCCGACCGCAGCGCCGGGGATCGGCCGTTCACGGCCTTGGGCGCGCTCGCCGAAGCCGGCGGCGCTGTCCCGCGCGGGCGCAGCAGCCGCGCCCGGCGGCAGCGCGGTGCCTTCCGGCGGCGGCGCACCCTCGTCGACCTGGCGGTGCGAGGCGGCGTCGTTCTCGTCGAACAACGGCATCGTCCAGGCATCGTCCGGAGGGCCTTCGTACCCCGGTGGGTGGTCGCTCATCGAGGCATTTTAGGGATGCGAAGGGTCACCCCGCGGTGCGCCCGGAGGTCTTCCCCGGACGCGTAGAATCGGCCACCGGGCCCAAATTTTGGCGCCCGGTTTTTCGTGTCGGAGCGACCCGCGGTCGCTGCCGGCACCGACCGGGTTTCCAGGTCAAGCGCTCGCAGATCCGGCCGCGCACTGCGCTCCAACGCACGGCACCCTGAGCGAGATCCGCATGGAAATCTTCGACTACGACAACGTCCTGCTGCTGCCGCGCAAGTGCCGCGTGGAGAGCCGCGCCGAGTGCGACCCCGCCACCGTCTTCGGCGGACGCCGCTTCGAGCTGCCGGTGGTGCCGGCGAACATGAAGACAGTGGTCGACGAGCCGATCACCGAATGGCTCGCCGCCCACGGCTTCTTCTACGTGATGCACCGCTTCGACGTCGACAACGTCGCCTACACGAAGGCGATGCGCGCCAAGGGCCTCTACGTCTCGATCAGCTCCGGCGTGAAGGCGGCCGACCGCGAGGTGATCGACCGGCTCGCCAGCGAAGGCGTCGGGGCCGACTACATCACCATCGACATCGCCCACGGCCACGCCGACAGCGTGCACCGCATGATCGACCACATCAAGGTGAAGCTTCCGGACGCGTTCGTCATCGCCGGCAACGTCGCCACCCCGGAGGCGGTCATCGACCTGGAGAACTGGGGCGCCGACGCGACCAAGGTCGGCGTCGGCCCAGGCAAGGTCTGCATCACCAAGCTGAAGACCGGCTTCGGCACCGGCGGCTGGCAGCTGTCGGCGCTGAAGTGGTGCGCGCGCGTCGCCACCAAGCCCATCATCGCCGACGGCGGCATCCGCGACCACGGCGACATCGCCAAGAGCATCCGCTTCGGCGCGACGATGGTGATGATCGGCTCGCTCTTCGCCGGCCACGAGGAGTCTCCCGGGCGCACCGTCGAGGTCGACGGCAAGCTCTTCAAGGAGTACTACGGCTCGGCCTCCGACTTCAACAAGGGCGAATACAAGCACGTCGAAGGCAAGCGCATCCTCGAGCCGATCAAGGGCACGCTGGAATCGACGCTGCGCGAGATGCGCGAAGACGTGCAGAGCTCCATCTCCTACGCCGGCGGAACGCACCTGGCCGACATCCGCAGAGTCAATTACGTGATCCTCGGCGGAGACAATGCCGGCGAGCACCTTCTCATGTAGAGAACGATGCGCGGCGACATCGCCGCCGCGCCCCGCGTCGGCTCGAGGCTCCCACTGCTCGACCGTGAGGGTCGGGCCGACGATCGGCAGGTTGCCGATCGACAGCGTGTTCGCCGGGGATGCCGTGTCTGTCGCCTCGACCGACATCAGCTCGACCCGATAGGTCACCAGCACCGGTGGCGCCGGCGGCGGCACCCCCTGCGGCATCGGATCGACGGCGTCCGGCGGCTCGTCGACCGGATCGCCGCCGCCGCACCCGCCGGCGACGGCGATGGCCAGCAGCAGCGCCGTGACTGCGATGCCGGAGCGGCGGCGGCGCGTCTTCGGCATCGCCAGCATGCCGATCGCCAGCAGCGCGGCCGCACCGCCGAATCCGGCAGCCGAAGCGGTGTTGACCTGATCGGCGATGTCGGCCACGACGAGCAGGTTGGTGGCCGCCGTGACGGCCAGCGGGCTGCCGAAGGCCAGGCGCAGCGTGCCGTCGTTCGCGCTCGGACGACCTTCGGCGAGCACCGTCTCCCCGGCATCGGCGACGCCGTTGCCGTTGGCGTCGACGACCACCCGGATGCGCGGCAGGTCGAGGTCGTCACGGCCGGTGCCGGAGGCCTTGAGCGTCACGGCTTGGATCGTGGCCGTGCCGTTGTCCGGCGCGGCGACCAGCTGAAGCAACGGTACGTCTGTCGCGCCCTTGATGGCGCCGATGTCGGCAGGGGCCCCGTCACGGGGCGAGACCGAAAGGGCCACCGACGGCGGCGGTGGCGGCGCGCCGGCGGCGATCGCCACCAGGCGAACCGAGCGATCGAGCACCGGCGTGAACTGGCAGACCGTCTGGTCGGAAGGCCTCTTGTCGCAGCCGCCGCCGACCCATTCGAAATAGGGCGCGTAGCCCGCCGGCAGGGTCGCCGTCAGGCGATGCGGCTGGTTGAACGAGAACTCGCCGGTGCAGGTCGTCCGGGACGGGCCCTGTCCGACACAGTTGAGCGGCCCGGCATCGCTGTTCACGGCGACGCCGGCGCTGCCGATCTCGAGATCGACGGAGATCGTGCACGAGGTGCCGCGGTAGTAGACGACGACTGCTGTCTTGGTGCCGGCGGCGGCGCTGAAGCCGACCCCCGGCTCGGACTGGACCGGCTTGCAGTGCTTCTTGAGATCGGGGGCGTAGACCCGGTAGTCGCCGGCTGGGAAGACGTAGGTCTTCGACGTGCTGTCGTAGCGGGGGCTTCCGGTCCAGTACCTGGAGGAATCCTCCCGGAACTCGAACCGGAACTGCGCACCGAGGACGACCGGCTCGGTGAGGGAGAGAAGCGGCTTGCCGCCCTCTGGAGCGTAGCCCACGCTGAGTTCGGCGAGCTTCAGGCGCAGGGTTACCACGAGGTCGCCGTTCTGGCACATCAACTGCGGGACGGAGGACGGAACACCTTTGCACGACTCGGACCGCACCTCCTCGCGGGCGGTGTCGATCTCGAGCACCACGACATTGTTCACGGCTCCGGGAATCGAGCTGGGGCAACTTCCGGCGGCGGCACTGCAATACTGGATGCGACGAGATTCCCGGCCCCGTCCTTTCCCTCGATGCGGAACCGGGTTGTCGTCGGGTTGTTGGACTGCGGCTTGAAGTAGGGGTTGTCGAAGTTGTAGCTGGCGCTGGAAGCGGCATGCGCCTGCGGCTGCGCCAGCAGCGAGCCTGCGGCGACGGTCAACACGGCGAGGCAACGGTGAAGCAGTCGATTCATGACATCTCTCCTGGTGTGGAGCCGGCTCCATCGCAGCGGCGATGCGTCACCTGGTCTCCTTGCGAATGGGGGCGTCGAGACCTTAGGGAGCAGGCGTTGCGGCTGCGTTGCGCGGCTTTCGATCCCGGTGCGCGAGGCGGCAATGGCGGCGGCGTTCAGGACAACGCCGACGTTCAATCGCCCACCTTCCACTCGCCGCCCTCCTTCACCATCGTGAGCCAGGCGCGCGAGTCGACGAGCAACACGGCGCGGTCGCCGCGCTCGATCAGGCGGTGCACGCGCGGCAACTGCGCCAGCATCACGCCGCCCGCCTCGCGGATGCGAGCTGGCGTCGCCGGGCGGTCGCGCAGCGCGGCGATGCGGCTCCGCAGGGCTGCGCTGGCGAGGCGCTCCTGCCGGGCTACGTCACCTGCCAGCATCGCCTCGGCATAGGCCTTCGCCGCCCGCCAGGATGCACTGACCGTAACGGCGCCGCCTTCGACGTCGACGGTGACCGGAGGCTCGCGCACGAGAGGGGCGCGAACGAAGATCTTGAAGCTGGTGGCCATCGCCTTCGCGTCGACGGCTGCCAGCCCGAGCGAAGCCTGCACCTGGTCGGCGTAGACCATCAGGCCGGACACCGCGGGTGCTTCTTTCGAGCCAATGTCCACGCTGCCGGGACCGGCCTCGGCTCGCTGCGGCCGACCGAGCACGATCAGCGCCGCCTGCCACGGCCGGCTCGGGTCGATCTGAAACATCAGCCCGCGCAGCTTGCCGGCCGAGGCCAGCCGACTGACGGCCTTCTCGCCCTCGCCGTCGAGCGTGCCGGGCGGCATCGGCCGGTCGAGGAGGACGAGAGTGAGCGGCCTGCCGACGTTGCCCTCGGCGTTGTCGTGGAGGAGCGCCGCCGCATGGGTGAGTGCGACCGTCGCGCCGTCGAGCACGAATCTGCCCGCGACGACGCCGCCGGCGGCGAGGGCAGCGGGTGCCGACGCCGTCTCCATCGTCGCCGCACGGCCGGGCTGGCCTGCACGCGCCGTGCGGACGTTGCCGTCCGTGTAGGCCGTCATCACGGCCAGGAACACCCCCAACCCCAGGGCGACCACGGGGCGCGCGTACGTCGGCCTGTCGACGATCAACGCACTGATGTCGGGATTGGCGGTGTCGTACCACACGCCGACCGGCGTGCCGGGTGGGCGATCCCAGTCGGCCTGCTGCCTGCCCACGTGATCGTTGCCGAAAAAGAAGTGAAGGGTGCGGCAGGTGTAGTCGGTCGACCCGACCGTGAAACTCACGGCGACCGATGTGGTTCCCTTGCCGATGCCTTCGGTGTCGCTCCAAAAAGTCGTTTGCAGCGTGCGCACGACGCCGGTGACGATCGCGAGTCGCGACAGCGCCCGCTTCTTGCGCTGCACGTCGATCCAGCCCCAACCGGCGGCGAGGAACGCGACCAGGGCGCCGGCGGCGCAGACGACGATCAGCACCGTCGTCCAGGCGAATCCTTCGGCCCACAGATGACTCAGCTCAGGCATCGGCGCCCCTCCGGATGGCATCGTCCGCGGGCCATTTCAGGGCAGCCCCTCGCCGCGCGCGCCTCGGGGCGGCAAGCCCGGCCAGGCCGGGCCGGGAAGCGAGCCCGCTCGAACGGGTTGGCGAAGTCGCGCTCGGTGCGGTCGGCGGGGGCGACGACCCGAGCATGCCAGGACTCCCCCGGCGCCATCCACACGACGATCCTGAACTCGATGGTTCCGGCATCCGCAGGCGTATCGGTCATGGCGTTGCTCAGGTCTTCGGGCGGCGATGGCGCGACGGTATTCGCGACACGTTGCGGCGCCGTTGCGGCGACGCGAGATCGCGCCCAGGCAGAGATCGGGCACGGGGTGACGGACCAGGTCGCCGTGGCCCGCCGCCTAAAATTCACGCATGACCGAAACGCTCGCCAAATCGTTCGACCCCGCCGCCATCGAGGCGCACTGGGGCCCGCTCTGGGAAGCCTCGGGCGTCTACGAGCCGACGCGCGACCCCTCGAAGGCGTCGTTCTGCATCCAGCTGCCCCCGCCGAACGTCACCGGCACCCTGCACATGGGGCACGCGTTCCAGCACACCATCATGGATGCACTGGTGCGCTACCACCGCATGAAGGGCGAGAACACGCTGTGGGTACCGGGCACCGACCATGCCGGCATCGCCACGCAGATCGTCGTCGAACGCCAGCTCCAGGAAGCCGGACAGGATCGCCACGACCTCGGCCGCGAAGCTTTCGTTTCGCGCGTGTGGGAATGGAAGGAACAGAGCGGCTCGACCATCACCCGACAGATGCGCCGCATGGGGGACTCGGTCAGCTGGCGGCACGAGTACTTCACGATGGACGAACGCCTTTCGGCCGTCGTCACCGACACCTTCGTCAAGCTCTACGAGGAAGGCCTGATCTACCGCGGCAAGCGCCTCGTCAACTGGGACCCGGTGCTGAAGTCGGCGGTCTCGGACCTGGAAGTCGAAAGCGAGGAGGAAGACGGCTCGCTCTGGCACATCCGCTATCCGCTGGCCGACGGCAGCGGCCACCTGACCGTGGCGACGACCCGGCCCGAGACGATGCTGGGCGACACCGCCGTGATGGTCCATCCGGACGACGAGCGATACGCCGCACTGCACGGCAAGCGCGTGCGTCTGCCGATCACCGGCCGCGAGGTTCCGGTCATCACCGACGCCTTCGTGGACCGCGAGTTCGGCACCGGCGTCGTCAAGGTCACGCCGGCGCACGACGCCAACGACTACGCCGTGGCGCAGCGCCATCCCGAGATCGGCGTGCTCAACATCTTCACGCTCGAGGCGAAGATCGTCGGCGCCGACGAAGCCGTCGCCGCCGGCATCCGGAGCGAGCTCCAGGGCCTCGACCGCTTCGTCGCCCGCAAGCGCATCGTCGCGATGCTCGACGAACAGGGCCTGCTCGAGAAGGTCGACAAGCACCGCCTGCCGGTGCCGCGCTGCGTGCGCACCGGCCAGGTGGTGGAAAAGCTGCTGACCGACCAGTGGTTCGTCGCCATGTCGAAGCCCGGCTCCGACGGCAAGAGCTTTGCCGAGCGTGCGATCGAGGTCGTGGTCGACGGCCGGGTGCGCTTCGTTCCGGAGCAGTGGGTCAACACCTACAACCAGTGGATGCACAACATCCAGGACTGGTGCATCTCGCGACAGCTCTGGTGGGGTCACCAGATCCCCGCCTGGTACACCGACGGCACCGCCATCGACGGCCTGCCCTTCGTCGTCGCCCGCAGCGAGTCCGACGCCCGCGCTCGCGCCGAGGCCGCCGGCTACCGCGGTGCGCTGACGCGCGATCCCGACGTGCTCGACACCTGGTACTCGTCGGCGCTGGTGCCGTTCTCGTCGCTGGGCTGGCCCGAGCAGACCGCTGACCTGAAGCTCTTCCTGCCGTCGAGCGTGCTGGTCACCGGCTTTGACATCATCTTCTTCTGGGTCGCCCGGATGATCATGATGACGACGCACTTCACCGGCCAGGTGCCGTTTCACGACGTCTACATCCACGGCCTGGTGCGCGACGCGCAGGGCAAGCGGATGAGCAAGTCCGAGGGCAACGTGCTCGACCCGGTCGACCTGATCGATGGCATCGCGCTCGAGCCGCTGCTCGAGAAGCGCTCCACCGGGCTGCGCCGGCCCGAGACCGCACCGCGCGTGCGCAAGGACACCGCAGCCGAGTTCCCCGACGGCATCCCCGGCTTCGGCGCCGACGCCCTGCGCTTCACCTTCGCGTCGCTGGCCACGCTCGGCCGCAACATCAACTTCGACGCCAAGCGCTGCGAGGGCTATCGCAACTTCTGCAACAAGCTCTGGAACGCGACCCGCTTCGTGCTGATGAACTGCGAGGGCGCCGACTGCGGCCTGGCCGAGCACACCAAGGCCGAATGCGCCCCGGGCCAGCCGTTCCACAACTACCTGACGTTCTCCCAGGCCGATCGCTGGATCAGCGGCGAACTGCAGCGGGTCGAGGCGGCGGTCGAGAAAGGCTACGCCGACTACCGGCTCGACCTCGTCGCCGCCGCCATCTACCAGTTCGTCTGGGACGAGTACTGCGACTGGTACCTGGAGATCGCCAAGGCACAGATCCAGAACGGCGCCGAGTCCGAGCAGCGGGCGACGCGCCGCGCCCTGTTGCGCACGCTGGAGACGGTGCTGCGGCTGATGCATCCGATCACGCCGTTCATCACCGCCGAGCTGTGGGAGCGGGTCGCGCCGGTCGCCGGGCGGGCCGGCAGCGATCGCGGCCACGGCATCGTCACGGCGGCCTATCCGCAGGCCCAGCTCGAAAGGGTGGATCCGGTCGCCGATGCCTGGGTCGAAAAGCTCAAGGGACTCGTCGGCAGCTGCCGCAACCTGCGCAGCGAGATGAAGCTCTCGCCGGCGGCCCGGGTGCCGCTACACATAACCGGCGACGCGGGTTTCGTCCGCGAGGCCGCGCCACTGCTGAAGGCGCTCGCCAAGCTGTCCGAGATCAGGCCGTTCGACGACGACCACTCATTCGACGCGGCGAGCGGCGACGACGCGGTGGCCTCGGTCGGCGCGGTGCGGCTGGCGCTGCACGTCGAGGTCGACGCCGCCGCCGAAAGCGAGCGCCTCGCCAAGGAGATCGCGCGCCTGGAAGGCGAGATCGCCAAGGCCAACGCCAAGCTCGCCAACGAAGGCTTCGTCGCCCGCGCGCCGGCGGCGGTGGTCGATCAGGAAAAGCGCCGGATCGCCGAGTTCACGGCGACCATGGCGCGCCTGCGAGATCAAGCGGCGCGATGGGCGACAAGGGCTTGAGGTCGCGGAACTCGCTCGTCCGTTCGTTCAGGATCTCGTCGATGCGCCGCGCCACCGACCAGGCGCTGCGCGAGCGCGACTCGCGCGTCGTGCTCGCCACGCGCGGGGTGACCTGCAGGTTCTCGATGCCGTGCAACGGCCGCCCTTCGTCGAGGGCGCCCGGCTCCATGCTGTCGAGCCACGCGGCGGCAAGGTTTCCGGTGGTCAGCGCGGCGGCGAGCGCGGTTTCGTCGAAGAGACCGGAATGCGCGGTGCTGACCAGCACCTGGTGCGGCTTGCAGAACGACAGGAAGCGCTCGCCGAGCAGGCCCCGGTAGCGACTGAAGTAGTTGAGCTGCACGCAGACCGCGTCGGACTCCATCAACAGCTTGCGCAGGCTGAGCGGGGCGACCTGCCAGCGCTCCCAGACGGCATCGCTCTCGTGCAGCGACGGGTCGTAGCCGACGATGCGCGAGCCGAAGCCGCCGAGCAGGTCGACCATCGAGCGCGCCGCCGGCGCCATGCCGACCAGCCCGACCGTGGCGCTGCCGAGCTCGCGCCCGACAGGTATGCCGTCGGTGCCGGGCACCGGCACCCGGCGCAACAGCGAGAGCAGTGCACCGACCATGAACTCGGCCTCGGCCTGCGCCGTCGCAGTGATGCTGCGAACGACCTGGACGTCGGCGCGCGCACAGGCCTCGAGATCGATGTTCTCGGCCCCGGCGTTGACACGACCGACGGCCTGCAACACCGGGGCGTAGTGCAAGGCCTGCGCATCGAGCGTGACCGACGACGGCACGATCATCGCGCGCACGTTGTACAGTGCCCTGCGGAAAGCCCGCGGATCGAATGCGAGCTCTGGTGCATGCACCAGAGGGTGACGCGACGTCAGCCACTGCAGGACTTCGGGCTCTAGCGTATCGACGATCAGCAGGTCCATGCGTTTGCCCGTTTGCACGATCGGGCACGCGCGTTGCCGATCCGACTCACTCAAAAGGATTCTAGGGTGCCAAAGACCATATCCGTCAAGAAAGCCGTCTTCCCGGTCGCCGGGCTCGGAACCCGCTCGCTGCCGGCCACCAAGGCGCTGCCCAAGGAAATGCTGCCGGTCGTCGACAAGCCGTTGATCCAGTATGCGGTCGAGGAGGCCTATGCCGCGGGGGTGCGGGAGATGATTTTCGTGACCGGGCGCCACAAGCGCGCGATCGAGGACCACTTCGACACCACCATCGAGCTCGAATGGGCCCTCGAGAAGGCCGGCAAGCAGGCCCTGCTCGACATCGTCCGCGCCGTCACGCCCGGCGACATGGAGTGCGTCTACGTGCGCCAGCCACAGGCGCTCGGCCTCGGGCACGCCGTGCTGTGCGCGCGCAGCCTGATCGGCGACGAGCCGTTCGCGGTGCTGCTGCCTGACGACCTGATGATCGGCACCCCGCCGGTGCTGGCGCAGATGGTCGAGCAGTACCACGCCCGCGGCGGCTCGATCATCGCGGTCCAGGAGGTGCCGGCCGAGCACACCCGGCGTTACGGCATCGTCGCCGGCGAGGCGCTCGACGACCGCACTGTGGCGATCAGCGGGATGGTGGAGAAGCCGGCACCCGAGAAGGCGCCGTCACGACTCGGCGTGGCTGGGCGCTACGTCCTCACGCCCCGGGTATTCCAGGAGATCGCCGGCCAGCAGCGTGGTGTCGGCGGCGAGATCCAGCTCACCGACGGCATCTCGGCCCTGCTCGCCCACGAGAAGGTCTACGCCTACCGCTACGACGGCAAGCGCTACGACTGCGGCAGCAAGGAGGGGTTCCTCCAGGCCAATGTCGAACTCGGCCTGGCGAACGCCGAACTGGGGGCGGATTTCCGCGCCTACCTGCGCACGCTCGATATCTGAGGGTCCGGCAGGCGCGGGCAGGGGCGCAGGCAGCGACACGTCGCTGACGCGGCCTTCCCGCGACCCCCGGCGCGCGCCGTCAGCGCCGGCGCAGGAAGTGCACGAAGTCGTCGGCGTCGGTCGCCTGCTCGACCAGTTCGTTGCCGGTCTGGCGCGCGAAGGCCTGGAAGTCGCGGACCGAGCCCGGATCGGTGGCGATCACCTTGAGGACGTCGCCGCTGGCCATGTCGGCAAGCGCCTTCTTGGCCTTGAGGATCGGCAGCGGGCAGTTCAGTCCGCGGGTGTCGATTTCTTTCTGGGCTTGCATGCGGTTTCCTGGGGAACGGCCGGAGCCTGGGGAGCGATCGAAGTTTAGGACATCCACTGCGGCTCGATGCCGCGCGAACGCAGCCAGTCGGCGACTGCCCTGCCCGTTCCGGCCGGCCAGCACCTGATCTTTTCCGGCGGCAGGAGCTTGTATTCGGCCAGTTCGGGCGACAGCACGATCTCGCCGCGCGCGACCACGTGGTAGGCGATGATGACCTGGTTCATCCGCTTGAACTCGTAGACGCCGATCAGGTCGAGCGACTCCGCTCGCAGCGACGTCTCCTCGAAGACCTCGCGCGTGATGCCTTCCTCGGGCGTTTCCTCGGCCTCCATGAAGCCGGTGATGAGCGCGAACATCCGGTTCGTCCACGCGGCGTTGCGGGCGAGCAGGACCTGGCCGTCGCGATCGGCCATCTCGATCACCGCGGCGAGCACCGGCGTCGGGTTGTTCCAGTGGGTGTAGCCGCAGGCGGCGCAGCGCAGCCGGGATTTCGGGCCCCCGTCCTCCTCCTGGATGAGCCACTCGAGCGCGCCGGCGCAGTTCGAGCAGAACCGGACCTCGTGCTTCAGCGGCGCGTTCATGGCGGAAAGACTCCGGTGGACAGGTAGCGGTCGCCGCGGTCGCAGACCACGAAGACGATGGTCGCGCCCTCGACCCTCGAGGCGACCTGCAGCGCGACCCACAGGGCGCCGGCGGCTGAGATGCCGCCGAAGATGCCCTCCTCGCGCGCCATGCGCCGCGCCATCTCCTCGGCGTCGGCCTGGGTCACGTAGACCATCTCGTCGACCCAGCTCGGGTCGTAGATCTTCGGCAGGTACTCCTGCGGCCATTTGCGGATGCCCGGGATGCGCGAGCCCTCGGTCGGTTGTGCGCCGATGATGCGCACGTCGCGATTCTTCTCCCTGAGGAAGCGCGACGTGCCGGTGATGGTGCCGGTGGTCCCCATCGCACTCACGAAGTGCGTCACCCGGCCCGCCGTGTCGCGCCAGATCTCGGGGCCGGTGGTCTCGTAGTGGATGCGCGGGTTGTCCTCGTTGGCGAACTGGTCGAGCACCGTGCCCTTGCCGTCCTTCTGCATCTGCAGTGCCAGGTCGCGCGCGTATTCCATGCCGCCCGAACGCGGCGTCAGCATGAGTTCCGCGCCGAAGGCGCGCATCGTCTGCGCGCGCTCCACGCTGAGGTCCTCCGGCATGATCAGCAGCATGCGATAGCCGCGCACCGCCGCGGCCATGGCGAGCGCGATGCCGGTGTTGCCGGACGTGGCCTCGATCAGGGTGTCGCCGGGCTTGATCGTGCCGCGCTCCTCGGCGCGGCGGATCATGCTGATCGCGGGCCGGTCCTTGACCGATCCCGCTGGGTTGTTGCCCTCGAGCTTGCCGAGGATGACGTTGCCGCGGGCCTCGTTGTCGGCGCCGGGTATGCGCTGCAAACGCACCAACGGCGTGTTGCCGATGACATCTTCGAGGGTGTTGTAGCGTGGCGCCGGGTCGGTCATGGATGCCTCTTCGGGAATTGTCGCAGGCCGCATCCCAGACCGCGGACGAAGGGTCGCCGAGGCCCTGTGCCAGAATGGGCGGCCTGCCTCGGTGGTGAAATTGGTATACACGATGGACTCAAAATCCATTGCCGCAAGGCGTGCCGGTTCAAGTCCGGCCCGAGGCACCAAGACCCTGCGCCGCTGAGCGCGCCGCCCGCGTCCCGAGTTCCGGGCGCACGGTCGGCCGCCCGTAGACTGCGGCCTTCCCCTGCCGAGACTCGCCCGCATGCCCCCAGTGCCTCCCGTCACCCGCGCGCTGCTGCTGATCAACGTCGCGATCTTCTTCCTGATGCCCCTGGTCGGCGGCGGGTTCGAGTCGGCGTTCGCGCTCTGGCCGCTCGGCACGAACTTCATGCCCTGGCAGGTCGTGACCTACGCCTTCCTGCACGGCAGCTTCAACCACCTGTTCTTCAACATGCTGGGGCTGTGGATGTTCGGCTCGGAACTCGAGCGCGTCTGGGGCGACAAGCGCTTCCTGCAGTTCTACGCCGCCAGCGTGCTCGCCGCGGCCGCGACCCAGTTGATCGTCACGGCGATCATGGGCTCGGTCTACCCGACGATCGGCGCCTCCGGCGGCCTCTTCGGCCTGCTGCTGGCCTTCGGGATGCTGTTCCCGCACCGCACCATCCTGCTGTTCTTCGTGATCCCGATGAAGGCCCGCTGGCTCGTCCTGCTGTACGGCCTGCTCGAGCTCTACCAGGGCTTCTACGTGATGAACTCGGGCGTCGCCCACTTCGCCCATCTCGGCGGCATGCTCGGCGGGTTGCTGATGATCCGCTACTGGCGCAAGCAACCGCCGTTCGGACGCCGATAGCGTCGAGCCCCCTGGGGGCTTGAGAGATACTGCAACGTCCAGCGCCCGGAAGGCGCATGCTCCGACACAAAGGGCTTTTGTCGGGTGCCAGATCGGCGCCCGGCGGCTCTTGCCGGAGGCGGTCATGCACAAGTTCTCGCTCCGCTCGGTTCACGCGGCAACGCGCCTGGGCCCCTGGCTTCTGTTCTCCCTGGCCGTGAGTTTCGCGCTGTTCGCGCTCGCGGCAGAGGCCGCGGACGCCACCCCCGTCGCCCCCGCCACCGCTGCCACCCCCGTTGCCAGCGACGACGATGCGCGCATCTCCGCCCGCAAGATCGCCCTCGCCCGCGCCGCCGGGGCGGTGGTCGGCATTCGCGCCACTGCAGTGGAGGATGCGTCGTCGACCGCCACGCTCGGCCGCAAGCGCACCGGGTCCGGAATCGTCATCGGCGCCGACGGCCTGGTGCTGACGATCGGCTACCTGATCCTCGAGGCCGATCGTGTCGACGTGCTCTTCGGCGACGGCCATGTCGTGCCGGCACGGATCGTCGGCTACGACCTGGCCACCGGCTTCGGCCTGCTGCAGGCGCTGGCTCCGCTGCCGATGGAGCCGGCGCCCCTCGGCAATTCCGGGTCGGTTGCATCCGACGAACCGCTGCTGATCGCCAGCGGTGGCGACGACGCCGCACTCAGCCTGGCCCGCATGGTCTCGCGCCGCGCCTACTCCGGCTACTGGGAGTACCACATCGACGGCGCCCTCTTCACCGCACCCGCGCGCCCCGACCACAGTGGCGCCGCCCTCATCAACGCCGACGGCGAGCTGCTCGGCATCGGCTCGCTCATCGTCAGCGATGCTCTGGGCTCAGCCGCCACCCCGCTGCGGGGCAACATGTTCGTGCCGGTCGACCTGCTGAAGCCGATCCTGGCCGAGATGCGCGAACGCGGCGCGTCCAGCGGAAGCAGCCGCGCCTGGCTGGGCGTCAACTGCGTCGAATACGAGGGTCAAGTCCGCGTCCTCAGGCTAGGCAAGGCGAGCCCTGCCGAAGAGTCGGGCCTGCTGCCCGGCGACCGCATCGTCGCCGTCGACGGCGTCGCCGTGGACAGCCTCGAAGCGTTCTACAAGGCCCTCTGGCGCGACCCGCCGGAACGCGACGTGCGTCTCGACATCCGCCGCGGCGCCGCCATGCAGACCCTCAACGTGCACTCGCTGGACCGGATGAAGACCTTGCGCCGCCCGCGCGGCATCTAGAGCCGCACCGGCATCGAACTGCCGATTCGCCGGATCGCAGTTGCGATTTCCTCAGTAGCCGCGCACCCGGTCGATCGTCTGCGGCGGCGCCTCGCCGCGCTCGAGCCAACGGATGCCGTCGACGAATTGCGCGGCGATCGTCGCGACCGAGGGCTGGGCCGCGATGTGCGGCGTGATGGTGATGCCGGGGACGCTCCAGAGCGGGTCCTCCGGCGCCATCGGCTCGTGGCGCTGGACGTCGAGCGCCGCGCCGGCGAGGTGCCCGGAGCGCACCGCATCGATCAGGTCGGCCTCGACCACGTGGCCGCCGCGGGCGATGTTGACGAGGTAGCTGCCGCGCGGCATCGCCGCGAAGGCGCGGGCGTCGAGCAGGTTCTCGGTGGCCGTGGTCAGCGGCAGCGCGCAGACGACGATGTCGCTGGCGCCGAGCGCGGCCTCGAGCGTCCCGCCGCTGCTGCGGCTCCACCCCTGGACCTCGAAGCCCACGTCGCCGAGCAGCCGCGCGACGACCCCGCCCATCGCCCCGGTGCCGAGCACCGCGACGCGGCTGCGCACCGCCGCCACCGGCGTGCGCCGCCAGGATCGGGCGCGTTGCTGCTCCTCGTAGAGCGGCAGCGCACGCGCATGGCGCAGCGCCATCAGGACGACGAACTGGGCGATGCCGTGGGCCTGCTCCGGATCGACGATGCGCGACACCGGCACGTCGGCCGGCAGGTCCGCGGCGAGCAGCTTCTCGACTCCCGCCGCCACCGCGCAGACCCAGCGCAGGCGTGGCAGGCGGCTGGCGATGCCGCCCGGCATCTGCCAGCCGAGGACGACCTCGATGTCGGCGAGATCGCGGTCGGCGAGATCCTTGCGGTATTCGACGAACTCGAGCCCGGACGCGAGGGCGCCGGCGGCCTCGGCGAACGGCGCGGCCGGCATCGGATGGGTCAGCAGCAGGATCTTCATCGGCGGCGCGTGCGCTTGGAGTTCAGGCCAGCAGGCCCTGGTCGACCCGAGGGTAGCGCAGCCGCAGCCGCAGCTCGCGCTTGAGGCGGTCGTTGACAAGCCGCCGCGACTCGCTCATGAAGCTCAGGCCTATTGGCGTGAGGTGCTCCGCCGCCTCGGCACGCGCGATGCGTGCCGGCCGCGGCAGTCCGCACAGGTCGGCGGCGAGGTCGAAGTAGTCGCCCATCTTCAACTCGGTGTCGTCGCTGACGTGCACCGCCCGCAGCGGCAGGCCGCGGTGCAGTGCGGCGACGCAGGCGCGCGCGAGATCGTCGGCGTGGATGTGGTTGGTGTAGACGTCGTCGGCCGCGCACAGCACCGGGATGCCGCGCGCCAGGCGCTCGCGCGGATGGCCGCCGGGCCGGTCGCCGGCGTAGATGCCGGGGATCCGCAGCAGGGTGACGCGCACGCCGAAGGCTCGCCCGTACCAGCGCAGCCGGCGCTCGGCATCGACCCGGCGGCGCGCCCGGTCGGTTTGCGGTCGCACGGCGCGCGTCTCGTCGAAGCGAGCGCCACCGCAATCGCCGTACACGCCCGAGGTGCTGCCGTAGACGATGCGCCGGACCCGGGTGCCCCGGGCGAGCGCATGCAGCAGGTTGGCGGTGCGCCGGTCGGTCGCGCCGTCGCCCGGCGGCGGCGCCAGGTGCAGCACTGCGTCGGCCAGGTCGGCGAGGCGCCCGAGGGTCGCCGGCAGGTCGAGGTCGCCGACGACGGGATGCACGCCGAGCGCGCGCAAGGCCGGCCGCTGTGCCGGATCGCGGACCAGCCCCAGCACCCGCCAGCGACCCGCCAGGAGCCGCGCCACCCGCCGCCCGACGTCGCCGAAGCCGACGATCAGCAGCGTCGGCCGGTGGGCGCGGGTCGGGGTCGAAACGAAGGCCATCGGCATGCGGGCAGAATCCCGGGTCAGTTTAAGAGCTACGTTCTGATGCCTTTCACCGTCACCTTGCGACCCAGCGGTCGCACTTTCAGCGTCGACCGCGACGAGCCCATCCTCAGCGCCGCCATCCGCCAGGGCATCGGACTGCCGTACGGCTGCAAGGACGGCGCCTGCGGTTCCTGCAAGTGCCGCCTGCTCGAGGGCCGCGTCATTCACGGCGCGCACCAGGCCAAGGCCCTCAGCGCCGAGGAAGAGGCCGCCGGCCTGACGCTGACCTGCCAGGCGGCCGCGCAGAGCGACGTCGTCCTGGAAGTCCGCACCGTCCCCGGCGCCGGCGAGTTCGCGATCCGCAAGATGCCGTGCCGGGTGATCCGCATCGACCGGCCGGCGCGCGACGTCGCCATCGTGCACCTGCAACTGCCGGCCAACGACCCGCTGCGTTACCACGCCGGCCAGTACGTCGAGTTCATCCTGCAGGGCGGCGCGCGCCGCAGCTACTCGATGGCCAACGCCCCGCACACCCAGGGCGACAAGCCGGCGATCGAACTGCACCTGCGCCATCTGGTCGGCGGCGTCTTCACCGACCACGTCTTCGGGGCGATGAAGGAAAAGGACATCCTGCGCATCGAAGGGCCGTTCGGCAGTTTCTTCCTGCGCGAAGACTCCACCAAGCCGATGGTGCTGCTGGCGTCCGGCACCGGCTTCGCGCCGATCAAGGCCATCCTCGAGCATCTGATCTGGAAACGCAGCGACCGCCCTGCGGTGCTGTACTGGGGCTGCCGCAGCCGCCGCGACCTCTACCTGCACGACTGGGCGCTCGAGGCCGCGGCGAAGCTGCAGAACCTGACCTACATTCCGGTGCTGTCCGAGCCCCAGGCCGACGACGCCTGGGACGGGCGCACCGGCTTCGTCCACCACGCCGTGATGCACGACCTGCCCGACCTCTCCGGGCATCAGGTCTACGCCTGCGGCGCGCCCGTCATGGTCGAGTCGGCCGAGCGCGACTTCATCGCCCGCTGCGGCCTGCCGAAGGACGAGTTCTACGCCGACGCCTTCACGTCCGAAGCCGACAAGCACGGCGGCTGACCCGCGGTAACCGTCAGGAACAAAAACGGGAACCCGGAAACGGAGCGGAAACGGTACCGAAAACCTGGAAACCGAAACTGGAAAACACTCCATGCAACGACGCCACCTCCTCAGCGCCCTGGCCGCCTCCGTCGCGATCGCCTTCGCCCCGCTTCCCGCCTTCGGACAGGCGCGACCGATCCGACTCGTCGTGCCGTACCCGCCCGGCGGCCCGCTCGACATCGTCGCCCGTGCCCTCGCCGACAAGGTCAAGGACAGCCTGGGCACCGTGATCATCGAGAACCGGCCCGGAGCCGGCGGCAACCTCGGCGCCGACGCGGTCGCCAAGGCGCCGGCCGACGGCCACACGCTGCTGATGGGGGCCGTTGCCACCCACGCCATCAACCCGTGGCTCTACAGCAAGATCCCGTACGACCCGATCCGCGACTTCACGCCGATCACGCTCGTCGCCCAGGTGCCCAACGTGCTGGTGATGAACGCCGAGAACGCCGCGCGGCTGGGGATCTCCAGCGTCGCCGACCTCGTCGCCTATGCGAAGAAGAACCCCGGCAAGCTGAACTACGGCTCGGGCGGCAACGGCAGCGCCGGGCACCTCGCCGGCGAGATGTTCAAGCGCCAGGCCGGCGTCTTCATGGTCCACATCCCGTACGCCGGGGGCAGCCCGGCGCAGCTTGCGCTGCTGTCGGGCCAGGTCGATCTGAACTTCGACAACCTCGCCACCGCCTCGGGGAACATCAAGTCCGGCAAGCTGCGGGCCATCGCGATGACGACCGCGCGCCGCTCGAGCGCGATGCCGGAGCTGCCGACCATCGCCGAGAGCGGACGTGCGCTGGGCCTCGGCAGCTTCGACATCGACACCTGGTTCGGCCTCTTCGGGCCCGCCAAGTTGCCGGCCGATGTGACCCAGCGCCTCAACAAGGCCTTCGTCGAGGCGCTCCAGGCGCCCGACATCCGCGCTCGTCTCGCGACCCTGCTGGCCGAGCCCGCGCCGATGACGCCGGAGCAGTTCGGTGCCTTTGTCAAGGCCGAGCTGACGAAATACGAGGGGGTCGTGAAATCGACCGGCGCGAAGGTCGAATGAGGCCGGCGGCGGGGTCGCTCCCACGGGGTGCTTTGGTAGACTCCGAGACCTTCCAGCGAACGCGCGAACGCGTCGATTACCCTTTTTCGATCGCCCTTCTCGCGCCACCGGCCGGGTCGCGGCGCCACTCGCCTCCAGCCCACGCATGACAGCCGTACAAACCGAATTGCAGCGCGAGGTCGCCGCCCTGCTGGTGGAAGCCCTCAACCTCGAGATCGCCCCCGAATCGATCGACCCGCAGGCGCCGCTGTACGGCGAAGGCCTCGGCCTGGACTCGATCGACATCCTCGAGGTCGCGCTGGTCGTCTCGCAGCGCTACGGCTTCCAGCTGCGTTCCGACGACGAGGACAACGTCCGCATCTTCACGTCGCTGGCCAGCCTCGCCGAGCACATCGGCACGCACCGACAGGGCTGACGATGTCGCTGCGGCCCCGCCACGTGGCCGCGGGTCTGGCCGGACTCGCCTACGTGATCGCCTCGCAGTGGTTGATGACGCGCACACCGCCGCCACCGTGGAGCGCGTTCGCACTGCTGGCGCCGATGCTGCTCGTCGTCTGCGTCGGTGCCTGGCGCGCCGGCCGGCGCTTCTGGAGCGTCGCCGCCGCCGCGCTCGCGGCCGTCCTCGCCTGGCAGGCGCTTTGGGGCGGCGGCTTCCCGCCGGAGCGGCTCTACCTGCTGCAGCACCTCGGTATCCACCTCTTCCTCGCGGCCGTCTTCGGCGTCACGCTGCGGCGCGGCGCGGTGCCGTTGATCACGCAACTCGCCGGACGCGTCCACGCGACGGCGCTGACGCCGGCGATGCGCGTGTACACGCGCAAGGTCACGATCGCCTGGACGCTCTACTTCCTGACGATGGCGGCGCTGTCGGCCGCGATCTACGCCGCCGCGCCGTTCTCCACCTGGGCGACCTTCGCCAACCTGCTGACGCCGCTGGCGCTGGTCGCGATGTTCGCGGCCGAGTTCGGCCTGCGCTACCGCCTGCATCCCGAATTCGAGCGCTCGACGATCCGCGACGCGATCCGGGCGTACACCCAGGTGCGCGAGCCGCCGCCGGCGCCGCCCACTCCCCATCCATGAGTGCCGGCGTATGCGTGCGGGCGCTTTCATGAACTCCACCGACCGACAGCCGGGCGATGTCGGCGCGGCCTCGCACGCCGCGACTGATGCGGGCGCCCAGCCGCTGCTCCAGGGTGCCGCGCTCGACACGCCGCTCGCCTGGCGCGCCGGCGTTCCGATCTCGCGCCGCCAGTACCTCGCCGACGTCGCCGCGCTCGCCGAGCGGCTGCCGGCACGCGGCACCGTGCTGAGCCTGACCGCCGACCGCTACCGCTTCATGGTCGGCTTCGGCGCGGCGATGCTGCGCGGCCAGACCAGCCTCTTGCCGCCGAACCACACGCCCGACATGCTGGAGCGGTTGCGCACGCTCTATCCCGACGCCTATTGCATCGTCGACGCGCACTCGCCGCTGGTCGACATGCCGACGGTGCCGCACCTCGAGCAACCGGCATCGATCCCCGCCCGCACCGACGTCCCGCAGATCGATGCCGCGCAGATCGTCGCGCGCGTGCTGACGTCGGGCTCCACCGGCGCACCGCTGCCGCACGACAAGCCGTGGGGCATGCTCGTCGACAGCGCGCAGGCCGAGGGCGCACACCTCGCCGCGGCAATGGGCCGCATCGACCTCGGCGGCGTCGCCATCGTCGCCACCGTGCCGGGCCAGCACATGTACGGCTTCGAGTCGACCGTGCTCGTGGCGATGCTCGCCGGCGCCGCGGTCGAGAGCGAGCGCCCCTTCTACGCCGCCGACATCGCCACCGCGCTCGAGCGCCTGCCGGCGCCGCGGATGCTCGTCACCACACCGTTCCACCTCAAGGTGCTGCTCGACGCCGACATCGCCGTCGCCCCGGTCGCGCTGACGCTGTGCGCGACGGCACCGCTCGCGCCCCAGCTCGCAGCCCGCGCCGAGGCCGCGTTGGCCGCGCCGCTGGTCGAGATCTACGGCTGCACCGAGGCCGGCCAGGTGGCGCTGCGGCGCACGACCGACGGTCCCGAGTGGCAGACGTTCCGCGACCTGCGGCTGGCCGGCGACGGCGAGCACACGACGGTGAGCGGACGCCACGTGCCGCAGCCGGTGGTGCTGGCCGACGTGCTCGAAGTGCTGGCTCCGCAGCGCTTCCGCCTCCTCGGCCGCTCCAACGACCTCGTCAACATCGCCGGCAAGCGCAGCTCGATCGGCCACCTGAACTTCCACCTCAACGCCATCGACGGTGTCGTCGACGGCGCCTTCTGGATGCCGCCCGAGGGCGACGGCGGCGCCCTCGACCGCCTGGTCGCCTTCGTCGTCGCCCCCGGCGTCGCCAACGCCACGATCCGCGCGGCGCTGCGCCAGCGCCTCGATCCGGCCTTCCTGCCGCGACGCATCGTCCCGGTGCCGAGCCTGCCGCGCGACCCGACGGGCAAGCTGCCGGCGGCCCGCCTCGCCGCACTCGCACGATCGCTCATCCGATCCCCGGCGACGCGATGAACACCACCCCCGTCGCGCTCGACATCGCCGCCGACCACCCCGCCTTCGTCGGTCACTTCCCGGGCCGCCCGCTGGTGCCGGGCGTGCTGCTGCTGGCGCACGTGCTCGAGGCCGTGTGCGCCGACCCCGCGCTCGCCGCGATGGTCGGCAGCGCCCCGCGCCTGGGCATCGCCAAGTTCCTCAGCCCGGTCGGACCCGGCACCGCGCTGGCCGTGCACTTCGAGGCGACGGCCGCGGCGCTGCGTTTCGAGGTCGACGCCGAAGGCCGGCTCGCCGCCAGCGGGCACTTCGAGCGCGCCGACCGCGACCCCTCGGCGCCACGACCTGCGGCCGCATGAGCGCGCAGTTCGAGACTCCCGCGGCCTGGACGGCGCACCGCGAGCGCAGCACCCTCTGGACGCTGCGCCTGATGCGCTGGATCGCGATGACGCTCGGGCGGCGCGCGGCCCGCGTCGTGCTGCACCCGATCACCCTCTACTTCCTCGCCACCGGTGGCCATGCCCGGCGCGCCTCGGCCGCCTACCTGACGCGCGCGCTCGGCCGGCCGTCCCAGCTGGCCGACGTCTACCGCCATTTCCACACCTTCGCCGCGACGATCCTCGACCGCGTCTACCTGCTGCAGGAGCGCTTCGATTCGTTCGAGCTGCGCACGACCGGCATCGAGGCGATGGACGAGCCGCTCGCCCGCGGCGACGGTGTGCTGATGGTCGGCGCGCACATCGGCAGCTTCGAGGCGCTGCGGGCGCTCGGCCGCCATCGCGGCGTGCGCGTGGCGATGATCATGTACGAGGACAACGCGCGCCTCATCAACACCACGTTGGCGGCACTCGCGCCGAAAGCCGTGCTGCACACCATCGCGCTCGGCCGCCTCGACGCGATGCTGTCGCTGCGGCGCTGGCTCGACGACGGCGGCGTCGCCGGGCTGCTCGGCGACCGCACGCTGCCGGCTTCGTCGCAGCGCTCGAAGAATCACACGATCGACTTCCTCGGCGCCCCGGCGCGCTTCTCGGATGGCCCCTTCCGGCTCGCGGCGATGCTGCGCCGCCCCGTGATCTTCATGGCAGGCCTCTACCATGGCGGCAACCGCTACGAGCTGCGCTTCATGCCGCTCGCCGACTTCAGCCAGGCGCCGGCCGGAACGCGCGACACGATGGTGCGCGAAGCGATGGAGCGCTACGTCGCCACGCTCGAGACGATGTGTCGAGAGGCGCCGTACAACTGGTTCAACTTCTTCGACTTCTGGTGCCTCGATGACGCCGTTCCTGCCGCCGACGAACGCTGAGAGCCTGCGGACCCGCACCGGCAGCGGCCTCCGCGTCGGCCGGGGGGACCGCAAGGCGTCCGCGCCACGTCTGCTCGCCTTCATCGGCGCGACGCTGCTGGCTGCGGCCGCCGCCCTGGCGGCCGCGCCCTTCGACCTCGGCCAGCTGATGAAGACGCTGGCCCAGGTGCGCTCGGGCGAAGCGACCTTCGTCGAGCGGCGCCAGATCTCCATGCTCGACCGCACCTTGCAATCGTCCGGCCGGCTCTCGTTCCAGGCGCCCGACACCTTCGTGCGCGAGACCCTGCGCCCGAGCCGCGACAAGATCGCGGTCACCGGCAACACCCTCACCATGAGCCGCGGCGGCCAGACGCGGACGATGGAGCTCGACGCCTCGCCCGAGGCCGGCGTCATCATCGAGGCGATCCGCGGCACGCTGACTGGCAACCGCACGGCGATCGAGCGCCACTTCGAGGCCGCGGTCACCGGCACGCCAGAGCGCTGGACGCTCGACCTGGTGCCGCGCGAGCAGCGCCTGCGCGGCCAGGTGGCCTCGGTCAAGGTGCGCGGCGAACAGGCCGTGGTGCGCGAGATCAACATCCTGCTGGCCGACGGCGACCGCTCGGTGATGACGATCGAGCCGGTGGTCGCGGCGAAGGGCGCGGCCGCGCCCCGATGACCCCCGGCGCACGCTCCCCGGCGCGCCGACGCGCGCTCTGGATCTGGCTCGGCTTCATGGTCGCGGCCGTCACCATCACCGTTCGCAGCCACTACGTGGCCGACCTGTCGGCGTTCCTTCCGTCGGCACCGACAGCCGAGCAGGCGGTGCTGCTCGATCAGGTCAAGAGCGGCGTCGCCGCCCGGCTGGTGCTGCTCGGCATCGAGGGCGGCGATGCCGCCTCTCGCGCCGACGCGTCGCGCGCGCTCGCCACGTCGATGCGCAAGAGCGGCCTGTTCGAGTCCGTGGGCAACGGCGACAACGGCGACTTCGAGCAGACCGGG
>JBBQCD010000066.1:0-23316 GCA_038318385.1 Burkholderiales bacterium | reverse complement strand
CCCCACCAGTGGCCGATGCCGTTGATGATGCCCGCAGCCGTGATGGGAATCCAGATCATCTGCACGGCCCAGACGGTGGCGCCGAGGGCTCCGAAGAGCATCAGGTTGATGAGGAGCATGACCCCGACGCCCTGCCAGCTGAAGGGGGTGTACAGGTTGCGCTCGATCCAGTCGTCGGGCGTGCCGAGACCGTACTTGGCCAGCGTCTCGACGTTCTTGGCCTCGTTGCGGTAGAGCTCGCTGCCGGTGAAGAAAACCGTCTTGATGCCGCGCGTCTGCGGGCTGTGCGGGTCTTCCTCAGTCTCGCACTTGGCGTGGTGCTTGCGGTGGATGGCGACCCATTCCTTGGTCACCATGCCGGTCGTCAGCCAGAGCCAGAAGCGAAAGAAATGCGCGGGGATGGGGTGCAGTTCCAAGGCGCGGTGTGCCTGGGCGCGGTGCAGAAACACCGTCACGCCGGCGATCGTGATGTGAGTCACCACGAGGGTGAACAGCACGACCTCCCAGACCGAGAACGAGACGAGCCCGTGCGCCAACCAGTTCACCAGCGCATCGGCAACCGTCATCAATGATTCCATCTTCTCTCTTTCACTCTCGCCAACAGGCGTGTGGATTGTAAGTGACGCCCCTCGGCAAGACCCCTCGATCCGAAGGACATCTTCCGCGTCGATTTACACGATATGGCAGCAGATGCGGACCGATCAAGCGTCGATCTTCCCTTGCCATCCGCTGACGCTCAGCGGCGAATCCAGGCTGCCGCGAAAAATCCGTCGCTGCCGTGGCGCTGCGGCCACAGGCGCATGCGGTCGCCGCCGTCGACCAGGGTCTCCGACTGCGCGACGTGAGCGGCAGCCAGTGCGGGCGCCGCCGGCAGCACCTCGAAGTCCGGATGGGCCGCGCCGAACTCCGCGGCGACTTCCTCGTTCTCGACGGACAGGAGGCTGCAGGTGGCGTAGATAAGACGGCCGCCGCTCTTGACCAGGCGCGCCGCACTCGCCAGGATCGCGCCCTGCTTCACCCGCATCTCGGCGATCGACTCCGGCGACTGGCGCCATTTCAGGTCGGGGTTGCGGCGCAGCGTGCCGAGCCCGGAGCACGGCGCATCGACCAGGACCCGGTCGATCTTGCCGGCTAGCCGCTTGATGCGCTCGTCGCGCTCATGGGCGATCTGCACCGGGTGGACGTTCGACAGGCCGCTGCGCGCCAGCCTCGGGCGCTGCGCCGCCAGGCGATGCCCGGAAGTGTCGAACGCGTAAAGGCGCCCGGTGTTGCGCATCTCAGCCCCGAGGGCGAGCGTCTTGCCGCCGGCGCCGGCGCAGAAGTCGACCACCATCTCGCCGCGCTTGGCACCGGTCAGCAGGGCGAGGAGCTGGCTGCCCTCGTCCTGCACCTCGACGTCGCCGCGCAGGAAGACCTCCAGCTTGTGCAGCGCCGGCCGGCCAGCGATCCGCAAGCCGAGCGGCGAAAAGGGCGTCGGCAGCGCCTCGATTCCGGCCGCCAGGAACTCAGCCTGGACGGCCTCGCGCTTGGCCTTGAAGGTGTTGACCCGCAGGTCCAGCGGCGCGCTGGTGTCGAGGCTCTCGACCAGCGGCCAGAATTCATCGCCGACTTCGGCCTTGAGCCGTTCGGCCAGCCACTCCGGCAGGTTGTGACGCAGGCGCTCGGGCAACGCGGTGCGATCGATGGCCTCGACGCGCTGGAGCCAGGTGCGCTCGTCCTCCGTCAATGCGGCACGCAGGAAGCCGTCGTTGCCTTGCCAGCCGAGGATCGCGAGGCGGCGCTCGGCCTCGCCCTTCCCCGACTGCGCCAGGTGCTGGAACAACAGACGCCGACGGAGCACCGCATAGGTCGTTTCGGCCAACGCATGACGCTCGCGGCTGCCGAGGGTCCGGTTCTCGCGGAAGTAATCGGAGACGACGCCGTCGGCGGGGTGCTGGAAGCGCAGCACGCGATGCAGCAGCTCGGTGGCGTGCTCGAGCAGGGCGTTCGGATGCATCGACCGATTATCCTCGGAGCATGCCGCAGACCCCTTACGTCACGAGCCACGGCACGCCGGCGTGAGCAGCTTCGGCAGCCCTCTGGCGACGCATCCGCGCCTGATCGCGGCAACCGCCGTCGGCGTGGTCGCGGCGCTGGCCGCGCCGCTCAGCCACAGCGTCGTGACACGGGCCCTCGTCGGCTGGAACGTCGGTGTCTGGCTCTATCTCGCCTCGATCGGACTGATGATGTGGCGCGCCGACCGCGGCCATCTCCAACGCGTCGCGCAGCGCCAGGCAGAGGGCGCGGTCGCGGTGCTGACGGTCGTCATCGCCGGCGCCGTCGCCAGCATCGGCGCCATCGTGCTCGAACTGGCCGCGGCCAAGGGCGGCGGCGATGGGCTCGCCCTCCCCCGCCTGCTGCTGGTGCTGTTCACCGTCGCCGGTTCCTGGACGCTCGTGCCGACGCTGTTCGGGCTGAACTACGCCAGCCTCTACTACGCCGGCAAGCCCTCCAGAGGACTGCGGTTTCCCAGCGACGACAAGGACTTCGAACCGGACTACGCCGACTTCCTGTACTACGCCTTCACGATCGCGGTCGCGGCCCAAACCGCCGACGTCAGCGTCTCGACCCGCGAGATGCGCCGGCTGACACTGCTGCAATCGATCCTGGCCTTCGTCTTCAACACCACCGTGCTGGCGTTCTCGATCAACATCGCGGCGAGCCTCTTCTGAGGCTTCTGAAGCATGCGGAGCCGCCGGGGCTTCGAAGACATCCGGGCTGGCTGGCTTGCAAGGCAGCTTCCGGCCAGTGAACCGGAGCGGTTCGCCCCTAGAGCCAGAGCTGCGAGCAGCCTTCCCGGTGTGCGACGAGACCGCCTTCGACCCGCAATGCGCCCGCCACGAGCCACTGCACGGCGCGCGGATAGATCACATGCTCCCGGGCGAGCACCCGCGCGGCGAGCATGTCCTCGGTATCGGCGGCGAGCACCGGCACCACCGCCTGGGCGATGATCGGTCCATGGTCGAGCGCCGGCGTGACGAAATGCACCGTCGCCCCGGCCACCTTGCAGCCGGCCTCGAGCGCGCGCCGATGGGTGTGCAGCCCGGGAAACGCCGGCAGCAGCGAAGGATGGACGTTGACGATGCGGCCCTCGAAGCGGGCGACGAAATCCGGCGTCAGGATGCGCATGAAGCCGGCGAGTGCGATCACGTCGGGCGCGAAGGTTTCGATCGTTCGCGCGAGTTCGGCATCGAAGGCTTCTCGCGTCGCGAAGGCACGGTGGTCGACGACGGCGGCAGGGATGCCCTGCTTCCGCGCGAACGCCAGTCCGCCCGCATCGACACGGTTGCTGACGACGGCGGCGATCCGTGCGTCCCAGCCCTCCGCGGCGCAGGCGCGCACGATCGCCTCCATGTTGGAGCCGCGTCCGGAGATCAGGATCACGATGCGCTTCATCCGGCGCGCAGTGTATCGGCCGCACCCGCAACGGCGGCGGCCCACGGCAGCCCGAAGCGGGTCAGGTGATGGCCGCCGTGACGACGATCTCGATCTTCCACTGCGGCTTGGCGAGCTGCGCCTGCACCGTCGCCCGCGGCGGCGCGTCGCCGGGGGCGATCCAGTCTTCCCAGACCTCGTTCATGCCGGCGAAGTCCGCCAGGTCGGGCAGGAAGATCTGCGCCATCAGGATGTGGGCATTGTCGGTGCCGGCTTCGGCCAGCAGCCGGTCGATCGCCGCCAGCACCTGGCGCGTCTGGCCGCGGATGTCCTGGCCGGCATCGTCGGCGACCTGGCCGGCGAGATAGACCGTGCCATTGAAGATCGTCATTTCGGAAAGTCGATCGCCGACATGGAATCGACGCAGTCCCTGGCTCATGGTTTGGCTCCGTTGCCGTGTCCTCGGCGGTGTTCGTGTCGCCGCGGGTGCGGGTGCCCGTGGCCTGGATGGGCAGCCGGGTGCGACGGCGCGACGGCCGCGGCCGATTTGTGCCCGATCCGGCTCTCGGTTCCCTTCAGGAGCTTCCTGATGTTGGCGTCGTGGCGCCAGATCAACAGCAGCCCCATCACGGTGATCGCGACGGCCGCAGGACCGCCGCCCCAGATCAACAGCTGGTAGAACGGCGCGAAGACCGCGGCGACGATGGAGGCCAGCGACGAATAGCGGAAGAAGGCGGCGACGATCACCCACGTCAGCAGCGTCGCCAGGCCGAGCATGGGGTTGATGCCGAGCAGCACGCCGGCTGCGGTGGCCACCCCCTTGCCGCCGTGGAAACGGAAGAAGACCGGCCAGACGTGGCCGAGGAAGGCTGCCAGCCCGACCAGCGCCACGGTGCCCTCGCCGAGTCCCCAGCGCGACCCGTATGCCACGACGAGGACAACCGGCACGAAACCCTTGAGGGCGTCCAGCACCAGGGTCAGGACCGCCGCGGCCTTGTTGCCGGAGCGCAGGACGTTGGTCGCGCCCGGATTGTTCGAGCCGTAGGTGCGGGGATCCTTCAGGCCCATCACGCGGCTGACGATGACCGCGAACGACAGGGAGCCCACCAGATAGCCGGCGAGCGTGGCGAGCAGGGGGTAGAGGGCTTGCATCAAGGTCTATTCTGCGCTGCCGGCGCAGCGTTCGTCACGCCGCGGGCGCCGCGCAGCGTACCGGCTCTACGGCCAGCAGCGCGCCGAGGACATCCGGCGCGATGCCGACGAGGTAGCCGCGTCGACCGCCGTTGATGCAGATGCGCGCCAGGGCCAGGATGCTCTCCTCGACATACACCGGCAACTCGCGGCGCGTGCCGAACGGGGACGTTCCGCCGACCCGGTAGCCGGTGTGGCGCTCGGCATCGGCGGGCCTGCACGGCTCCACCGACTTGACGCCGAGGTGCCGGGCGAGCTCGCGGGTCGCGACGCTGCGATCGCCGTGCATCAGCACGATGAAGGCGTCGCCGCGGTCGGTCTGCATCACCAGTGTCTTGACGACTTCGTGCTCCGGCACGCCCAGCTGACGCGCCGATTCGGCCGTGCCGCCGTGCTCGACGTAGTCGTAGAGGTGCTCGCTGAAGGCCACGCCGCGACTGCGCAGCAACCGCGTGGCCGCGGTCTCGCCGGCGCGCGGCTTCTTCGCTGTCATCGCCTCGGCGCGCTTCCCGATGGCGCATCGGCGACTGCGACGCGGGTGCCCTCGAGCGCCCGACCCGCATCGTCACCCGAACGGCTTGGCACGGCGGCGACCGGCGGCGGCGGGCCGGCGTGGCGGCGAGACCCGAAGGTGTTGGCGTACACCCACGTGAACTCCGCCCCGAGCAGGAAGATCTGCGCCGAGTAGTACATCCAGGCCAGCAGCACGACGAGCGATGCCGCGGCCCCGAATCCCGACGCGAAACTCGTCCGCCCGATGTACAGGCCGATCGCGAACTTGCCGACGGTGAAGAGCAGCGCGGTGACGGCCGCGCCGATCCAGACGTCGCGCCACTGGATGCGCACCCGGGGCACGAACTTGTAGAGCAGCGCGAAGCTGACCGTGAACAGGACGAAGCCGAGGACCACGTCGATCACTTCGGCCAGCACCGTCCAGCCGCCGAAAGCCGGCGCCCACCACTTGCCCAGCGCAGCGAGCCCCGCGCTCGCGACCAGCGAGACGATTAGCAGAAAGCCGATGCCGAGGATCATCCCGAACGACAGCAGCCGCGCGCGCAGCAGCGTCCAGAGGCCGGATCCGCCGGCGGCCGCCGGCACGCGCCAGATGCGGTCGAGCGCATTCTGCAATTCGCCGAAGACGGTGGTCGCGCCGATCAGCAGCACGATCACGCCGACCACCGTCGCCAGGACGCCCTTGGTGGGCACGCTCACGCTCTTCAGCAGGGCCTGCACGGCCAGGGCGCCTTCCGCGCCCATCAGGTCGCGCAGCTGGATCAGGATCTCGCCACGCGCCGCCTCCTCGCCGAAGACCAGGCCGGCCACCGAGATGGCGATCAGCAGCAGCGGCGCGATCGAGAAGAGCGTGTAGTAGGCGAGCGCCGCCCCCATGCTGGGCGCGTAGTCGTCGGACCACGACGCGACGGTCTCCCGCAGGAGGCTGGTGATCTGCTTGATGTTCACTTCCGGGTCAATCCGCTGGTTTGCATCCGATTCTCGTTCCGATCCGTATGATGCAGACAACACGCGGCGTGGCGGTTCCCCGGCGCGGCGTGTTCCCCCATCGACAGGAGACTCCCCATGATCAATATCAACTCCCGCACCCTACTCGGCGGCGCCGTGCTCGCCGCGACGCTCGCATTCGCCGGCTGTCAAATGATGCCGATGATGAGGACGTTCACGGCGACGAACACGTTGGCGGCTTCCCAGGAAGTGCCGGCGAACTCGAGCGCCGGCACCGGCACGGTCGTGACCAAGCTCGACAAGACCACTCGCATGCTGAACTGGACGGTGACCTACAGCGGTCTGACCGGTCCGGTGACCGCGGGCCACTTCCACGGCCCCGCCGCTGCCGGCGCCAATGCCGGCGTGGTCGTGCCGTTCACCGGCGGCCTGGCCAGCCCGATCACCGGCAGCAAGGAGCTGACCGAAGCGCAGATCGCCGACCTCGCCACCGGCAAGTGGTATGTCAACCTGCATACCGCCGCGCACCCGGGCGGTGAGATCCGCGGCCAGATCAACGGCCTGTAATCCCTGGCCGGCCTCGGCCGGCCGGCACGTCCGCGAAGGCGCCTCAGGGCGCCTTCGCCTTTTCCTCTTCACGCAGGCGCAGCAGGCGGCGCTGGACCTTGCCGGTGGTGGTCATCGGCAAGGCGTCGATGAATTCGATCTCCTTCGGGTATTCGTAGGGCGCCAGCTTGCCACGGACATGGCGCTGCAGTTCCTCCCGCAGCGCCGCGGAAGCGACATGTCCCGCGGCCAGGACCACGTAGGCCTTGACCAGCGCACCGCGCTCGGCTTCGGGCTTCGGCACGACCGCGGCGTTGGCGACGGCCGCGTGCTTGACCAGGCAGTTCTCGATCTCGCTCGGGCCGATGCGGTAGCCGGCCGCCTTGAAGACATCGTCGCTGCGGCCCTGGTACCAGAGGTAGCCGTCGGCATCCATCATCGCGGTGTCGCCGGTGCGGCACCAGCTGGCGTCGCGGTCCCCCGTGAATTTCGCTTCGGTCGCCGGCAGGTTCTTCCAGTAGCCGAGGAAGAAGATCGGATCACGCTCGCCATGCCGGTCGCGCCGATGCACGGCGACGTCGCCCGGCGTGCCCCGGGGGCACTCTCGACCGTCGTCGTCGATCACCGCGATGCGATGACCGGGGTACGGCCGACCCATGCTGCCGGGCCGGGCCGGCCAGAGCGCTGCGCAGTTGCCGACGACGTAGTTGATCTCCGTCTGGCCGAACATCTCGTTGACGGTGACGCCGAGGCGCTCGCGGCAGTAGTCGAAGACGGCGTCGCCGACCGCTTCACCGGCGCTCATGATGCCGGCAAGTCGCAGGCGATAGCGGTGCCGTGGTTGCGGCACCGCCTTCATCATCGCCTTCAGCGCGGTCGGGAACAGGAACGTGTGAGTCACGCCGTAACGCTCGAGCAGCTCGAACGCCTTCTCGGGTGCGAAGCGTCCCTGGTAGGCAACGATCTCGCGGCCGAAATAGAGCGTCGGCCAGAGCGAGTCGATCAGGCCGCCGGCCCAGGCCCAGTCCGCCGGGCTCCAGAACACCGTCGGCCGCGGAGCCGCAGCGCTGTCGAACGGATCGAAGCCGAACCAATTCTGGCTGGCTACGAAACCACTGAGGTTGCCGATCAGCGCCCGGTGCGGAATCAACGCTCCCTTCGGCGGACCGGTCGTGCCGCTGGTGTAGATCAGCACCGCGGCCTCGTCGGCCGTCGTCCCGACCGGCTCGAATGTCGCCGTTTCGGCGCCGAGCGCGGCGCTCCAGTCGAGGTCTCCCTGGCCTTCGGCGCCGCCGACCGCGAGCAGCGTTTCCAGCCCCGGGCACTGCGCGCGCGCGTCTCGCACATTGCCGATGCCGGTCTCGTCGACGATGGCCACGCGGGCTTCGCCGTGGTTGAGCCGGTATTCGAGCGCGTCGGGGCCGAACAGCATCGACAGCGGCATCGCGACCGCACCGAGCTGGTAGAGCGCCATGTGCGCGACCGCAGTCTCGAAACGCTGCGGCATGACGATCGCGACCCGGTCGCCCCGGCCCACGCCGACGCGGGCCAGCGCTCGCGCAAGCCGGTTCGCGTCGCGCTGCAGATCGGCGTAGGTGTGGACCGCGGTGCGCCCGTCCTCGTGCTCCCAGCGGATCGCCACGGCCTGGGGCGTGGCCCGCGCCCAGCGCGCGCAGCAAGCCTCGGCGAGGTTGAAGTCCGCGGGGACCTCCCATCGGAAGGCAGCGTGGATGACTTCGTAGCGATCGATCACGTGCGCCGCGCCGGCCATGGCATCAATCGCGAAACGACGCCAGCGCGTCGCCGGCGATCCGGCAGATTCGCCAGTCGGGCATGACCGTCGCGCCCATGCGCTGGTAGAAGCGGATGGCGTTCTCGTTCCAGTCGAGCACGCTCCACTCGAAGCGCCCGCAGCCGCGCTCGACCGCGAGGCGGGCGAGCCGGGTCAGCATCGCCTCGCCAATGCCTCGCCCCCGGTACGCCGGCGTGACGTAGAGATCCTCGAGGTAGATCCCCGGCTGCGCCAGGAAGGTCGAGAAGTTGGTGAAGAAAAGGGCGAAGGCGACGACCTCGCCGGCCGCTTCGGCGACGAAAGCTTCCGCGGCCGGCCTAGGCCCGAAGAGATGCGGCCGAAGCTTCTCCGGCGTGACCTCGAGCAGGTGGGTGAGGTTCTCGAACTCGGCCAGGCCACGGATCAGGCCGACGATCCCGACGACGTCCTTCAGTTCGGCGGGCCTCAGCGTGAAGGTCTTCGGGCCTGGTGGTGTATCGGTCGTGGAATGCATGGCCCATTGTCGCGCGACCGATGGGCAGCGGAACCGGGACGACGCGTCTCAGCCTTCCATTGACGCCGCCGCCTCGCGCAGCGCCGCCACCAGCAGCCCGACCGGTTCGGCGAGGGTCTCCTCGCGCCGCGTGGTGATGCCGACATGCCGTTCCCAGGTCGAGCGAACGCCCGCCAGCGGTCGCAGCACGCCGGCGCGCTCCTCCCAGTGGATCATCTCGCGCGGCACGAAGGTGAGGTAGTCGCCCTGCAGCAGCAGGGTCTTCATCAGCACCGCGGACGTGGTCTCGACCGCCGGTTCGACCGGCGGCAGGCCGCTTTCCGCGAAGAGCTCGTCCAGGGCCTTGCGCTCCAGCTCCCAGCGGCGCGCCAATACCCAGGGGTAGCGTTGCAAGTCCTCGCCGGTCAGGGACCGCCTGCGCGAGAGCGGGTGCCCCACCCTCGCCACGACCACGGCGTCGTCGACATGCAGGGTCTCGTGGAAGAGGTCCGGGTCGGCGGCGCTGCGCGGCACCGACGACAAGGCGAAGGCGATCTCGCCGCGCCGCACCATCGGCATCAGCACCTCGTTCAGGCCGTAGTCGACGAAGACCCGCACCTTCGGATGGCTCCGACGCAATGCGCTCAGCGCGATCGGCATCAGCCGCGTCGCCTCCGACGGCCCGCAGCCCACCCGCACGCTGACGACGTCGCGCCCCTTGAGCTCCACCAGGCGCGACCAGGCCGTGTCGAGCTCGCTTTCGATCGCCGACGCGTGCGAGGTCAGTAGGTCGGCGTAGCGGGTTGCGTCGACGCCCGAGCGATGCCGGCGCAGCAGCTGCACGCCGAGTTCGCGCTCCAGCGACTTGATGCTCGCACTGAGCGCCGGCTGCGTCAGGCCGAGGCGGGCCGCCGCAGCGGTGAGGCTGCCTTCGGTGACCGCGGCGCAGAGATGGCGCATGCGGCGCAGATCGATCGGGTTTGCCATCGATCCAGTTTATGGGAACCACAGTCCTTCTGATGGCTGGAACCGAGCACCCGACCTAGACTGGCCCGGCCCTTGCGAATCTCAATTTCGAATCCAGCCGAAGGAACCGCGATGAATGTCTCCGCCCTCGTCGAGCCAGACCGGGTCCACAAGACCGTCTACACCGACCAGCAGATCTTCGACATCGAGATGGAGAAGATCTGGGAGCGCACCTGGGTCTACTGCGGCCACGAGTCGCAGGTTGCCAAGCCCGGCGACTACTACGCCGTCACCATCGGGCGCCAGCCGATGATCATGGTGCGGCAGCGCGACGGCGGCGTGCAGGTCCTCTACAACCGCTGTCCGCACCGCGGTGTGCAGCTGGTCGGCAACCTCAAGGGCAACACTGGCAACTCGTTCGTCTGCTCGTACCACGCCTGGAGCTTCCACCTCGACGGCAGCGTCCGCGCGATTCCGCTCGCGCAGGGCTACGAAGGCACGCGGATGACGCGCGACAACCCCGACTGCGGCATGAAGCGCGCCGCCCGCGTCGACAACTACCGCGGCTTCGTCTTCGCCAGTCTCTCGGCCGAAGGCCCGTCGCTGGCCGACTTCCTCGGCGAGGCCAAGGTCGCGTTCGACGACATGTGCGACCGCTCGCCGCTCGGCGAGGTGGAGGTCGTGCCGATCTGCCACCGCGTGATGCAGCACTCGAACTGGAAGTTCTTCATGGAGAACCAGCTCGACGCGCTGCATCCGTCCGTCACCCACCAGTCGACCGGCATCTCTGCCGGCAAGGTCGAAAAACGCGTGAAGGCCGAGAAGGGCGCGGCACCGCTGTACTACCACTACCTGTCGACGTTCGCGTCGAGCTTCGAGCAGTGGGACGCCGTGCAGACCATCAACTTCCCGCACGGTCACGGCATCCTCAAGGCCTACATGGGCCTGCGCCCGCGTGACCCGGACACGCTCGAGTACGAAGCGCTGCTGAAGGACGCCTACGGCGACGAGAAGACCGAGGAATTCCTGTCGCGCAGCATCCACCACGTGCTGGTCTACCCGTACCTCTCGGTGCAGTCACCGCTGCAGCAGTTGCGCTGCCTGCGCCCGGTCGGCCCGGACAAGACGATGTCGGAGATCTGGCACTTCCGCCTGAAGGGTGCGCCCGAGGCGATCTACCGCCGCAGCCTCTGGTACTACAACCTCGTCAACTCACCGGCGACGATGATCAATGCCGACGACCTCGAGAACTGGACCAAGGGCCAGTGGGGCCTGACCTCCAACGGCGGCGACTGGGTCAGCTTCCACCGCTACTTCGGCGACGACCGCGAGGAAAACGGCGTCATCTACTCCAACCACGGCACCTCGGAAGCGGTGATGCGCAACCAATTCCGCGCCTGGTCCCAGTACATGCAGGCCGCCTGAGGCGCCGAGGAGACGACGATGAGCAAGACTGAACAACGGACCGCCGCGACAGCCAAGCCGAGTGCCATCCCGAGTGCCGGCCCCGACTTCGAGCATCTGCTGGCGCAGGAGGTGGTGATCGAGTCGAACGAAGAGCGCGCCCGCACCGGTGCGCAGGCGGTCGAGCCGGACCACTCGCCGCGCGCCCCGCTCGGCCGGGCCGCGGCACCGCTCGACTTGCCGCGCGCAGGATGGGTCCCCGTCACCGACTCCGGTGCCGACCTGCAGCGCGAGGTCGAGCAGTTCCTCTACCGCCAGGCCGAACTGCTCGATGCCAAGCACTGGCAGGCTTTCATCGACTGCTTCGACGACGCCGGCGTCTACTGGATGCCGGTCGAACGCGAGCAGACCGAATGGGAAGGATCGCCGTCGATCTTCGCTGAAGACAAGCTGATGATGGAGATCCGGAAGGGGCGGGTCTCGCACCCGAACGCCTGGTCGCAGGCCCCGCTGTGGGAGACCAGCCACCTCGTCAGCCACGTCGCCATCGAGGCGGCCGACAGCACCGAGATCCGCGTGCGCTCCCGCTTTCACATGATGGAGCTGCGCCGCGACACGGTGCGCAATTTCGGCGGCAGCTATCGGCACACGCTGGTGCGCGACGCGAGCGGCGCCCTGAAGATCCGGCTGCAGCGCGTCGACCTGTTCAATGCGCAGGCGCCTTTCGACTACGTGCTGCAGGTCTGGGTCTAGGGACTTGCACGGGGAGGGTCGCCACCCTAGCCGATTCGCTGCGGCTCCCTAGAATTCCAGCGCTTTCTGCAACCGCAACCCGCTCGAGAGGTACCGACATGTTCAAGCGTTACGCGCACACCCTGGCCGCCGCCGCCGCACTTGCGCTGGCCCTACCGGCGCACGCCGCCGACAAGGTCAAGGTCGGCTTCGTCAGCACGCTCTCCGGCCCGTCGTCCGCACTCGGCGTCGACATTCGCGATGGCTTCCTGCTGGCGGTCAAGCTCAATGGCGGCAAGCTCGGCGGCCTGCCGGCCGAAGTCAGCGTCGGCGACGACCAGTTCAAGCCCGACGTCGCCAAGCAGCTGTTCGAGAAGGACATCAAGCGCGACAAGGTCGACTTCATGACCGGCGTCGTCTTCTCCAACATCATGCTGGCCGCACTGCCCGAGGCGCTCGACAACAAGGTCATCTACATCAGCCCGAACGCGGCGCCGTCTTCGATCGCCGGCAAGGACTGCAACCCGCTGTTCTTCGCGGTCTCGTGGCCCAACGACGCGTACCACGAGGCCGCAGGCCAGTTCGCCAACACCCGCGACCTGAAGAGCGTGTACCTGGTCGCCCCGAACTACCAGGCGGGCAAGGACTCCCTCGCCGGCTTCAAGCGCACCTTCAAGGGCCAGGTCGTCGGCGAGAACTACACCAAGCTCGGGCAGCTCGACTACGCCGCCGAGCTCGCCGAGATCCGCGCCGCCAAGCCGCAGGCCGTCTACATCTTCCTGCCGGGCGGCATGGGCATCAACTTCATCAAGCAGTACGTCGGCGCCGGCCTCGGCAAGGACACGACGCTGCTGCTGCCGGGTTTCTCGGCCGACCAGGACGTCATCAACCCGGTCGGTCCGGCGATGGCCGGGCTCTTCAACACCGCTCATTGGTCGCCTGACTTCACCAACGCGGCGAACCAGAAGTTCATGACCGAGTTCCAGAAGGAATACAAACGCGTGCCGACGCTCTACGCCTCCCAGGGCTACGACGCCGCACGGTTGATCGACGCCGCGGTGCGCGACGTCAAGGGCAAGCTCGAGGACCAGCCGGCGGTGCTGAAGGCGCTGAAGGCGGCGCGGTTCGAGTCGGTGCGCGGTCCGTTCCGCTTCAACAACAACCAGTACCCGATCCAGAACTACTACGTCCGCACGGTGGGCAGCGACGGCAAGGGCGGCCTGATCAACAAGTCGTTCAACGAGCCGATCCTGAAGAACCACGGCGACGCCTACGCGCAAAACTGTGCGATGAAGGGCTGACGAGGCCCTGGCCGCAAGCATGGCCAGCGTCCTCGTCCTCGAGCAGGCCTTGAACGGCCTGCAGTTCGGCCTGATGCTCTTCCTGCTGGCCGCCGGGCTCACGCTGGTGTTCGGCGTGATGGACATGATCAACCTCGCCCATGGTTCGCTCTACATGGTCGGGGCGTTCCTCGCCGCCTGGCTCGTCGGCCTGACCGGCTCGTTCGTCCTCGGCGTCGTCGGCGCGGTGGCGCTGACCGGATTGTTCGGCATCGTCCTCGAGGCCGGGCTGCTGCGAACGCTCTATGCACGCGATCACCTCTCTCAGGTCCTCGCGACCTTCGCGCTGATCCTGATCCTCAACGACGGCGTGAAGATGATCTTCGGCAACGACATGCGGCTGTCGGCGCCGGCGGCGCTCGCCGGGCCGGTCGAGCTGATCCCCGGGCTGTGGTACCCGGCCTACCGGCTGCTGATCCTCGGCGTCGGCCTGGCGCTGGCGCTCGTCCTCTGGCTGCTGGTGCAGAAGACGCGGATGGGCGCGCTCGTCCGCGCCGGTGCGTCGAACCGCGAGATGGCCACGGCGATGGGCACCGACATCAGCCGTCTCTTCACCCTTGTCTTCGGCATCGGCGCGGCCCTCTGCGCAGTCGCCGGGGCGCTGCTGGGGCCGCTGCTGGCGGTCCAGGTCGGGATGGGCGAGAACATCCTGATCCTCGCGTTCGTCGTCGTGGTGATCGGCGGCATCGGCTCGATCCGCGGCGCGCTGGTCGGCGCGCTGCTGGTCGGCGCCATCGACACCCTCGGCCGGACCCTGCTGCAGGATCTCTTTCGGGCCTTCCTGCCTCCGCAGTGGGCGAGCGCCGCCGGCCCGGCCGTCGCCTCGGTGGCGGTCTACGTGTTCATGGCCGTGGTGCTGGCGATCAAGCCCCAGGGCCTGTTCCCGGCGCGGTCGTCCTGATGCGCTCGGTCCGCGTCGCGCTGGTCGTGGCGCTCGCCCTCGCGGCGGTGGCCCTTCCCTGGTTGCTGCGCAGCCTGGGATACGACTACTACCTGAGCCTGGCGAGCCGCATCGTCGTCATGGCCATCGCTGCGACCAGCTTGAACTTCGTCCTCGGCTACGGCGGCATGGTGTCGTTCGGCCACGCGGCCTTCGTCGGCCTCGGCGCCTACACGACCGGCATCCTGCTCAGCGAAGGCGTGCAAAGCGGTCCGCTACATCTCGCGGCGACGCTGGCGGTGTGTGCACTGGCGGCGCTCGTCATCGGCGCGATCTCGCTGCGCACGCGCGGCGTCTACTTCATCATGATCACCCTCGCCTTCGCGCAGATGCTGTTCTACCTGGCCAACTCGGTCAAGGGCTACGGCGGCGACGAGGGGCTGAACGTGCGGCCCCGCTCGCTGTTCTCGTTCGGCGACTTCGTCGTCGACCTCAAGGACGACTTCAGCTTCTACTACGTCGCCCTCGGGATGCTGGCGCTGGCGCTCATCGCTCTCTCCCGCTTCGTGCCGTCGCGCTTCGGCCGCGCAGTGATGGCGCTGCGCGACGACGACGTACGGGCCGAGGCGCTGGGCTTCCCGACCTACCGCTACAAGCTGGTGGTGTTCGTCGTCGCCGGAGCGCTCGGCGGCGTCGCCGGCGCGCTCAGCGTCAACCTGCAGGGCTACGTCAGCCCGAACGTGCTGCACTGGACGCAGTCGGGAACCCTGATGGTGATGGTCATCCTCGGCGGCGTCGCCACCGTCTGGGGCGGCCTCGCGGGCGCAGCCGCCTTGCTGCTGCTGCAGGAGGTCCTCGGCGCCTACACGCAGCACTGGGAATTCTGGACGGGCTGGGTGCTGCTCGCAGTGGTGCTGTTCGCGCGCCAGGGACTGATCGGCATCCTGCTGGGCCGGCGCGGTGGCGCCGGAGCGGCACGATGACGTCGCGCGTGCCGGCCCGCATGGCCGCAGGCACGTCGTCGGGCGCGCCACTGCTCGAGGTCCGAGGCCTGGAAAAGCGCTTCGGCGGCCTCGTCGCCACCGACCGCGTCGACCTGCAGATCCTTCGTGGCGAAGTCCATGCGCTGATCGGCCCGAACGGCGCCGGCAAGACCACGCTCGTCGCACAGCTCGGCGGGCAACTCGCCAGCGATCGGGGCCGCATCCTTTTCGAAGGCGCGGACATCACCCGGATGCCGACCCACGCGCGGGCGCGTCGCGGGCTCGTGCGCTCGTTCCAGATCACGCGCCTCTTCCGCAGCGCCAGCGTGCTCGACAACGTCGCCCTCGCGGTCCAGGCGGTCTCCGGCAGCAGCCTGCGGGCCTGGCGGCCGGTGCTGCGCGATCGCGGGCTCTTCGAACGCGCGCACACGCTGCTGGTCGAGGTCGGTCTGGAGGCCAAGGCGACGCTGCGCATCGACCAGCTCTCGCACGGCGAGCGCCGGGCGCTGGAAGTCGCCATGGCACTCGCGAGCCGGCCGCAACTCGTGCTGCTGGACGAACCGATGGCCGGCATGGGGCACGAGGAGTCGGAGCGCATGGAAGGCCTGATCGGCGCGATGCGCGCCACCAGCACGGTGCTGCTGATCGAGCACGACGTCGACGCAGTGTTCCGCCTTGCCGACCGCGTCTCGGTGCTGGTCGGCGGCCGCATCATCGCCAGCGGCGATCCGGATGCGGTGCGCAACGATCGCGGTGTGATCGAAGCCTACCTCGGCGACGGCAACGCCAACGGCGCCGCGCCCCCAGCGTCATGACGCACGCCAGCCCGGGCGCCGCGACGGCCACGCCGACGGCCGCGAAGGCGGCCCCCTCCCCGACCGCGCTGCTCGAAGTGCGCGGCCTCGACGCCGGCTATGGTTCCAGCGAGGTGCTGTTCGGCATCGACATGGCGGTCGGCAGCGGCGAGATCGTCGGCGTGCTCGGCCGCAACGGCATGGGCAAGACGACGCTGATGCGATCCATCATGGGCCTGCTGCGGCCGAGTGCCGGAGAGATCCGTTTTGCCGGCGCGCCGATCACGGGTCTGGCGCCGAATCGGGTCGCGCGCTCGGGCATCGCGATCGTTCCCGAAGGGCGCCAGATCTTCCCCAACCTCAGCGTCGACGAGCACCTCGGTGCTTTCCACCGCGCCGCCCCGGATGGCAGCCGCACCTGGACTCCGGCGCGCGCCCTGGCGCTGTTCCCGCGCCTGGCGGAGCGCCGGGGACACATGGGCAGCCAGCTCTCCGGCGGCGAGCAGCAGATGCTGGCGATCGCCCGCGCACTCGTCACCAACCCGATGCTGCTGATCCTCGACGAGGCCACCGAAGGCCTCGCGCCCCTGGTGCGCGAGGAAATCTGGCGCGCCCTCGGCGAACTGCGCAGCGCGGGTCACGCCATGATCGTGATCGACAAGTACGTGCAGCGCCTGATCGCCATCGCCGACCATGCCGTCATCCTCGAGAAGGGCCGGGTAGCGTGGCGCGGCACCGCGCGCGAACTCGATGCGGACCGCGCCGCGTGGCAGCAGTTGCTCGGCGTCTGAGTTCCGGAAACGCCGACTGCGCCGTTCGGCGCCCGGTGCTGAGCGGCTGAGCGGCTGAGCACGGAAACAACGGCCCGGCGCGGACTCACGCCGGAACGCTTTCCTCCACCTCGATGCTCGCCAGCGCGCGGTCCAGGGCAGCGACAGCCATGTCGATCTCGCCCCGCTCGATCGTCAGCGCGGGCGCGAGGCGGATGACGGTGCCGTGCGTGTCCTTCGTCAACACCCCGAGGCCGACGAGCGTGTCGCAGACGCGGCGTGCGCTCGCGAACGCCGGATCGATCTCGACGCCGACGAAGAGGCCCTTGCCGCGGATGTCGACGATCGCCGGATGGCGCAGCGTGCCGAGGCGCTCGAGCAAGTATTCCCCGTGGACGGCGGCGCGCTCGGCCAGGCCCTCGCGCTCGAGCAGGCCGAGCGCCGCTTCGCCGACCGCCGCGGCGAGCGGATTGCCGCCGAACGTGCTGCCGTGGTCACCGGGCCCGAACACGGCCATCACATCCTCGCTGGCGCAGAACGCGCTCACCGGCAGCAGCCCGCCGCCGAGCGCCTTGCCGAGCGTGAGCCCGTCGGGCCGCACGCCCTCGTGATCGCAGGCGAGCAGCCGTCCGGTGCGGCCAAGTCCGGTCTGGACCTCGTCGGCGATCATCAGCACGTTGCGACGCGTGCAGATCTCGCGCACCGCAGCGAGGTAGCCCGCCGACGGCACGATGATCCCGGCTTCGCCCTGCACCGGCTCGACGATGAAGGCCGCGGTGTGCGGCGTGATCGCCGCGTCCAGCGCGGCCGCGTCGCCGAACGGGACGCTGGCGAAACCCGGCGTGAAGGGGCCGAAGCCGTCGCGGTACTGCGCTTCGCTCGAGAAACCGATGATCGTCGTTGTCCGCCCCGCGAAGTTTCCGGCGGCCACGAGGATCTGCGCCATGCCCGCTGGCACACCCTTGACCTGGTAGGCCCACTTTCGCGCCGCCTTGATCGCGGTCTCGACGGCCTCGGCCCCGGTGTTCATCGGCAATGCCCGCGCCATGCCGGTCATGCGGCAGAGCTTCTGCAGGAAGCTGCCGAGGCGCACGGTATGAAAGGCGCGGCTGGTGACGGCCAGACGGTGCGCCTGCTCGGCAAGCGCCTTCACCAGCACGGGGTGGCCGTGACCGAAGCTGACGGCCGAGTACGCCGACATCATGTCGAGGTAGCGACGGCCCTGCATGTCGTAGAGCCACACGCCTTCGCCGCGCTCGAGCGTCACCGCGAGCGGGTCGTAGTTGCGGGCGCCATAGCGCCGCTCCAGGGCGATCGGCGATTCGGCGGTTCTGGCAAGCGTTGCAGCGCGGGCGGCGGTGGTCATGGTCGGCTCCGGAGTGGACGGGAAACGCCATCCACTCTAGTGACGGTTGAACGAAATGTGCTTTCTGTTTATTGCACGATATATTATTTAGATGCATGATTCATGCGCCAATCAGGAGAAAATTCGGATTCACCATGGCCCTGGACCCCATCGACAGAAAGATCTTGAGCACGTTGCAGCGCTCCGGCCGGGCCAGCAATGTCGAGCTGGCGACCGCCGTACAGCTGTCGGCGCCGCAGTGCTTCCGGCGCGTCAGGGCGCTCGAGGATCGCGGCGTGATCCGCGGCTACGCGGCCCGCGTCGACGCCGAAGCCCTCGGCTACGCGGTCACCGCGTACGTCAACGTCAGCGTCGCCGGCGACCAGTTCTTTCGCGTGCGCGACATCGAACGCGAGATTGCCGCCTATCCGCAGATCCTCGAATGCCAGGCCGTGTCCGGGGACTACGACTACCTGCTCAAGGTGGTGGCCCGCGACCTGAAGAGCCTGTCGCAATTCCTCACCGACCGACTGATGCAGGTCGCCGGCATCGACGACGTGCGCTCGATGATCTGCCTCGAAGAGGTCAAGCCGCCTTCGGCCATCCCCGTCGATTGACCGCCGATACGCGGTCGCAGGCGCGACCGGTGTCGCCGCGCGGACAACATCGCCGGCCGCCATCCCCTACATTGGCCGCCATGACCGAGTCCAACCTCTACACGCCGCGCCGCGTTCCGCGCAGCGACTTCGTCGATGTCCGCGGCCTGCGCCATCACGTCCTCAGCTGGGGCGACGCGTCCCTGGCCACACCCGAGCGGCCGCCGCTGGTGCTGCTCCATGGCTGGATGGACGTCGCCGCGTCCTTCCAGTTCGTCGTCGACGCCCTGCCGAGCGACCGATACGCAATCGCCTTCGACTGGCGCGGGTTCGGCCTCACCGATACGCCGCCGGGCGACACCTACTGGATCCCCGATTACGTCGGCGACCTCGACGGCGTCCTCGATGCGCTGCTTCCGGGCCGCACGATCGACCTGGTCGGGCACAGCATGGGCGGCAACGTGGTGATGCTCTACGCGGGATTGCGACCCGATCGCATCCGCCGCCTCGTCAATCTCGAGGGCTTCGGCATGCCGCGCACGCGGCCCGAACAGGCGCCCAAGCGCTTCGTGCAATGGCTCGACGACCTGAAGGCGACGCAGGAACTGCGACCCTATCCCGACTTGGAGGCCGTCGCCGCCCGACTGCGCAAGACCAACCCGCGTCTGCGTGCCGATCGGGCGGCCTGGCTGGCCGGGCAGTGGTCGCGCCGGTGCGAAGGAGCAGATGCGTCGCCTCCCTGCTTCGAGCTGCTCGCCGATCCCGACCACAAGCGCGGCACGCCGATGCTGTACCACGTCGAGGACGTGCTCGAGATCTGGAAGCTGATTCGCGCGCCGCTGCTCTGGGTCGAGGGCGACGAGACCGATATCGGGCGCTGGTGGGGCAACCGCTACACCAAGGCCGAGTTCCACGAGCGGCTGGCGGTGGTAGCGCGTGTCGAGACGCACGTGCTCTCCCCAGCGGGTCACATGCTGCACCACGACCAGCCGGAAGCCCTGGCCGAGCGGCTGGAGCGGTTTCTCGATCACGACTGAATGCCGGCGCGTGCGAAAATCGACGACCCCCGAAACAAGGACCTTTCCCCATGGACGTCGAACACATCAATGCCATCGGTCATGCGCTCGCCGACCTGACCCGGCGCACCGAATCTCTCCGGGGGTATCTTTGACTACGATCGCAAAGCGCTGCGGCTGAACGAGGTCAACGCCGCCCTCGAGAACCCGAACGTCTGGAACGAGCCGAAGCGGGCCCAGGAACTGGGGCGCGAGAAGCGCATGCTCGAGAACGTCGTCGGCACGATCGATCACCTGACGTCGAACCTCTCGGACAATGTCGAGCTCTACGACATGTCGAAAGCTGACGGCGACGAGGATGGCCTGCGCGCGATCGAGGGCGAGGCCGCGCAACTCGAGGCCACCGTGGCGCAGCTCGAGTTCCGGCGGATGTTCGACAACCCCGCCGACCCGAGCAACTGCTTCATCGACATCCAGGCTGGCGCCGGCGGCACCGAGGCCTGCGACTGGGCGGCGATGCTGCTGCGCCAGTACCTGAAGTACGCCGAGCGCAAAGGCTTCAAGACCGAGGTCATGGAAGAGACCGAGGGCGACGTCGCCGGCATCCGCAGCGCGACGATCAAGGTCGAGGGCGAGTACGCGTTCGGTCTGCTGCGCACCGAAACCGGCGTGCACCGCCTGGTCAGGAAGAGCCCGTTCGACTCGGCCGGCGGCCGGCACACCAGTTTCGCGAGTCTCTTCGTCTACCCCGAGGTCGACGATTCGATCGAGATCGACATCAACCCCGCCGACGTGCGCACCGACACCTTCCGCGCCTCGGGCGCGGGCGGACAGCACATCAACAAGACCGATTCGGCGGTGCGCCTGACCCACATCCCGACCGGCATCGTCGTGCAGTGCCAGAACGACCGCTCGCAGCACCGCAACCGCGACGAGGCCTGGCAGATGCTGCGCTCGCGCCTCTACGAGCACGAGATGCGCATCCGCATGGCGGCGCAGCAGAAGCTCGAGGACACCAAGACCGACGTCGGCTGGGGTCACCAGATCCGCAGCTACGTGCTCGACCAGAGCCGCATCAAGGACCTGCGCACCGGCGTGGAAATCAGCAACACACAGAAGGTGCTCGACGGGGATCTCGATCCTTTCATCGAGGCGAGCCTCAAACAGGGAGTCTGAGACAACCATGCGTGAAGCCACCGCCCTCGTGGTCCGCCGCGAGGACTATGCCCCCCCGGCGTACTGGGTCCGGACGGTCGACCTGACCTTCGAGCTCGATCCGGCCAAGACCATGGTCATCAACCGGATGCAGATCGAGCGCAATCGCGCCCTGCCCGGCGACGCGCAGCCGCTGCTCCTCGACGGCGAAGCCATTGCGCTGACACGCGTGCTCGTCGACGGCGCGTCGGTGTCATTTCGCCACGAGGGGGGCCGGCTCGTGATCGACGCCCCGGCGGCGGACTCCTTCATGCTCGAGGTGCGCAGCACCTGCGCCCCCGACAAGAACACCACGCTGTCGGGTCTCTACACCTCCGGCGGCGGCTTCTTCACGCAGTGCGAGGCCCAGGGCTTCCGCCGCATCACCTACTTCGTCGACCGGCCAGACGTGATGGCGGTCTACACGGTGACGCTGCGCGCCGCGAAGGCGGCCTGCCCGGTGCTGCTGTCCAACGGCAACCTGGTCGAGCAGGGCGAACTCGAGGGGGGACGTCACTACGCCAAGTGGCACGACCCCTTCCCCAAACCGAGCTACCTGTTCGCGCTCGTGGCCGCCGACCTGGTGGCGCGCGAGCAGCACATCCGCACCCGTGCCGGCAAGGAGCACCTGCTGCAGGTCTACGTGCGCCGTGGCGACCTCGAGAAGACCGAGCACGCCATGAACTCGCTGGTCGCTTCGATCTGCTGGGACGAGGCACGCTTCCAGCTGCCGCTCGACCTCGAACGTTTCATGATCGTCGCGGTGGGCGACTTCAACATGGGGGCGATGGAGAACAAGGGCCTCAACATCTTCAATACGAAGTACGTCCTGGCGAATCCGGCTACGGCGACCGATGCCGATTACGCTGCGATCGAGTCGGTCGTCGGCCACGAGTACTTCCACAACTGGACCGGCAACCGCATCACCTGCCGCGACTGGTTCCAGCTGAGTCTCAAGGAGGGCCTGACGGTCTTCCGTGACCAGGAATTCAGCATGGACATGACCGGCAGCGCGACGGCGCGCGCGGTCAAGCGGATCGAGGATGTGCGCGCGCTGCGTCAGGTGCAGTTCCCCGAAGACGCCGGCCCGATGGCGCACCCGGTGCGCCCGGACAGCTACGTCGAGATCAACAACTTCTACACCGCCACGGTCTACGAGAAGGGCGCCGAGGTCGTGCGGATGATGCAGACGCTCGTCGGCCGCGAGGGCTTCCGCAAGGGCATGGCACTGTATTTTCAGCGTCACGACGGCCAGGCCGTCACCTGCGATGATTTTGCCCAGTCGATCGCCGACGCCAGTGCAGACAGCGACCTCGCCCGGCTGCTGCCGCAGTTCAAGCGCTGGTACTCGCAGGCCGGCACGCCGCGGATCACGGCGCGCGGCCGCTACGACGCACCGAGCCGGACCTACACGCTGGGCATCGAGCAGCACGGCCGGACCGCGACCGGCACGGCCGAGGAGACGGCTTACGTGATTCCCGTCGCGCTCGGCCTGATCGGCAAGGACGGCCGGGAACTCCCGGTGCAACTCGAGGACGAGACCCCGAGCGGGGCGACCGAGCGTCTGCTCGTCCTCCACGAGCCGCGCCATTTCTTCACCTTCGTCAACGTCGACATCGAGCCGGTGCCTTCGCTGCTGCGCGGCTTCTCGGCCCCGGTCTGCCTGTCTGACGACCTCGGCGACGCCGAGCTGCTGGTGCTGATGAACCACGACACCGACCCGTTCAACCGCTGGGAAGCGGCCCAACGGCTCGGGCTGATCCGGCTCCTGGCGCGCATACGCGGCGAGACCACCGATGCGCTAGACCCCGCCTACGTGGACGCGCTGCGCGCGGTTCTGCGCAATCCGGCATTGGACGCCAGCTTCAAGGAACTCGTGCTGACGCTTCCGAGCGAGGGCTATGTCGCCGAGCAGATGGACTCCAACGATCCGTCGCGCATCCATGCCGCCCGCCAGGCGATGAAACTTGAGCTCGCGCAGACGCTGCGCGCGGACTGGGAGTGGGTTTTCGAGACGCACCAGGTCACGGGCGGCTACTCGCCCGATCCGATTTCTACCGGGAGGCGGGCCCTCGCCAATCTGGCCCTGGTAATGCTCTGCCAGGATGCGGTGGCGCGCGGCGACGTCATCTGGCCCGGCCGCGCGTACCAGCGCTTCAAGGACGCCGTCAACATGACCGATACGCAGGGCGCGCTGAACGCCTTGCTGGCGTCGCACTCGGAGCTGGCCGAGCCGGCGCTGCAGCGCTTCCACGCGCGCTTCCGCGACGAACCGCTGGTGATCGACAAATGGTTCTCGATGCAGGCGATGGCGCCGGAGCACGACGGCCGGGTGTTCAGCCGTGTCAAGGCCCTGCTGAAGCATCCGGATTTCTCGCTCTCGAATCCGAATCGCGCGCGCAGCCTCATCGGCTCCTTCT
>JBBQCD010000065.1:0-23768 GCA_038318385.1 Burkholderiales bacterium | reverse complement strand
GGCTGGGCCAGATCGGTGAGCGTCACGCCAGGCGTATACGAGGGCTCGACGCTGCCCAGCACCGCTGAGCGCTGGCCCTTGATAAAATCCCCCACCAGCTGGCCCGGCGCGCGGTAGCCGCCCTCGCCCAGCTCATAGGCGCGTGATTCCCAATGCCGCTGGAAAGCCACGCCGTCCAGCGGATCCACCGGGCCCTCGCCTGCTTGCTGGCGGTAGTCGGCCGGCGTGATGCCGACAACGATGCCGGCATTGGCATTGCGTTCGTTGCGCGAGTACTGGCTCATGCCGTTGGTGACCACCCGGCCGACTTCGGAGGTGGCGGCCACCACCGTGCCGCCAGGGCACATGCAGAAGCTGTAGACGGCGCGACCGTTGCCGGCATGGTGCACCAGCTTGTAATCGGCCGCGCCCAGGATGGGGTGGCCAGCGCTGGGGCCGAAGCGCGCCTTGTCGATCAGGCTTTGCGGATGCTCGATGCGAAAGCCCACCGAGAAGGGCTTGGCCTCCAGGTGCACACCGCGCTGTTGCAGCATGGCGAAGGTATCGCGCGCGCTGTGGCCCAGCGCCAGCACCACCTGGTCGGCGGCCAGTTGCTCGCCGCTGGCCAGCACCAGACCACGAACATGACGCGACGCAGGCGCTCCGCCCGGCGCCGACCGCTGCTCGACCAGCAGGTCGACCACGCGCTGCTGGAAACGCACCTCGCCGCCCAAGGCCTCGATCTCGGCGCGCATCTTCTCGACGACGCCGACCAGGCGGAAGGTGCCGATGTGCGGCTTGGCGACGAAGAGGATCTCTTCGGGTGCGCCGGCCTTCACGAACTCGTCGAGAACCTTGCGTGTCAGATGGCGCGGGTCGCTGATCTGGCTCCAGAGCTTGCCATCGGAAAAGGTGCCCGCGCCGCCTTCGCCGAACTGCACGTTGGACTCGGGCTCGAGCACGCCCTGCCGCCACAGGCCCCAGGCGTCGCGGGTGCGTTCGCGCACCGCCTTGCCGCGCTCGAGGACGATCGGCCGCAATCCCGCCTGGGCCAGCAGCAGTGCGGCGAAGATACCGCAGGGCCCGAAGCCGATGACCAGCGGACGCGGGCCGGCGTGGCCGCCCGGGGCGCGGCCGACAAGCCGATAGGCGGTGTCGGGCGCCGGGCGCAGGTGCGGGTCGCCGACATGCGCCGCGAGCACGGCGGCGGCATCGTCCACCTCGCAATCGACGGTGTAGATCAGGACGATCGCGCTCTTGCGGCGCGCGTCGTAGCTGCGCTTGAAGACGGTGTAGTGCTGCAGGCCCCGTTCTTCGACGCCCAGGCGCGCCAGGATCGACGCCCGCAGCGCTTCCGGCGGATGGTCGAGCGGCAGGCGCAGTTCGGTGATCCGCAGCATCCGGCGTCGGTCTGCCGTCAGTAGAACGCCTCGATCCTGCCGACGCCCATCAGCGGTTCGAGCAGGCGCGACAGCGGTCGCAGGGCGTTGTAGCGCGTGCTGACCTTGTGGGCATAGGCGAAGAAGCGCGGCAGGTCCGTGCTGTAGCGCGGCTTGGCGTCACGATGCTTGAGGCGGCAGAAGATGCCGAGCACCTTCAGGTGGCGCTGCAGGCCCATCCACTCGAGCGCGCGCCAGAATTCGCCAAAATCCTCGTCGAGCGGGAGGCCTGCCTTGCGCGCGGCCTGCCAGTAGCGCACGGCCCAGTCGATCTCCTGTTCCTCGTCCCAGGAGATGAAGGCGTCGCGAAGCAGCGAGGCGACGTCGTACGTGATCGGCCCGCGGACCGCGTCCTGGAAGTCGAGGATGCCGGGATTGGGCTCGCAGACCATCAGGTTGCGCGGCATGTAGTCGCGATGCACCGCGACGACCGGCTGGGCGAGGGCGCTGGCAACGAGAAGGTCGCAGCTCTGCTGCCACGTCGCCAGCTCTTCGGTGTTCCATTCAACGCCGCATTCCCGGCCGACGCACCACTCGGGAAAGAGCGCCAGCTCGCGCCGCAGCAGGGCGTCGTCATAGGGCGGCAATTCCTCAATGTCGGCGCAGCCCTGCCAGCGCAGCAGTGCGGCGATCGCATCGCGCATCAGGGCGTCGGCGGAGGCCAGCCGTCCGGAGGCGACGGCTTCGTTCAGCGCATCGAGGTAGAGACGGTTGCCGAGGTCGGTCAGCAGCAGGAAGCCGTTCGGCCGGTCCTCCTCCAGGACCCGTGGTGCGTGCAGGCCGCAGGCTCCGAGCATCGCGGCGACCCGGACGAAAGGAGCCACGTCTTCCAGCGGCGGCGGTGCATCCATGATGACGAATGTCTGCCCGCCGCTTGCGTCGACGCGGAAATAGCGCCGGAAGCTGGCGTCGCTGGACGCGCTGCGCAGCGACCCGGCGTCGAGTCCGTGGCGCTGGGTGATGTCGTCGAGCCAGCGCTCGAAGGCGGCACGACGCGTGGCATCGGCCCAGGCGATGCGGGGAGGTTCGGCGACGATGGCGGGATACCGGTGGTGGGACGAGCCCGTGCGGGTCGGCGAGCGCATCTTCGCGCGATGCCTTGCGCGCAATGCCTCGTGGATAATCGATTCTACAAATCGCATCGGTTCCGCGTTCGCGGGACGGTGCGGGCGCCCGTGCCGCACGGCCACGAGATCCACTGCCCAGTCCTCCTTGCTGCAATCCTTTCGACTTCCCGCGGCAACCGGTCGGCTGCCCGTCGTCCGGCTTGCGCCGCGGCTGACGGCCGTCGCGACGGTGGTCGCGAGCATGGCAGCAAGCGGTCAGACCGTGATGGAGGCGAAGCCGAGCGTCGAGGCCGCCGCGACGCTGCCGGGCATCGAACTGCGCACCACCCCGGCGCTGACCCCGCCGCCGCGAGGCGAGGCGGGCAAGAGACTGCCGATCATCCTGCGCGCGCGCGAGGTACGAGGCCGACCCGACCTGGAGACCGTGGCCGAGGGCGACGCCGAGCTGCGACGGGGCAACGTGCTGATACGGGCCGACAGCCTGAGCTACGACCAGAGCGAAGACCTCGCCCGCGCCGTCGGCAACGTCCGCATCAACCAGGACGGCAACATCTACACCGGACCGGAGGTGCAACTGCGCCTGGAGCGCTTCGAAGGCTTCTTCCAGAATCCGACCTATTACCTAGGCCGCACGCATGCGGGCGGCAAGGCCGACCGCATCGATTTCCTCGACGATCAGCGCGCCGTCGCGACCAATGCAACCTACACCAGTTGCGGCATCGACGGCAGCGGCGCGCCGGTCTGGGTGCTGTCCGCCGGCAGCGTCAAGATCGACCTCGAGGCCAACGAAGGCATCGCCAAGAACGGCGTGCTGCGGTTCTACGGCGTGCCGATCCTGGCCGCGCCCTCGCTGAGCTTTCCGCTGAGCGAATCGCGCAAATCGGGCTGGCTGCCACCGAGCATCGCACTCGACAGCAAGAGCGGCCTGCAGGTCGCCGTGCCGTACTACTGGAACATCGCGCCGAACCGCGACGCGACCCTGACGCCGTCCGTGAGCCTGCGTCGGGGCCTGGGTCTGGACACCGAGGTGCGCTATCTCGAGCCGAATTACAAGGGCGAAACGAATCTCGACCTGCTGCCTTACGACTCCGTGGCCCGCCGATCGCGCTATTCGCTGCGCGTCGCGCACGAGGGCACGTTCGCGAACGATGCCTTTCTCCAGATGCGGCTGCAGCGCGTGTCCGACGATGACTATTGGAGCGACTTTCCGCATGGCATCACCAGCCTGACCCCCCGGCTGCTCGGTTCCAATCTGGACTATTCCCGGCCGCTGGGCGACTGGACCGGCTACGCCCGGCTGCAGGGCTGGCAGGTGCTGCAGACCACCGATCCGTCGACCCGGATCGAGGCGCCGTACGAGCGGGTGCCGCAGATCGGCACGCGCTACATCGGCGCCCTGGGACCGGGGCTGCAGGTCGCGCTCGAGGCGGAGTTCAACCGCTTCGTCACGCCGCAGGGCAATGCCAGCGGCTCCCGCAGCAACGGCCTGCGTCTGCATTCCATCGGCAGCATCAGCCGGCCCTGGGTCACGCCGGGGTGGACGCTGACGCCGAAGCTCTCGTTCAATGCCGCTTCCTACTCCCTCGACGACACGGTGCCGGGATTGCGGCGCAACGCCTCGCGGCTGATCCCGACCCTGAGCGTCGACAGCAACTGGACCTTCGAGCGCGACACCACCTGGTTCGGTCGGGCGGTGCGCCAGACGCTCGAACCGCGTCTGCTCTATGTCAACACGCCGTATGTGCGCCAGGACGACCTGCCGAATTTCGATGCGGCCGGGCGCGACTTCAATTTCGAGTCGATCTTCAGCGAGAACCTTTTCTCCGGTGTCGACCGGGTTTCCGACTCGCACCAGCTGACGGCCGGGCTGACCACCCGTTTTCTCGATCCCGAGACCGGCGCCGAGGCGTTGCGGCTGGGCCTGGTGCAGCGCTACCTGTTTCGCGACCAGCGCGTGACGCCGGACCTGCAACCCTCGATACAGCGCTTCTCCGATGTGTTGCTGCTCGCATCCACCAACCTGGTGCGCCACTGGAACCTCGACTCCTCGATCCAGTACCGGCCGGAAACCCGGCGGGTGGAGCGGTCGATCGTCGGCCTGCGTTATTCGCCGGGGCCTTTCCGCACGATCAGTGCGACCTACCGCCTGACACGGAACTTGACCGAGCAGATGGAGGTCGGATGGCAGTGGCCGGTGTACGGGCCGACCCCGGATCGGTCAGCCGCCCGTGGCGCGGCGGGTTCGTCGTGCAAGGGCAGCCTGTACGGGGTCGGGCGGGTGAACTACAGCATGCGCGACAGCCGGATCACCGATTCGATCTTCGGCCTCGAGTACGACGCCGGCTGCTGGATCGGTCGGATCGTGGCCGAGCGCCTGTCCACGGGGCGCAGTGACGCGACGACGCGCCTGCTGCTGCAACTCGAGCTGGTCGGCCTGTCCAAGCTCGGCTCGAACCCGCTGCAGGTCTTGAAAGACAATGTCCCCGGCTATCGCATGCTGCGCGAAGGCCCCACCGAACCGTTACCTTTCAATCCCTATGACTGATTCGCTCCATCCCCTGCGCCGCATCGCCTTGATGCTCGGCCTCGCCTTGATGGCCCCGGCGCTGCTGGCGCAGCCCCGGACGCCGGCACCGCGGTCGGGTGACTACATCATCGCCGTCGTCAATCAGGAACTGGTCACCGCCGGAGAACTCGAACAACGCCTGGAGCGCATCCGCGCCGACGCGGCCCGGACGGGTGCGGCGCTTCCGCCAGCCCCGGTCCTTCGGCGCCAGGTCCTGGAGGCGCTGATCGACGAGCGCGTGCAGGTCACGAACGCGCGTGAATCAGGCTACAAGGTCGACGAAGTCGAACTCGACCGCGCCGTCGGCAACGTGGCCCTGCAGAACCAGCTCACCCCGGCGCAACTGCGCGAGAAGCTGCGTCAGGACGGTGTCGACTACCAGAAGTTCCGCAGCACGTTGCGCGATCAGATCATGATGGAACGCGTCCGCGAGCGCGAGGTCATGGGTCGCATCAAGGTCAGCGAGGCCGACATCGACGCCTTCCTCGCCGAACGGCGCGCCGCCGCCGGGCTCGCGCCGAAGTTCAACATCGCCCAGATCCTCGTCGCGGTGCCGGATGGAGCCAGCCCCGAGGTCGTCGCGCAGCGGCGCGCCCGCATCGACGCGGCGCGTGCGCGCGTGAAGGCCGGCGAGAGCTTCGAGGCGGTCGCCAAGGAAATCTCCGAGGACGGCAACCGGGCCGAAGGCGGCGTGATCGGCCTGCGCCCGGCGGACCGCCTTCCCGATGTCTTCGTCGCGGGCGTGCGTGGTCTGCAGAACGGCGAGGTGTCGCCCGACACGCTGCGCACCGGCGCCGGTTTTCACATTCTCAAGCTGATCGAGCGCCAGGAGGGCGGCAGCTTCACCGTGCAACAGACTCATGCGCGCCACATCCTGCTGCGAACCTCCGCGCAGCTTCCGCTGGAAGCGGCGAAGAGACGGATTGCGGCGATCAAGCAGTCGATCCTCAGCGGCGCGAAGTCGTTCGAGCAGGCGGCGCGCGAGAACTCCGAGGACGCAAGCGCCGGCCTCGGCGGCGACCTCGGCTGGGTCTCGCCGGGCGCGTTCGTGCCCGAGTTCGAGGAAGCGATTAACCAGTTGCCTCTGAATGGCATCTCGGATCCGGTGGTGTCGCGCTTCGGCGTCCACCTCGTGCAGGTCCTGGAGCGCCGCGAGATCACGCTCGATCCACGCCAGCAGCGCGAGCAGGCGCGCAACATACTGCGCGAACAGAAGTTCGACGAGGCGTACGCCGAGTGGCTGCGTGATCTTCGCGGCCGGGCCTACGTCGAGTTCCGCGAGCCGCCGCTCGGCCAGTCTTGAAGCATGTCGCGCGCAAGCGCTTCGGCCAGCATTTCCTGACCGACGCGTCGGTCATCGACGCGATCGTCGACTGCATCGACCCGCAGCCTGGCGACGCCTTGGTGGAGATCGGTCCGGGACTCGGTGCGATGACCGGCCCGCTGGCCAGGCGCTGCGGGCGTCTGACCGTGATCGAACTGGATCGGGATCTCGCGGCACGCCTGCGTGGCCGTCCCGAACTCGACGTCGTCGAGGCTGACGTGCTGCGCGTGGACTTCGCCGCCCTCGCGGAGCGCCGCGCAAGCGCGCTGCGCGTCGTCGGCAACCTGCCGTACAACATTTCCACGCCGATACTTTTTCACCTTCTGGGCGCAGCCGGCCACGTCGTCGATCAGCACTTCATGCTGCAGAAGGAGGTGGTCGACCGGATGGGTGCGGTCCCTGGGACCAAGGCTTACGGGCGCCTGAGCGTGATGCTGCAGTGGCGCTATGCGATCGAGTCGGTGCTCGATGTTCCGCCGGAGGCTTTCGAGCCGCCGCCGCGGGTCGAGTCGGCGATCGTGCGGATGCGTCCGCTTCCACCGGCCGCGCCGATCGACGCCGGCCTTTTCGGTGAACTCGTCCGGATCGCCTTTTCGCAGCGCCGCAAGCTTCTGCGACACACCCTCGGACGCTGGCTGGAAGCGCGGGGCCATACCGGCCCGTTCGACGTCCAACGGCGGGCCGAGGAGGTCGGGGTCGATGAATACGTCGATCTTGCGCGGGCAACGGCCGCCGACGGCCCCGGCAACGCCGCCGATTAGGGCGGCGCCCCCGGGAGGGCGGGTCAGCGCCCCGACATCACGCCGCGTTGAGCCACATCGCCGTGTCGAAGGCGCTGCTCATCATCGGCATGTTCATGCCGAAGGTGCTGTTCGCGGCACTCTTGGGCACCGGCTTGACAGGCTTGTCTGCAACACTCTGGGCCGTTTCCGTAGCCCGCTCCCATGACCCTTGTTCCTGGGAGCGGGCTACTGAAAAGAATAGAAGCACCTGAACGGTATCTTGCGTTCCGCCCAGAAGTCAGCGGCATCTCGGAACACGTCGAGCAACTGCTCGCGCGCCTCCCGGTCGAAGCGCGGGTTGTCGGGGAGTTGCTCGAGGACCACCACGAAGCCCGGTTGGGCGCCCGCCTTGTGAACGAGATCGGTCATGCAGTCGTAGAGCGCGTCGAGGTTCTTGCCGAAGTGGGCCGGGAACGTGAAGGCCTGGGCGATCCCCTCGAGGACGTCCTGCTTGGACTGGGCCTCGGTGAGGTTGGCGTACAGGAAGTGCTGTCCGGCGTTCTGGGCGGCCTGAAACAGGTCGTCCACGCGATAGGCACGGATCGATTGAACAATGTTCGGACGGACTGTCTGCAACTGCATGGTCACGTTCCTCCTCGAGTCATGAAAAAAATCGGGGTGCCTGGAGTCACGGTGAGATCCTGCGAAAGCTCGTGTAGTGGTCGGCGGTGTAGAAACAGGTATCCGGTGTCCTCGAGATCGCGCCTCCGCAGACGATCCGGCGCGCGCCGCGGTCCCGAGCGTCCGGGGTCTCGACGGTGTATTCGCGATAAAAACCTCGCGGCCGCCCCGGCAACGCCCGCTCCCGATTGCCGAAGACCGATCCGTCCTTCGCGTGCTCGAACGGTCCGCCGGCCAGGATCCGCCGGTGGACGGATTGCGCCTCCGCCGGCAACTCGCTGAGGGCAACCGGCTCGGATGGGGGCCGGATCTGCCGGGCATCGACGGTCCCGACGCACAGGGAAGCGATTGCGATGCCGACTCCGAGCGCCCACCTGCGCAGCGGGTACCACTGCACCAGCGGACCGGGGAACGACACGGGTAATCCCTTAATACGAAAGACTGCAATGTTACCGAAACGGGTCAGAAAGCTCAAGCCTCCGCCTCGGTTCGGTGCAGTCCGTGCGATATAAGTGTTAGCGCTTACACTCGTATTCGGCGTCCGTAGAGCTCGTTCTCAGGCTCGTCATTTTCGTTGATGCGTGAGCGAAACCGGCAAGGCCCTCTGAAGTTTGCGGTCACTGCGCGGACTTTGCAGAAGCGTCCGGCGTTCTCGCACCCTTATCGTGCCGCGTTCGCATCGGCAACCGCGAGCGCCGTCATGTTGATGATGCGCCGCACGGTCGCCGAGGGGGTCAGGATGTGCACCGGCTTGGCCGCGCCGAGGAGCACCGGCCCGATCGCGATGCCGCCACCGGCCGCGGTCTTCAGCAGGTTGTAGCTGATGTTGGCGGCGTCGATGTTCGGCAGCACGAGAAGGTTCGCTTCCCCCTGCAGCGGGCTGTCCGGCATCAGGTCGCCGCGGTAGGCGCCGTCGAGCGCGGCATCGCCGTGCATCTCGCCGTCGACCTCGAGCCAGGGTGCATCGACCCGCAGCAGCGCCAGCGCCTCGCGCATCTTCAGGGCCGACGGCTGGTTGCTGGTGCCGAAGTTGCTGTGCGAGAGCAGCGCGGCCTTGGGCTTGAGCCCGAAGCGCAGCATCTCTTCGGCTGCCATGACGGTGAACTCGGCGATCTGCGCCGCGCTCGGGTCGTAGTTCACGTGGGTGTCGACCAGCATCACCTGGCGACCCGGAAGGATCAGGCCGTTCATGCAGGCGTACGTCTTCGCCCCTTCGCGCATCCCGATGACCTGGTCGATGTACTGCAGGTGCATCGCGGTCGACCCCCAGGTCCCGCACAGCAGGCCGTCGACCTCGCCGGTGCGCAGGAGCATCGAGCCGATCAGCGTCAGGCGTCGACGCATCTCGATCTTGGCGAGCTGCGCGGTGACGCCCTTGCGTGCCGTCAGGCGGTGGTAGGTCTGCCAGTAGTCGCGGTAGCGGTGATCGTTCTCGGTGTTGACGAGGTCGTAGTCGCGACCCGGTGTCAGCCGCAGCCCGAACTTGGCGATCCGCTGGGCGATCACCTCCGGGCGGCCGATCAACGTCGGCCGGGCGAGGCTCTCGTCGACCACGACCTGGATCGCCCGCAGGACGCGCTCGTCCTCGCCCTCGGCAAAGGCGATGCGCTTGTGCAGCGCGTTTTTGGCCAGGCTGAAGATCGGCCGCATCGTCGAGCCGGAGGCGTAGACGAAGGTCTGCAGCTTGTCGCGGTAGGCCTCCAGATCGGCGATCGGACGCAGCGCCACGCCGGAATCGGCCGCGGCCTGAGCCACGGCCGGCGCGATGCGCATCATCAGCCGCGGGTCGAAGGGCTTGGGAATGAGGTACTCGCGGCCGAAGCTCAAGGAGACGCCGGCGTAGGCCGCCGCGACGACCTCGCTCTGCTCGGCCTGTGCCAGCTCGGCGATCGCATGCACAGCGGCGATCTCCATCTCGGCGGTGATCGTCGTCGCCCCGGAGTCGAGCGCACCGCGAAAGATGTACGGGAAGCAGAGGACGTTGTTGATCTGGTTCGGGTAGTCGGTCCGTCCGGTGGCGATGATGGCGTCGGCCCGAACTTCGAGCACGTCCTCGGGCAGGATCTCCGGCGTCGGATTGGCGAGGGCGAAGATGATGGGGCTGTCGCGCATCGTCGCCACCATCTGCTTCTTCAGCACGCCGGCGGCGGACAGGCCGAGGAAGATGTCGGCGCCGGCGATGACGTCCGCCAGCGAGCGATGCGCGGTCTTCTGCGCGAAGAAGACCTTGTCTTCGTCCATCAACTCGGTGCGGCCTTCGTAGACCACGCCGGCCAGGTCGGTCACCCAGATGTTCTCTCGCGGCAGCCCGAGCTTGACCAACAGGCCCAGGCAGGCCAGCGCCGCCGCGCCGGCGCCGGAGGTCACCAGCTTGACCGTGCGGATGTCGCGGCCGGTGACCTTGAGCGCATTCAGCACGCCCGCGCCGACGACGATCGCCGTGCCGTGCTGGTCGTCGTGGAAGACGGGGATGTTCATCCGCGAGCGCAACGCGCGCTCGACATAGAAGCAGTCCGGGGCCTTGATGTCCTCCAGATTGATGCCGCCGAACGTCGGCTCGAGCGCGGCGATCAGGTCGATCAGCTTGTCGAGATTCTTCTCGTTCACCTCGATGTCGAAGACGTCGATGCCGGCGAACTTCTTGAAGAGCACGCCCTTGCCCTCCATCACCGGTTTGGCGGCCAGCGGTCCGATGTCGCCCAGACCCAGCACCGCGGTGCCGTTGGTGATCACCGCCACGAGATTGCCGCGCGCGGTGTAGCGAAAGGCATTGGCCGGATCGGCGACGATCTCCTCGCAGGCGGCAGCGACGCCGGGCGAGTAGGCGAGCGCCAGATCGTGCTGGTTGACGAGCTGCTTGGTCGCCGCGATCGCGACCTTTCCCGGTGTCGGGAACTCGTGATAGTCGAGAGCCGCCCGTCGCAACTCGAGCGCTTTCTGTTCGGAATTGGACATGGGCTGATCTCGCTGGTCGGAGTGTGCGGTGGGCGAGGCGGCCACCGGCGCCGAATCATTGTAGGAGCCCGCACGGCCGCTCTTTCTTGAGCGGCGCGACGAGGTCCGGCGCCTCCGATAATGGCCGCGTAGCGGTCCCGCCCCGGGACGTCGCGCATCTCCCACCACCATGGCCATCGGCGAATTCGAGCTCATCGAGCGGTTCTTCACCCGGCCCGTCAGGCGCGCGGCACTCGGAATCGGCGACGACTGCGCGCTGCTGGCCCCGGCTGCGGGCATGCAGCTCGCGGTCTCCAGCGACATGCTGGTCGAGGGCCGCCATTTCCTCTCCACCGTCGCCCCCGATCGGCTCGGCCACAAGGCGCTCGCCGTCAACCTGAGCGACCTGGCGGCCTGCGGCGCCAAGCCGCTGGCGTTCTCGCTCGCCCTGGCCATGCCGACCGCCGAGCGCGGCTTCCTGGAAGGCTTTGCGCGCGGTTTGCTGGCGCTGGCCGATGCCCACGACTGCGAGCTCGTCGGCGGCGACACCACGCGTGGGCCGCTGAACATCTGCATCACGGTGTTCGGTGAGGTTCCGACGGGTGGCGCACTGCTGCGCTCCGGTGCCCGGCCCGGCGACGACCTCTGGGTCAGCGGCACGCTCGGCGACGCCCGCCTCGCCCTCGAGGTGTTCCGCGGCACGCTGGCGCTCGACCAGGCCGGGTTCGCCGCCGTGCGCCAGGCGATGGAGGAGCCGCAGCCGCGCATCGCGCTCGGCATCGCGCTGCGCGGCGTGGCGACCAGTGCGATCGACGTCTCCGACGGACTGCTCGGCGACCTCGGCCACATCCTCCGCCGCTCCGGGGTCGGCGCCGTGGTCGATGTCGACACGGTGCCGCGCAGCGCCGTGCTGGCCGCGCAGCCCGCCGCCACGCAGCGGTTGTGCACGCTCTGCGGCGGCGACGACTACGAACTCGTCTTCACCGCCCCTGCGGGCGCACGCGCCGCCGTCGAAGCCGCGGCGCACGCCGCGGGCACCGCCGTCGCGCGCTTCGGGCGCATCGACGCACAAGCCGGGCTGCGCCTGGTCGACGCCGGCGGCCACGAGGTCGCTGACCGGTTCGACGCCTTCGACCATTTCCGCGAATGACGACCGCCGCCGACCCCAGCCGTCCGCTCGCTACCGTCGCGCGCAAGCCGACCCTCGGGTTCGTCTTCGGGCACCCCGCGCATGCCCTGGCACTGGGTTTCGGCAGCGGGCTTTCGCCGGTCGCGCCCGGGACCGCGGGGACGCTCTGGGCCTGGTTGGTCTGGGCCCTTTTCGCCGGCTACCTGGACGCCGTGCAGCAGGGCGTGGTGATCGGAGCCGGCATCCTCGGCGGCTGGTGGGCCTGCACCGTGGCGGCCCGCCACCTTGCCGTCGCCGATCCCGGTGCCGTGGTCTGGGACGAGATCGTCGCCTTCTGGCTCGTGCTGTGGCTCGTCACGCCGGCCGGCTTCTGGGCCCAGGCCGTGGCTTTCCTGCTGTTCCGTGTCTTCGATGCCGCCAAGCCCGGTCCGGTGGCCTGGGCAGACGCCCTCTACAAGGTGGGCCGGGGAGGACCGATCGGCGCCGCGCAGGGCTTTGCGATCATGTTCGACGACCTCGTCGCGGCCCTCTGCACCCTGATGGTGATCGCCCTGTGGAGGTTCTTCTGAACCGCTTCACCGAGTCGGTCCGGGGTCTCGCCGACGCCTTGCTCGGACGTGGCGAGTCGCTGGCCACGGCGGAGTCCTGCACCGGTGGGCTGATCGCCGCCGCCTGCACTGCGCTGGCTGGCTCCAGTCTGTGGTTCGAGCGCGGCTTCGTCACCTACTCGAACGCCGCCAAGGTCGAGATGCTCGGCGTCGATTCGGCACTCCTTGCCGCTCACGGCGCGGTGAGCGCCGAGGTCGCCTGCGCGATGGCCGCCGGCGCCCTGGCGCGTTCGCGGGCGAACTGGGCGGTGGCGGTGACCGGCATCGCCGGGCCGGGCGGTGCAACGCCCGGCAAGCCGGTCGGCACGGTTTGGCTGGCGCTGGCCGGTCCCGCGCAGCCTCCGCAGGCCGAGCTGCTGCAGCTCGGCGGCGACCGGGAGTCGATTCGGATGCAGACTGTTGCGCACGCGCTGAGGCGGCTGATCGAGGGCGTTGCGGCCTGAGGGAGGCCTCGGGCCCGGCTGGGTTTGCGCGATCGATCGGTCGAGCCCCATGAGTCAGGTCGGACGAGAGGGATCGGTCGGACGTGATGAGTCGGTCAGGCGCGAGCGGTCGGTCAGGCGCGAGGGGTCGGTCAGAGGTCGGGCCCGCGCGTTGGAGCGGGTCAGGGCGACAGCGCGAGCCGCGGCATCGTTCCGCGGGGAACTGCGCCGACGCGCTCGCAGACCATCAGCACCAGGCGCTTGAGGCCTTCCCAAGGGTCGGCCGGCCAGTCCGGATGGCGCAAACCCTTGACCAGACCGTCGCAGACCTGGGCGGCCGACAGCAGTTCGGCCAGCGCCCCTTCGCTGGCCACCGAGACCGCGCGCTCGAAGAGACGCTCCTTCGCGCCCCAGGCCCGCGCCTCGCGCAGCGCCAGCGGCAGCGGCTTGCCCGACGCCACGGCTTCCTTGACGCGCTTGAGTCCGCGGATGTCCTCGGCAAGGGTCCAGTGCACCAGTACCGCCGCTTCGCCCTCTGCATGCAGCCCGTCGAGCATCCGCAGTGCCCGCGTGACCTGGCCCGCAAGGACCGCTTCGCCGAGCTTGAAGACGTCGTAGCGGGCGACGTTGAGGACGGCAGCCTCGACCTGCTCGAAGGCGAGTTCGCCTTCGGGGTAGAGCAGGCCGAGCTTCTGCACCTCCTGGTGGGCCGCGAGCAGGTTGCCCTCGACTCGGTCGGCGAAGAAGGCGAGCGTGCGTCGGCCTTCGTCGCCGGCGCCGACGCGCTGGCCCTGTGCGGCCAGGCGCTGGGCGATCCATTGCGGCAACGAGGCGCGCTCGACCGGCTCGACGCGCACCGAGACCCCGGCGCGGTCGAGCGCCGCGAACCAGGCGCTGGACTGCTGCGATCGGTCGAGCTTGGGCAACTGCACCAGCGTGACGACGTCCTCGGCGAGCTTGGAGGTCGCGGTCTCGCAATAGCGCTGCAGCGCTTCCGAGCCGTCCTTGCCGGGCTTGCCCGACGGGATCCGGATCTCGACCAGCTGCTTTTCGGCGAACAGGCTCAACGCCTGCGACGCGCCGAGCACGCCGCTCCAGTCGAAGTGGTTGCCGGCGACGGTATGAACCTGGCGCTCGGTGCAGCCGCCGGCGCGGGCCGCCGCCCGGATCGCGTCGCCCGCCTCCTGCGCGAGCAGCGGTTCGTCGCCCCAGACGGTGTAGAGCGGCGCCAGCCCCTTCTTCAGGCTGGCGGCGAGTTGATCGGCGCGCAGCTGCATCAGGCCATCCGCACCGAGGCCAGCCGCCGCATCACCTGCGAGACGATGTCGCTCTGCATCGCGCGGTAGAGCGACGCCTCCTCCATGGCCTTGGCCAGCGCGGCGCTTTCGGTGTAGCTCAGGTCGCGGTTCTGGACGATCTCGGTCGGCGGGATCAGCTCCTTGCCGCCGGCGGTGCGCAAGCGAAACCGCAAGCGCGCCCGCAGCTGGAATTCCGTCACCTGGCCGACCGCGGTCGCGGCGACGACGCTTTTCTCGCGCGCGTCGATCAGCCCCTCGAGCACGACCTCGGCCTGCGCCACGCTGTCGACGACCTTCGTCGTCGTGCTCGAATCGATGCTCGCCTTCAGTTCGGCGGCGAGCGGCGAGCGCGGCGCGAACCCCACCAGCGCGAGGGTCCGAAAGCGCAACTCCGGCGCCCGCTTGAGCTCGAAGCCGCAGCCGGCCAGCACGCCGGCGACGAGGACCAGCGCGGTGCGACGGCCTCGCATCAGAGCACGACGTTGACGAGCCGACCCGGGACCACGATCACCTTGCGGATCGGCTGCCCGTCGGCGAAGCGCTCGAAATCCGGACTCGCGAGGGCGGCGTCCTCGATGTCGCGGCGGCTGGCGTCGGCAGCAACCCGGATCGAGCCGCGCAGCTTGCCATTGACCTGCAGCATCAGCTCGATCTCGGATTGCACCAGCGCTGCCGGATCGACTTCCGGCCACGGCGCGTCAAGAAGATCGCCGTGCGTGTCGATGTAGCCGAGGTCCTTCCACAGCACCCAGGCCGTGTGCGGACAGGCCGGATACAGGGCCCGCAGCAGGATGCCGTAGCCCTCGCGCAACGCGGCGGTCGCGCCCGTCGGCTCCTTCACGCCTTCGAGCGCGTTCAGCAGTTTCATCGCACCCGAGACGACGGTGTTGTATTGCATCCGCTCGTAGTCGTAGCTCACCTGGCGGAGGATGCCGTGAACTTCGAAGCGCAGCGCTTTCGCGACGGCGCCGGCTCCGGGAGTGGTGCCGGCGTCGCGCAACATGGCGGCATGGCGGGCGCCGAAATTCCAGACGCGCTTGAGGAAGCGGTTGGCCCCTTCGACCCCGGCGTCGTTCCACTCGAGGGTCTGCTCAGGGGGCGATGCGAACATGACGAACAGGCGCGCCGTGTCGGCGCCGTATCGATCGATGAGCTGCTGGGGATCGACGCCGTTGTTCTTGCTCTTGCTCATCGTGCCGAGACCTTCGTAGGTCACGGCGGAGCCGTCGCTCTTGAGAAGCGCCGGCGCGTCGCCGGCTCCCGTTTCGACGTCTTCGGGCCAGAAGTACTCGATCCCGCCCTGAGGCGTGACACGCGAGTAGATGTGGTTGAGAACCATCCCCTGCGTCAGCAGGCGGGTGAACGGCTCGTCGATCGCGACCAGCTTCAGGTCGCGCATCACCTTGGTCCAGAAGCGCGCGTACAGCAGGTGCAGGATGGCGTGCTCGATGCCGCCGATGTACTGGTCCACCGGCATCCAGTAAGCCGCACCGTCGCCGACCATCGCAGTGTCGAGCTTCGGGTCGCAGTAGCGCATGAAGTACCACGAGCTGTCCACGAAGGTGTCCATCGTGTCGGTCTCGCGCCGTGCGGGCTTGCCGCAGGTCGGGCAGGCCACGTTCAGGAAGGCCGTGTGCTTGTTCAGCGGGTTGCCGGAACCATCGGGGATCAGGTCTTCGGGCAACACGACGGGCAGATCTTTCTCGGGCACCGGCACGACACCGCATGCATCGCAATGGATGATCGGGATCGGCGTGCCCCAGTAGCGCTGGCGGCTGATGCCCCAGTCGCGCAGGCGCCAGGTCGTCTGCCTGCCGCCGAGGCCGCGCACGCCGAGCGCATCGCACACCGCGTCGACCGCTGCCTGATACGCGAGGCCGCTGTAGTTGTCGGAGTTGACCGTGACGCTGCAGGTCGCGTCGGCGTACCAGGGCTGCCACGCGTCGTACGAGAACTCCTCGCCGTCGACCTGGATGACCTGCAGCATGTCGATGCCGTACTGCCTGGCGAACGCGAAGTCGCGCTCGTCGTGAGCGGGAACGCCCATCACGGCGCCGTCGCCGTAGCCCATCAGCACGTAGTTGCCGATCCAGAGCGGGATCTTCTCGCGGCTGAGCGGATGCTCGACGACCAGGCCGGTGTCGATGCCGCGCTTGGCCTGCGTCGCAAGCTCGGCCTCGGTCGTGCCGCCGGCCTTGCACGACTCGAGGAAGGCGGCGATGTCCGGGTTCGACGCCGCCGCGTGCAGGGCGAGCGGGTGCTCCGGCGCGACGGCGCAGAAGGTGACGCCCATGATCGTGTCGGCGCGCGTCGTGAAGACGTAGAGCCGGCCATCGCCGATCAGCTCGCCCGAGTCGTCGCGGATCCGGTGCGGGAAGGCGAAGCGCACGCCCTCGCTCTTGCCGAGCCAGTGCTCCTGCATCAGCTTGACGCGCTCGGGCCAGCCCGGCAGGCCGGTCTGGACGCACTCGAGGAGCTCCCCGGCGTATTTCGTGATCTTCAGGTAGTAGCCAGGGATCTCGCGCCTTTCGACGAGCGCCCCCGAGCGCCAGCCGCGGCCTTCGATGACCTGCTCGTTGGCGAGCACGGTCTGGTCGACCGGATCCCAGTTCACGACCTGGGTGCGCCGCTCGGCGATGCCGGCCTCGAGCATCTTCAGGAAGAACCACTGGTTCCACCGGTAGTACGACGGGTCGCAGGTCGCGATCTCGCGGCTCCAGTCGATGGCCAGACCCATCGCCTGCATCTGCGCCTTCATCGCGGCGATGTTCTCCCGCGTCCAGCGCGCCGGCGGCACGCCGTTCTTCATCGCCGCGTTCTCGGCGGGCAGGCCGAACGCGTCCCAGCCCATCGGCATCAGCACGTTCATGCCGGTCATGCGCAGGTGGCGCGCCAGCATGTCGTTGATCGTGTAGTTGCGCACGTGCCCCATGTGCAGCCGGCCGCTCGGGTACGGAAGCATCGAGCAGGCGTAGAACTTGTCGCGCGAGGCGTCTTCGCGAACGCGGTAGGCGTCGGATGCGGCCCACGCCGCCTGTGTGCTCTGCTCGATCTGGCGGGGGTCGAAGTCGGGACTGATCACGGCGCGCAGAGCTCGCTTGTTCGGCAACGGGGTCCGGGCGATTATAGAAAGCGCCCCCCGTCCTGACAGGTCGCGTGCCGGCAGGACGCCTTCAGGAGCCGCTCGCCGCGGCGGACGGCTCGGCGATGAAGCCGATGCGCGTGAGCCCGGCCTTCTGCACGATGCCGATCAGCTCGGCGACGCGACCGTAGGCGACGCTGCGGTCGGCACGCAGCTGCACCTCGGTCTGCGGGTTGCGTGCGGCGGCGGCGGCGACGCGGCTCGCGAATTCCGCTTCGCTCACCCCCTCGTCGCCGTAGAAGTAGCGACCGTCGCGGTCGAGCGCGACAGAGATGAACTGCGGCGTGTCGCTCGGCTGGGCGGCATCGGTCTGCGGCAGGTCTAGCTTCAGACTCGAGGTCATGAGCGGCGCGGTGATTATGAAGATGACCAGCAGCACCAGCATCACGTCGATCAGTGGCGTCATGTTGATGTCGCTCATGGGCGCCGCGCCGCGGGTCCGCTCGAGCCGCCCGAATGCCATCTCGTCAGGCGCCGGTCGAGCTGTCGACGATCATCTCGCGCAGATCGTGGGCGAAGCCTTCGAGCTCCGCCTCGCTCGCCGCCACGCGCTTGCCGAAGACGTTGTAGGCGAGCACGGCGGGAATGGCCACGGCCAGGCCGGCGGCCGTCATCACCAGCGCCTCGCCCACCGGCCCCGAGACGCGCTCGATCGTGATGGTGCCCGCGGCCGAGATGCTCAGCAAGGCGTTGTAGATGCCCCAGACAGTGCCGAACAGGCCGATGAACGGCGCGGTGCTGCCGATCGACGCCAGCAGCACCTGGCCGAACTGCAGCTGCGCCAGCACCGCATGCAGGGCATCGCGAAGGCGGCGCGTCAGTTGTGAATCGGCGTGGCCCCTGGCTTCGAGCGTGCCTCCGGCCGGTGAGGCGAGCGCGGCATCGACGAGCGGTCGCAGCACGGCTTCGCGATCGAAGGCGACGAGCTGCTCTCGGCCGGCGTCGAGCGACGCAGCCGCCCAGAACGCCGGCACCGCGCGGGCGAGGTCGTGGCGAACGCGTCGCAGCAGCCAGGCCTTCCAAAGGATCACGACCCAGGCGCTGATCGACAGCAGCAACAGCAGCACGGCCACGCCGCGGGTGATCGCATCGCCTTGCGACCAGAAACGATCGAGGCTCGTCATGCCAGCCCCAGCACGTCGCTCATGTCGAACAGGCCCTTCTTCCTGCCCGCCAGGAAACGTGCGGCGCGAAGGCTGCCGGCAGCGTAGGTGGCGCGGCTGCTCGAGCGATGCGTGATCTCGATCCGCTCGCCCGTGCCCGCGAAGAGCACCGTGTGATCGCCGACGATGTCGCCGCCGCGCATCGACGAAAAGCCGATCGTTCCCGGCTTGCGCGGGCCGCCACCGGGTGCGCTGTGGCCGTTGCGTGCGTAGACGGCGCAGTCTTCCAGTGTCCGCCCTTGCGCGGCAGCCACCACCTCGCCCATCTTCAGCGCCGTGCCGCTCGGGGCATCGAGCTTGTGTCGATGGTGGGCCTCGACGACCTCGACGTCGAAGTCCTCGGCCAGGGCGCCTGCCGCCACCTGGAGGAGCTTCAGCACGACGTTGACGCCGACGCTCATGTTGGGCGCCTGCACGATGGCGATGTGCTCGGCATGCGCGGCGATCTCGGCCTTCTGTGCTGCGGTGAAGCCAGTCGTGCCGACGACGGCGTTGACGCCAAGCTCGCGGCACACGGCGAGGTGGCGCAGCGTGCCGTCGGGCTGGGTGAAGTCGATCAGCACGTCGGCGCCGGCGAGGCCGGCCCGGACGTCCTCGCTGATGGCGACGCTGCCCGGGCGGCCGAGCGTCGCCGTGGCGTCCTGGCCGATGGCGGGGCTGCCGGCGACGTCGAACGCCGCCACCAGCGCGAGGTCGGCTTGTTCGGAGACGGCTTCGAGCAGGGCCCGTCCCATGCGGCCCGAGGCGCCCGCGATGGCGACGCCGAGCGTGGGCGCGCCGGCGCTCATGACTTGGGCTCGAGCGGCGGGTAGGTTCGGCTCGGCACCGGCGGCACCGGCTCCGGCGGTGCCGGCTGCTCGGGTGCCGGCAGCGCCTCGATCTGCTCCTTCGTCAGCGCCAGGGGCCGCGCGTTGCGCGACGTCTTGAAGGTGTCGATCGAGGCAACGAACTCGCGCTCGCCAGGCAGCGGCCCACCGGTGTCGATGCTTTCCATCGCATCGCCCTTGAAGCGGACGACGATGCGGCGCAGCTGCGGTTCGGCGCCCTGGCGGCGGATGGTGAAGACATAGTCCCAGCGGTCGAGATGGAACGGGTCGGTGAGGAGCGGCGAGCCGAGGACGTCGCGCACCTGGGCCCGGGTCATGCCGGGCTTGACGGCCGCCGCCTGCTCGCTGGTGACGACGTTGCCCTGTACGATCTCGAGACGGTACGGCGTGATGACGCCGAGGAAATTGTCGGTCGACTGCAGGGATTGGCAGCCGCCGAGCGCCAGGGCGAACAGGAGTCCGGCGAGGCCGCGCGAGGTCGATATGAAGCTGTTGTGCATGGATGGCGACCGGCACTCGCCGCGGCGCGCACCAAGCTCGTATGATGGTCCGATTCTACCGGCTCGCCTGCGCACGGCGGGCTCGCCACGGGCCCCGATGCACGCGATGACACACGCCGAAGAACTGAAGAACAGCGGGTTGAAGGCGACCTTGCCGCGCATCAAGGTGCTCGAGGTTTTCCAGAAGACCGAGCGGCGGCACATGAGCGCCGAAGACGTCTTCCGGGCGCTCCTCGCCGAGCACGCCGACGTCGGGCTGGCGACTGTCTACCGGGTGCTGATGCAGTTCGAGCAGGCCGGCATCCTGTCGCGCAACCATTTCGAGAGCGGCAAGGCGGTGTTCGAGCTGAACGAGGGCAAGCACCACGACCACCTGGTCTGCCTCGACTGCGGCCGGGTCGAGGAGTTTTTCGACGCCGAGATCGAGAAGCGCCAGCGCAGTGTCGCCCAGGCGCGGGGCTTCGAGTTGCAGGACCATGCCCTCGCGCTCTACGCGGCGTGCACGAAGAAGCACTGCGAATTCAAGCCGAAGTGAGCGGCAGCGGGGCGCGCGGCGCCCGAGCAGTCCTTATTCGGGCTTTTGCATCGCCTTGTGGTGACGGTCGATGAATTCGCGGTAGGTATCGATGCCGCGCAGCTGCAGGATGGTGTTGCGCACCGCGGCCTCGACGAGCACCGCGAGGTTGCGGCCGGCATCGACGGCGATCACGGTCTTCTTGATCTCGACGTCGAGGATCTCCTCGTTGAGCGGCTCGTAGGGCAGCCGCTCGAACTCGCGGTCCATCGTTTCCTTGCGGACGAGGTGGACAATGAGCTTCAGCCGCATTTTGCGGCGCACGGCGGTCTCGCCGAAGATGGCCCGGATGTCGAGCAGGCCGATGCCGCGCACTTCGAGCAGGTTGGCGAGGAGCTCCGGGCAGCGGCCTTCGAGCGCGGTCTGTGACACCCGGTAGAGATCGACCGCGTCGTCGGCGACGAGGCCGTGGCCGCGCGAGATCAGCTCGAGGCCGAGCTCGCTCTTGCCGAGGCCCGATTCGCCGGTGAGGAGCACGCCGAGGCCGAGGATGTCCATGAAGACGCCGTGCCGCGTCGTCCGCTCGGCGAAGTGCTGGCCGAGGTAGCCGCGCACGAGGTCGACGACGTGGCCGGCCGTCTCGGCGGTCACGAAGTGCGGGATCTCGGCGCGATCGCAGAGTGCTACCAGACGGTCGGGCGGCACCTGGCCGTCGGCCACGATCAGCACCGGCGGCTCCAGCGTGACGATGCGCTGGATGCGCCGCTCGGTGACCTCGCCTTCGTCGGTATTCAGGTAGGCGACCTCGCGCCGGCCGACGATCTGGACCCGGTTCGGGTGAATGTAGTTGAGGTAACCGACGAGATCGGCGGCTGAGCGCGCGTCGCGGATCGCCGCCTCGTCGAAGTGGCGCTCGGGGTGCGCGTGGCCGGCGATCCACTCCCAGTGCAGAGCGGCGCGGAACTCTTCGAACAGCGCCTCTGCGCTGATGACGGTCGGCTTCAAAGCAGCGTGGCCTGCTGCGCGCCCGGATCGCACGTGCGCCGGGGATCGGCCGCGTTGCCGGCGGCGCCGGGCCGCCGCCTCAGCCGGCTCAGGCGACAGATTTCAGCGGCTCCCACGCAGATATGAGGCGATGTACGGCTAGTGCGTCGCCCTCGACCTTCAGCCGCTCGCGCAGGTCGCGGTCGGAGAGCATCTCGGCGATCTCGGACAGGATCTCAAGATGGCGTTGCGTCGCTGCTTCGGGAACCAGGAGGAAGATGAGAAGCGCCACCGGCTCGTCGTCGGGCGCGTCGAAGGGGATCGGCTGACGCAGCCGAAGTACCGCGGCGAGCGGATTTTTCAGCCCCTTGATGCGGCCGTGCGGAATCGCCACGCCGTGGCCGAGTCCGGTCGAGCCGAGCCGCTCGCGCGCGAACAGATTGTCGGTGACGAGGGCGCGCGCGATCGAGTGCTCGTTCTCGAACAGCAACCCGGCATGCTCGAAAGCGCGCTTCTTGCTCGTGGCGTCGACGTCGATCAGCACGCCCGAGTCAGGCAGGATGGCGGCGAGACGGTTCATGGCGTTCGCGTCGAGGGGGCGTCCGGCAGGCGCCGCCGTCGTAAGTGACAACACGATGAATTATGAAGGGCGTCAGGCGCGACGGCCTTCCGCCCGGCCGACTGCGGGCCGCCGGGAGGAAAGTTGCTGCATTGCAGCAACACCCGAGCGGCCGACGGGACGGCTCGCCGTCAATTCAGGCTGGCGTCGACCCGCTTGGCAGCCGCGTGGTGGTGATCCTGGACCTTGTCCTTGTGCCGGACGACCTGGCGGTCGAGCTTGTCCATCAGCTGGTCGATTGCGGCGTAGAGATCCTCGGACGTGCACTCGGCGAACAGGTTGTCGGTCACGGTGGCGCGGGCAATCCCGTGCTGGTTCTCGAACAGCAGGCCGGCCTGCTCGAACGCGCGCTTCTTGCTGGTGGCGTCGACGTCGACCAGGACGTCGACGACGGGCAGGATGGCGGCAAGACGGTTCATGAGCGGGCGCGCCGATGGCGGGCTGGAAGACCACCGGCGGGTGACAGGGCGATGACAGGAATTATGGCGGCGCCCGGCAGCCAGCGCCGACTTTGGCGCGCGGCGGCCGATGGACGGAGGCGCGGTGCGGCGCGACCGCAACACCGCCCCGGCACTGCGATCAGTTGAGCGTGGCGTCGGTGCGTTTGGGCGCGTCGTGGTGGTGGTTCTGGACCTTGTCCTTGTGGCGAACGACCTGGCGGTCGAGCTTGTCCATCAGCTGGTCGATCGCGGCGTAGAGGTCTTCCGACGTGCACTCCGCGAACAGGTCCTTGCCCTTGACGTGAACGGTCACCTCGGCCTTTTGCCGGCGCTCCTTCTCGGCCGGCTTCTCGATCGAGAGCAGCACCGTGATGTCGACCATCTGGTCGAAGTGGCGCGTGATCCGGTCGAGCTTGGCGACAACGTATTCTCGAATCGCCGGGGTCACGTCGAGGTGATGACCGCTGATCGTCAGATTCATGAAAAGTCCTTTCGGGAGTCGACGGGAACACGGTAGCAGAGCGGCCGATGCCTGTCTCGTGAAAAGGGTCGTGGAAAGCGGCTTGCGCGGGCAGCGCCGTGGCGCACGGCACACCGGCGGGTCGCCGGCGCGCCCCGGGCGATGCCATAATTTCGCCACCGCATCTCGAGACGACGTCGTTGGACATTTCTCACCCTCGGTGACCGTCCGCTCCAGCCGAGCCAGGTCATGCTCGACGGAGCCTTCATGCTGAACGTCTTCACGCTGGCCAACGGCCGGCTCTTCCAGGAAGAGATCGAGAGCCACGAGGCGCTGGCCCACGTCCAGCCGGTCTGGGTCGACCTCGACGCGCCGACCGACGAGGAGAAGGGCTGGATCACCCAGCACTTCGGCCTGACGATCCCGAGCGACGCGGTCGACGACGACCTCGAGGAATCGGCGCGCTTCTACGAGGAAGACAACGGCGAGCTGCACATCCGCTCCGACTTCCTGATCGACGACGGCGAGACGCCGCGCAACGTCCGCGTCGCCTTCATCCTGCATCGCAACATGCTGTTCTCGGTCCACGCCGAGGATCTGCCGGTCTTTCGCCTGCTCCGCCTGCGTGCGCGCCGCATCCCGGCGCTGATCGGCGACGCCAAGGACGTGCTGCTCAAGCTGTACGACGCCGACGCCGAGTATTCGGCCGACGCGCTCGAGGGCATCTACGACAGCCTCGAGGCGGTGAGCGCGCGCGTCCTGCGCCAGGACGTCGACGACAAGGCCGCGGGCGAGGTGCTGTCGGCGATTGCCAAGGAAGAAGACCTGAACGGCCGGGTCCGCCGCAACGTCATGGATACGCGCCGCGCCGTCAGCTTCATGATGCGAAGCCGCATGCTCAACGCCGACCAGTTCGAAGAGGCACGGCAGATCCTGCGCGATATCGATTC
>JBBQCD010000064.1:0-23865 GCA_038318385.1 Burkholderiales bacterium | reverse complement strand
GCATAGCGCGCCGCCAACTGCTCTTTGATGTAGGCCAGGTACTTTTGTTCAGTCTCGGCCGGGAACTGTTCCCGCTCGATTTGCTGTTCAAGCACATACATCAGGTGCACCGGATTGGCCGCCACCTCGGTGCTGTCGAAGTTGAACACCTTCGAGAGAATCTTGAACGCGAACCGGGTCGAGACGCCACTCATCCCCTCGTCGACGCCCGCGTAGTCGCGGTACTCCTGATAGCTCTTGGCGCGGGGGTCCGTGTCTTTCAGGCTCTCGCCGTCGTAGACCTGCATCTTGCTGTAAACGCTGGAGTTCTCGGGCTCCTTCAGGCGCGTCAGCACCGAGAACTGCGCCATCATCTTCAGCGTGCCGGGCGCGCAACGGGCAACACCGAGCGACGAATTGCGCAGCAGCTTCTCGTAGATCTTCACCTCTTCGCTGACGCGCAGGCAGTAAGGGATCTTGACGATGTAGATGCGATCGAGGAAGGCCTCGTTGTTCTTGTTGTTGCGAAAGGCCTTCCACTCGCTCTCATTGCTGTGCGCCAGCACGATGCCGTCGAACGGGATCGCGCCGAAGCCCTCGGTGCCCTTGAAGTTGCCCTCCTGGGTGGCCGTCAGCAGCGGATGCAGCACCTTGATCGGGGCCTTGAACATCTCGACGAATTCCAGGAGACCCTGGTTCGCCAAACACAGCCCGCCGGAGAAGCTGTAGGCGTCGGGATCGTCCTGCGCGTAGGTCTCGAGTTTGCGGATGTCGACCTTGCCGACCAGCGCGGAGATGTCCTGGTTGTTCTCGTCCCCCGGCTCGGTCTTGGCGACGCCGATCTGCTTGAGCACGCTGGGGTAGCGCTTGACGACCTTGAACTTGCGGATGTCACCGCCGTACTCTTCCAGGCGCTTCACCGCCCAGGGGCTGAGGATGCGCTGCAGGTAGCGCGTCGGGATGCCGTACTCCTTCTCCAGCAGCGGGCCGTCCTCGGCGGGGTCGAAGAGGCCGAGCGGGGACTCGTTGACCGGCGAGCCCTTGATGGCGTAGAACGGCACGTGCTCCATCAGCGTCTTGAGGCGTTCGGCGATCGAGCTCTTGCCGCCGCCCACGGGGCCGAGCAGGTAGAGGATCTGCTTTCTTTCCTCCAGGCCCTGTGCGGCGTGACGGAAGTAGCTGACGACCTGCTCGATCGCATCCTCCATGCCGTAGAACTCGGCGAAGGCCGGATAGATCTTGATGACCTTGTTCGCGAAGATGCGCGAGAGCCGTGGATCGTTGCGCGTGTCCACCATCTTCGGCTCGCCGATCGCCTGGAGCATGCGCTCGGCGGCGGTCGCATAAGCCACCGGGCTCTTGCGGCACTCGTCGAGGTAGTCCTCGATCGACAGCTCTTCTTCGCGGCTGCGTTCGAAGCGCGCTGCGAAATTGCTGATGACATCCATGCTGATCTCCTGTGCAAGGGAGGCGTCGAGGGTCATGCCCCTCCACGTCTGGGGAAGTTCTGATGAAACCCGGTGGGCGCCATCAGAGCTTTCCTGAGCATCAGCAATGCATCTGTCAAGCTTCGTCCGTCGTCGCGCATGGCATGCCCCGATAACCGGGGTCTTTGCGGCCTTGCTCCTCTGCAGCGCGACAAGGGAAGATTAGCAAACAACGTGCCGCAACAGAACCCGTTGACTGCATATGAACCACAGACCCGTTGCGTGCGTGCAAAGTTTCGCAAGGTGCCTTCGTGAAAACCCAGCCGTGACCAGGAGATGTGCATGACAGACAACAGCGCCCCGGCGTTGCCGGCACGGACCGATATCGCCATCGTCGGCACCGGCTACTCGGGACTGTGCGTCGCGATCGGGCTGCGTCGATCAGGCCTCGACGATTTCGTGCTGCTCGAGCAGGCAGCGTCCGTGGGCGGCACCTGGCGCGACAACCACTATCCCGGAGCGGCATGCGACATCGCATCGAATCTCTACTCCTTTTCCTTCGAGCCCAATCCCGACTGGACGCGCGTCTACCCGCGGCAGCCCGAGCTCAAGACCTACGTCGAGCACTGCGTCGAAAAGTACCAGCTGGATGCGCATCTCCATTGCAATGCCGCGGTCACCGAGGCGCGCTTCGACGAGGCGTCGGCACAATGGGAACTGACGATCAACGGCAAGGTCCGCCTGCTGGCGCGCGTGCTGGTCGGTGCCACGGGAGGCTTGAGTCGGCCCTCGATCCCCGCCTTGGCCGGCCTCGACGATTTCGCCGGGCCTGTCTTTCACTCGGCCCGCTGGCGTCACGACGTGACGCTCGCGGGGCAGCGCATCGCAGTGATCGGAACGGGTGCGAGCGCCATCCAGTTCGTTCCGGAGATCGCCCCTGCGGTGGCGCACCTGACGCTGTTTCAGCGCACGGCGCCGTGGATCATCCCGAAGCCCGACCGCGCGCTCCGCCCGGCCGAGCGCCACCGCCTTGCCCGACATCCGGCGTGGCAGCGCCTGCTGCGCGGCGTCGACTACATCGCCCGCGAGTACCGCGCGGCGTTCTTCACGCGCTGGCCCGGCATCCTGAAACGGGCACAAGGCCAGGTGCTGCGCTACATGCACCATCAGGTGGCCGACCCGACGCTGCGCTCGAAACTGACACCGCCCTATGTCCTCGGCTGCAAGCGCATCCTGCTCTCCAACGACTTCTACGCCGCCGTGCAGCGCCCCAACGTGGACGTCGTCACGCACCCGATCGAGCGCATCGCGACCGACGGCGTCCACACCGCCGACGGCTCGTTCCATGCGGCCGACGTGCTGATCTTCGCGACCGGCTTCCAGACGGCCTGCGGCAATCCCTTCCCGGTGTTCGGCAGCGGCGGCTTGTCGCTGGATGCGGCCTGGTCCCGCGGTCCGCGGGCCTATCTGGGGACCACGGTCGCGGGCTTCCCGAATCTCTTCCTGATGACGGGACCCAATACCGGCCTCGGCCACAACTCGATGATCTACATGATCGAGAGCCAGGCCCGCTATATCCTGGACGGGTTGCGGTCGATGCGACACGCGGGCCTCGCGGCCGTGGACGTACGCGCCGAAGTCCAGGACGCGTACAACGTCGAAGTGCAAGCGCGAATGGCGCGCACCGTCTGGGCCACGGGGGGCTGCCGCAGCTGGTACATGGCGCCGGACGGCAGCAACCCGACACTGTGGCCGGACTTCACCTTCCGCTTTCGCCACCGGACCCGGCGCTTCGACATCGAGCGCTATCGCACCTGGCCCGCAACCTAGAGAGCGAGGCCCGGCCGCGCCGGCCGGCACCCGGCAGCGCCGCCCGGTGCCGGCCGCATCGGAAACGATGCGCCGCGACGCGCCTCAGGATCGCGGCAGCCCGAGACGTTCGAGCAGACCGTTGAGTTCGTCGAGCGAGCCGAACTGGATCGCGACCTCGCCCTGTTCGCCCCGACGGGTGCGCTTGCGCACCCGGATCTCGACAGCGGCCGCGAGGGCGTCCGACAACGCCTGCTCGATGCGCTGCAGATCGCGCGGCTTGTCGGCGGCCGTTCTCAGAAGTCGCGCCTGACGGCCGACCCGCGCCCCCTTCCGTGCGGCAAGCGCCTCGGCTTCGCGCACGCTCAACTTGCGGGCGACGATCTCGTTGGCGCAAAGGATCTGCTGCGCGCCTTCGAGCGGCAGCAGGGCTCGCGCGTGGCCCATGTCCAGATCACCGGCCAGCAGCATCTGCTGGACCGGCTCGGTCAGGTTCAGAAGGCGCAGCAGATTGCTGGCGGCGCTGCGCGAGCGCCCGACCGCCTGCGCGGCGGCCTCGTGGGTCATGCCGAACTCGTCGGTCAGGCGCTTCAGGCCCTGGGCCTCTTCCAGCGGGTTCAGGTCCTCGCGCTGGATGTTTTCGATCAGCGACATCGCTGCCGCCGCTTCGTCGGGCACGTCGCGCACCAGGACGGGCACTTCGGTCAACCCCGCCAGGCGTGCGGCGCGCACCCGCCGCTCCCCCGCGATGACCTCGTAGCGCGCCGCGCCCGCGGCGGCGCCGAACGGCGAGGGCCCGGTGGCGCCTGCGGCTGCAGTCAGGCGGCGCACCAGGACGGGCTGCATGATCCCCTGAGCCTTGATGCTCTCGGCCAGTTCGTAGAGCGCGCCTTCGTCCATGCGGGTGCGCGGCTGGTACTTTCCGGGCTGCAACTGGCCCAGCTTGAGCGTCCGCGGGGTGCCGTCGGCGTCGCGTGGCGCGCCCTCGCCGTTCTCGCGGACGCTGGGGCCGAGCAGGGCCTCGAGGCCGAGGCCCAGGCCCTTGGGTTTCTTCGTCGCCATGCGCGGATTGTCCTTGATGGATGCGCCCCGAAGCTCCACGCAAACCCCGCGGCGAGGCGAACGCCAAACCCACCGCGTCGGCGAGCGCCGAGATCGCAGCGCAGCGTCGGGTCGCTGATCGCAGCGCAGCGTCAGGTCGCTTATCCTGTGGTCCTGGAATCAGGAGTTCGGGATGAAGTACCGCGCGTTCGTCGACGGCCAGGAAGGCACCACGGGGTTGCGCATCCACGAGTATCTGGCGCAGCGCGACGATATCGAGGTGCTGCGCATCGACGCCGACAAGCGCAAGGACGCGGCCGAGCGTGCCCGCCTCCTCGACGCGGCCGACATCGCCTTCCTCTGCCTGCCGGATGCCGCGGCGCGCGAGGCGGTTGCGCTCGTCTCCAATCCCGAGACCTGCGTGATCGACGCCAGCACGGCCCATCGGACCGCACCCGGGTGGGTCTTCGGGCTTCCCGAGCTGGCCCCGGACCAGCGCGAGCGCCTGCGCGCCAGCAAGCGCATCGCCAATCCCGGCTGCCATTCCTCCGGCTTCATCCTGCTGATGCGGCCGTTGGTGGATGCGGGTCTGGTGGCTGCTTCGACGCCGGTTTCGGCAACTTCCATCACCGGCTATTCCGGTGGCGGCAAGAAGATGATCGAGATCTACAAGGCCGGCGGGAACCCGAAGCTCGATGCGCCGATGCCCTACGGGTTGCGCCTGGATCACAAGCACGTTCCCGAAATGGCCCGGCACAGTGGGCTGGGGACGCCACCGGTGTTCATGCCGATCGTGGGTCCGTTCTACAAGGGACTTGCGGTTTCGGTTCCGCTGCACTTCGCCCAGCTCGCCGGTGGCACGACCGCCCGGTCGTTGCACGACGCGCTCTCGGCGCGCTATGCGGACGAGCGCTTCATCCGTGTCATGCCTCTGCGCGATCCTGCTACGTTGGAAAGTACTTACTTCGACGTTCAGGCCTGCAATGACACGAACCGGGTCGATATCTTCGTGTTCGCCAACGAGACACAGGCGATCCTGATCTCCCGCCTCGACAACCTCGGGAAAGGGGCCAGCGGCGCGGCCGTGCAGACGATGAACGTCCACCTGGGCATCGACGAAGGCAAGGGTCTCTAGGCCTGAAAGTCGGGCGCTCCCGCGCTTTGGTGCAACGGGGGCAGCAACCGGTAGTGATACGAATAGGCATCGGCGAAGCCGAGACGGCGGTAGATGCGTCGGGCATCCTCGTTGCCGGCATCGACCTGAAGATACCCCACTCGCGCGCCGCGGTCGCGCGCAGCGCCGAGTATCTGCCCGCACAGCGCGCTGCCCAACCCGCGGCCCCGCGCGGATGGCAACGTGTAGACGTCATACAGACCGACCAGGTCCCCCTCCGTGGCGGCTTGTCCGCAGGCCAGGGCGACCCCTTCGGCATCCACGATTGCACAGGCCCGGTACGGCACGGGCGACTGCGCCAGGCGCTGCGCGTGGGCGCTGCACTCGGCGCGGCTGGATCCCCGAAAGCCACCGACGAGGCTGGCGAACGCGGCGTGACCCAGGAGTTCGAGGCGATGACCTGGCGGCAACGGCGCGTCGGCCGGCGTCGGCAGGTCGGTCGTCACCATGACGCGCGTGTCGTCCTCGTGCACGAGCCCGAGACCGGCCAGGTCGGCGTCGAGCGCCGGCGGCAGCGAGAACGGCGTCACGCGAACGTACAGGGGGAGTCCGGCGGCGGCGTAGAGCTCTCGACATCGGTCGAGCTTGTCGGCGACACCTGTTCGGCCGTTCGCCACGGCATTGATGCAACGTGCCCGCTTGGCCTTGCCCGGCGAGAGCCTGACCAGCCAGCCATCGAGCCAGCGCTGTTGCGGCGGCGCGCTCGCATTCAACCCTGCATCTTCGATCCGAGAGAGCAACGTGGAGTCGAAAGTCACAACCATTGATAGTGTTCGCTTACATCGTTTCGATTCTCTGAACCATTTCCTGGGCAAATTCGACAAAGGCGAGAGCGCCCTTCGAAGCGGGATCGAACACGACACCCGGCAAGCCATAGCTCGGTGCCTCGGCGAGGCGGACGTTGCGCGGGATGACCGTGTCGAAGACCTTCGCGCCGAAGTGCGCCTTGAGTTGCTCGCTGACCTGCTGCTGCAGCGTGATGCGGGCATCGAACATGACGCGCAGCAGGCCGATGATCTGCAATCCCGGGTTCAGGTTTCCATGCACCTGCCGGATGGTGTTGACCAGATCGCTCAGCCCTTCGAGGGCGAAATATTCGCACTGCATCGGCACGATCACACCGTGCGCGCAGCACAGGCCGTTGAGCGTCAGCAGACTCAGGCTCGGCGGGCAGTCGATGAGGATGAAGTCGTAGTCGTCCAGCACCGGGCCGAGTGCATCGCGCAGGCGCTGCTCGCGGCGTTCCAGTCCGACAAGCTCGATTTCCGCTCCGGCCAGATCGCGGTTGGCTCCGAGAACGTCGTACTGCGCCCTCTCCGCGCGCTGACGCGCCTCGGCGACAGTCGAGCTTTCCAGCAGCACGTCATAGACGCTGAGCTCGAGCGAGCGCTTGTTGATCCCCGAGCCCATCGTCGCGTTGCCCTGGGGATCCAGGTCGACCACGAGGACGCGCTTGCCGATGCGGGCGAGGCCGGCGGCGAGGTTGACCGTGGTGGTCGTCTTGCCGACGCCGCCCTTCTGGTTGGCGACGCAAAATATTCTGGCCATTCAGGCATTCCGGACGGAGTCGTTGGCCCGGACAGATGCGTTCCGGGGTGGCAGGCTGCGCATTCTCGGCAGACAGCCCTTCGGGCGCAAACCGCCGTGGATTCAGGACAACGGATCGACCCAGACCAGGCAACGATCGGCATCCAGTCCGGGTACGTTCAATGGTTCCACGTGAAACCTCAGGCCAGGCTGCAGGGCGGACATTTCCGCGGCGGGCGCCTTGCCCTTCATCGCGAGCCATGACCCCTCCGGCGCCAGAAGATGCCGCGTCGACCGCACGAAGTTGGAGATCGAGGCGAAGGCACGTGAGACGATGACGTCGAACGGGGGCTCCCGCAGCGCCTCGACCCGGGCGTGCGCCGCCCGCAGGTTCGGCAGGGAGAGTTCCGCCGCCACTTGACGTACGAATGCCGCCTTCTTTCCGACAGCGTCGACGCACGTCACTGCTAGGCTGGGAAGGGCAACCGCGATCACCACTCCCGGCAGACCGGCGCCGCTGCCCACGTCCAGCAATCGCGGCTTCGGGAGGCCGTCGAGGCGTCGCGTCAGCGCAGGCACAACGGCCAGACAGTCGAACAGATGATGCGTCAGCATCTGCGCCGGATCCCTGATCGAGGTCAGGTTGTAGGTGGCGTTCCATCGCTGCAGCAAGCTCAGGAATCGAGCGAGGGAGTCCACCTGTTGCGCATCCAGAGGGACGCCGAGCATGCGACCGGCATGGGTCAGATCCGCAGCCGGCGACTGCACCGACGATCCCTCTGGTCTTGCGCCGCCGATCACGCGTCTGCGCTCTCGAGATGCCCCGTCGATTCGGATTCGCCGCGTCGGCGCTTCTTGAGGTAAACCTTCAGCAGCGAGACCGCCGCCGGCGTGACACCGGGCAAGCGGCTCGCCTGTCCGAGCGTGACCGGCCGCTGGCGCCCGAGAATCTGCCGGACCTCGTTCGACAGCGCCCTGACCTCCGCGTAGTCGATCGCATCGGGAAGCACGATCGAATCGTCGCCGACAGCTCGCGCCACCGCGTCGTTCTGGCGCTCTACGTACCCGGCGTACTTGATGGCGATCTGGACCTGCTCGATCACGGCGTCAGCGACCTCGGTGCCCAGATTCATCCGCAATGTTTCACGTGAAACGACTTCACGACCATCGTCGCCTGAGCTCTCCAGCGCCGTGACGTCGTCGTACGCTGCACCGGGCCGTCGCAGCAGTTCCAGCAAGGAGTAGTCGCGCTCCAGCGATTGGCCGAGCAAAGACAGCGCGCCACGGCCTCCGACCCGGGTACGGCGAAGACGTTCGGTTTCAGCCCGCACGGCCTCGCGCTTGCGTTCGAAGACTTCCCAACGACTGTCATCGACGAGACCCAAGGCCCGCCCGACCGGGGTGAGACGGGCATCGGCGTTGTCTTCGCGCAGCTGCAACCGGTATTCGGCGCGGCTGGTGAACATCCGGTATGGTTCGGTCACGCCCTTGGATACGAGGTCGTCCACCAGCACGCCGAGGTAGGCCTCGTCGCGGCGCAGCAGCCAATCCGCCTCGCCCCGAACATGGCGCACGGCATTGACGCCGGCGTAGAGCCCCTGTGCGGCGGCCTCCTCGTAGCCGGTCGTGCCGTTGATCTGGCCGGCGAAGAAGAGCCCGGCAATGGCCCGCGTCTCGAAGTTCTGCTGGAGGCCTCGCGGATCGAAGTAGTCGTACTCGATCGCGTAGCCCGGGCGCAGGATGTGCGCCTGCTCGAGCCCCGCGATCGACCGCACTGCCGCCAACTGGATGTCGAACGGCAGCGACGTCGAGATGCCATTCGGATAGAACTCGCGTGTCGACAGCCCTTCAGGCTCCAGGAAGATCTGGTGGGAGCCGCGGTCGGCGAAACGGTTGACCTTGTCCTCGATGCTCGGACAGTAGCGCGGGCCGACGCCTTCGATCACGCCGATGAACATCGGGCTGCGCGCAAAGCCCGAACGGATGATGTCGTGGGTGCGCTCGTTCGTCTGCGTGATCCAGCATGAAATCTGCCGCGGATGCTGATCGGCGCGGCCCAGGAAGCCGAAGACCGGGACCCGCCCGGCAGGCGCGTCGACGGCGCCCGCACCGTCGCCTGGCTGCTCGACCAGCCGCGAGAAGTCGATCGTTCGCCCGTCGAGGCGCGGCGGCGTGCCCGTCTTCAGGCGACCCTGCGGCAGCTTGAGTTCCTTCAGGCGCGCCGACAAGGTCACTGCAGGGGGATCGCCTGCCCGCCCCGCGGCATGCTGGTTCAGGCCGACATGCACCTTGCCATCGAGAAAGGTGCCTGCGGTCAGAACCACGGACAACGCATCGAAGCGAATACCCACTTGCGTCACAACCCCTGTCACACGGTCTCCGGTGACAATGAGGTCATCGCACGCCCCTTGGAACAGGGTCAGATTGGGCTGATTCTCCAGGCGCCGGCGGATGGCCGCCTTGTAGAGGATCCGGTCGGCCTGGGCGCGCGTGGCCCGCACCGCCGGCCCCTTGGACCCGTTCAGGATCCTGAAGTGGATCCCGGACTCGTCGGCGGCCGCCGCCATGGCACCCCCGAGCGCATCGATCTCCTTGACGAGGTGGCCCTTGCCGATGCCGCCGATCGACGGGTTGCAGCTCATCTGGCCGAGGGTTTCGATGTTGTGCGTCAGCAGCAACGTCGACGCTCCCATCCGCGCAGCGGCGAGCGCAGCCTCGGTGCCGGCATGACCGCCACCGACCACGATCACGTCGAACTGTTTCGGAAACAACATCGCCTTGCCTTCTCCCGCATGCGAATTGTATTGAGCAGGTGCCGGGCGATACCGCGGTGAGGCCGCCCCGGCGACGTCTCTCTAGGCTCCTCCCGGTCTCAGCATCTCGGTGTGGGGGATTCCGTCCTCCAGGTATCGAGGACCGACCGGCTCGAAGTCGAACCCTGCGTAGAAGCGCTCGAGCCGCGACTGGGCCGAGATGCGAATCCCCCGTCCCGGCCAGACGGCGTCGCACTGGGCGATCGCCCGCGCCACGAGTTCTCGGCCCAGACCGGTACCACGGGCCCGCTCGACGGTCAGCACCCGCCCGATCGACGGCTCGGCGTACTTGTTGCCGGGATCGAGAACACGCGCATAGGCCAGCGGCCCCCGCGCATCGTCCGGCCACGCCGCCAGGTGCCAGGCATCTTCGTCGTGCCCGTCGACGTCGAGGTAGATGCAATGCTGCTCGAGCGCGAACACCTGCTGGCGTGCGGCAAAGATGTTCTGCAGTTCCATCACCGTCAGGTCGTTGAAGCGGCAGCAGCGCCAGCGCAACGTCATCGCCACCACCGGTGCGAGATCGATGATCGCCATCTTGTCGAAGCCGGTCGTGCCGTTGGGGGCCTGGACGACGGCGCAGCGCCGCTCTTGGGCGACACGCTCATCGGCGACCCCCTCATCGGACGGCGGCGCCGCGCAGCGAGCGCGCCACGAACCAGGTGCCGGCGAGCGCCAGGACCGCGCAGACGCCCCAGGAAATGAGCATCGGCGCGGCGCCGAGCGCCTCGCCCTTCAGCACCCGCGTCATCAGCATGTTCTGCGCCAGTGCCGGCACCCACAGCTGCCAGGGGGCTTCCGCGCCCGGGTCGAACACGGTCACCAGCGGCAGCAGCGAGACGCCGAGGACGACGACGGTCGAGCTCGCCTGGGCCTCCTTGAACGATTTGCAGCGGATCGCCACGGCCATCAGCACCGCCGCCAGGGCCGCCGCGAAGGGCAGCAGCACGGCGAGGAAGAGCAGCGCCTCGCGCACGCCGTACTGGAACATCGCGGCCAGCGTCTCGCTGCGCAGCAGCCACTGCGCCGGCAGGAAGCTGAACGAACTCAGCACGGCGATCATCATTGCAATCGCGGCCACGGCGGCCCATTTTCCGGCAACGACGGTCCAGCGCGGCGGCGGGTTCATCAGCAACGGCTCCAGCGAGCCCCGTTCGCGCTCGCCTGCGGTGGTGTCGAGCGCCGCGTTGAGCGCGCCGTAGAGCACGGCCATGATGACGAAGAACGGCAGCATGAAGGTGTACTGCGAGCCGCGGGTCCGGACGTTGGCGAGATCGCGGTCCTCGAGCTGCAGAGGCTCGAGCACGGTCGGCGCCACGCCGCGCAGCGCCAGCGTGAGGACGGTGCGCTCGCGCGCGAAGCCGCCGAGCAGGCTCTCGATACGCCGCACGCCCGACTGGGCGCGCTGATTGGCGCTGTCCGAAACGATTTCGACGCGCGGCCGCTCGCCGCGGACCAGCGCCTCGTCGAAGTCCTGAGGGATCACCACCACCGGCTCCGCGAGGGCCGCGACGCGCAACCGCGCCTCGTAGTCGACCGGTGCCGTCTTGACGGTGTAGGTCTGGCGCTCGAGGAAGTTGACGAGGCTCGGCGCGTGCGCGGCGCCGGCGACATAGACCTCGCGCCGCTCCGCCCCGGCCTCGAGGGTGGCGACCAGCGACGACACCGCGATCAGCACCGCCGGGCCCAGCAGCACCGACGACACCAGCACGACCAGCAGCGTGCGCCGGTCGCGCAGGGCGTCGACGAGTTCCTTCATGAACACCGCCATGAAGGCGCGGCCGTCACGCATCGGCGGGCCCGCCGACGGCTCTTGCGGAAGAGCGCGGCGTCGGGACGGTGGTGGTGGCAGAACGGCGCGGCGCCGAGGCGGCGGCGCCCGCATAAGCCAGCGCGACGAAGGCCTCCTCGAAGTCGCCCTCGCCGGTACGCGCCAGCAACTCGTCGACCGTGCCGATCGCGACGGTCCGCCCGTCGGCGACGACCGCGACGCTGTCGCAGAGCTTGGCCACCTCCTGCATGATGTGGGTCGAAAAGAGAATGCACTTGGCGCCGCCAGCGGGCGTGCGCAACCAGCGCAGACTCTCGCGCAATGCCCGTGTCGCCAGCACGTCGAGGCCGTTGGTGGGCTCGTCGAGGACGATGTTGGCGGGGTCGTGGACGAGCGCACGCGCCAGTGCGGTCTTCATGCGCTCGCCCTGGCTGAAACCCGCGGTGCGCCGTTCCAGCAGCGACTTCATGTCGAGCATCTCGGCCAGGCCTTCGGCCCGCGCATGTGCTGCCTCCCGCACCATGCCTTGCAGGGCGCCGTAGTAGACGATGTTCTCGCGTGCCGTCAGGCGCGGATAGAGCCCGCGCGCATCGGTCAGCACGCCCATGCGCGCCAGGGCGGCACGCGGTTGCGCGGCGACGTCGATACCGTCAACCGTCATCCGGCCGGCATCCGGGGTGATGAGTCCTGCGAGCAACCGCAGGGTGGTCGTCTTGCCGGCGCCATTCGGCCCGAGCAAACCGGTGATGGAGCCATCCGCCGCGGTGAAGCCGACGTCGCGGACCGCGTCGATGCCGCGCGCCGCCGTGCCGAAGCGCTTGGCCAAGCCCGCGACGACGATCATCCGGCCCGCCCGGGTTCGGTCGTCGGCGGACGGAATGCCGGCGGCCGCGGCACCTGCTCGACGCAGGCGGCATCGACCGCTACCGCCGCAGCCGCATCCTCGACGTCGATGAAGCGAAAGACGACGTCGCGCATGCAGCCGAGCCCGAGCAGCCCATGCCCCGCATTCGCGACCACCACCTGACGTGCGGCCGGCCCGAGCGCCGCCGCGACGCGACCCGCGTGCCGGGGTGGCGTCGCCGGATCGGCGCCGCCGCTCAGCAGCAGCACCGGCGCCGGGCTCGGGCTCACGCGGTAGAAGGCGGCCGGCACGTCCCCCCGTGGCCAGTCCGCGCAAGCGCGGGCGTAGAAGCGCGCGAGTTCGTCACCGAAGTCCGCACCGGGCCGGTCGTGCGCGGTGGCCAGCAGCGGCAGGTCTTCCGCGCACACCACCGAGAAATGCATGCCCATCGCCAGCTGCGTCCCCTTGCGCGATGCCAGCATCGCGCCGAGGCCGGCCAGCCCCTCGTAGCGGCCCTGCGCCGCGGCATCGATCGCGGCCGGCAGCGCCGCCGCCAGTGCCGGCACATAGAGCGGGCCGCGAACCATGCCGAGCAGCGCCTCGCGGGTCAGGCGCATGGGCTCCTGCACACCGCTCAGCGGATCGGCGACGCGGACCGTCTTCGGGACGCTCGCGAGGAGCGCTTTCCAGTCGTCGCGCAACGCCGGATGCGCGCGCGCGCAGGGCGGCTCGGCCGCGCACGCCGCGAACACACCGTCGAGCGCGGCTTGCGCGTCGGTGGAATAGCTCGCTGGCAACACCATGTCCGGTGGGGCCACGCCGTCGAGGACCATCCGGCGCACCGCACCCGGGAACTGGCGCAGGTATTCGAGCGCCGCGCGCGTCCCGTACGAGGCGCCGACGAGATCGATGCGCTCGGCGCCGAGCGCACGCCGGATCGCATCCAGGTCCTGCATCGCGATGGTCGTCGTGTAGAAGCGCAGGCCGAAAGGGCCGGCGACGTAGGGCAGCCGCTCGAGCCGGGCGCGACACTGGGCGAGCCGGGCGAGCTGGCGTTCGGAATCGGTCTGGTCGCTCAGCGGCTCGCGGCTGGCTTCTTCGCATTCGAGCGGCGCCGAGCGGCCGGTGCCGCGCTGGTCGACGAAAACGATGTCGCGGCGGTTGTTCAGCCGGGCGAGCACCGGCATCAGCTGCGGCGCGATGGCGACCGCACTCTGACCCGGACCCCCGGCGAGCACGAACACCGGGTCCGGATGCTTGCGCCGCGCCAGCGCCGGCACGACGACGTAGGCCACGTCGATCTGCACGCCGGCGGGCTGCTGCGGATCGAGCGGACGGCGGACCGATCCGCACTGCACTTCGTGCGCGAGCCCGGCGACGCGGCAATCGGCCAGCGGGGCCGCACGTGCGCCGACCGCAAGACCGAACGCCAGCGCCAGCGCCAGCGCGACGGCGACAGCGCAGGTTCGAGGCATGCGGTCGGTGCTGCGCCTACTCGCCGAGCATGCGCTTGAGTTCGCCGCTGTCGATCATGGCGCCGAGTTCCGTCGCGCCGCCGATGAGAACGCCCTTGACGAAAACCATCGGGAAGGTCGGCCAGCCGCTCCACATCTTCAAGGCATTGCGTTTGCGCCACTGGCTTAGATAGCTGCCGTACTCGAGGTAGTGGTACGGCAGGGCCGCGGCATCCAGCAGGCGGCGCGCCTTGCGGCAGAAGGGGTTCTGCGCCATGCCGACGACGAGCACCGGATTCGAGGCTGTCGCCGCCTGCACGTTGTGGACGATGTCGGCATGCAGGTTGGCGACCTTGTCGCGAATCGCAGGATGCAGGCGGGACTCGTCGAGCGTGCTTCGTGTCATGGCTTGATCGGTGCGTGTGGGGGCCTCACCATAGCACCGCGCCTCAACCGGCGAGTGCGCCTCGTTGAAAATCGGCGACCGCCTCCTCGATCTGCGCCCGGGTGTTCATGACGAAGGGGCCGTACTGCGCGATCGGCTCGCCGAGCGGCCTGCCGGCGACCAGCAGCACCCGTGCCGGGCCCCCGCCCGTGGCCTGCAAGCGCACACCGTCGGCCTCGGCGTCGTTGCCGAGGATCGCCATCGTGCCGCTGTCGACGGCGGTCGCCTGCGCGCCCCCGATTTCGACCGACCCCGCGTAGACGTGAGCAAAGGCGTTGTGCCCCGGCGGCAGCATCGCGTCGAAGCTTGCTCCGGCGGGCAACGAGATATCGAGGACGATGGGCTCGGTCGTCGGCCGCGTCACCGCGCCGCTGGTGCCGAGCGCCTCGCCGGCGATCACCCGGACGCTGACGCCGGAGTCGAGGGTGCGCACCGGCACCGCCTCGGGGGCGATGTCGCGATATGCCGGCGCCGTCATCTTGTCGGCGGCGGCCAGGTTCACCCAGAGCTGGAAGCCGGCCATGCGACCGGCCTGCTGCTCCGGCATCTCCGAATGGATGATGCCGCGCCCCGCCGTCATCCACTGCACGCTGCCGGGCTCGAGAAGGCCGACGTTGCCGACGCTGTCGCGATGGCGCATCCGGCCGTCGAGCATGATCGTCACCGTCTCGAAGCCGCGATGCGGGTGCTCGGGGAATCCGCCGATGTAGTCGCCGGCGGCGTCGCTGCCGAAGGCGTCGAGCATCAGGAACGGATCCAGGCGTCGCTGCAGCGGCTGCGTCAAGAGGCGTGTCAGCTTGACGCCGGCGCCGTCGGACGTGGGCTGTCCGCGCACCAGGCGCTCGACGCCACGCGAGCGCAGCAGGGATGAGGTGACGGTATTCATCGACGAGCTCCTTTGCAGAGGCAAGCAGATGCGGTCGGCGCCGCGAAACGCAAGCCGTCAGCAGCAATCCGCAGCCCGCGTTCTAATTCACCTCCGCATTACCCGCAAGGATCGCATCCATGAAGCTCTATTACAGCCCCGGCGCCTGTTCCCTCTCTCCGCACATCGTGCTGCGCGAGGCCGGGTTGGAGTTCGAGCCGGTGCTGGCCAGCACGAAGACGCACAAGCTCCCCGACGGCACCGACTACTACGGGATCAACCCGAAGGGCTACGTCCCGCTGCTCGAGCTCGACGACGGCCAGCGCCTCACGGAGGGCCCGGCGATCGTCCAGTACATCGCCGACCAGGTGCCCGGAAAGAACCTCGCCCCGGCGTCCGGCACGATGGCCCACTACCGCCTCGTCGAATGGTTGAACTTCATCAGCACCGAGCTCCACAAGGGGATCGGCGGCGTCTTCAACCCGGCGATGCCGGAGGAGGCCAAGGCGCTGATGCGCGCCCGCGCGAAGAAGCGGCTCGAATGGGTCGATGGCGAACTCGCCGGCAAGCAATACCTGATGGGCGACGCCTTCAGCGTCGCCGACGCGTACCTCTTCACCGTCGTGCGCTGGACTGCGTACACCGGCATCGATGTCGCCGAGCTGGCCAACCTGAACGCGTACATGGCCCGCGTCGGTGCCCGGCCGGCAGTCCAGGAAGCGCTGGTGGCCGAAGGCCTGGTGAAGTAGGCGCTTGACCGCGGCCCATGCGTCCTGGCCACCCTCCCGCACGTCGGCCTTCGGCACGAACCGATGCTGCCGCGGTCCTGCTGGCTGCCGCCAGCGCACTCGGTGGGGGCGCGGTGGCCGCCGGCGCTCCCGCGCCGGCGCCCGGCCGCTACGACGCCACCCTCTGCGTCGTCAATGCCGACGCGGCGCCGAACTGCGGTCCGGCCGAGGCTGACCTGCGCCCCGGTGGAACGTTGCGGGCGCGGGTCAGCGACATCGTCTACATCGTCTACATCGTCCACGTCAGGCCGCAGCAGGCGGCGGTCGTCGTGATGCACGGAGCCATGCAGATCGACGAATTCCTCACCGACGCCCACTGGGACGGCAACGCGCTGCGCTTCGCCGATGCCGAAAAGCGCGTGCGCTACGAGGTCCGGGTCGGCGCCGCCAGACGCGCCCCGCGCTAGACCGGCGAAGGCTTTCCGGTCCTCTGCCGCGTTCGGTCGAGGGCTGCTCGAAGACCCATCTTGTGGGGCGCCCGGCTGCGGCGCGCCCCGGCCGCCCTCTTGCGCGCTGGCCTCAGGCGAGGTGCGCCGCGGCGACGAGCGCGCGGGTATAGGCCTCGCCAGGCGCGGCGAACAGGGCCTCGGCCTCGCCCTCCTCGACGACGACGCCGTCCTTCATCACCAGCACGCGGTGCGCCATCGCCCGGACCACCGCCAGATCGTGGCTGATGAAGACATAGCTCATGCCGTAACGGCGCTGCAGTTCGACCAGCAACGCCAGCACCTGCTGCTGCACGGAAACGTCGAGCGCCGAGGTCGGCTCGTCCAGCACCAGCACCTCCGGATGCAGGACCACCGCGCGGGCGATCGAGATGCGCTGGCGCTGGCCGCCGGAAAACTCGTGCGGGTAGCGTTGCAGGACGTCGTCGACGCCGTGGCGCGCGCTCAAGCCGACTTCGTCGAGCATCTGCAGCACCAGGGCGTCGCGCGCGTCGCGCGAGAGTTCCGGGCGATGCAGGGCGAGCCCCTCGCCGACGATCTGCCCGACCGTCATCCGCGGACTGAGCGACGCGAACGGATCCTGGAACACCACCTGCATGCGACGCCGCATGCCGCGCAACGCGCGCCGATCGGCGTTGTCGATGCGCACGCCGGCGAAATCGACCTCGCCGGCGGCGATCGGCTGCAGGGCCAGCAGCGCCATGCCGAGCGTGGTCTTGCCCGAGCCCGACTCGCCGACGATGCCGAGCGTCTCGCCGCGCCGCAGCTGCAGGGTCGCGTTGCGCACCGCATCGACGCGCCGGCTAGAGAACCAGCCGCGCGAGACGTGGAAGGCGACGTCGACTTCGCGCGCTTCGACGAGTACAGGCGCGTCCGCGGCGATCGGCTCGACGATCCGCTCCGGCCGGCTCGCGATCAGGCGCTGCGTGTAGGGATGCCGGGGGCGCGCGAAGACCTCGCCGGTCAGGCCGGTCTCGACCAGCCGGCCGCGCTCCATCACGCCCACACGGTGCGAGAAACGCTGCACCAGGTTGAGGTCATGGGTGATGAAGAGCAGCGCCATCCCCATCTCGCGCTGCAGGTCGTCGAGCAGCGCCAGGATCTGCGCCTGGATCGTCACGTCGAGCGCCGTCGTCGGCTCGTCGGCAATCAGGAGCTTCGGCCGGCAGGCCAGCGCCATCGCGATCATCGCCCGCTGGCGCTGGCCGCCGGAGAGTTGGTGCGGATAGACGTCCACACGCTGCTCCGGGTCGGGAATGCCGGTCCGCCCGAGCAGCTCGATGGCGCGCGCCCGGGCCGCGTTCTTGCGCAGGCCCTCGTGCAGCTCGAGGACCTCGCCGATCTGGTTGCCCACCGTGTACAGGGGGTTCAGTGCCGTCATCGGCTCCTGGAAGATCATGCTGATCGCCGCGCCGCGGACCCCACGCATTTGGCGCTCGGTCTTGGCGGTCAGCTCCTCGCCGTCGAAGCGGATGCGGCCGGTGGTGTGCGCCGCGTCCACCAGGCGAAGCACCGACAGCGCGGTGATGGACTTGCCCGAGCCCGATTCGCCGACGAGCGCGAATTTCTCGCCGGGACGAACGTCGAACGAGACGTCGTCGACCACGGTGGCGTCGCCGAAGCGCACGCTCAAGTGCTCGATCGACAGCAGCGGCGCTGTCTCGGCGATCGCGGGTGCGCGCGTGTCGCTCATGACTTGCGCGTGTCGAAGGCGTCACGCAGGGCGTCGCCGATGAAGGTCAGCAGCAGCAGCGTGACGACCAGCACGACGAAGGTCGGCACCGTGATCCACCAGGCGTCGAGGTTCTCCTTGCCCTGGCGCAGCAGGTCGCCGAGCGAGGGCGTCGGCGGCGGGACGCCGAGGCCGAGGAAGTCGAGCGAGGTCAGCGCCAGGATCGCCGCGCTCATGCGAAAGGGCAGGAAGGTGATCACCGGTGTCATCGAGTTCGGCAGCACGTGGCGGCGGATGATCTGCAGGTTCGACAGGCCGAGCGCACGCGCCGCCTTCACGAACTCGAGCGAGCGGTTGCGCAGGAACTCGGCGCGCACGTAGTCCGACAGCGACACCCAGCCGAAGAGCGCCAGCAGCACCAGCAGCAAGAGGATCGATGGCTCGAAGATCGAGGCGAAGATGATCAGCAGGTAGAGCTCCGGGACCGAGTTCCAGATCTCGATCAGGCGCTGCGAGAACAGGTCGACGCGGCCGCCGAAGTAGCCTTGCACGGCACCCGCGACGATACCGAGGACGACGCCGGCGAAGGTCAGCGCGAAACCGAACCAGACGCTGATTCGAAAGCCGTAGATCAGGCGCGCCAGCATGTCGCGGCCCGACTCGTCGGTGCCGAGCCAGTGGCCGTCGCCGGGCGCGGCCGGGTCCGGCGCCTTGGCGAAGAAGTTCAGCGATCCCGCGGAATGGTCGATCGGCGCGAACAGCGCGAAGTTTCCGTCCTTGGCGAAGCGCTCGCGGATGTAGGGATCGTGCCAGTCGGTCGGCGTGTCGAAGTCGCCGCCGAAACGCCGCTCCGGCGGGTTGTCGAACACCGGGAAGACCCACTCGCCCTGGTAGCGAGCGACCAGCGGCCGGTCGTTGGCGATCAACTCGGCCATGCTGGCAAGGGCCAGCAGCACGCCGAAGATCCAGAGCGCGGCGTAGCCGATCCGGTTGCGTCTGAAGCGCTCCCAGGCGCGGCGGTTCGGCGACAGCGAACGGCGCGGCAGCGGCGGCGCACCGCCCTCCTGCAGCGCGGCCGTCGGCGGCGGAGTAGACGCCGCCGGCGGCATCGCTGTCGAGCCGGGCGCCAGTGAGGGTTGCGGCGTCGTGCTCATCGACCCGCCCTCACTTGGCCACGCTCGCGAACTGCACGCGCGGATCGACCAGCACGTACAGCAGGTCCGAGACCAGCTTGACCGCAAGACCGAGCAGCGTGAACAGGTAGAGCGTGCCGAGGACGACGGGGTAGTCGCGCCGCACCACCGCCTCGTAGCCGAGGAGCCCGAGGCCGTCGAGGGAGAAGAGCGTCTCGATCAGCAGCGAGCCGGCGAAGAAGGCGCCGACGAAGGCCGCCGGAAACCCGGTGACGATGGGGATCAGCGCATTGCGCAGGATGTGCTTGTAGAGCACCCGGCGCTGCGACAGGCCCTTGGCGCGCGCCACCAGCACGTATTGCTTCCTCATTTCTTCGATGAAGGTGTTCTTGGTGAGCATCGTCATCACCGCGAAGCTGCCGATGACGATGCAGGTGAGCGGCAACGCCAGGTGCCAGAAGTAGTCGACGATCCGCGCCCGCCACGACAGCTCCGACCAGTTGTCGGAGGTCAGGCCGCGCAGCGGAAACCAGTCGAGGAACGTGCCGCCGGCAAAGATCTGGATCAGGAAGACGCCGAGCACGAAGCCCGGGATCGCGTAGCCGAGCAGCACGATCAGCGTCGTCGCGACATCGAACGCCGAGCCCTCGCGCACCGCCTTGGCGATGCCGAGCGGCACCGAGATCAGGTAGCTGACGAGAAAGGTCCACAGCCCCAGGCTGATCGACACCGGCAGCTTCTCCTTGATCAGCGTCCAGACATCCTTGTTCTGCGTGAAGCTGCGGCCGAGGTCGAAGCGCGCGAAATTGCCCAGCATCTCGACGTAGCGCACATGGGCCGGCTTGTCGAACCCGTACAGCGCCTTCAGCTCGGCCAGCTGCTTGGCGTCGATGTCACGACGCGCCGCGTAGCCGCCGCCTCCCTTGCTGGAGGCCCTCGCCTCGGCGACGAGCTGGTCGACCGGGCCGCCGGGCACGAACTGGATGACGGCGAAGGTCAGGGTGAGGATGCCGAGCAGCGTCGGCACCATCAGGGCGATGCGCTTGAGGATGTAGGCGAGCACGGGCGGCTTTCGGCGGGCGGGCTGAGGAATCGGGCGGGCTGGTGAATGCGCGTGCCGGTCGGACGCCTAGCGCACGGCGCCCGGGCGGATCCACCACGTGGTGATCGGCCAGGGCGGCAGCGCGGAACTCGGACTGTCGATGGTGTAGTAGAGCGGCTTGGTCTTAGGCCGGCCGAAACGATCCCAGTAGGAAGCCCGGAACGCGTTCGAGTAGAGCTCCGGCACCTGCCAGTGCTCGTGCATCACCACCCGGTCGAGCGCGCGCGCCGCGTCGCGCAGGGCCGGCATCGTCCTGGCGCGGTTCATGGCCTCGAGCAGGGCGTCGACGACCGGGTTCTTGAGGCCGCGAAAGTTGTTGCCGCCCGGGACATCGGCGCTCTGCGAACCGAAGGCATCGATGTAATCGATCGGCGACGGCAGCGTGAAATCGCCCTGCACGATGGCCACCATGTCGAAGTCATAGACCTCCAGACGCTTGCGGTAGAGCGCGTAGTCGACGCGGCGCAGCTTCATCACGATGCCGAGTTTTTCCAGGTTCTTGCGCCACACCGCCGTCGTGCGATCCGCGCCGTCCTCGGGCGTCAGGTACTCGAACTCCAGGCGACGCCCGGCGGCGTCGTGCAGCACGCTGTCGCTGCCGAGGGTCCAGCCGGCGGCAGCCAGCAGGTCGCGCGCCCGGCGCAGGTTGTCGCGGACGCCGTACTTCGACTGGTCGCTGCGCGGCGGTCGATAGGGCAGCCCGAAGACCTCCGTCGGCAGTTGCGAGCGGAACGGCTCGAGCAGCGCGAGCTCGCCCGGGCCGGGAAGTCCCTCGGCCGCGAAGTCGGAATTCGAGAACATGCTGTAGGTGCGCTGATACACGCCGTAGCGGTTCACCCACTCGAAGTCGTACGCCAGGTCGAGCGCCTCGCGCACGCGCCGATCCTGGAACAGCGGCCGGCGCAGGTTCATCAGGTAGGCCTGCATGCCCTGGCCCATGGCGGTGACGAAGACTTCCTTCTTGATGCGCCCGTCGCGCCATTTCGGCCCGGCATGCTGGCGCACCCAGCGCCGCGCCGAATACTCCTGGATGATGTCGAACTCGCCGGCCTTGAAGGCTTCCATCGAGACCGCGCCGTCCTTGTAGTACCGGTAGACGACACGGTCGAAGTTGTAGGAGCCCCGGCGCACGCCGAGATCGCGGGCCCAGTAGTCGGCGCGCCGCTCGAACTCGATGCGCCGGCCGTTGTCGGCCAGCCCGATCCGGTACGGGCCGCTGGTGATCGGCGTCTCGTTGACGACCTCGTCGAAGTTCTTCAATGTGCCGTCGGGGCGCATCCCCCACTTGCGCGAGAACACCGGCAGGCCCGCGACCGCGCCGACGGTGTCGATCGTCCGGTCCTTCAGCGCGAAGCGGATGGTGCGCTCGTCCTCGACCGTGACGCCGGCCACCCCGCCGAAGGCGACGCGGTACGCCGGATAAGCGTACTTGCTGATCAGCATCTCGAACGAATGTTTCGCGTCGGCGGCCAGCACCGGGTCGCCGTTGAGGAAGCGCGCGGCGGGGTTGATGCGGAACGCGACCGACGAGAGGTCGGGAGCGACCTGCATCTCCTCGGCGAGCAGCCCATAGATCGTCGCCGGCTCGTCGCCTGACGCGATCGCCAGCGACTCGAACATGTAGATCGAGACCCCGGCAGGCGCCGCACCGCGGACCGTGAACGGGTTGTACTTGTCGAAGCTGGTGCGCCGATCGGGATTGCTGAGGTAGAGGGTGCCGCCCTTGACGGCATCCGGATCGACGTAGTCGAAGTGAGCGAAGCCGCGGGGGTACTTCGGCGTCACCCCAAAGGGCGCCCACGCATGCGCCCAGGGCGCAGGAGCGGGGGACGATGCCGGCGCACTGGCCGGCAGGGCATGGACGGGACCGGCCGGGGACGCGGCGCCGGCAGCGGGACCGAGCGTCCAGGCAGCCAGGGCGAGGACGAGACCGGCGAGTGGACTGCCCCGGCGGCCGGACGGCATCTTCGACATGGCGCGGATGCTAAGGCACGCGGTTCGGAACACACGGTGCGGGGTCGGCCATGGCTCGCCGGCACCTGCACCGGCGCAGCGCGCCTGTGCGTCAGCGCGCTGCAGTAGGTCGTGCGCGGAGCCTGCGGCGGCTCAGCGGCTCAGACGGCTCATGCGGCCTTCTTCGGCCCGGCCTTGAGCAGGCCGTCGCAGGTCGCACGTTGCGCGTCGGCGCCGTCGATGCGGCGGCAGACCGCGCCAATTCGTGTCTCGACCCGCGCCAGCGCCGCCGCGTGGGTGCCGCCGCGGTTCCAGTCGCGCAACTTGGCGCCGACTCGCGCCAGCGACCTGGCGCTGCGCTCGTAGAAAGCGTTCGGCTGGCTGCCGGCCTCGTCGATCAGCTGCGTCGCCGCAGCCTCGATCGCTGCGGTGTCGCGAGGCGTGAGGTCGATCAGCGCGACCACGTAGCGCGCCCCCCACTGCAGCCGCGTCGCCGGACCGGTGCTCTTCTCCCAGGCCTCGCGGTGCCACTTCAGTGCCTCGGCATTGGCGCCGCGCTGCGCCGCGTTGTCGGCGAGTTCGGTCATCAGGTAGTACGGCGAATGGCTCTTGGCCAGGTTGGCCTTCAGCAGGGCATCCGAATCGTCGATCAGGCCGGCGTGTGCGAGCAGGTAGGCGGCCGCGGTGACGACGGACTGGCGCTCGTAGCCGTTGGTGATCTCGCGATCGGCGCGTGCCGCCTGCTCGCGCACGTCGGCCAGCAGCGACGGTGCAAGCTTGAGGCTGCGCGCGGCCGCGAGGCGCGCCGGTGGCGACTTGGCTTCGGGCAGATCGATGCCGGCGAGGTCGATGCGGGCGATCAGCGCGCCGATGCGGTCGGCCCGCGACAGTGCCGGGTCGACTTCGAACTCCGCGAGGAGTCGGTCGAATGCCCCGACGAGGCGATCGCGTGACGTCGAAGGCCGCGGCGCCAGCGCGCGGACGATGTCGGCGGCGCTGTTCGCGAGGACGTCGTAGTGGCGGCGCGCGAGCGCGGTGTCGCCCAGCAGCGCGCCGAGCCGGTCGACGTCCGCCGGGCGGGCGGCAGCCGTCGGCGGCGCCTTGGTGTCGGTGGCCGCGAGCGCCTTCAGCCAGAGCCGGGTCGCGGTTTCGCTTTCGCCGGGTGGGCAGGCCGCGGCGAGGCGCTTCAGCATGGCCGGCACCTCGCGTTTCGGCACCACCTGCTGTTCGTCGACGGCCCATGAATGGAAGGCAAGGAGCCGCCAGTCATTCGGCGTCAGGTCACGGCCACCGGCCAGCGCGTCCGCCAGGACGGCCTTCACCGGCCGCTTGGCGTTCATGCCGAGGGTCACGACCTCGGTGTAGCGCGCCGGGTCGACCTCTCCCGGGAGCCGCGTCAGCTCGGTGCCGTCGGCACTGAAAAGAACCATCGTCGGATACCCGGCGACGTGGAAGCGTGCGCCGAGCTTCTGCGCGCCAGGGCTGTCGCCGTCGATGTAGACCGGGACGAAGGCGCGCGAGCGCTCGATGAAGTCCTGGCGGTTGAAGATCGTCGCCTTCACCTGATTGCACGGCGGGCACCATTCGGCGCCCCAGTACACGAAGACCGGTTTGGCTTCGGC
>JBBQCD010000063.1:0-24078 GCA_038318385.1 Burkholderiales bacterium | reverse complement strand
TGCCACCCGCGCGCCGCGGCATCCAAACGCCGTATCACGGAAGGAATCCCATGTCCCGCTCCCGCCTGCTCTGCGCGCTGCTGCCGCTGGTCTCCTGCGCCGCCTTCGCCGCGCCCCCTGCCTACATGACGCTCGACCACTCGAGCGCACAGCTGATGGATCCGGCGACCGCATCCGCGCTGTGGAAAGAGAACATCAGGGCCCGTCTCTTCAAGCTCTACCCGGAGAAGAAATGGGGCTTCGTCAGCGAGGTCGAGGGCGGCTTCGACGATGCCCGGGTCTGCGTGATCACGGCGCGGGCAATGATGCTGCCGCGCAGCGGCAAGACCCTCATCTTCCGTCCGACCAAGACTGCCACGGCTTTCGGCACGCGAGCCGGCGCTTCGGCCGAGCAGTGCCGCGCGCTCGGCAAGGAAAAACTGGGCGAAGCCATCGGTGCGGTGACAGCCTCGCTCGCCGCCTCCAACTGAACCGCCGACACTCCTCCGGAGCACCCGCATGCACGCATCGACCCGTCGTTACGCCCTGGCCTTCGCCGCCGCCGCCGCCGCACTTCTCGGCGCCGCCCCCGCCCTGGCCCAGGGCAGCGCCTACCCGACGAAGCCGATCCACATCGTCGTCACGTTCTCCACCGGCGGCGCCCCCGACATCCTGGCGCGGCTGATTGGCGAGCGCCTTGCCGCGACCTGGGGCCAGCCGGTGATCATCGACAACAAGCCAGGCGCCGGGGGCAACACCGGCGCCGACTCCGTGGCCAAGGCGCAGCCGGACGGCCACACCATCGTTGTCGGCACGGTCGGCACGCACTCGATCAACGGCGCGCTGTACGCGAAGATGCCCTACGACATGGTGCGCGACTTCGCACCGATCACGCTGCTGGCGACGACCCCGAACATGCTGGTGATCAACAACGACGTGCCGGCGAAGACGCTGGCCGAGTTCATCGCCCTCGGCAAGAAGCAGGGGAAGATGACCTTCGCGTCGTCCGGTTCGGGCACCTCGATCCATGTCTCGGGCGAGCTGTTCAAGACCATGACCGGCATCGACATGGAGCACATTCCGTACAAGGGCCGGGCCACCGCGATCCCCGACCTGCTCGGCGGGCGCGTGACGATGATGTTCGACAACATGCCCTCGAGCATTCCGCTGGTGCGCGACGGCAAGCTGCGCGCCCTCGGCGTCACCAGCGCGAAGCGCTCCCCCGCCGCACCGGAGATTCCGACCCTCGCCGAGCAGGGACTGACGGGCTTCGAGGCGGTGTCGTGGTTCGCGCTGTTCGCGCCCGCCGGCACCCCCAAGCCGGTGATCGACAAGCTCCAGGCCGAGGTGAAGAAGATCCTCGCCACCCCCGACGTGGCCAAGCGCCTCGCCGATGCCGGGCTCGATGCCGTCGGCTCGACACCGGAGGAACTGGCCGCCTACCAGCGCGCCGAGATCACAAAATGGGCCAAGGTGGTGAAGGATTCGGGCGCGAAGGTCGAATAGGCCGACGCCGCGCCGACGCCCCCTGGAAGCCCCGGGCGGGCGCGCGCATCGGCGGTGAAGGCCCGGATTAGGCCGGGTTCGGCCGCCTTCTTCGCGTTTCGACGCCGCCGCGCGGGTGTTTCAATCGGCGAGGACTCCAAGCCTCGTCATGCCTGTCATCGCAGTCGTCAATCGCAAGGGTGGTAGCGGCAAGAGCACGCTCGCGACCCACCTCGCCGCGTGGTGCGCCCACGCCGGTTTGCCCACCATGCTGGGCGACATCGACCGCCAGCAATCGACGCAAACGTGGTTGCGCCTGCGCGAGGCGAGCGCGCCGATCCAGCGCGCCCCCCTGGTCGGCTGGGCGGTCGATCCGCGGCGCATCCTCCGACCGCCGTCGGGTATCCACCACGTCGTCCTCGACACCCCCGGCGGGCTTCGAGGTTTCGACCTGGCCCGCGTCGCCGCCTTCGCCGACGCCATCCTGATGCCGGTCTGCAATTCGGTCTTCGACCGCGAGTCGGCCGCCGAATGCCATGCCGAACTGCAGGCGCTGCCGCGAGTCGCCGCCGGGCGGTGCAAGGTCGCCGCCGTCGGCATGCGCATCGACGGCCGGACCCGCGCCTCCGAGGTACTGGCCGACTGGGCCGCGACGATCGAGCTGCCGTTCCTCGGCGTGCTGCGCGAAACACAGGCTTACGTGCGCTGCGTCGAGCAGGGCTTGACGCTCTTCGACCTGCCGCCCGCGCAGGTGCAGATCGACCTCGCGCAGTGGCAACCGGTGCTCGACTGGCTCGGGCTGGTGCTGCGTCCGGAGGAACGAACCCAGCCCCAGCCCCTGGCCTCCCCGGCTATGCGGCCGACGTTCCCATGCCACCGGCCGGAGGTGCGCGAGGGCGAGACCTTCGCCGGCATCGGCGGCGGCGCCCCGACGCGCGGCATGGCGCGCGAGCTTCCAGATACCGAGGCGTTGCCGATGCCGGCCGCCGCCCTGCGCGCCGGCGGCGTCCTCGGCTGGTTGCAGATGCCGCGCTTCCTCCAGCGCAGCGCCTGACGGCCACCCGGGCCGAACTCCGCCCTTCCCGGGCTGGCGCCCGTCCTCCACGCAGCCGCGCGTTGCCGCGGCCGCAAGACCACGGCCGAGCCGTATCCTCACGCCTGGGGGAGGAGACGATGCGTGCCTGGACGGTGGATGCCGACGACATACGCGTGGCCGAGGATTTCGACGCGGCCCTGCTGCACCGCACGCCCGAGATCGACGGCTTTCTCTCGCCCCAGCGCGACGACAAGTTCATCGTCATCGGCACCAAGGGCTTCGGCAAGACCCTGCTGCTGAAAGCCAAGCGCATCCTCTACCAGCGCGAAGGACAGGCCGTCTGCCTGCCGAGCGGCAACCTCCTCGACAAGCCGATCGGCGACAAGATCTTCAGCCGCGAGTCGATCGCCTTCTTCGCGGCCTCGCCGCTGCCCTGGTCCAAGGTCTGGCTCGCCGCGATCGCGCTCGCTGCGTTGAAGCAGGCCGGCGAGACCGACGGCATCAAGGTCGGAGCCCGCCTCGGCGGCCTGGTCGCCGACCGGCAACTGCGCAGCGTCATCGACCATTTCGTGCGCCTGCTCGACCTCACGCCGAGCGAGCTGCAGCGCTGCGCCACCGAAACCGACGGACACCTCGTGCCGCGCCTGCGCGGACTGAATGCGCCGCTGGCGATCTTCATCGACGGCATCGACGAGTACTTCAGCAAGCACGTCGAGGAGACCCCGGTCAACCCGAGCGTGACCGGAGAGCTCTCGGCCAATGTCTGGTACTTCGCCCAGCTCGGCCTGGTGGAGGTCGCTTACCAGCTGCGCCGCATCAACCACCACCTCAAGGTCTTCGCCGCGATCCGCAAGGAAGCCTATGCACGACTGCCGCAGCGCACGGCAATGGCGCAGCAATACCGCGGCAGCGCCGTCGACATCGTCTACTCGCCCGAGAGCCTGCGCGAAATCTTCGTCAACAACGTGCGCCTCGTCAAAGGCGACCGCATGGTCCATGCCGACCGAGCGCGCAGCCACCCGCTGGAAGCCTTTCTCGGCCGCGCCGGCGTCACCGACAACTACACCCGCGAGGAGGAGGACGCCTTCGAATACGTCTGCCGGCACACCCTGCTGCGCCCGCGCGACCTGATGACGATCGGCGATCGCCTGGCGACGCTGCGACCCGACGAGCGCCGCCATGAGCACCGTCTGAAGGAGGCGGTGAACCAGGCGGCGAGCGAGATCGCGCAGGAATACCTGGCCGAGATCACCCCGTACGTCGGCCACCTCGAGCTCGAGCGCCTTTTCGTGCGCCTCCCCGGCCCCGTGCTGACCCCGGCCGAGGTGGCCGCGATCCTCGACGACGACGCCGCCGATGCAGATGCCGCGAAGGCCGCGTTCCGCGCCCTCTACCGCGTCGGCCTGATCGGGCATGTCCAGCACGACCGCGTGCGCGGCGAATGGCGGCAGCGCTTCATGCGCCCGGGCGAGGCCACGCTCGACACGGACGGGGCGCTGCCGCGCGGCAAGCACTACCTCGTCCACCCCGTTCTTGCCGACGCGGTCGCCCGACTCAATCCTGCATTCCTGCAACGCGTCGACCGGACCAACATCATCGGCTACGACCGGCCGTGGCGCGAAGCCGGCGCCGCCGTGGCGGCGGGCGACGTCGCGGTCGAGTCCGCGCTGCGCTGCGTTTTAAAGGCCGACGTCCATGCCTTCGGCCGGCTGATGCACGCCGGCACCGACGGCCCCGTGCGCAAGGCGCTCGAAGCGGCGGTGCGTCGCTGGACGCCCGCCGCAGCGATCACCGAGACCGGCGCGGGCGATGCGGTGCTGATCGTCGCCGACGACGCCGTCGCACTGGCGCAGACCGCGCGCCACCTGATGGACGCGGTCTACCAGGCCCCGGGCCAGCCGCGCCTGCGCATCGCCCTGCACCACGGCGAGGTCCACACGCGCCGGCGCGGCGGCGATCTTGCCGACAGCGTCGTCGGCGGCGCCGCGATCCTCTGCGCCGCGCGCGTCGAGCCGATCGTCGAGCCCGGGCAGATCTGGGCCACCGAAGAGTTTCGCCAGCAGTTCCTGCAGCGGCCGTCGCTGTGGCGCACCGCCCCGATCGCGGCGCCGTCGGGCGCCGATGCCTTCGATGTCGGCAAGGCGGGCGAGCCCGAGCTGAGGGTGAGCCTCTACCGGCTGGAATCCTGAGCCGCGCGGCACCCCCCCCCGGTAGGGCGCTGTTCTTCAGGCAGCCTCGGGACAGTACAGACGATAGAGAACGTCGAGTACCTGGAGCACCTTCGGGTCCGCTACCTCGTAGAAGATGCGCTTGCCATCGCGGCGCGTGTTCACGGCCCCTTCCGTACGCAGGACGCCCAATTGCTGGGACAGCGTGGGCTGATGGATGTCCAGTGCGTCTTCCAGGTCGCTGACGCACATCTCGCCCTTCGACAGCTGGCACAGCAGCAGCATGCGGTCTTCGTTGGCCAGGACCTTCAAGGCCCTGACGGCCTCGTCCGCTGCCTGGCGCAGGACAAGGGGGTCGATGGCGTCAAGGGTTTTGCGGCTCATGGATCCTCGCGTTTAATATATTATTAAATATACTATTCATCAACATATTGATGCAACGTACGGCCACCCGCCGGGAAAGCTCGAAGCCGAAAACGATGACTCCGAAGAACCTGTGCATTTCCATCCTTGCAGCTGCGGTTGCCACCGTTGCGTCGGTCGGCTCCGCCGAAGAGCTTCCGCCCGCGCTTCAAGCCCTCCAGAAGCAGGGCGTCACCATTGTCGGCACGTTTCCTTCCAGGACGGGCCTCAAGGCCTACGCCGCGATGGCCGGCGGTCGAGCCGCCGCGCTCTACATCGCTCCCGGCGGCGCTGTCATCGTCGGCAACGCGCTGGACAGCCATGGGCAGGATCTCGACGAAGCGGCTCTCGACGCAGCGGTTCGCAAGCCGCTCCGCGAAACGGCCTGGAAGCAACTGGAATCGAGCCACTGGGTCGCGGACGGCAAGCCGACGGCCCCGCGCATCGTCTACGTCTTCACGGACCCGAACTGCCCTTACTGCGCGAAGCTGTGGTCCGACGCGCGCCCCTGGGTCGACAGCGGCAGGGTTCAGCTGCGCCACATCCTCGTCGGCATCCTGACGCCGACGAGTGCGGGCAAGGCGGCGGCGCTGCTCACCGCGAAGGATCCGAGCGCCGCTTTCGCCGCCTATGAGGGGCAGCACGCCCCTGCGACTGCCAAGGCGATTGCAGGCGGGAACCGGCCGCGCGCCCTGGGCGATGACGGCCTCAAGCCACTCGCCAGCATTCCGGCCGATATCGCTGCCCAGCTCGACGCCAACACGAAGCTGATGGTCGACTTCGGAATACAGGCCACGCCCGGCGTGGTGTGGCGAGACGCAAAGGGTTCGATTCAGAAGCGAACCGGTGCGCCGGATTCGACTCTGACCGAGATCTTCGGAACGAAGTGAAGGCTGGCCGCAGGTTCGAACTCGACGAGCGGCGCGGACAGCCACCCATCACGTAAGGAACACATCGAAATGGACTATGGATTTCACACCACCATCAAGGGCCCGTTCGACACGGCCGTGCAGCGGGTGCTCGATGCACTCAAGGCAGAAGGCTTCGGCGTGCTCAGCGACATCGACATCCAGAAGGCCATGAAGGAGAAGCTCGGCCAGGACATTGCGCCGCACCGCATCCTCGGGGCCTGCAATCCGCCTCTGGCCTACAAGGCCCTTCAGGTCGAAGCCGACATCGGGCTGCTCCTGCCTTGCAACGTGACGGTCCGGCAAGGCGATGGCGACGACATCATCGTCGGTTTCCTCAACCCCGACCTGATGGTGCAGCTCACCAGAAATCCCGCCATGCAGGAGGTCGCGCAGGACGCTTCGGCGCGGCTGCACCGCGTGCGCGACGCCCTTCGAGGCTGAGTTCAGTTCCCGGGGCCGGGGGCGGCCCGGGACCGGGTTCAAGCCTTCGCGGCGATCCGCACCCACGCCGGCGCGTGATCGCTAGTCCCCTCGCGGCCGCGGACTTCGCGGTCGACACCGGCGCCCTCGAGCCGCGGCGCGAGCGCGGCGCTCAGCAGCAGATGATCGATGCGCAGGCCGGCGTCGCGCGGCCACCGATTGCGCAGGTAGTCCCAGAAGGTGTAGATCCGCGCGTCGGGATGGACCCGCCGGATCGCGTCGATCCAGCCCTGCGCGAGCAATCGGCCGAATGCGGCGCGCGGCTCCGGCTGCAGCAGCGCGTTGTCCCGATACGAGGTGGTCGGATAGATGTCGGCAACCTCCGCCACGACGTTGTAGTCGCCGGCCAGTACCACCGGGTGGCCGCTCGCCTGCAGCGTGGCGGCATGTGCAATCAGGCGTTCGAACCAGGCGAGCTTGTAGGCGAACTTCGGCCCGGGATGCGGATTGCCGTTGGGCAGGTAGATCGACGCCACGAGCACACCGTCTACCGCCGCCTCGACGTAACGCGCCTGACGGTCATCGGCATCACCCGGAAGCGCGCGGCGCACGAGGACGGGCTCGGCACCGCGGGCGAGCAAGGCCACGCCGTTCCAGGTACGCTGGCCGACCGCAAGCGATCCGTAGCCGGCGGCTTTCAATGCGGCGCTGGGAAATTCGCCATCGATGGCGCGCGTCTCCTGCAGCGCGACCACATCGGGCTGCGCTTCGTCGAGCCAGCGCAGCAAGAGCGGCAGGCGGCGGTTGATGCCGTTGATGTTCCAGGTGGCGATCTTCATCGGATCGAAGTCTCGCACCTGCCGCGTTGCGGGCGCCTGCAGCCGCACCGGCGCCAGCGGGCTCGCGTCAGCGCCGCCGCAACCCGAGCCAGACCACCGTCGCCACCACCAGCAGGCTGCCGCCGACCTGCGACACGGCGATCGACTGGCCGAGGATCGCCCAGGCCAGCACCAGCGCGAAGATCGGCTCGACATTCATGATCGCCGAGTTGCCGACGACGCCGAGCCTTGGCAGCACCGTGAACATGATGGTGAAGGCGGTGCCGTAGAAGAAGGTCAGCGCCAGCAGGCCCCACCAGCCGCGCACGGCCTGCGGGAAGTGAAAGCCGCCCTGTACGCCGACGGCGGCGAGCGCGATCACGCCGACGATGGCCAGCGTGGTGAAGGTGCGCAGGCGACCATCGAGATCGCCGGCCTCGTGCTGCGTCAGCACCAGCGCCAGGCCGAAGGTGGCCGCGGCCGCGAGCGCGAAGGCGACGCCAACGCCGATGCGGCTCCACTGCGCGGCGGCGCCGAGCCCCGAAGCCGCGCCGAAGACGTCGAGCGCCAGCGCCAGGCCCAGTAGCATGACCGGCATCGCCATCAGGACCCGGCGCTCGGGCCGATGGCCATAGGCGATGCGCGCCCACAGCGCCGTCCACAGCGGATAGGTGTTGAAGGCCAGCAGCGCGAGCGCCACCGGCAGCCGGGCCACCGCGGAGTAGATGCAGAGGCTCTGCACGCCGACCAGCAGGCCGATGGCCGGCAGTGCGCGCCGATGCCGCGCGGTGAGCCGCACCGGCACCCGCTGCACGACCAGCAGCAGGCCGACGACGAGCGCGGTGACGGCGCTGCGGAAGGTGACCGCGGTGGCGACGTCGACGCCGTTGTCGAAGGCCAGCCGTGCGGCGACGTGGTTGGAGCCCATCATCAGCGCGATCAGCAGCAGGGTGGCGAAGGCAGTGCCGGAAAGGGCCGCGGACGGCGCAGGTCGATCGCTCATGGACGCATTGTCGGGGAGCGCCCTCTCCCGGATACAACCGCTCACATCCCGCCACGTTGGAAGTGACGCGGCGCGTCGCGGAACGGGCCGATCCGCCGATGCAAAGATGCGCGACGGCAGGTAAACCTGCGGTAAAGGGGTCGCCCGCCTACACGGCCGGCGCGTTGAACGCGGGACACTGAATCACGTGTTCAACGACGGAGACATCCATGAAAAGCTTCAGTAAGGTCGGCATCACCCTGCTCGCCCTCTCGATGGGTTTCGGCGGCATCGCCTCGGCGCAGGATCGCGATCGCGGCTCGCACAACGACCGCGGCGATCGCCAGAGCGAGCGGCGAGGCCCGCCTGACCGCAACGACCACAACGACCACAACGACCGCTATGGCCGTTCCGACAACCGCGATCAGCGCGCCGACTCCCGCTACCGTGCCGACGAGCATGGACCGCGCGACAACCGCGGATACAACCAGCGCGGCGAATGGCGCGACCAGCGCGGCGAATGGCGCGGCGCGGGCCCGAGTCACGACTTCCGTCGCGGGGGCTACCTGCCGCCTCAGTACCGCAGCCGCCAGTACGTGGTCGACGATTGGCGCGGTCATCACCTGAGTGCCCCCCCGCGCGGCTACCACTGGGTGCAGACCGGCGGCGATTACGTGCTCGCCGCGATCGCGACCGGCCTGATCGTGCAGCTCCTGCTCAACAACTGATCGGGCGGGCCCTGTCCGGGGCGGCATCGTGCCGCGCCGGGCACGGGGCGGACGCGGATCACCCGTCCCCGACGAACGACGGCCCGCGAGCGAGCGGCCCGAACCCGCGCTCGAACGCCGCCTCGATGTCGCCGACCGCGCCTTCGGCGCCGAGGCGCGCTCGATCGTCGCCGCTCATGGCGGCGAGCAGCGCATCGAGCTGGTGGCGGCGCGCCTGCACGTGCGGCCAACGGACCTCGCCACGCTCGGCATAGAGCCGGTCGACGTGGCCGACCACCCAGGCGGCGTCGTCGAGCCGGCCCTGGCGCGCGGCGTTGAACGCCATCGCCTCGAGCATCCTGAAATGCATTCCCATGTCGCGCGACGCGCGCAGCGCGGCGCGGCCATGCTCGATCGACTCGCTGCTATTTCCCTGGGCGGCGCACACGAAGGCGAGCGTCTCCAGCACGTGTGCCCTGCCCCAGGGATAGTCGCCGATCGTGGCCAGCGCCGTGCGGCAAAGCGCCTCGGCGATCTCGGGCCGGCCGGCGGCGAGCTCGCAATCCGCCACGTTGTCGCCCAGGTGAATCTGCTCGTAGAGCGGCGAGCCGCCACGTGCGCTAAAAGCTGCCCGTTCGCGAGCGCAGGCGCCGGCTTCTTCCGGGCGGCCCTCGGCCTGCAGCCAGCGGTAGCACGCCCAGAGGAACGACGAGTGCATGCTGGCCACCCATTCGGGCCGCTCGATCCGGCGCGCTTCCTCCACGCAGGCGCCCAACTGCGCAGAGTCGCCGCGACGGGCGCCGATCGCGATCCGGCTGGTCAACGCCATGAAAAGGCCCGCGGCATCGCCGAGGCCGCGACAGAGTTCGATCGCCCGCGCGGCCGCGTCGTACGCCTCGAGGCGACCGACGATGGCACCCCACCTCGCCAGCGCCAGCCAGAAGCGCGCGGCGACCGCCGGCGGCGTGGCAGCGCCGATGCGCGACCTGAAGACCAGGGTGCGATCGAATCCTTCGCTGACGCCGCCGGCGCACGCCAGAGGCATGACGGCGACGCTGCCCAGCTCGACGGCGAGCAGGTCGTCGGCAGGTCCCGACGTCGTCGTCAACCATTCATAGGCCGCGCGGATGTTGTCGCCCTCGAGCGCGAGCAGCCGGTCCTCGGCAACGCTCAAATCGCGGCGCCGCGCCTCGAGGTCGTACTTCTCGAGCAACGTCCGCATCGCTGTGGCGTGCAGGCGCAGCAGTGCCGCGGTCTCGCCGGCGCCGCCGAGTTGCTCGAGCGCGAACAGGCGCGTGGTCTCGAGCATCCGGTAGCGCGGCACCGGCATGCCCTCGGCCAGGACGAGCGACTTGTCGACCAGCGTGCCCAGATGCTCCAGGACGTCCCAGACGTCGATCGCCTCGTCTTCGCAGACTCGCTGCGCGGACTCGAGCGTGAAGCCGCCGGCGAAGACGCCGAGGCGACGAAAGACGGTGCGCTCGGGTTCGATCAGCAGGCCGAGGCTCCATTCGAGCGCGGCGCGCAGCGTCTGGTGCCGGCGCAGGACCGCGCGCGTGCCGCCGGTGAGGACGTTGAAGCGCTCCTTGAGGCGAGCACGCACGCCTTCGACGCCGAGCAGCGGCAGCCGCGCCGCGGCGAGCTCGATGGCCAGGGGGATGCCGTCGAGGCAGCGGCAGATCTCGGCGACCGCGTCGACGTTGGTCGCGTTCAGCTGGAATTGCGGCTGGACGGCGCGGGCCCGCGCCACGAACAGCGCACCGGCGCCGCACATCGCGACCTCCTGCAGCGTCGATGTCGAGCCCCCGGAGCGTGCCGCGGGAACGCCGAGCGTGTCGAGCCGGTAGATGTGCTCGCCGGCGGTCTTCACCGCCTCCTGGCTGGTGAGCAGGATGCGGACCTCGCCTGCGGATGCGCGCACCGCGTCGACGAACTCGGCGACCGCGTCGAGCAGGTGCTCGCAGTTGTCGAGCACGAGCAGGGCGTGCTGCGACCGCAGCACCGAGACGATCTGGCGTGTCGGCGAGCGAGCGCTGTCGGCATCGAGGCCGAGTGCGCGGGCGACGGCCGCGGCGACGAGCGCCGGGTCGCTCAGCGCCGCGAGCTCGACCCACCACACGCCGTCGGGAAAGCCGGCGATCAGGCTGTAGGCGACAGCCTCCCCCAACCGCGTCTTGCCGACGCCGCCCGCCCCCGTCACGGTGACTACCGGGTGATCGACCAGCAGCGTGAGCACCGCGTTGACGTCGTCGCCACGGCCGTAGAGCTTCGGCGGCTCGCCGACGAGGTTCGTGGGGGGCGACACCGACGCGGACGGGTCTGCGGTGAGCGCCGCAGGTCCCGCCGTCGCAGCGTCCGCAGCAGGCACGGCGACCTCCGGTCCGCCCTCGGCCTGCACCGGCATCACGAAGCGGTAACCGCGTCCCGGGATGGTGGCGATCGCCGCGTGCCCGAGGACCTTGCGCAGGGCGACGATCTGCACGTTGAGGTTGTTCTCCTCGACCACCAGGCGCGGCCATACCGCCTCCATCAGCTCGCTCTTGCCGATGACGCGTTCGGCCGCGCCGACGAGGGTCGCGAGCAGGTCGAAGGCCCGTGAGCCGAGCTTGATCGGCTGCTCGCCCGCGACCAGGGCGCGCCGCTCCGGCCAGAGCCGGAAGTGACCGAACGAATAGACGAGCTCGGAGGTCATGAGAGTCATCGTATCGGCCCTGGGTGCGGGCGCCCACGCCGGCCGGCGAGGTTTAACGACTTTTCATGTCCAGTGAAGCATGCGGACACTCGCTCGCCGCCCCGGCGGAATTGGTAGCGAGCGCCCCGATCCTTTCGGCGGCCGGACACGATCCGGTGTTCTCATGCAAGATGGGTCTTCATCGCAGATCGGGAGCACCTGTCATGGCCCATGCAAACGTCAGCACAGCCGACAAACGCCTGGCGTTCCACCGGCTTCACGAGTCCGGCTGCTTCGTCATTCCCAACCCCTGGGACGTGGGCAGTGCGCGCTTCCTCCAGGGACTGGGCTTCAAGGCGCTTGCGACGACCAGTTCGGGCTTCGCCTGGTCGCGCGGCTTTCCCGACAACGGCATCACGCGTGACATGGCGCTCGACCATCTGAGCGCCATCGTCGCGTCTACCGATCTTCCGGTGAATGCCGACTTCGAGAACGGCTTCGCCGCGGATCCCGCCGGTGTCGCGGAAAGCGTCCGTCTCGCTCTCGAAACCGGCGTGGCGGGGCTCTCGATCGAGGATTCCACCGGCGATCCCGCGCAGCCGCTCTTTGCGCTCGACGAAGCCACCGAGAGGTTGCTGGCGGCACGCCACGCCATCGACAAGGCCGGAGGCGACGCGCTGCTGGTCGGACGCGCAGAATGTTTTCTGGTCGGGCGGCCGGATCTCGAGGAAACGATCGCCCGGCTCAAGGCCTATGCACAGGCAGGCGCCGATTGTCTCTACGCGCCGGGAATCCGCACGCGCGAGCAGATCACGGCCGTCGTCGAGGCGGTTGCGCCGAAGCCGGTCAATCTGCTGGTCGGCTCCGCGAGCGACCTCACCATGGCGGACATCGCGGCGCTCGGCGTGCGCCGGGTCAGCGTCGGCGGCGCGCTGGCGCGATCGGCGTGGGGCGGCTTCATGCGTGCCGCCAAGGCATTAGCCAAAGACGGTACCTTCACGGAGTTCGCCCATGCGGCGCCGGGTTCAGAGCTCAACGCGTTCTTTGCCGACGACGTCAAGAAGCGTGGCGTTCCTTGATGGCGGTGTGACAAAGGCTCGCCTGAGAGCGCCTCACGGACCCTGACTCGCAGACCCGCCGCTCGCCAGCCCCGCCGGCGGCACCCCTTGGAGCAATGAATGAACCTCATCGCCCTTTCCGGCAGCCTGCGCAAGGCCTCCTACAACACGGCGCTGCTGCGCGCAGCCGTCGAGCTGGCGCCTGCCGGCTGCGACATCGCCATCGGCTCGATCCGCGAATTTCCGCTCTACGACGGCGACCTGGAAGCCGCCGACGGCGTTCCGCGAGCCGTGACCGACCTGAAGAACCGGATTGCCGGTGCCGACGGCCTGATGCTCTTCACGCCCGAATACAACAACGGCATTCCGGGTGTTTTCAAGAACGCGGTGGACTGGCTGAGCCGGCCCGCCGACGATATCGCGCGCGTGTTCGGCGGCAAGCCGGTGGCCTTGTGCGGCGCCTCGCCCGGCGGCTTCGGCACGCTGCTGAGCCAGGACGCATGGCTGTCGGTGCTGCGCACGCTCGGCACGAAACCGTGGTTCGGCGGCCGCCTGCTGGTGTCGCGCGCCCACACGCTGTTCGACGCCGATGGCAAGCTGACCGACGTCGCCACGCGGGAGCGGCTGAAGCAGTTCGTCGAAGGCTTCGCCGCGTTCGTCGACGGGCGTTGAAGCGCACCGCCGGACCGTCCGAAGCCGCAGGCGTGCCCGCCACGCGAAGGAGATTGCCATGCAGAACATCGTCGACAACGGATCCGGCTGGCCCGCCCTGGCCTACCCGGACTGGCGCGACACCGCACTCACCCTGCAACTGTGGACGCAGATCGTCGGCAAGGTCCGCCTGGCGCTCACACCCTGGCTGAACCACGGCTGGCACGTGCCGCTGTACGTCAATGCACGCGGCCTCGGCACGTCGCCGATTCATGCGGGCAACGATGGCATCGTCGAGATCGACTTCGATCTGGTCGAGCACCGATTGCGCGTGACGAGCTCGCACGCCCCGGAGAGCGGCTTCGCGCTGGAACCCATGTCGGTCGCCACCTTCTACCGGCGCGTGACGGAGACGCTCGGCACCGTCGGCGTGAACGTGGCGATCGACCCCATGCCGAACGAAGTACTTGACCCCATCGCCTTTCCCGACGACGAGGTCCATGCGTCGTACGACGCCAGGGCAGCACACGACTTCTGGCGCACGCTGGTGCAGGTCGATCGCGTGTTCCGGCTCTTTCGCACCGGATTCCTGGGCAAGTCGAGCCCGGTGCACTTCTTCTGGGGCAGCTTCGACCTGGCGGTCACGCGCTTTTCCGGCCGGCCCGCGCCGCGCCACCCGGGCGGCGTCCCGGGCCTGCCCGATGCGGTCACGCGCGAAGCCTATTCGCACGAAGTGAGCAGCGCCGGCTTCTGGCCCGGCAGCGACGCCTATCCGCAAGCCGCGTTCTACTGCTATGCGTACCCGTCGCCCCAAGGGTTCGACCAGGCCAGCGTAGGACCCGAAGGCGCCCTGTGGTCAGCGGCGATGGGCGAGTGGCTGCTTCCCTATGCCGCCGTGCGCAGCGCGGCCGATCCCGACGCCGCGCTGCTGCGCTTTCTGGAAACGAGCTATCGCGCGGCGGCAGACCTGGGTGCATGGCCGGCAGAGCTGGAATGCGGGATGGGGGTGCCGAGGCGGCCTCGGGCGGTGGATTGAGGTCGAATCAGTTCGGCCGAAGCAGCCTGTCACGCGGCCGGCCCACATGTCCCAGGGACGCGAGGCCTTGCGACGCTGGCGTGCAAGGTCCTCAGGCTTCCGGATCGTCCATGAGCTCTCGCACTTCCTGAGCACATCGGCAGGAGACGGCGATCTTCGCGGCCCATTCGAGCGCGTCCGCGCGTGACGACACCTGGATGATCGAGAACCCACCGATCACGGCTTTGCTCTCCGGAGACGGCCCCTCGGTGACCCCACCATCGGCGCCAACGATGCTCGCTCGCTGCTGCTCAAGCCCGCCGCCATGGATCCAGACGCCAGCGTCCTTGGCCTCTCGTACCACCGCGAACGATGCCGCGGCGACGGCGGGCCACTCGTCATCCGGAATATGAGCCATCGAGCCGTCATCGAACGAGATCAGATACCGTGTCACTTCTTTCGCTCCGCAACGCGTGATGGCGAACGCTCCAGGATGGGTCGGCGTCCAGTTTCGCCGCGACCTATCTCTCGATCTGCCCGTACTCCGGCTTGCCGCCGCGCGCAAGCCGGAGGTAGGTCGCGCCCTTCTCGCTCGTGACCGACTCCGTGGGCTTGAGCGCCATCGGAACCGTGCCGCTGCCAAACAGTCGTTTGCCGCAACCGAGCATCACCGGGAAGATGAACAGCCGGTACTCGTCGATCAGGTCGTTCTGAAGAAGTACCTGGAGAAGCTCGGTACTCCCCCATGTCTGCAACGTCTGCCCAGGGGCCGCTCGCAGACTCCGCAGCTCGCTGAGCAGGTCGCCCTTCACCAGGCGGGAGTTGTTCCAGGCCACATGTTCCAGCGTGCGCGAGACCACGTACTTCGGCCGTGAGTTGAGCGCAGTCGCTATCGGGTTGTCGGGGTCCGTGACCTTCGGCCAGTAACCGGAGAAGATGTCGTAAGTCTTGCGCCCGAGCAGGAAGCCGTCGACGTCCGCCAGTCCTTCTGTCACCAGCCGCCCCATGACGGGGTCCGAATAGGGGCCCTGCCAGCCTCCATGCAAGAAGCCACCCTCGGGGTCCTCGTCCGGGCCGCCGGGCGCCTGCATCACGCCGTCCAGAGTCAAAAAGGCATTCACGACGATCTTGGGCATATGGGTACCTCCTTCCCGAACGACGGACCAAGACCGCTCGAATCGACACTCGTTCTGGAGTGAGGCCCATTTCTTGGCGGGATTCTTTGCCTCCCGCTCGATCGCGTTGACCGACGGAACAGATCACGTGACCGACCCCGAAAGTGACGCGGGCGCTCCCACCCAAGTGTGGAGCGCCCGCGGGTCTGGCGACAGAACCAACTACATCACGTAGGGGTCCGTCCCGGACCGTGAGATTGAAGACATATCACCTCCTTTCGCAGTTGCCGACGAAGCTCTAGCGTACTCGCTTTTCACTGCGGCGGGTTGCTCACGTGGCTCGCCCGCGACCGGCATGCGCGAGAATCGCGCGGCCTCGAACGACAACGGCAACGACCACCGAACGATGCGCGACATCCAGGACTGCAACCGCTGCCGCTACGAACCCGCGGCGCCCGTCGGGCACTACGAGAGCTGGTTCCAACGCGCCAACCATCCGACGCGGCCGCTCGCCTTCTGGATCCGCTACACGATCTTCAGCCCCAAGGGCCGGCCCGGCGAGGCCGTCGGCGAGCTCTGGGCGATCTGGTTCGACGGTGAGACCGGCCGCCACGTGGCCGTCAAGGAAGTGGTGCCGATCGAGCGCTGCCGCTTCTCGCCGATCGACCTCGACGCGCGCATCGGCATGGCATCGCTCACGCAGCACCGGCTGGAAGGGCGGGTGCGCTCGGCGGGGCGCACGTTCCGCTGGCATCTCGACTACGACAGCGACGAGCCGATGCTGCTGCTGCTGCCGCGGCGCTTCTACGACGGCGGCTTCCCCAACGCGAAGGCGCTCGTCGGCAGCCCCAACGCCATCTTCCACGGCACGATCGCGATCGATGGGCAGCGCATCGCGATCGATGGCTGGCGCGGCAGCCAGAACCACAACTGGGGCAGCCGCCACACCGACGCGTACGCATGGGGCCAGGTGGCGGGTTTCGACGGCGCGCCGCACACCTTCCTGGAATGCGCCACCGCGCACCTGCGCATCGGCGGCTTGCCGGTGCCGGCCTCGACGCTGGTGGTGCTGCGCGTCGAAGGGCGCGAGCACCGGCTCAACGGCCTCCTGCAATCGATGCGTTCGACCGGCCGCTTCGACTTCTTCACCTGGACGCTGGAGGCGCGCTCCGCGCACGTGCGTGTCACGGCGCGGCTGGAGGCGCCGGCCTCGGCCTTCGTGGGGCTGCGCTACGCCAACCCGCCCGGGGGTTCGAAGACCTGCCTCAACACCAAGATCGCCGCGTGCGAACTGACGCTGGAGCATCATGGCGAGACGGCGCGAACGTTCGTCTCGAAGCACGGGGCGGCGTTCGAGATCCTGACGGAGCGGGCGGACCACGGGGTGGGGGTGGTTGCGTAAGCGCCGAGTCGGCGAGGCCGCCGGCAGACCATGTCGCCACCTTCTTCATCGATCTGACACTGCGGGCTTGAAAGGCTTCCCCATCGAAGTCTTGAGGGGTATGCGCCCTTGCGGCCCCCTAGTGCACGTTTGCGGCTTACGCCCGCGCCTGCCGCCTCCTACGATGAACGATGAGGGGCTCGTATACCAACGTACACGGAGGACAAACATGAAATCCCGAACTCTGTCGGTGGTGTTGGCGGCGCTGATCGTGCCGCTCGCGCACGCCGATGGACTGTCTTACGTCGGATCCCTGGCACCCGATGACCCCAACGACGTGTTCATTACCAGCTTCACGATGTTGGCGCCGTCGGTAGTGACGATCCAGACCTGGAGCTTCGGAGGCGGCACGAACGCGGCGGGCGTCGCGATAGCGGCCGGCGGCTTCGATCCCTACCTGTCGCTTTTCAGCGGCATCGGCCCATCCGCCACCTTCGTCAGCTCGAATGACGACGGCCTCTGCCCGCCAGGGCATGCTGCGTCGGCCTGCGCCGACTCGACGCTGATATCGGGCCTGCTGCCCGCAGGCATCTACACGCTGGCGTTGACGCTGCCGTTCAACTTCTCGTTCGCCGAGAACTACGGCAGCGGAACGCTCGGTGACGGGTTTATCGGACTCGATGGGAGCTTCGACGACGGTTCTTGCGCGGGGTCGTGCACAGGCGCTTATGCAGTCGACGTCAGCTTCACGGCGGCGGTGCCCGAGCCTGCGACCTGGGGGCTGATGGGCATCGGAATGGCGCTGCTCGCACCCCTTCGGCGCCGCCGCAAAACGCCCGCGGCGCTTGCGACTGCTTCGTCATCTAGGTAAGGACATGACATGAAATCGAAGACGCTTTTCCCCGTCGTGGCTGCTGCTGCAGCAGCTCTTTTCAGCCTGAATCTCGTGACGCCCGCCGAGGCTCAGGTGAAAGCGGCCTTGACGCGTGACGTAGACCGCCCTACCGCGCAGCCAGTCACCGGCGCCTGCTATGCCGCGAGCGATGGGCTTGGCAACATCAAATGCAGCCTCTACAGCGTGCCGGCCGGCAAGCGCCTGGTCGTCGAGACGGTTTCCTACAAAATGGTCACGGCATCAAGCACATCCGCCTACTTCATCAACTTCGGCGAAGACGCTGGTTTCGCCAACCTTTCATTCGGCTATCCCAACGTTTTCAACGTGACGCCGTCGTTCGCCTACGAACAGGGTGGCGCGCGTGTCTACACCGCCACGCAGGCGCTGCAGATGTACGTGGACGAGAACAAGACCTTGGCAGCCGGTGGCGTCCGTGGGGGTGGTGCCAATTACCTGAATACGTTCTCGTTCAGCGGGTACCTGGTCGACAAGTGAGCCCGTTGTTTTCGCGGGTCCGTCGACGACATCACGTCGCACGCCAGTGCAGGACCATTCCTTTCCGGACCCACGGGCGCGCAGACGATGGCTCGCCTCGTGCAGCCATCGCGCTCGCGCGACCGCTTGCCTTCGCTCGGCTCGCCGAATTGCGGCGAGTAGCAAGGAATTGCTCCGCAAAAGATCCGACGACGTTCCGGCTCGACGGTACTGGACCCGCGAAAGGCTAGCGGCGCACCAACGTCGCGGGATTCAGACCGAACATGCGCTTGAACGTCCGTGACAGGTGAGCGGAATCCGAGAAACCGGCGGCATGTGCCGCGTCGGTCCATGAATCTCCGGACATCGAAGACTCGATCGCAACATTCAACCTCAACCAGAGCACGTAGGGTCGAAACGCGGCGCCGGTCTCCTGCACGAACAGGTGCCGAAAGCGCCCCGGCGACAGCGATGCGACGGCCGCAACTTCGGAGAGCTTGATGGTTCCGGTGATTCGGGCCCTGATGAACTCGATCGCCTTGCCGACCCGGGCATCGAGCTCGGTATCGGCGCTCGGCGCGCCGGCCAGGACGGCGATGGCGGCGCGACCGGTGGCGATCATCGCCTGATCATCGGCGTTCGCGCGGCGGGCGCTCGTCAACATCGCTGCCATGGTCGCACGCTCCGGCTCTGGAAGATGAGAGATGTCGACGTCCGCAAAGCGGCGATGCAGCGCCTGCCCCTCCGCGGTTTCGGGCTCGACGAAGAGCTGTGCGACCTCCATGGGTTCCATCTCGAGCTGATGCTTCCGCTCAGACTGCAGAAAGGCGCCCGCGAACTCCGTTCCGGCGCCGTCCTCTTCGCTGCGGAACCTGCAGGTGCCCCCGAAAGGCAGCGTGATCTGGTGCGCGTGGTGGGCGTGCCATTGCGTCCGACCCTGTCCGTGCCCGATCCACAGACTTCCGCCCTGCCAGAAGTAGACGCGGCCCGCCGCCTGCATCGCCGGGTGGGGGGCCTGGGCGAGCATCGATCCGGTGGGCTCAGACCCGGCGTGAGGAATGTGGCTCGAGCTCATGGCCGCAAGTTAGCCCTTTCGTTCAATCGAAACCAGCTGCGCCTCAACAAAATCCCTTCATGCACCGAGATCTGCGCGCGCCGCATGTGGCGGCATCCAGATTATCCGGCGCGACCCAACGGAGGAAGTATGTCCAGCTTTCATGATCGCATCGGCCCCGCAGTCCGAACCGAACTGGTGGCCGCTGCGCGCGAGAACAGATTGGGAAATCGCGATGCAGCCTTTCGGCATCTGGAGCGAGCGCATGTGCTGGGCCAGGCGTCTACGCGCTGGCACGTGCAGGTTCACTGGCTCATGCTGGGGTGGGCCCTGCGCCATCGGCGCCCACGCGAGGTCGCCGGGCAGTGGCCCCGGTTGATCCTTGCCGCCACCAAGACAGCGATGGGCAAGGTGCCTCGCGGGAATACCGGCGGCAGCAATGTCAGTCCGTTTCGAGCGATGCCCATCGCGTCGGATCTGCAGCGGCTGATCGACGCTGCCCGCCACTGACACGCACTTCCCGCGTTTCGACGCCCGGAGGCGCCACCGAGAGGTGATAGCGCCCCCGTTGCGCCGCCGCATGTCTGAACCTTTCATCCATCACTGAGGAGCATTTGTCATGAACCGATTCCTTGCCCCGACTTTCACCGCACTGGCTGTCGCCACCCTGGCCGGCTGCATGACGCCACCGCCGGATCTCGACATGTCCTTGCAGCACCCCAGCCAGGGCAGGAAGTTCATCGTCGCGATGGAGCCGCCGGCGGCACCGCCCGCGATCAACCAGATCCACACCTGGCAAGTCAAGGTCAGCGGGCCGAACGGGATGCCCGTCACCCATGCGCGCATCGACGTGGACGGCGGCATGCCTCAGCACGGCCACGGCCTGCCGACACGGCCGCAAGTGACACGCGAACTGGCCGACGGCACGTACTTGCTCGAAGGCATGAAGTTCAGCATGACCGGCTGGTGGGAAATCAAGCTCGCGATCGACGCGCCCGAGGGTACCGACAAGGTGGTCTTCAACCGCGTGGTGACCAACCCGAGCGCGGGTCACTGAGCTTCGATACCGATCGGAGACAGCCATGTCAAAAACTTCCCATCTCCTCAGCGTTGCCGGTGCCGCCGCGGCGCTCGCGGCAGCCGCGCTGATGCTGTGCGGCTTTTCGCGGGAGGAGCCGAAGGGAGCCACCGCTGCGGCGCGGTGGACGCCGGAAGAGCTCGGCGTGATTGCTTCCCTCAGTCTGGCCAGGCTGCCGCCTACGCCGAAGGACCCGTCGAATGCCGTCGACACCAACGCCGGCGCAGCGGCCCTCGGCAAGCGCCTCTTCAACGACCCGCGCTTCAGTCGCAACGCCCAGGTGTCGTGCGCGTCCTGCCACGCGCCGGACAGGCAGTTCCAGGACGGCTTGCCGGTCGCGCAGGGGGTCGGCACCGGCACGCGGCGCGCGATGCCGATCGTCGGCACCGCGCACAACGCCTGGATGTTCTGGGACGGTCGCAAGGACAGCCTCTGGTCGCAGGCGCTGGGGCCGCTGGAGGATGTGGTCGAGCACGGGGGCACCCGCACGCACTATGCAGGGCTGATCCAGACGCACTACCGCGCCGAATACGGAGCGATCTTCGGTCCCATGCCTGACGTCCCGCCGCTGCCGCGGGATGCGGGTCCGTTCGGGAGCGCAGAACAGAGAGCTGCCTGGAACGCCATGGCAGCGACCGAGCGCGAAGCGGTGAGCCGGATCTTCGCGAACATCGGCAAGGCCATCGCCGCTTACGAGAGGAGCCTGGCTTATGGCGAGTCCCGCTTCGACCGCTACGCCAACGCGTTGACGGCGAACGATGCGGAAGGCACGGTCGTGCTGTCGACGGATGAGGTGAACGGGCTTCGCACATTCATTGGCCGCGGCCAGTGCGTGACGTGTCACAACGGCCCGCTGCTGACGGACCAGAGCTTTCACAACACGGGCGTTCCGCCCCGTGATCCGGCCAAGCCCGATCGGGGCCGGTCTGCTGCCATCGCCAAGGTCCGGTCGGACGAATTCAACTGCCTCGGTCGGTTCAGCGACGCCAGGCCCGAACAGTGCGGAGAGCTCCGCTTCATCGTGGCGGACGACTCTGCGCTCGAGGGCGCTTTCAAGACGCCGAGTCTGCGCAATGTGGCGCTGCGGGCTCCCTACATGCACGCCGGACAGCTAGCGAGCCTTGAGCAGGTCGTGGCGCACTACATGAGCGCGCCGAAGGCAGCTCTCGGACATTCGGAGCTCTCGCGCGCCGGCGACAGGCACCGCGAACGTGAACCCATTCGCCTGTCCGAGAAGGAGGCCAGGGAGTTGGCGGCATTCCTCCGCGCGCTTTCGGGCCCGATCGAAGAGAAGCCCACGCGATAGCGCACAAACCGAAACAAGCCCTGTTGGAGAACCCTATGAGCAGATCGACCCACCTCAGCCTCTTCCGGAAACGGTCGTCTTGTCATCTCGCACGGTTCGCCGGGATCGCCGTGGGTGCACCTCGATCTCGTCCGCACATTGGTCGACGCCGGCTTCACGGTCGCACTCCCCGAACACCAGGCCGACAACTACAAGGACGACAGCGAGCCCGGTCCACCGAGCTGGAGGCGCCGCCCCGTCGAAGTCTCCCGTGCCATCGACAGGCTGAGTCGCGAGCCCGCGTTCGCCTCCCGACTCGACCTCGAGCACGTGGGCATGTTTGGCATGTCGGCCGGGGGACACACGGCGCCGACGCTGGCCGGCGGCCGATGGTCACCGTCGCGGCTACGCCGCCACTGCCAACTGCACATCGCCGAGGATTTTCATGCCTGCGCAGGCCCATCGCTCGCGCTCAGCGGCGGCGCCCTAGACGGCATCAAGCGATTCATCGTCACGGCGATCAACGACCGAAAGCTCGATGACTCGTCCTGGTACGAGCACCGGGACCCACGCATCATCGCCGTGGCCGCTGGCGTGCCGTTTGCCGCGGCCGAAGTGCCCAAGCTCAACAGGGCCATCGCCGAGTTCTTCCAGCGTGCCTTGCTCCGCGACGCACCCCACGCAAGCATGACGGTTCAGGTACGCCGCTGATTGGGTCCGACCCTTCCATCCGGTGGGCGTGCTTCAGCTCGCTGCGTGGCCTTGCCCTCTCATCGTTCGCTGGTGGTGTCCTTCATGGCTGTGGCCAATGCTGGCGGTTCATCTGCGGCTGCGCAACACCGACGCGGTGATGAAACTCAGTACCACCAGCGGCAGGCCGACCCCGAAGGACCAGCGAATGCCGAAGGTCTGGGCGACGTATCCCAGCAGCGGCGGCCCGAGCAAGAAGGCGACGAAGGAGAACTGCGCCAGCGCAGCTACGTTCGTCGCCGCGGCGCGGTCGGTGCGCTGGGCCGCCGCCGACATGGCCAGCGGAAAGATCGCGCTGGTGCCCACGCCCATTAGCGCGAAACCGGCCAGTGCGAGCCCAGGTGACGGCGCGACGAAGACGAGCAAGGTGCCAGCTGCGAGCACGCCGAGCAGCACGCGCGCCACCGCCACCGGCTGATGGCGCTCGACGAAGCGGTCGGCGAAGAAACGTGTCGCGCCCTGCGCCAGCGCGCCGATGGCCACCGCCAGGCCGGCGACGAAGGGCGCAGCACCGAACACGTCGCGCATGTAGATCGCCGACCAGTCGGCACCGGCTCCTTCGAGCACCATCGCCGACAAGGTCACCGCCACCAGCAGCGTCACGCCCCAGGTCGGCCGGGCGAAGCGCGATGGCGCCGCGCCGTGCGCTGTCGCGCGATGCGGCGCGGCGTCGAAACGCCCGAGCAGCAGCGCCAGGCCCAGCCACACCGGCGGCACCATCAGCGCCAGATGCCATTGTGGAGAGATGCCGGCTTGCGACAGCGCGGCGCCGGTGATGCCGGCGACGAAGAAGCCGGCGCTCCAGAAGGCGTGCGCGCGGTTCATGATGCGCCGGCCGCTGCGGTGTTCGACGCGATCGGCTTCGAGGTTGACCACGATTTCGAGCGCACCGATGCACAGGCCCGCCGGCAGCAGCAGCGCGAAGAACATCGCTACCCCGCTGGCCAGCGAGGCAATGGCATACAGCAGCGGCAGCAAGGCGGTCAGAGCGAGCAGCGAGCGGCGGTGGCCGAAGCGTTCGATCGCCGGAGCTGCGAGGCTCAGCGAGACCATCGTGCCGCAGGCCGTGCCGATCAGAGAAAGGCCGAAAGCGCCTTCGGCGACGCCGAGACCGCGCTGGATCTCCGGCAGCCGCGGGAAGATGCCGCCCATCGCGAATGCGTACAGGAAGAACGCCGCATAGACGCGCCGCTCGGGCGGCAGGTCACGGCCAATGCGCCGCAACGCGGAAGCTCGCTCGGCTTGCATCAAGCCGCGAAGGAGCTTGTCCGCTTCGTCATGCCGTTCATTGTGAGGGTGGTCAGGAACGAAACCCGATCAGCGATGAGGCGCAGCGGTACCCAAGCAGCCTCCGGCCGCGGCCTGAGCGCGGGCGAATGGCCATCTCCGGAAGCTTGCGCAAGGCCTCCTACAACTCGTTCGAAGCGCCCGGCGCTGACGCCGCGGTGCCAACAATCAACGAGACCTATCTGTACCTTGACCTGCAGGCCTGGCAGTCGAGCGCCGCGCCGGCCGGAACGCCGGCAGCGCTCGTGGCGCAGCGCCATGCGGCCATCGCCTTCGGCCCCGTTGCTGCCTCCCGATTCGGCTCTTCGATCGGCCGCTTCAGACTAGCTGCGGCCGATCAACTTTCTTCGTCGAACGTCGGCTTATGGTGGTAGTTGACGCTGGCCTCTTCCAGTTGCGGACGGCAGGTCCACTTCGGATGCCGACGTTCGGTCTGTAGATCGATAGATCCGCCCA
>JBBQCD010000062.1:0-24707 GCA_038318385.1 Burkholderiales bacterium | reverse complement strand
CTCGACGAGGAGCGCTTCGTGCCGAAGCAGGTCACGTGGGCCATCGCCGCGGCCAAGGAAGACGGCCTGCGGCCGAAGGATATGGAGGTCCGCGACGAGCAGTCGCGCGTCATCGCCCAGGTCTACGAGGCCTACGAGGCCCAGTGCCAGCGCGAAGGCGTGGTCGACTTCGCCGAGCTGATGCTGCGCACCTACGAGCTGATGCGCGACAACCAGGCGCTGCGCGAGCACTACCAGCGGCGCTTTCGCCACATCCTGGTCGACGAGTTCCAGGACACCAACAAGCTGCAGTACGCCTGGCTCAAGATGTTCGCCGGCCCCGGCGCCGCGGTGTTTGCCGTCGGCGACGACGACCAGAGCATCTATGCCTTCCGCGGCGCCCAGGTCGGCAACATGGCCGCGTTCGAGCGCGAGTTCCGGGTCGAGCGCGTGATCAAGCTCGAGCGCAACTACCGCTCCTACGGCAACATCCTCGACACCGCCAACGAGCTGATCTCGCACAACGCCAAGCGGCTCGGCAAGAACCTCAGCACGGAGGCCGGGCCGGGCGAGCCGGTGCGGGTGCGCGAGTCGACCAGCGACTACGGCGAGGCCCAGTGGTTCGTCGAGGAGGCGCAGCAGCTGCACCGCGAAGGCACGCCGCGCAGCGACATCGCGCTGCTCTACCGCAGCAACGCCCAGAGCCGGGTGATGGAGAGCGCGCTCTTCAACGCCGGCGTGCCGTACAAGGTCTACGGCGGCCTGCGCTTCTTCGAGCGCGCCGAGGTCAAGCACGCGCTGTCGTACCTGCGGCTGATCGAGAACCCGAACGACGACACCAGTTTCCTGCGCGTCGTCAACTTCCCGACGCGCGGCATCGGCGCGCGCACCCTCGAACTGCTGCAGGACGCTGCGCGCCAGAGCGGCCGCAGCCTCTACCAGAGCGTCGGCGCGCTGTCGGGCAAGGGCGGCGCCAACCTGCAGGCCTTCGTCGCCAAGGTCGATGCGATGCGCGAGGCCACGCGCGGCCTGACGCTGCGCCAGATCATCGAGCACATGCTGCATGCCTCGGGGCTGGTCGAGTTCTACAAGACCGACAAGGAGGGCCGGGAGCGTCTCGAGAACCTCGAGGAGCTCGTCAACGCCGCCGAGGGCTTCGTCACCCAGGAGGGCTTCGGCAAGGACGCCGTCGCCCTGCCGGTCGACGAGACCGCCGACCGCACGGCCGGCCGCGCCGAGTTCACCACGCCGGGCGTGCAGGCGGTCGAGGGGCAGACCATCGCGGCCCTGGTCGAGTCCGTGACGCCCGATGCCGAGACCGGCGAGATCATGTCGCCGCTGGCGGCGTTCCTCACCCACGCCTCCCTCGAGGCCGGCGACAACCAGGCCCAGGCCGGGCAGGACGCGATCCAGCTGATGACGGTGCACTCCGCCAAGGGGCTGGAGTTCGACTGCGTCTTCATCACCGGCCTGGAGGAGGGCCTCTTCCCGCACGAGAACTCGCTCAGCGACCTCGATGGCCTGGAGGAGGAGCGGCGCTTGATGTACGTGGCGATCACCCGTGCCAGGAAGCGCCTGTACCTGAGCTTCTCGCAGACGCGGATGCTGCACGGCCAGACCCGCTACAACATCAAGAGCCGCTTCTTCGACGAGTTGCCCGAGGGCGCGCTGAAGTGGATCACGCCGCGCAACCAGGGCTTCGGCTCGGGCTTCGTGCGCGACTACCAGTCGGCCTGGGCCAGGGGCGCGGGGCTCGGCTCGATCGTCGGTGCGGGACGCGTGGAGTCGAAGCCCGCCGACTACGGCAACATCCAGCGGGCGCCGACGAACGGCCTGCGCTCGGGCCAGAGCGTTTTCCACAACAAGTTCGGCGAGGGCGTGATCGTCACGCTCGAAGGCGCAGGCGAGGATGCGCGCGCCCAGATCAATTTCGGCCGCCACGGCATGAAGTGGCTGGCGCTGTCGGTCGCCAAGCTGACGCCGGTCGAGTGACGATGCTGTGCCCCGGGCATCGACCCGGCGCACCCGGAGACGGTTCGCGGAGTGCGGCCGGGTTGCGCCGCAGGATGGGGCCGCCTCTGCTCGCGCCTCAGGCCGCGGCCACCGCGCGCTGCGCGCGCCAGGCGCCGTATGCGGCAGCGCTGCCGTTGGCCAGGTTGCCGAACATCTGCCACCAGGAGTCGTAGGCCCAGGCGTTGTACATCCACAGCGAGGCGACGACCACCATGGCGATGCGCAACGGAGCGCCCCGCATGTAGAACATCGCGTAGGTGGCGAGCATCGATCCGGCGGTCGTCAGCAGGGTCGCCGCGCCGTTCCAGGTGAGGGCGCTCACGCACAGCGTCACCACCAGGAACGCACAGCAGGCGAGCAGCCGGGTGCGCTCGTCGCGGCCCTGAACGGCCGATGCGGAGGCCTGGCGGCCGACGCTGACCACACTCAGGGCGGCGGCGCTCTGCGCGCCCATCAGGAGGTTGTTGACGGCCCAGAGCGCGGACGCCCATCCGGTCGAATGGCGCAGCGACCGGTCGCAGTTGCGGACCAGTCCGGAGACGTTCAAGGCGAGGGCGACAAAGCCGGTGGCATGGATCAGGATCGAGGTCATGGCGGCCCGGATGGCCGGGTAAGGCGACTGCCGTCCGGCGGCGAAGCGGTGAATTCTAGGGGTTTACCCGAGATTTCCCGGTGGCAACGGCGCTCGCGCTGCGGCGTTTCGTGCGCATTTCACCCGGGCAACGTCGGATTGCGCGCGAGGCGGCCGCTAGCATCGCGCGCACGCCGGGATTCCGGCTCGACGGAGATCGCATGAACCGCTTGGCCGCGTCGCCGACGCACGAAGTTCCGCGCTGGCGCTGGCTGCCGCCGCAGGGCACCTGGAAGTACCACGCCCTGCTCGGCGCCCTCGGCATCCTGGTGCTGGGGCCGCTCGGCGGCGTCACCGCGTCGTACATGAACTTCTCGCTCGGCTTTTTCGTTGGCGGGCAGGTCCTGGCCGGCATCCTCGGCTCGACGGTCACCTACGGCTACGGCGCCGAGGGCAAGCACGGCGCCAACTACCTGCAGACCGCGGCGGCTTCGGTCGCCGGCATGAGCGGCATGGGGGTGCTGATCCAGGCGATGGTGTGGATGGGCATGGCGCAGCCGCCGGCCTGGCAGATGGTGCTCTACCTGTTGTGCATCGGCATGTTCGGCGCCGGGGTCGGCATGCTCTACACGCCGATCCTCGTCGACCGCCTGCAGCTCACGTTTCCTTCGGGACTGGCGGTCGCCAACATCCTGCGCGCGCTCACCGACCCGGTGCTGTTGCGGGCCTCGGTGCGGCAGCTCGGCAGCGGCATCGCGCTGGGCATCGGCTCGGGGCTGGCTGCGGCCAAGGTCGCCGCGCTCGGTGCGATCGAGTTGTCGGCCTCGACCTTCGGCGCCGGCATGGTGGTCGGCGCCCGCATCGGCATTCCCGCCATCATCGCCGGCGTCGTCGGGACCGCGCTGGTGCCGTACTTCGTCTCGATCGGCTGGCTGCAGACCGGTGACCCGGCGCGCAAGATCATGTTCCTGATCGGCCTCGGCCTGATCATGGGAGCGGCGCTGGTCGACCTCTCGATCATCTTCGTGCAGGCCGGTCGGCGCCTGACCGGCGGGCGCACGGCAGCCGCCGCGGCGCCAGCGGCCGGCGCCCCCGGCAGCGAATGGAAGCGCGTCAACACCGCCCGCCTCTGGGCGTGGGTCCTCGCCTGGGGCGTCGGCATCGTCGTCACCGGCCACAGCGTGCTGGGACAGCCGATCGGTTTCCTGGTGTTCGCGGTCGCCCTGGTGTTCGTGTTCGCGATGGTCAACGGCATCTCGCTCGGCGTCAGCGATTCCAACCCGATCTCGTCGGCGTTCGTCGTCAGCGTGGTCCTGATGGCCGCGCTCGGCCTGAAGGACCCCGGCGTCGGCCTGATGGCCGGGACGGTGCTGCTGGTCTCGACGAGCGTGGCCTGCGACATGCAGCAGGACCGATCCACCGGCTGGCGCCTCGGCACCAACCGGGTGCTGCAGTTCCGCTACCAGGTCGCCGGCATCCTGATGGGGGCGCTGCTCGCGGTCGCCTTCGCGCGGCTCTTCATGGCCGCCTATCCGGTGCTGCAGCTCGACCAGACGGCGATGAAGGCCGGCGAGCAGCCCGGGGAGTGGAGCGCGGCGATGACGTACAAGTTCGTCGGCGTGCTGAAGAGCCTGACCGACGACAAGCCCTACCAGCGGACCGCCATCTGGATCGGCGTGGCGATCGGCCTGGCGATCGAGGCGGCTCGAACCTGGCTGCGCGCGCGCCCGGCCTACCAGCGGTTCACCGCCGGCGGCCGCACCGGCTTTGCGACCGACTTCGCCGTCGATGCGCTCCTGCTGCCCTCTCCGTACGCACTCTCGTTCGGCGGCTTCGTCAGCCTGCACACGGCCTTGTGGTTCGGCGCGGGCGGCATCGTCGCGAGTGCCTACAACTCCCTGCCGCACCGTCGCGCGGCGACTGCGCTGCCTTCGGACATGAGCGGCACCTCGCTGCTCGGCGGTGGTCTGATCGCCGGCGACGCGCTGGCGGCGCTCGGCCTCGGCGTCGCCGCATTGCTGACGACGGTGATCGCCTGAGCAGCCGCCGCGCCGTTCAGGCAGCGACGGCGCCCGGTCTCGCGGCGTCGACGACGAAGGTCGCCGCGGTCCGCACGCCGCTCGCCGGATCGCGCGAATCGTCGACCACGCGCAGCCGTGCCTCCAGGCGCTTCGCATCGAGGCGGAAGCGGACGTACCCGCGCTCATCGCCGCGGCCATAGTGGACGTGCGGGTTGAAGCCGCGGGCGGCGTCGATGCGCGCCTGCGGCAACGACAGGCTGGTGATCGAGGTCCCGCAGAATTCGGTGGCGACGACCGGTGATCGCGGGTCGTCGAAGTCGGCCTTGAGGTCGGCGACGTAGTTCGCATGGACGTCGCCGCCGAGGACGACGACGCCCGGCACGCGGCGCTCCGCAATGGTGCCGAGAAGGCGGTCGCGCGCCGGCGCGTAGCCGCTCCATCCGTCGGTCCAATAAGTGGCGCCGCCGGCCGTGGGGTCGGTCCAGGAAAAGCGCGCCATCAGCGTCTGCTGCGCCAGCAGGTTCCACGGCCGTGAGAGGTCCCAGCCTTCGGCGAGCCAGCGCTCCTGGTTCGTGCCGAGCAGGCTGCGCTTCGGATCGGCAAGTTCCGGGCACGCCGCGAGCGCCACGGTGTTCGAGCCGCCGCGTCCCGGCTTCGCACAGGCCTGGACATCGCGGTACTGGCGGTCGTCGAGGAGGTGGATGCGCGCCAGCCGGCCCCAGTCGAGACGTCCCGTGATGCGCATGTCGGGGCCAGTCGGGCGGAGCGCCTTCGGGAACGGCATGTGTTCCCAGTAGGCGCGATACGCCGCGGCGCGCTGCGCGGCGAAGTCGGGTTGAAGATGTTCGCCGCGGAGGTTCGCGTAGTCGTTGCCGACCTCGTGGTCGTCCCAGACCAGCAGCCAGGGTGCCCGGGCATGGGCGGCCTGCAGCAGCGGGTCGCGCTTGTAGCTGGCGTACCGCGCCCGATACTGCTCGAGGGTCACGACCCTCCCGCCTTCGACCTGGCGCAGCGCGTCCGGTCGGGACGGGTACTCGTAGATGTAATCGCCGAGGAACAGCACCAGGTCGAGTTCTTCCTCCGCGAGGTGGCGCCACGCCGCGTAGTGGCCCATCTCCCAGCGCTGGCAGCTGGCGATCGCGAAGTCGAGCCGGCTCGGGGCATCGGCTGCCGGCGCGGTGCGGGTGCGACCGATCGGGCTGCGCTCGCCGCGGGCCTCGAAGCGATACCAGTACCAGCGGTCCGGCGCCAGGCCGCCGGGCTCGGCATGAACGCTGTGCGCCCAAGCGGCCTCCGCGCTCTCGACGCCGCGGGCGACGACGCGACCGAAGCCTTCGTCCTCCGCGACTTCCCAGGCGACGCGCTCGCGCTCGGCGAGGTCACCTCCGGTAAGGCGCGTCCACAGCACCATGCCATCGATGCGGGGCTGCCCCGAGGCGATGCCGAGCGCGAAGCGCGGCGCGGGTGCCGCACCGGCGTGTCGAGCCAGCCAGGGGGCGAAGGTCAGCGCCCCGACGCCGCCTAGAAGCGTGCGCCGACGCACGCTTCTAGGCGCTCGCAGGACGGTGGCCAGGGGGTCAACGGGCTCGCCGACTACAGCGAGGGCGTCCATCGTGCCTCGGACGACGACCCGGCCCTCAGATCCCGACGTCGTCCATCTCGCGGAAGGCGTCGCGCAGCCACATCTTGACGCGCTGGCGGTCCATCAGCCCCAGGCCGGTCGAATCCTTGTCGGACGACTTGGCCTGCCAGAAGCTGCTGCTGCCGCTGTCGATCTTGTTGACCACGCCTTCGTGCAGCCGCTTGATCGAGATCACCTTGGCGCCGAGTGCGACCGCACGCGCCTGCTCGCCGGACTGCTCGAGCGTGCCGAAGTCGTTGCCACGCACCTGGTTGCGCACGAGCACGTACTTCAGGCCGGTGCCGAAGCGGTCGAGCAGCTTCTTCAGCAGGTCGACCGAATCCTTGCCGGAGTCCATGACGTGCCAGTAGTGGAGGGCGAGGCCGAGTTCGTCGGCGAGGTTGACGACGCCGGCGTCGTCCATCCACTTGACCAGCGGATCGTGCGTCTGCGCGGCCAGGTCGACAAGGATGCGCCGACCCGGTTGGTCGACCGCGGCTTCGACGATGGCGTCGAGCGCCTCGTAGTTGTCGACCAGCACCGCCGAGGCGTGGCCCGCGTAGAAGCGCATCAGGGCGCCGTGCGAGCGGTCGGTGTCGAAGCCGAGGAAGGGGATTTCCTTGTCGATCATGTACTGGGCGACGATGCGCGCGACCAGCGACTTGCCGACGCCGCCCTTCTCGCCGCCGATCAGATGGATGTTGGTGGTCATCGGTGGGTCTGTTGTGCAGGTGGACGTGGGGCTCCCGGCGTCTCAGTTCGACGTCGGCCCGGGCGTGACGGCATCGATCGTCTTCTCGATCACCTTGCCGGTGACCTTCACGCCGGTCGAGACGACCGCCCCGGTGACCGAGATCGCGGCACCGGCCGCGGCGCCGGCGACGGAGACGACGGCGCATCCCGTCAGCAGCGGGGCCAGCGTGAGCAGGCCGCAGGCAAGCGCAGATCGGACCATGGTGAGGCTCCTGGTTGGCGCCGATTATCGAGCGATCAGGCGCTCCGGACGCCAGGCGAGGGGAGGGTGCGGCGCAAAAGTGTCAACCGCGTCCCACGAACGGCATGTTCGTGGCCATGATGGTCATGAACAGCACGTTGGTGTCCAGCGGCAGGTTGGCCATCTGCACCACGGCATTGGCGACGTGGGCGACGTCCATGCGCGGCTCCGGCAGCATCCGGCCGTCGGCCTGGGGCACGCCGTTGACCATCCGCGCCGTCATGTCGCTCGCGGCGTTGCCGATGTCGATCTGGCCGCAGGCGATGCCGTGGACGCGGCCGTCGAGCGAGGTCGCCTTGGTGAGCCCCGTGATGGCGTGCTTGGTCGCGGTGTAGGGCGCGCTGAAGGGCCGCGGCGCATGCGCCGAGATCGAGCCGTTGTTGATGATGCGGCCGCCCTTCGGGTCCTGGCCCTTCATCAGGCGGAAGGCCTGCTGGGTGCAGAGAAAAGCCGCCGTGAGGTTGATGTCGACGACGGACTGCCACTGGGCGAGCGTCAGCTCCTCGAGCGGAATTGCCGGTGCGCCAGTGCCGGCGTTGTTGAAGAGCACGTCGAGCCGTCCGTAGGCGCGCCTCGTCGCTTCGAAGAGAGCCTCCACCGACTCCGCCTTGGTCGCATCGGTGGCGACCGGCAGGGCGTTGGTGCCGTTCTTGCCCGCCAGGCGTACGGTCTCCTGCAGCGCGTCTTCACGGCGCCCGGCGAGCACCACGAAGTAGTCGGCGGCCAGGAAGGCGAGGGCGGTGGCGCGTCCGATGCCGCTGCCGGCGCCGGTGACGAGGGCGACTTTCATGGGAGTTCCTTTCGGGGTTCGGTTGAAGAGGGCGGGCCGTCGTCGGGGGTGGGCTCGCGCGGCGCGAAGCAATCGGAGAAGGTGAACCAGAGCGATGCGTAGAAGACCGTCGAGAAGATCAGCGACGCCGGCATCGCGACGAACGGCACCAGCTGGGCCCGGCCGATGAGACCCAGCACCAGGTTGGCGACGAGTGCGAAGAGGATGAACACACCAAGCCAGGCGAGGCTGTAGACGAGGAAGGCGCCCTTGTTGCGCCAGCAGGCGACGGTGCTGAAGAAGAGTGACTTGGCCGCGCCCAGGCGACCCCAGTGAACCAGTGCCGGTGCGTGCCAGAACGGCACCGACAGCAAGCCGAGCAGGCCGAAGCGCAACAGCACGCCGGCTTCCAGATGTGAATCGGCGAGCTTGGCGGCGACGACATCGGGCGAACTGGCGCCGCTCGCTTGCGCCTCCATCAGCGCATCGAGCGCGCCGCCGTCGATCCAGTCGCTCAGGGCGAGGATCGCCCAGGTGGCCGCGGCGTAGATGACCCCGAGCTTGATCAGTGCCACGACTTGCGGACGCCCGGTCCGCAGCGGCGCGATGAACGCGCGCGGCAGCGGAAAGCTGCCGTCGAGCGAGCCTTTGGTGGCCACCATGAAGCCGAGCGAGCCCAGCGGCAGCAGGGCCAGCAACAGCAGCGGACCGATGACCGGCAGCAGCGTGAGGGCGAAGACCGCGAACAGGAAGGTCGCGAACAGGCCGGCAAAGGCCATCGGCTGCTTGATGAAGACACGAAAGCCCTGGCGCACCCACAGGGCGCCCTGGCGCGGGGGAACGAGCAGGAGTTTCATGTCAGGCCGGGCATGGGGTCGCGGGCGTCGCTTCAGCGATTGTGGTGCCACGGCGTCGAGCGCCGCTGGCGCAGCACGCGCTCGAAATGGCCGGGGTCGTGCGGAGTCAGCAGTGCCGCGCTGCGCGGCAGGTGCAGATCCCACAGCCGCGACGTCCAGAAGCGCAGGGCGGCGGCACGCATCAGCGCGGGCATCAGACGCAGCTCCTGGTTTTCGAGCGGGCGGACACGGTCGTAGGCGGCGACGAAGGCGCCGGCGCGGTCTTCGAGCAGGCGCCCGGAGTCGAGGTCGATGCACCAGTCGTTGAGGCACACGCCGATGTCGAGGAGCCAGGTGTCCACGCCGGCGAAGTAGAAATCGAACAGGCCGGTCAGGCGGTCGCCGTCGAACATGACGTTGTCGCGGAAGAGGTCGCCATGGATCGGGCCGCGCGGCAGCAGCGCGAACGCCGGCGATGCCGCGACCTGCTGCTGGAAGGCGAGCTCGTCGCGGATCAGGCCGGCCTGCTCGGCATCGAGATAGGGCACGACCACCGGTACGGTCTCGATGCACCAGTCGAGTCCGCGCAGGTTGGGCTGGCGCATCGGGAAATCGGCGGCCTCGAGATGGACCCGGGCCAGCATCGCGCCCACACTGGCCGCGTGGGCGTCGTCGGGGGCCAGGTGGTGATGCCCGGGAAGGCGGTCGACCACGGCCGCCGGCTTGCCCTTGAGGTGGTGGAGGATTGCGCCGCTCGCATCGGCCTGCGGAGCGGGCACCGGAATACCGCGCCCCGCGAGGTGTTTCATCAGCTGCAGGTAGAACGGCAGTTCGGCATCGCTCAGCCGCTCGAACAGGGTCAGCACCCAGGCGCCGTCGGTGGTGTCGGCGAAGTAATTGGTGTTCTCGATGCCGCCGCGGCAGCTCTCCAGGGCGGTGAGGCTGCCGATGCCGAGGCGCTCGATCAGTGCAGACGCTTCGTCGAACGTGACCTCGGTGTAGACCGCCATCGATCGGCTGCCCGGAAACGGCGCCGTGCCTCTCAGAAGTCGAGCACGCGCCAGACGCGCTTGCCGGCGGCGCCGCGGGACGTGTTGGCGCCGTCGGAAAGGTCGCGCGAGCCGTCGCCGGTGATGATCTCGTAGCGCAGGGGCTTCTCGCCCTTGGTGGTGACGACGATCCGCTGCGTGACGCCGCGCACGCGAAGCTCGTCGATGCGCGTGGTCTCGCCCTCGATCACAGCGTGCCGGACTTCGGGCTCCGCCGTGCCGGGCGGCGCCTGCGCCGTGTCGGCCGGTGCCGCCACGGCGGCGCCGGCACAGGACAACGAGAGGGCACCGGACAGCGCGGCGAGGGCGATCTTCATGCGTCCATTCTAGGGCGGGCGGCCGCGACCCTTGCGACACAATCCTTCCCATGACCGACAAGACCTTGCTGCTGGTGGACGGGTCGAGCTACCTGTACCGCGCGTACCACGCCCTGCCCGACCTGCGCTCGCCGAGCGGGTTTCCGACCGGCGCCATCCACGGCGTCGTCGCGATGATGAAGCTGCTGCGCCAGCAGTACCCGGCCGCGCACGGCGCCTGCGTCTTCGACGACAAGGGCGCGACGTTCCGGGACGAGTGGTATCCACAGTACAAGGCGACGCGCTCGCCGATGCCGCCGGACCTGGCGCTGCAGATCGAGCCGATCGTCGCGGCCGTCAAGCTGCTCGGCTGGCCGGTGCTGACCGTGCCCGGCATCGAGGCCGACGACGCCATCGGCACGATCTCTTGCATGGCTGCCAAGGGCGGCTTCGATGTCGTCATCTCGACCGGCGACAAGGACCTCGCCCAGCTCGTCAACGAGCGCGTCACCCTCATCAACACGATGAGCAGCGAGCGCCTCGACGTCGCCGGCGTGTCTGCCAAGTTCGGCGTGCCGCCGGAGCGCATCGTCGACTACCTGGCCTTGATCGGCGACACCGTCGACAACGTCCCCGGCGTCGAGAAGGTGGGCCCGAAGACCGCCGCCAAGTGGCTCGCCGAGCACGGCTCGCTCGAAGGCGTGATGGCGGCGGCGCCGACGATGAAGGGCGTGGCCGGCGACAACCTGCGCAAGGCGCTCGACTGGCTGCCGACGGGACGGCGCCTGGTCACGGTGGTGACCGACTGCGATCTCGCCGGGCATGTTCTCGGCTGGCCCGAGTTCGACGCGCTCGCCCTGCGGCCGGTCGATGCCGGCGCGCTGCTGGCGTTCTACGAAACCTACGGCTTCAAGACCTTCAAGCGCGAGCTCGAGGCCGGTGCGGTGCAGGCCGTGAAGGCTGCGCCGCCGGCGGCCGAGGCCGATGCGCCGGTGCCGGCCGAAACCGTCGAGAAGCACTACGAGACGATCCTGACGATGGAGCGTCTCGAAGCCTGGGCCGCAAAGGTCGAGGCCGCGCCGCTCGCCGCCCTCGACACCGAGACCGATTCGCTCGACGCGATCCGCGCCCGGCTGATCGGCATTTCGCTTTCGGTCGGCGTCGGCGAGGCGGCCTACATCCCGCTCGCCCACAGCTACGCCGGTGTGCCGGACCAGCTGGCGCCCGAGCGGGTGCTGGAACGGCTGCGCTCCTGGCTCGAGGACCCGGCGGCGGCGAAGGTCGGCCAGAACGTCAAGTATGACCAGCACGTCTTCGCCGGCGCCGGCGTCGAGGTCCGCGGCTATGCCCACGACACCATGCTGCAGAGCTACGTGCTCGAGGCGCACAAGGCGCACAGCCTGGAGAGCCTGGCGTTTCGCCACCTCGGCCGCACCGGGCTGACCTACGAACAGGTCTGCGGCAAGGGCGCCAACCAGATCCCGTTCGCCCAGGTCGAACTCGGCCGGGCGACCGACTATTCGTGCGAGGACAGCGACATGGCGCTGCACGTGCACGGGGCGCTGTGGCCTCAGATCGAGGCCGAGCCCGGCCTCCTCGACGTCTACCGGCGCATCGAGATGCCGGCGTCCGAGGTCCTCGGCCGGATCGAACGCGTCGGCGTCCTCATCGACAGCGCGCTGCTGAAGGCGCAGAGCCAGGAACTCGCCGAGCGCATGGTCGCGCTCGAGGCCGAGTGCCATGAACTGGCGGGCCAGCCATTCAACCTCGGCAGCCCGAAGCAGATCGGCGAGGTCCTGTTCGGCAAGCTCGGCATGCCGGTCAAGCGCAAGACCGCGAGCGGTGCGCCGTCGACCGACGAGGACGTCCTGCAGGAACTCGCCGCCGACTATCCGATCGCCGCGCGCCTGCTCGAGCACCGCGGCCTGTCGAAGCTGAAGGGCACCTACACCGACAAGCTGCCGCTGATGGTCAACCCGGCGAGCGGCCGCGTGCACACCAACTACGCCCAGGCGGTGGCGGTGACGGGGCGGCTCTCCAGCAACGACCCGAACCTGCAGAACATCCCGATCCGCACCCCCGAGGGGCGCCGGGTTCGCGAGGCTTTCGTCGCGCCGCCGGGACACGTCATCCTCTCGGCCGACTACTCGCAGATCGAGCTGCGGATCATGGCGCACATCTCCGAGGACCTCGGCCTGATGCACGCCTTCAGCGCCGGCATCGACGTCCACCGCGCCACGGCGAGCGAGGTCTTCGGGGCCGCCGTCGAGGAGGTGACGAGCGAGCAGCGACGCTACGCCAAGGTCATCAATTTCGGTCTGATCTACGGCATGAGCGCCTTCGGGCTGGCGGCCAATCTGGGCATCGAGCGCAGCGCGGCCGGCGCTTACATCGAGCGCTATTTCGCGCGCTATCCCGGCGTCAAACGCTACATGGACGAGACCCGCGCCCGTGCCGCGGCGGTGGGATACGTGGAGACGCTCTTCGGACGTCGCATCTACCTGCCGGAGATCATGAAGCCCGGACCGCGCAAGAGCGCCGCCGAGCGCCAGGCGATCAACGCGCCGATGCAGGGCACCGCCGCCGACCTGATCAAGCTGGCGATGATCGCGGTGCAGCAGGCGATCGATGCCGAGCTCCGCTCGACCCGGATGATCATGCAGGTGCACGACGAACTCGTCTTCGAGGTCCCGCAGGGCGAGCTCGAATGGGCCCGTGCCGAAGTGCCGCGGATCATGGCCGGGGTCGCGACCTTGCGCGTGCCGCTGCTTGCCGAGGTCGGCATCGGGCCCAACTGGGACGAAGCCCACTGAGGGTTTTCGCGGAGGGCGCGCGGGGGCGCGCGTGACAGGATCGGCCCCGGGCCACCTAGGGCAAGACCTCTACCAATCGAGGCTCGGTTCCGTATGGTGACGTCCATCACGACAGGAGACGATCCATCGATTCACGCGTGGCCACGAGACCGCTGCTCGACGTTGCCGACGTGACCGTGCGCTTCGGCGGCATCACGGCGCTCGACAAGGTTTCGTTCGCGGTCGAACGCGGCAACATCGTCGGCCTGATCGGTCCCAACGGCGCCGGCAAGACGACGCTGTTCAATTGCCTGTCGCGCCTCTACAGCTTCAGCGAGGGATCGATCGCGTTCGACGGCAAGCCGCTGACCGACACGCCGGCTCACGGCATCGCCTCGCTCGGCATCGGCCGGACGTTCCAGAACCTCGCGCTCTTCCGGACGATGAGCGTGCGTGACAACGTCCTGCTCGGTGGCCACTGCCAGACATCGAGCGGCTATTTCGCGAACGCCTTCCGCCTGCCCCACGTGCAGCGTGAGGAGGCGCAACTCGAAGGCCGAGTCGAAGTGCTGCTGGACCTGCTCGAGCTGCAGCCGGTGCGCGACCAGCGGGTCATGGACCTGCCGTTCGGCACCCTGAAGCGGGTCGAACTCGGTCGCGCTCTCGCCAGCAAGCCGGTGCTGCTGCTCCTCGACGAGCCTGCCGGGGGTCTCAACCACGAGGAAGTCGAGGCGTTGATGGAGTTGCTGCGGCGAATCCGCGCGCAACTCGACCTGACGATCCTGCTGGTGGAACACCACATGAACATGGTGATGCGCGTGTCCGACCAGGTCGTGGCCCTCGATTTCGGCAGGAAGATCGCCGACGGCACGCCAGAAGAAGTGCAGACCAACGCCGACGTGGTGCGAGCCTATCTGGGGACGGACGAGTGAGCGCGGTGCAGACCGAGACGGCGCCCGTGGCCGCGCCGGCGACGACGAAGCTGCTGGTCGTGCGCGGCCTCGTGGCCAGTTACGGCCCGACCGAAGTCCTGCACGGCCTGGACTTTGAGGTCGAGGCCGGCGGCATCACCACCATCCTCGGCGCCAACGGCGCCGGCAAGACGACGACGCTGCGCGCGGTCTGCAACATGGTCAAGAGCCGCGGCGAGATCACGCTCGACGGCCAGCGCATCGACAACGTCGCCACCGAGAACATCGTCCGCCGGGGCGTGGCCCACGTGCCGGACGGACGCGGCACCTTCCTGCACCTGAGCGTCGAGGAGAACCTGCGGCTGGGAGCGTATACGCGACGCGATCGGGCTGAGGTCGAGCCCGACTTCGCGCGTGTCTACGACTACTTTCCGCGCCTGAAGGAGCGGCGCCGGCAGCAGGCCGGAACGCTGTCGGGCGGGGAGCAGCAGATGCTCGCGGTGTCGCGAGCGCTGATGCTGCGGCCGCGGTTGCTGCTGCTCGACGAGCCGTCGTTCGGACTCGCGCCGCTGATCGTCAAGCATCTCTTCGAGATCTTCCGCCTCATCAACGCCCAGGACGGCATCGGCATGCTGCTGGTGGAGCAGAACGCCTCGATGGCGTTGAAGCTCGCCGACCATGCCTGTCTGCTGGAGACCGGTCGAGTCGTGATGACGGGGCCGGCCGAGGCGATCCGCAGCGACGAGACGGTGCGGCGTTCCTATCTCGGCTACTGACCCATGAACGTCGACCTGCTCATCCACCAGATCTTCGCCGGGCTCGCCACCGGAGGCATCTACGCGAGCGTCGCGCTCGCCCTGGTGATGATCTACCAGGCGACGCACCACGTGAACTTCGCCCAGGGCGAGATGGCGATGTTCGCCACCTACCTCGCCTGGGCGCTGCTCCAGGCCGGGGTGCCGTACTGGGCGGCGTTCGCCATCACCGTCGTCAGCGCGTTCGTCGGCGGCGTGGTGATCGAGCGCGTCATCATCCGGCCGGTCGTGAACGCCCCGATCCTGGCGGTGGTGATCGTCTTCATCGCGCTGCTCGTCATCTTCAACAGCGTGGCCGGCTGGATCTTCTCGTACACGATCAAGCCGTTCCCGAGCCCCTTCCCGACCCAGCCGCCGTTCGGCAACCCGTGGGTCTCGTCCCACGAACTCGGCTCGACCGCGATCACGCTGATCGTGCTGGCGCTGCTGTTCATCTTCTTCCGCTACACCCCCCTCGGCCTGGCGATGCGGGCGTCGGCGCAGAACCCCGAGTCCAGCCGGCTGGTCGGCATCCGGGTCAGCCGGATGCTGGCGCTCGGCTGGGGGCTGGCCGCAGCGATCGGCGCGATTGCCGGAATGATGGTGGCGCCGGTGGTTTTCCTGGAACCCAACATGATGGGCGGCATCCTGCTGTACGCGTTCGCCGGCGCCCTGCTCGGTGGCATCGACAGTCCCGGCGGCGCGGTCCTCGGCGGCTTCATCGTCGGCGTGCTCGAGAACATCGTCGGCGTCTACATCGGCACCGAGCTCAAGCTGACACTCGCGCTGGTGGTGATCGTCGGCGTGCTGGTCGTCAGACCGTCGGGTCTCTTCGGCAAAGTGCACGTGACCCGGGTCTGAACGATGCAAGCCGCCGCCACCACCACACCCGGCGTCGCCCAGGCGCGCATTCGCCGCAACTGGATCGGCATCGCGATCGTCCTGGCCGTCGTCTGCGCGCTGCCGTTCTTCGTCGGCAACTACCGGGTCTTCCAGCTGACGCTGGTGCTGGTCTATGCGATCGCACTGCACGGCTTGAACCTGCTGACCGGCTACAACGGCCAGATCTCGCTCGGCCACGGTGCGTTCTATGCGATCGGCGCGTACACCGCCGCGATCCTGATGGACAAGGGGGGGATGCCGTACTGGATGACGATCCCGATCGCCGGCTTCGTCTGCCTGGTCGTCGGCTTTCTCTTCGGCTTGCCGGCGCTGCGGCTGGAGGGCCTGTACCTGGCGCTGGCGACCTTCGCGCTGGCGATCGCGATGCCGCAACTTCTGAAGCACAAGGCACTCGAGCACTGGACCGGCGGCGTCCAGGGCATCGTCATCATCAAGCCCGACGCGCCGGCATGGCTGCATCTGTCGCAGGACCAGTGGCTCTACTTCTTCACGCTCGCCTGGGTGGTGGTGCTGTTCTTCATCGCCTGGAACCTGCTGCGCGGCCGCATCGGGCGGGCGATGGTGGCGATCCGCGACCAGCCGGTGGCAGCACAGGCGATGGGCGTCAACACCTCGCTCTACAAGTCTTTGACCTTCGGCGTCTCGGCGCTCTACACCGGCATCGCCGGAGCGCTCGGCGCGATCGCGATCCAGTTCGTCGCCCCGGATTCGTTCGGCCTGTTCCTCTCGCTCACGTTTGTCATCGGCATCGTCATCGGCGGTCTGGCATCGATCTCGGGCGCGGTCTTCGGGGCGATCTTCATCCAGTTCGTCCCGAACATCGCCGACCAGATCTCCAGGGCGGCGCCATGGGCAATCTTCGGCGTATTCCTTCTGGCCTTCATCTACGTTATGCCCACAGGCGTGGCCGGCTTCGTCCGGATGATCAGGGGCCGATTGCGACGCTGAGCAACCCGGATCGCGCAAGTCCGCCCCGGGGCTCCGCCCGGCGTCTTCCGTTCATCGAATGTTCCAAAGGAGACTAGCACCATGAGAGAGAACCCTTCCCGTCGCACCCTGATCGCCGCCTCCGCCATGCTGGCTGCTGCGCTCGTCGTCCCGAATGCGTTTGCCCAGGCCGCCAAATACGGTCCGGGCGCGTCGGCCACCGAGATCAAGCTTGGCCAGACCATGCCGTACAGCGGCCCCGCCTCGGCCTACGGCACGATCGGCAAGGTCGAGGCCGCGTACTTCAAGATGATCAACGACAACGGTGGCGTCAACGGCCGCAAGATCAACCTGATCAGCCTCGACGACGGCTACAGCCCGCCGAAGACCGTGGAGCAGATCCGCCGCCTGGTGGAGCAGGACGAGGTCCTCGCGCTGTTCCAGACCCTCGGCACGCCGCCGAATTCGGCCATCCACAAGTACGTCAATGCCAAGAAGGTTCCGCACCTCCTGCTGGCGACCGGCGCGACGAAGTGGGGCGATCCGAAGAACTTTCCGTGGACGATGGGCTTCAACCTGAGCTACCAGTCCGAAGGGCAGATCTACGCCAAGTGGCTGCTGAAGAACAAGCCGAACGCGAAGGTCGCGATCCTCTACCAGAACGACGACTACGGCAAGGACGTGCTGCAGGGCGTGAAGGACGGGCTGGGCGCGGCCGCGTCGAAGATGATCGTCAAGGAGGCCACCTACGAGGTCACCGATCCGACCGTCGACTCGCAGATCCTGACGCTGCAGGGCTCCGGGGCCGATACCTTCATCAACATCACGACGCCGAAGTTCGGCGCCCAGGCGGTTCGCAAGGCCTGGGACTCGGGCTGGAAGCCGCTGCACATCATCAACAACGTCAGCGCGTCCGTCGGCTCGGTGCTGATTCCGGCCGGCCTGGACAAGTCCGTCGGGCTGATGACGGTCCAGTACTACAAGGACCCCAACGATCCGCAGTGGAAGGACGATGCCTCGATGCTCGAGTGGCGCGCCTTCATGGGACGCTACTACCGTGATGGCGACCCGAAGGACGCGAGCAATCTCTACGGCTACATCGCCGCTCAGACCATGGTGCAGATCCTCAAGCAGTGCGGCAACGACCTGACGCGCGAGAACGTGATGAAGCAGGCGGCCAACCTGAAGAACGTGAAGAACAACCTGCTGCTGCCGGGGATGGCCCTCAACACCGGGCCGAACGACTTCTTCCCGGTCGAGCAGGCGCAGCTCGCCAAGTTCACCGGGACGCAATGGCAGGGCTTCGGCGAGGTGATCAGTACCTCCCAGCCCTGAGCGGGCCCTCGGGCACCGTGGCCGCCGGACCTCCGGCGGCTTTTTTTTTGCGGCGGCAGACCGTGACGAATTCGCGGCCACGGCCCTCTCATGCGTCGCCCGACGCCGTTGGCCGCACAGCCGGCGCCTTCTTTGGCCGATATTCGGGGCATGGGCAAGCTACACCTGCGGACTCGGGCCTACAGCCTCGTCGACGACGTAATCTGTCAGGGCGTGTGTTACCGCTTCGAGCTCGGTGCCGGCGAGGACGGCCGCTACACCGCCGCGCTGATCCGGCCTTCGGATGTCGCGGGCACGGTCTCCGGAGGCTCTTACGCCAGCATGGCGGCAATGGCTTCGGGAGCACCCGCGGACCTGCTGCGGCAGGGCATCCCGCCGGCGGTGGTCTCGTATGTCGTCGAAAGCCTGAGCCTTTTCCTCGCCTACCGCTGACGACCGGGCATCGGCGCGCTGGCGAGTGCCTCGCGGCTGTCACGCCGCTGTCGCAAAAGGTTCATAAACTGTCCCGATGACCGACAAAACGGCGTCCGGCGGCCTTGTCATGCCGGCGTTGCTGAGCCGCGAACACGCCATTCTCGAGTTCAATCGGCGCGTGCTGGCCCAGGCCGAGCGCGCCGACGTCCCACTGCTCGAGCGGCTGCGCTACGTCTGCATCGTCTCGTCGAACATGGACGAGTTCTTCGAGGTCCGCTTCGGCGATTGCGTCGAGGCTTCCAAGCTCTCCGGCTCGGGGATGTCGCCGCGCGACCTCGAAGGCATCGCGACAGCGGCGCACGCGTTGATCGATGCCCAGTACGCAGTCTTCAACAACGTCGTCATGCCGCTGCTGGTGGAGCAGGGCATCGTGGTGTTGAGCCACGCCGAACGCAACCTGAAGCAGCAACGCTGGGTCGACCGGTTCTTTTCGGTCCAGGTGCGCCCGCTGCTGGTTCCGGTCGGCCTGGATCCGTCGCATCCCTTCCCGCAGGTGGCGAACAAGTCGCTCAACTTCATCGCCCGCCTCGGCGGCAAGGACGCCTTCGGCCGCAGGAACACCATCGCGATCGTCAAGGTGCCGCGGGTGCTGCCGCGGGTCATCCGCCTGCCCGACAAGATTGCCGACGGGCGCCAGGCCTTCGTGCTGCTGACCAGCGTCATTCGCGCCCATCTCGGCGAGCTCTTCCCCGGCCGCGAGGTCGAGGCCTTCTCGCAGTTCCGCATCACCCGCGACTCCGATCTCGAGGTCGATGCCGATGACGTGACCAACCTGCGCCAGGCGCTGCGCAAGGGGTTGACGACGCGGCACTTCGGCCAGGGCGTGCGGCTCGAGGTGGTCAACACCTGTCCGCCCGAGCTCTCTGCGTTCCTGTTGGAACAGTTCGGACTGCCGGAGGGAGCGCTCTACAAGGTGCGGGGGCCGGTCAACCTGGTGCGGCTGAACGAGCTGATCGATCTGGCCGATGCCCCGGCGCTGCGCTTTGAGCCGTACCAGCCGGTGTGGCCCCTCGGCTTGCCGCGCGACGGCTCGATCTTCGAGCGCCTGCGCCGCGGCGACATGCTGCTGCACCACCCCTTCGAGTCGTTCGAGCCGGTCATGCAGTTCCTGCGCGAGGCGGTCCACGACCCGGCGGTGCTGGCCATCAAGCAGACGATCTACCGGACCGGGGCGCAGTCGCCGCTGATGGATCTGCTGATCGAGGGCGCACGCCGCGGCAAGGAAGTGATGGCCGTCGTCGAACTCCAGGCGCGCTTCGACGAGGAGACCAACATCAACTGGGCCGAGCGCCTCGAGGCCGTGGGAGCGCAGGTGGTCTACGGCATCGTCGGCCTGAAGACCCACGCCAAGCTCTTGCTCGTGACTCGCCAGGAGGAGGGGCGGATGCGCCGCTATGCCCATCTCTCCACCGGCAACTACCACCCCCACAGCGCCCGGCTCTACACCGACATCGGCTACCTGACCGCGGATCCCGCCCTGACTGCCGACGCGGACGGCGTATTCCAGCAACTTGCGAGCCTCGGCCGACTCAAACCACCGAGTTCCCTGTTGCAGGCCCCGTTCACGTTGCACAAGCAGATGAAGGCGCACATCGACAAGGTCGCCGAGGCGGCGGCGGCCGGACGCCCGGCGCGCATCGTCGCCAAGATGAATGCGCTGACCGACGTCGCGCTCATCGAGGCCCTGGTCCACGCCGCGCGCGCTGGCGCCGACATCGACCTGATCGTGCGGGGCGCCTGCATGCTGCCGCCCGGCGTCGAGGGCGCGACCGAGCGCATCCGGGTGCGCTCCGTCGTCGGGCGTTTCCTCGAGCACTCGCGCGTGCATTACTTCCGCTGGGGCGAGAGCGACGACGAGGAGGCGCTGTACCTGTCGAGCGCCGACTGGATGGGGCGCAACATGTTCGGCCGCATCGAGGTCGCGTGGCCGGTGCGCGACCCGCAGTTGCGGCGGCGCGTCATCGACGAGTGCCTGGTGCCGTATCTCCACGATCGTCGCGATGCGTGGCTGCAGCAGTCCGACGGTCGCTACAAGCGCATCGGCACCGACGGCCCGTCGGCCCAACAGGCGCTGATGGCCCTCAGCCAGGCGAGGTCATGATGGACCTGATCCTGTGGCGCCACGCCGAGGCCGTCGCCGAGCGCGCCGACCTCCCGGACCTCGATCGAACCTTGACGGCCAAGGGCGAACGCCAGGCCGAGCGCATGGCCGCATGGTTGAACCAGCGCCTGGCGCAATCGACGCGCATCCTCGCCAGTCCGGCGGTGCGCTGTCAGCAGACGGCCGAGCGCCTCGGGCGTCGCTTCAGGACGCTCGCCGCGCTCGCGCCCGGTGCCGACGCCGCGGCCCTGCTGCAGGCCGCACGCTGGCCAGAGGCGGCCGAGCCGGTCCTCGTGGTCGGGCACCAGCCGACGCTGGGCATCGTCGCCGCGCTGCTGCTGGCCGAGCAGGCGCAGCCCTGGGCGGTGCGCAAGGGCGCGGTGCTGTGGTTACGGCGGCGTGATCGAGAAGGCAGTTCGCAGGTGCTGCTCCAGGCTGTTCAATCACCCGATTGCCTCTAGGAGAGACCTCCGCGCACTGCCCCGGGGCCGGGTCCCGGGGCCGGTGCGCATCGGAGCCTGCCGGACGCATCCTTCCGGCCAGCGTCGTCAGACGCTGACGCCGCCCAGCACCAGAGCGAGGCGGCCGCTGCGCTGCCAGGCTTCCGCTTCGCCGCGCAGCAGGTGGATCGTGCGCGGATGAGCGTCGGTCCAGTCCGCGGGGATGTCGAGCAACGCTTCGCCACCCTGTCGACGCAGCATGATGCCCACCGTGTCGACCTCGATGCGCGCGTGACAGAAGATCGCCGCGAGGCGCAGGCACAGGGTCTGCCAGGCGAAGATGGCGTCGGCGAGCTGCGACTCGAGCTTGCGCAGTCCGCCGCGCTGGCCGAGGACGAGTGCGCCGATGCGCCGCAGCTGGCTCTGCGAAAAGCCCGCCGCGTCCGCGTGCGCCAGCACGTAGGCGCTGTGTCGATGGTGATCGTGGTGCGAGATCGACATGCCGACTTCGTGCAGCGCGCAGGCCCAGCGGAGTTCGCGCCGCGCTTCCGCGCCGGCGTCGGGAGCCGTGGCGTCGAACAGGCCGGTGGCCAGCGTCGTCACCCGTGCCGCCTGAGCGATGTCGACGTCGAAGCGCCGTTGCAGGTCGTGGACGGAGGCTTCGCGGACATCGGCGCCGCGTTCGCGGGGCGCGCCGGCGCGGCCGCGCTCGTCGAGGTCGAAGATCACCCCCTGGCGCAGGGCGCCACGTGCCGGCTCGAGGGCGTCGATGCCGAACTGCGCCGCCAGCGTGTAGAGGATCGCCAGGCCGCCGCCGATGACGGCGCGACGGTCCTCCTTCAGCCCCGGCAGGGCGAGCTTGTCGACATGGCCGGCCTCGAGGCAGCGCTCCATCAGCCAGCGCAGTCCATCGGGCGTGACGCGGCCGCCCCCGAACCCGCCCGCCGCGAGAATCTGCGCGACAGCGCCGACCGTGCCCGACGAGCCGAGGGACTCGCGCCAGTGGCGCGCCGCGAAGGGCTCGAGACCTTCCTCGAGTTCGGCGCCGGCGGCGACCTGGGCATCACGGAACGCCTTCTCGGTGAAGCGGCCGTCGGCGAAGTAGCGCATCGACAGGCTGACGCTGCCGACCTGGAACGATTCCGCCCGCACAGGCTTCGGGCCTCGCCCGAGAATCATTTCCGTCGAGCGGCCGCCGATGTCGACGACGAGCCGCGGAACCGTCGAAGGCTGCAGCTGGGCGACGCCGGCGTAGATCAGGCGGGCCTCCTCACGCCCGGAGATCACCTCGATCGGAAAGCCGAGCACCGGCTGCGCGCGGGCGAGGAAGAGATCGCGGTTGCGCGCCTCGCGCAGCGTCTGCGTCGCCACGGCGCGGACCTGAGACGCCACGTAGCCGTCGAGGTGGCGCGCGAAACGGGTCAGGCACGCGAGGCCGCGATCGGCGGCCTCGTCGGTCAGCAGCCCCTCGGCATCGAGACCGGCGCCCAGGCGGACGGTCTCCTTCAGGTATTCGAGCCGCCGGTAGCGTCCGCTCTGCAGCTCGCCGATCTCGAGCCGGAAGCTGTTGGAGCCCATGTCGATCGCCGCGAACCGGCCGGGTCTTCGATGCCCCCCGACTGGTGAGGACTTGGCGACGGAGGTCATCGGCGGATTGTCGGCGCAACCGCGCTGCCCCTGGCGGGCGGGCGCCGCCGTTCCTTCCTAGAATGGCGCTCCCCTCCAAGGAGCAAGCGAATGGCGTGGCACGACAACGAGACCTCGAACCCGATGCTCGACCTGACCCGGCGGGACTTCGTCCGCACCGCGGTCGGCACCGGCTTTGCCGCCGCGGTGCTGCCCGTGGGTGCGCAGACGATCAAGACCGACAGCACGGGACTGACGGTCGGCGAAGTCACCATCAAGGTCGGCGACTTCCAGATGCCGGCCTACCGGGCCATGCCGCAAGGCAAGTCGAACCTCCCCGTCGTCCTCGTCATCTCGGAGATCTTCGGCGTGCACGAGCACATCGCCGACGTCGCGCGGCGCTTCGCCAAGCTCGGCTATCTGGCGATCGCCCCGGAACTCTTCGTGCGCCAGGGCGACGCCGGCAGCTACGGCGAAGTCGGCAAGCTGATGGCCGAAGTGGTCTCCAAGGTCCCCGACGCCCAGGTGATGGGCGACCTCGACGCGACGGTTGCGTGGGCCAAGGCCAACGGGGGGGACACCGGCCGGCTCGGCATCACCGGCTTCTGCTGGGGCGGCCGCATCACCTGGCTCTACGACGCCCACAACCCGGCGGTCAAGGCCGGCGTCGCCTGGTACGGGCGGCTCGTGGGCACGCCCTCGGCGCTGGCGCCGAAGAACCCGGTCGACCTGGTCGCGGGGCTCCACGGCCCGGTGCTCGGTCTGTACGGCGGCCAGGACACCGGCATCACGCAGGACCATGTCGAGCAGATGAAGCGCGCGCTGGCCACTGGCAGCGGTGCGGCGAAGTCGTCGCAGTTCATGGTCTACCCGGACGCACCGCACGCCTTCCATGCCGACTACCGACCGAGCTACCGCAAGGCCGACGCCGAGGACGGCTGGCGGCGCTGCATTGCCTGGTTCAAGGAGCACGGCGTTGCCTGACGCGGCCGGGTTCGCGCCGGCCGCATGACCCTCGCCTACATCGTCGCCGCCACGTTCCTTGGCGGGCTGCTGTCGGTCGCGGTGGCTGCGAGCCTCACGGTCGGCGTGCTGACGCGTGTCGTCCACCATCTGGTGAGCCTCTCGGCCGGCGTGCTGCTGGGGACCGCGCTGCTCGACGTGCTGCCGGAGGCTTTCGAAAGCAAGGCCAGTCCCCAGAGCCTGTTTCTCACGCTGCTGCTCGGGCTGCTGTTCTTCTTCCTGCTGGAGAAGGCCGAGCTCTACCGCCACAGCCATCATCACGAGGGCGACGAGCACCACCACCACCATGGCTTCGACCAGCAGCAGGCGGGCCGCGGCGGGTGGAGCGTGATCCTCGGTGACAGCATCCACAACTTCTGCGACGGCATCATCATCGCCGCCGCCTTCCTCGCCGACACGCGGCTCGGCATCGTGACCTCGGCGGCGATCATCGCCCACGAGATCCCGCAGGAGGTCGGCGACTACATCGTCCTGCTCAACGCCGGCTTCTCACGCGCCCGGGCGCTGTTCTTCAACGCCGTCTCCGGGCTCGCTGCCGTGGTCGGCGGCGTCATCGGCTACTACATCGTCGGTCCGTGGGAATCGCTGTTCCCGTATCTGCTGGTCGTGGCCTCGAGCAGCTTCATCTACGTCGCGGTCGCAGACCTGATCCCGCAGCTGCAGCACCGCCTGACGCTGCGCGAGACCGTGGCGCAGCTGGCCTGGCTCGGCGCCGGGTTGCTGATCGTCGTCCTGGCCGTCAGCCAGCTGCGCGGGCACTGACCACGCCGGTCCCAGGCTCGGGATCAGCGCACGACGAGGACCGGGATCTTCGAGTGCGTCAGCACTTTTTGCGTCTCGCTTCCCAGCAGCAGCGCGGAGACGCCTCGCCGGCCATGCGAGCCCATCACCATGAGGTCGCATTCGTGCTTGCGCGCGTGCTCGATGATCGCTTCCCAGGGGTGCAGCGCCTCGAGGGTCAGCGCAGTGCAGGACACCCCGGCCGCCGCGCACGCGGCGCCGACCGCGGCCACGTGGCGGGTGGCGATGCGCTCCTGGGCATCGAAGAACTCCTGCGGCGGCGTCGGCTGCATTTCCGAGATCGCTCCGTAGGGGAAGGGCTCCTTGACGCAGATCGTGTGGATGGATGCGCCGAGCGATTTCGCCAGCTGGATCGCCGTCTCGATCGCCTTCTGCGTGATGTCCGATCCATCGGTCGGAACCAGGATGCGTTGAAACATGGCCACTCCATC
>JBBQCD010000061.1:0-24707 GCA_038318385.1 Burkholderiales bacterium | reverse complement strand
GAAGAAGCTGTTACTCGCGGTGCTCGTGGCATCGCTCGGCGCCTGCGCCACCTCCAGTCCCGACGTCATCCAGCGCAACGACGCGCAGCGGATGTCGCAGGTCCAGGACGCCACCGTGCTGTCGATCCGGCCGGTGACGGTGGACGGCAGCCAGAGCGGCATCGGCGCCGCGACCGGCGGCGTGATCGGCGGCGTGGCCGGGTCGTCCGTCGGTGGGCACCGGGAATCGGTCGTGGTCGGCGTGCTCGGCGCGGTCCTCGGCGGCGTGATCGGCAATGCCGCGGAGCGCTCCGGTACGCGCGAGAACGCTGTCGAGATCCTGGTCCAGTTGCGCAACGGCGAGCGCCGCGCCATCGTCCAGGCGCAGGGCAACGAGACCCTGATCCCCGGCGACGCCGTGGTCCTGGTCACGACCGGCGGCAAGACGCGCGTGACGCGCTCGCCTGCGGTGATGCCGGCGCCGCGCAGCTGAACGGCTCAGGCCGAGGCAGCGATGTTCTCCGCGGTCAACGGCAACTTGCGCATGCGCTTGCCGGTGGCGGCAAAGACGGCGTTGCCGACCGCCGGACCGATCAGCGCGGTCGCCGGTTCGCCGATCCCGCCGGGCTTCTCGGCGCTGTCGACCAGCACGATGTCGATCCGCGGTGCCTCGTACATCCGCACCATCTGGTAGCGGTCGAAGTTCTTCTGCTGCACCCGGCCCTTGTCGACGCTGATATCGCCGTAGAGCGCCGCGGTGAGGCCGAAGATGATGCTCGACTGGATCTGCGCCTCGACCGTGTCGGGGTTCACCATGCGGCCGAGGTCGGCCACGGTGGTGACGCGATGGACCACCGGGACCCCGTCCTTCATCGAGATCTCCGCCACCTGCGCCATGTAGGTGTCGTAGCCCTCCATCAGCGCGATGCCGCGGAAACGACCGGCAGGTGCCGCCGAGCCCCAGCCTGATTTCTCGGCCGCCGTCTTCAGCACGTTCTGGAAGCGTGGCTGCTGCGTCAGCAGCGCCATGCGGTACTGGTACGGATCCTTGCCGGCGGACGCGGCGAGCTCGTCGATGAAGGTCTCGTTGGCAAAGGCATTGAGTGCATGACTGACCGAACGCCAGTAGCCCACGCGCAGGCCGGCGTCGTGCTTGACGACGTCGTGGCGCGTGGCCGCAATCTCGTAGGGTGCGATGGCCGCTTCGGTCATCAGCGGGTCCTGGACTTCCGCAGGAAGGCCGAAGACACGCCCGGTGACCGATTGCGACACGAGGCGGAAGGTCAATGCCGTCGGCTTGCCGTTGGCGTCGACAGCCGCGGCGAGCTGGTGGACCGACTGCGGACGGTAGAAATCGTGCGTCATGTCGTCTTCGCGCGACCAGATCAGCTTCACCGGCTTGTTGACCGCCTTGGAGATCTGCGCCGCCTGGACGATGAAGTCGATGTCGATGCGCCGGCCGAAGCCGCCGCCGAGGAAGGTCGTTCGGAGCGTGACGTTCTCGGGCGCCACGCCAACGACCTTGGCCACGGTCCCGGCGGCGGCGTCCTGCCATTGCGTAGGACCGATCAGGTCGATCCTGCCATCGTGGTACCAGGCCGTGAAGTTCATCGGCTCGAGCGGTGAGTGCGACAGCAACGGCAGCGTGTACTCCGCACGGACGACCTTCGCGGCGCCCTGGATGACGGCGTCCGCATCGCCGACGGCCTTCAGCGCGATGGGCTTGCCGCTCTGCGCGGCGGCCTTCAGCCCGGCGAGCATCGACTTGTCGTCGAGGTTTGCCCCGGCGCCTTCGTCCCATTGGACGTCGAGCGCCGTGCGCGCCTTGAAGGCGTGCCAGTAGGTATCGGCGACGACCGCGACGCCGTCTGGTATCTGCACGACATCGAGCACGCCGGGCATGGCCTTGGCGCGCGTCGCGTCGAAGCCCTTGACCGTGCCGCCGATCACCGGACACTGCTCCAGGGACGCGTAGACCAGCCCCGGCAGCTTCACGTCGATGCCGAACTCGGCGGTACCGTTGGTCTTTGCAGGCGTGTCCAGGCGGCGCGTGCGCTTGCCGACGACGGTGAAGTCCTTCGGGTCCTTCAACGCCACCTTCTCGGGAACGGGCAGTTGCGAGGCCGCCGCGGCGAGCTGACCATAGGTCGCGCTCTTCCCGCCGGGTCCGGTCACCCTACCGTGCGCAGCCTTGAGGTTCGAGCGGTCGACGTTCCATTTCGCGGCCGCGGCCGAGATCAGCATCTCGCGGACCTGCGCGCCTGCCGTGCGCAGCTTCTCCCAGCCGTCGCGTACCGACGTGGAGCCACCGGTCAGTTGGGGGCCGCCGAGAAGGGCGTTGCCGTACACCTTGGCGTTGGGCGGCGCGATCGCAACCTTGACGTTGCGGATGTCGACGTTGAGCTCCTCGGCGATCAGCATCGGCATCGAGGTGTAGACGCCCTGCCCCATCTCCGAACGCGCCGAGATCAGCGTGATGGTGTTGTCGTCGGCGATGTGCACCCAGGCGTTCGGCGTGTACATCATCCCGGCGGCGCGGGCCTCGCCGACCGCTCCGGGAAGCGTGAAACCGAGCATCAGCCCGCCGCTGGCGACGGCCGAGGTCTGCAGGAAGGAGCGGCGCGAGACGCCGGACTTGCGTGACGCAACGATGTGGCTCATGTCGGCTCCTCAGGCAGTCTTGCGCAGTTCGGCGGCGGCGGTCTTGATGGCGGCCTTGATGCGGCCGTACGTCCCGCAGCGACAGATGTTGCCGCTCATCGCCGAGTCGATGTCCGCATCGCTCGGGTTCTTGTTCGACGCCAGCAGCGCCGAAGCGCTCATCAGCTGCCCCGACTGGCAATAGCCGCACTGCGGCACGTCGTGGGCGATCCACGCCTTCTGCAGCGGATGTCTGTTGTTGCGCGACAGCCCCTCGATGGTCGAGACCTTCTTGCCGGCGACGGCGGACACAGGCGTCTGGCAGGAGCGGATCGGCGCGCCGTCGAGGTGCACCGTGCAGGCCCCGCAGAGGCCGGCTCCGCAACCGAACTTGGTGCCGGTGAGTCCGACTTCGTCGCGCACCACCCAGAGCAGCGGGGTGTCGCCCTCGGACTTCACGTCGACTGCCTTGCCGTTCACGCTGAATCGGATGCCCATGCTCGCTCCTGGCTGATGTCCCCGGTGGGGATTGCCGGCGCCTCGATGACCGCCGGGACGGAACCCTGCGAGAAGAATGGTAGGGGCGTCCAGGCGGAAAAATCAGGGGGAACCCTAGGTTCGCCACCTACCGGGGGGAGGAGGGGCTCCGCATGTCGCGAGAGCCGCGCGCGGCTGTCCTGAAACGGGACAGGGTGGCGAAATCGCGACCCTAGAGTTTCATCAGCGCCGGGACGATCAGGCTGATCGCCGGGAAGGCGATGATGATGCCCAGCAGGACGATCTCGGCGACGACGAAGGGGATGACGCCGCGGAAGATCGCCGCCGTCGTCACGCTCGGCAGCATGCTCTTGACCACGAACATGTTCATGCCCACCGGCGGGCTGATGAGCCCGATCTGGACCACGATGACGATGAGGATCCCGAACCAGACCGGATCGAAACCGAGGTGGACGACGAGCGGGAAGAACACCGGCACCGTCAGCAGGACGAGCGAGAGCTCCTCCATGACGGCACCCAGCAGCACGTAGATCGCGCAGATCGCCACCACCACGGTGATCGGACTGATCTGGTAGCTCTCGACGAAGTTCTTCAGGTCCGCGGGCATCGACGTGTAGTTCATGAAGTTGGCGAAGACCAGCGCCCCCACCAGGATCATGAAGAGCATGCCGGTCGTGCGCGCGCTGTCGAGGAGCACCTGGAGAAGCGTGCGCCAGTCAAGGGCGCGGCGCGCCAGCGCGAAGCAGAACGCGCCGAAGGCTCCCACCCCGGCGCCTTCGGTGGCGGTGAAGACGCCGCCATAGATGCCGCCCATCACGATCACGAACAGCGCGACCACCGCCCACACGTCCTTGAGCGCGCTCAGACGTTCGCTCCACGTGGCACGCTCCGCGCGCGGGCCGGCCTTCGGGTCGCGCCAGGTGATGTACTGCACCGCCATGCACAGCAGGCCGACGGCGAGGATGCCCGGGAGGAAGCCGGCGGCGAAGAGCTTGCCGATGCTCGTCTCCGTCATGATCCCGTAGATGACCATGATGGTCGACGGCGGGATCAGGATGCCGAGCGTGCCGCCCGCGGTGATCGACCCGGCCGAGAGCGAGTCGGAATAGCCGTGGTCGCGCATCGACGGATAGGCCACCGGCGTCATCGTCGCCGCGGTGGCGATCGAGGAACCGCAGATCGCGCCGAAGCCGCCGCAGGCCATCACGGTGGCCATGGCCAGGCCGCCGCGGAAATGTCCGACCAGGGTGTAGGCGGCCCGATACAGTTCCTTCGACATGCCGGCACGGGTGACGAAGTTCCCCATCAGGATGAAGAGCGGCACGACCGACAGCGTGTACTGGAACCCCGATTCGTAGACGACGGTCGTCGCCGATGCCATCGAGGGGCCGAGGCCGCGCACCCACCACAGGCCGAGAAAGCCGACCAGGCCCATCGAGAAGGCGATCGGCAGTCTCAGGAACGTCAGCAGCAGCATGACGCCCAGCGCGATCAGGGCCGTGGTCATGCGCTCCCCGAATGGTGAGGGGCTTGGGCACCGCCCGACCGGCGCGAGCTCACCGCATGCCACAGGTGGATGAGACCCGCGACCACGATCATGGCGCTCATCAGGTAGGCCACGGGAGCCAGCGGCAGCTTCAGCACGTTGGTGGTGTCACCGTACTCCGCGACGCGATGGGCGCGGCCGAAGATCATGTAGCCCAGGCCAAACAGCACGACCGCGCAGACGAGGTCGGCCAGCAGGTCCAGTGCGCGCACCAGGGCCCGCGGCATGAACGGCTCGAAGGTATCGACGACGATGTGTTCGCGCTTCTGCGAGACCAGCGGCAAGCCGCAGTAGATGAGGGCGGCCAGCATCATCTCGGTGATCTCGAAACCACCATTGAGCGGCTTGTTGAAGAGGTAGCGCCCCGCGACGTCGACCACGGTCACCATCATCATGAGGAACAGCACGGTCGCCGAGGTGACGCCGAGCAGGATCTCGAGCCAGCCCGCGCGCTTCTTCATCGCCGCAGCCCACGGCGGCGCTCGGTCTTGCGCACCCACGCATCGAAGGTGATGTTCATGATGCGGTCGGTGCGCAGGAAGTCACGCGCGCGCCGGGCCTCGGCGGCGTCGATCGGCCGGGAACCGCCGACCGCTGCCGCGTCGAGTTGCTGACGCGCCATGCGTTCCATGAAGACGGCCAGAAAAGCCGCCTCCTGGACCGAACGACCGGCCGTCAGCAGCCCGTGATGGGCGAGCAGCAGCGCATGCCTGGCACCGAGTGCGGCCGCGATGAGCTCGCCCTCGCGGTCCGCGGTCGGAAGCCCGGGCCAGTCACCAAGAAACGCGGTGTCGTCGAAGAGCGGCGTCGCGTCCATGTGGGCCACGACGAGCGGCTGTTCGGCAGCCGCCAAGGCGGACGCCGCGGCCGGGTGGGTGTGGACGATCGCGCACACGTCGGGTCGTGCGCGGTAGACCCAGAGATGAAACCGCGTCGCGGGGTTGGGCTCGCGGATCCCGTAGGAGCCTTCGCCGGCGAGGACCTCGAGCCCGTCGTCGATCAGCAGCCACGAGGCTTCCTCGGCTTCGTCGAAGGCCAGCCCGAGCGGCAACGTCCAGAAGGTCCCCTCTTCGGGACCGCGCGCCGTCAGCTGACCGGCGAGCCCGGATTCGTGCCCCTCGTCGGCGAGGATCCAGGCGCAGCGCGTCAGCGCGCTGCGCGGATCGGCAGCCGGCGATGCGATGGAGTGCGGCACGCCGGCCACGGCGGTCGCGGCGTGGCCCATCTAGTTCGCCGGCTTGACCTTCTTCAGTTCCTCGTGGAACTCGGCGTAGATCTTGGCGCCGTCGAGCCCCTTCGCGTTGGCGGACTTGATCCAGTCCTGCACCAGCGGCTCGGTGCGCTTGCGCACGTCGGCGACGAAAGCCGGACTGGCATCGATGATGGTGACGCCGGCAGCCTTCATGGCCTCGTATCCCGCCTTGTCAGCCGCATCCCAGGACTGGCCGATCTTGCGCGCGAGGGTCTCGCCGGAGACCGACCAGATCGCGTCCTGATCCTGCTTGGAGAGCTTGTTCCACTTGTCCTCGTTCATGAAGAAGCCGAACGAGGAGGAATAGAAGCCGCCCGGGAACAGGGTGGCGTATTTCACGACCTTGTCGAGGTTGAACGACTTGATCGACTCCGCCGGGAAGAAGGTGCCGTCGGCCACGCCCGACGAGAGCAGTTCGTAAGACTCCGGCGCGGGCTTGACGAGCGGCGAGGCACCGAGCGCCTTGGCCGCCGCCTCCGAGATGCCGCCGCCGCTGCGAATCTTCATGCCGGCGAGGTCGGAGACGTTGTTGACCTGCTTGCTCACCGTGAACATCTGGCCAGGACCGTGGGTGAATACGGCGAGCAGCTTCACGCCCTTGTACTCGTTGGCCTGCTGCAGGTACTTCCAGTGGATCCGCGAGAACGCCACCGAGTTGATCTCGGCCGTCGCCCCCGCGCCGGGCAGCTCGGCCAGCAGCGGCAGGGGGTGCCGCGCCGGGGTGTAGCTCGCCGTCACGAACGAGACGTCCATGAGGCCGTCGCGCACTGCGTCGAAGGTGCCGGGAGCGGCCGAGGGGTGCTTGGGCAGCATCTGGAACTTGACCCGTCCCTGGGTCGCCTTCTCGACCGCCTGGGACCAGGCCACCAGGTCGCGGGTCAGCGAGTGGCTCGGTGGCACCCAGCTCGACATCGTCAGCGTGGTCTGTGCCGAAGCTCCGGTCGTGGCGCAGACCGCGAGCACGAGCGCCGCGGTCAGGGACACCAGGTTGCGTATGTTCTTCATGGCCGTCATCTCCCGTATTGGGTGTCGCAATGGTCGAAAAGTGTATCGTCCGCACCGATGACGGCCATACCACGCATACCCTCAGTCGGCTTTATCGGCCTGGGCATCATGGGCGAACCGATGGTCGGCCACCTGGCGCGGGCCGGCTACCCGATGACCCTGCATGACATCTCGCCGGGGCTGGCGGCCCGCGTCGCCGCGCCGCTGGACGGCGTCCGTGCAGCCGCCGACCCGGCGGAGGTCGCCCGCGCCAGCGACATCGTCATCACGATGGTGCCAAACGGGGCGATCGTCGGGCAACTGATCCGCGACGGTCTGCTCGAAGGTCTGCGGCCGGGGTCGCTGCTGCTCGACACCTCGTCCTCGGAGCCCTGGTTGACGCGCGAGTCCGCACGGTTGCTCGCGGCCAAGGGCGTTGCCATGGTCGATGCGGCCGTCTCCGGCGCCCAGTGGGGGGCGCAGTCTGCCGAGCTGGTCTTCATGGTCGGCGGCGCAGCCGACGATGTCGAACGCGTGCGTCCCTTGCTGGACGTCATGGGCCGCACCCTCTTCCACCTCGGCCCCATCGGCGCGGGCCATGCGATGAAGTGCCTCAACAACCTCGTCACGTCGGTCAACCTGATGGCCGTCGCCGAAATCCTGGCGATCGGCAAGCGCCACGACCTCGATCCGGCGGTGATGACCGACGTGTTGAACGAATCGACCGGCATGTCGTGGATATCGCAGACGCACATCAAGCAACGCATCGTCAGCCGAACGTTCGACGACCCCTTCAAGCTCGCGCTGATGGTCAAGGACATCGGCATCGCCAGCGAACTCGCGCGCTCGGCCCGGTTGCCGACGCCGATCTCGGCGCTGACCGAGCAACTGTGGCGCGCCGCCGCCGTGACCAGCGACGCCGGCGCGAGCATCAGCGAAGCGGTGCGCTGGATCGAAAAGACGACCGGCACCGACCTCACCTCCACGATGCCCACGACGACCACGTCGCCGCCAGCTCCCCCAACGCCCAAGACGCCTGACACATGAACCGGACACCCTCGTCTTCCCCACCTTCAGACCCGATCGCGGGATCGCGGTGGCGCTACGGCATTCCGGCAGTGGCGCTGCACTGGACGGTCGCCGCCCTGATCTTCTTCCTGCTCGCCCTCGGCTGGTACATGATGAGCGTCGAGAAGGAGCCCGGCAGCCGCTGGTACTTCGATCTTCACAAGTCAGTCGGCCTGACCGTGCTCGCCCTGGTCCTGCTGCGCAGCTTGTGGCGCGCCACCCATCCTCCCGAGGGTCTGCCCGACTCGGTGCCCCGCTGGCAGGTTCGTGCATCGAGGCTCGTCCAGGGGGCGCTCTACGTCGTCATGTTCGCCATGCCGATCCTCGGCTATCTCGGCGCATCGAACCAGAAGCGACCGCCCCTGTTCTTCGGATTGCCGACGCCCGCGTGGACGACCCCGAACCACGATCTGGCGGAGCAGTTCTTCGAGATCCATTCGGTCCTCGCCTGGGTGCTGGTGGCCCTGATCGTCCTCCACGTCGCGGCCGGCTTGAAACACTTGCTGGCCGACCATGACGGCGTGTTCCAGCGAATGTGGCCAGGGCGGCGCTCGCCCTGATGAGTTGCACCGTCGTCACCGGCGCCGCCGGCTTCCTCGGCTCGGCGCTGGTCCGAGCGCTGCAATCCCACGACGCCGCCGACGCGTCGCTCGTCCTGACCGACCGCGCGTTGGCATCCGCAGGCGCAGACGATGCCGGCGCCACCGGTGACGACACCGACGCGCGCCGCGCGACCGAACCGACCCTGACGAACGCCGCTGCAACGCGCCGCCAACCCGGCGACATCACGGACCCGCGCTTGCTGGAACAACTGTTCGCCGAGCCCGTGACCACCGTCTACCACCTGGCCGGCATCGTCAGCGGCGCCGCCGAGGCCGACTACGAGGGCGGCCGGCGCGTCAACCTCGATGCGACGCTCGCGCTGCTCGAACGCTGCCGGCTGCAGGCCGCGCGCGGCGGCCCGGTCGTGCGCCTCGTCTACGCAAGCTCGATCGCGGTCTTCGGCACCCCCCTGCCGCGCCGGCTCGACGACGACAGCGCTCCGGCACCGACCTTGAGCTATGGCACCCACAAGCGCGCCTGCGAGTTGCTGATCGACGACGCCACCCGGCGCGGCTTCGTCGATGGCAGGGCGCTGCGCCTGCCGGGGGTCGTCGTGCGGCCACCGCTCTCCAACGGCGCGCTCTCGGGCTTCAACAGCGATGTCATCCGCGAGCCGCTTGCCGGTCGCGGCTACGTCTGTCCGGTCACCCCCGAGGCGACGATCTGGATCACGACGCTCGACGACGCGATCGGCAATCTGCGGCGTCTCGGCGCCGTCGACGGCACCGCGATCGGACCGCACCGTGCGACGACGTCTCCGTCGCTGGCCCTTTCGATCGCGACGATCGTCCGGGCGCTGGATCGCTCCACTCCCGGCGCAAGCGGCCTTGTCGACTACGCGGCGCAGGAGGCGATCGAGGCCCAGTTCGGACGCTGGCCGCTCGACTGCGCCTTCGACAAGGGCCGCGCCCTCGGCCTGACCTTCCCCGCTTCGATCGACGATGTGATTCGAACCCATCTGGAAAACCGATGAACAAACCGGCCAAGAAACTGCGCTCGAGCATCGTCACCGAAGGCCTCGACCGCGCACCCCATCGCGCCTTCCTGCGCGCGACCGGCGTCGGCGACGAGGATTTCGGCAAGCCCTTTGTCGGCATCGTCAGCCAGCATGGCGAGAACACGCCGTGCTCGATGTCGCTCGGCCCCCAGGCCGATGCGGCGCGCCTCGGCGTGGCCGCGGGCGGCGGCATCCCGGTGCCGTTCACCACGGTCTCGGTCTCCGACGGCGTCTCGATGAATCACAAGGGCATGCGCATGAGCCTGGTGTCGCGCGAGCTGATCGCCGACTCGATCGAGATGGTCGTGCGCGCCCACGCCTACGACGCCCTCGTCGGCTTCGCCGGCTGCGACAAGACGCTGCCGGGCGTGATGATGGCGATGGTCCGGCTGAACTGCCCGAGCGTCTTCGTCTACGGCGGGGCGATGCTTCCCGGCCATTGGCGCGGGCGCGACGTCACCATCCTCACCGCCTACGAGAGCGTGGGCACGGTGCTCGCCGGACGCATGACCGAGACCGAACTCGACGACCTCGCCCACGACTGCGCGCCGACGCTCGGATCGTGCCCCGGCCAGTTCACCGCCAACACGATGGCGATGGTCGCCGAGACGCTCGGCCTGGCGTTGCCCGGCTCGGCGATGATGCCGGCGGTCTACATGGAACGGCTGGCGCTGGCGCGCCGCGCCGGCCGCCGTGCCACCGAGATCCTGCGCGACGGCGGGCCGTTGCCGCGCGATCTGGTGACCCGAAAGTCGCTCGAGAACGCCTGCGCCGCGGTGGCCGCCACCGGCGGCTCCACCAACGCCGGCCTGCACCTGCCTGCCATCGCTCACGAGGCCGGCATCCGCTTCACGCTCGACGACGTCGCCGACGTGTTCGCGCGCACGCCGTTGATCGGCAACCTCCAGCCCGGCGGCAAGTACCTGGCCGTCGACCTGCACCGCGTCGGCGGCGTCGCCTCCGTGCTGAAGGCCCTTCTCGACGGCGGCTACCTTCATGGCGATTGCCTGACGCTTTCGGGTGCCACGCTCGCCGCATCCCTCGCCGAGCAGGCGGCCCCGGACGGCGAGGTCGTGCGCAGCACCGGCTCGGCGCTGCATCCGAGTGGCGGCGTGGTCGTGCTCAAGGGCAACCTCGCTCCCGAAGGCGCGCTGATCAAGATCGCCGGACTGGCCAGCGCCGTGCATGAAGGACCCGCGCGGGTGTTCGAATGCGAGGAGGACGCTTTTGCCGCGGTCACCGCGCAGCGCTACGCCGCCGGCGACGTGCTCGTCATTCGCAACGAGGGTCCGCGCGGCGGACCCGGCATGCGCGAGATGCTGGGCGTGACTGCGCTGGTCTATGGCCAGGGCATGGGCGAGAAGGTCGCGCTGATCACCGACGGCCGCTTCTCCGGCGCCACGCGCGGGATGATGATCGGCTATGTCGGCCCCGAGGCCGCGCTCGGCGGACCGATCGCGCTCATCCGCGACGGCGACCGCATCCGCATCGACGGACATGCGCGCACGCTGGATTGGCTGGTCGACGCTGCCGAGATCGAGCGCCGCCGCGCCGCGCACCGGCCGCAGCCCCGCGAACGGCTGGCCGGCGTGCTGGAAAAGTACGCCCAGCTCGTCGGCCCGGCGCACCTCGGTGCGGTCACGCATTCCGGGGCGCTCGAGTGGCCGATGGAAACAGCGCAGGCACTGCCGCCGCCCGTCGGCTGAGCCGGGCCGGCCGGCCTCCGGGGTCAGGAACGCGGTCGTCCTCGGGGCGCGCACGACCGACGCGAGCCCTTCTCCCGCCAGGGCCATGGGCCGCCACTGACAGACACCGCTGCCGGGCAGGACTACCGTCGGACATCGAACGTCGATTTCCGACGAACAAGGACACGACAATGAAAATCCTGATGGTCTTGACGTCGCACGACAAGCTCGGCGACACCGGCAAGAAGACGGGCTTCTGGCTCGAGGAATTCGCAGCGCCGTACTACGTCTTCAAGGACGCCGGCGCAGAGGTCACGCTGGCCTCGCCGGCCGGCGGTCAACCGCCGCTGGATCCGAAGAGCGATGCGCCGGACGCGCAGACCGCTTCCACGGAGCGCTTCCGCAAGGACGCGGCCGCCAAGGACGCGCTCGCCGCCACCCGCAAGCTCGCCAGCGTCTCCGCTGGCGACTTCGACGCGGTCTTCTATCCGGGGGGCCACGGACCCCTCTGGGACCTCGCCGGCGACGCCGCCTCGATCCGCCTGATCGAGGCCACGATCGCCGCCGGCAAGCCGGTCGCCGCCGTCTGCCATGCGCCGGGCGTGCTGCGCGACGTCAAGGGCCCGGACGGCTCGCCGCTGGTCAAGGGCAAAAAGGTCACCGGCTTCACCAACAGCGAGGAAGAAGCCGTCGGCCTGACGACGGTCGTTCCCTTCCTCGTCGAAGACATGCTGAAGTCCGCAGGCGGCCAGTACTCCAAGGGTGCCGACTGGCAGTCCTACGTGCTGACCGACGGACTCCTCGTGACCGGCCAGAATCCGGCCTCTTCCGAGGCAGGCGCGCACGCCCTCCTGGCGCTGCTCGAGAAGGGCGCGGTCAGGCCCCGTGCGGCGGCGTGACGAGCGCCGTGACTCCGCTTCAGCCGGCCCTGATCGAGAGCTGGCACGCGCATGTCTATTTCGACGCCTCCAGCCGCGATGCGGCCTGGAGCCTGCGCGAAGTCATCGAGCGCGAGCTGGCCGGCCGCATGGAGATGGGCCGCTTCCACGAGAAGCCGGTCGGCCCGCACCCGCTGTGGAGCTACCAGCTCGCCATCCCGTCGCAGTCCTTCGCGCAGGTCCTCGGCTGGCTCGCGCTGAACCACGGCGCCCTCGACGTGTTCGTGCACCCGAACACCGGCAACGAACTGCGCGACCATCGCGACAGCGCGCTCTGGCTCGGCCGCTCCCACTCCCTCGATCTGGCCGCGCTGCAGCCGGTCAGCGACGCCGGTAGGCCGGATTCGGTGCCACGTAGGCCGTGACCTTGTGATCGAGGATCGACGGCGGCGCGACGCGGGTCAGGTCGAAGCTGCTGCGCATGCCGTTGAAGGTCCAGACGAAGCTCTTCTCGCCGATCTCGAAACGGATCGCCTCTCCACCGGTCACGTTGACGTACTTCGTGTCGGGCCTGATGACGATCGTGCGCGTGATCGCCGAGCCGGCACCCGGCGAACCGAGCAGTTCCAGGCTGGGATCGCGGGAGGCTCCCACCACCACCGAGGGCGTTGAGGTCTCCGCAACTGCCGGCGCGGCGGCCACCGGGGGAGGCGCCGCGACCTGTACCGGCGGGATGACTGCTGCGGGTCGGGACTCCGGAGGTGGTGACGCGCTCGTCTGAGCCGGAGGGCGCGGCCGCGGTGTCGGCGACGGCGCAGCCGCCAATGCGGGTGTGGGTGCTGGTGCTGGGGTCGGTGCCGAGGTCGGTGCGGGTGCGGGTGCGGGTGCGGGTGCGGGTGCGGGTGCGCGTGCGGGTATTCGCGGGGACGTGGCGGCGGGGGGGGCCGGCGCACGCACTGGCGAGGGCGCAGGCGACTGCGCCGGCACTTTCCCGGAGCCGGGCTTGTCGACGGCCGCGACGGGAGCGGGGGCGGGTGCCGGTGAGGGCGCCGCGCGCCGGTCCGGTGCCGGCGCTGGGGAAGGCGCAGGGAGCGGCTCCTCGATCGACGACGGCAGGGACGACGCCGCCGCCGCGGACCGCGCGCGCTCGGCGGACCCCTGCACCGCTCCATCCCGCTGGGTCAGCGCCGACGACGCGGCCGGCGCGGCTGCACCGGCGGCCGCAGGCGTCGAGGCCGATGGCAACGCGGCCGCCGCGAGGCGCGCTTCCTCCGCGCTTGTATCCAACGGCCGCGACGACTCCGGCACCAGGAGATCCCAGGCGACGTAACCGGCTGCGCCGACCGCCACCGCAGCCAGCGGTGCGATGACCCAGCCGCGCCGTCCCGGCCCTCCCGGACCGGAACCCGACGGCGACGGCGAAGGCGACGAGGCGCTGCCTGCGGCGCCGTTCGCCGCGACCGGGACATCCACGTACGGGAGCAGTGCCGTGATCAGCAACTGCACGTCGGAGGCCCAGCGAGCATGGGAAAGCTCGACGTTGTTGCGATAGGCCAGGTCCTTCAGGTCATCGGGCAGTTGCTCGGCTCGCGGCATTTCGGCCTGCTGCACGAGAACCGGGACGACCGGGATGTCGCGCTTCAGCGCGCCCGCAGTCTCCAGGCGCACGAAGTCGTTGGAATCGTCCAGGCGCCTGTTGCCGCGCCCGTCTGCGGCCGTCAGCCAGCCCTTGCCGATCAAGGCGAGCAGCACACCGCAGGAGGCCACCTGCTTCTCGATGACGCGGCGAAAGTCGCGGCCCGGCTCGATTCCGGCGACGTCCATGAAGACCGAATCCTTGCCGAAGCGCTCGCAGAGGTCCTCGAAGAGGCGGCCGGCGTAGCCCTCGGTGTCCTCGCGCCTGTAGCTGATGAAGATGGCCCGCATTGCGCTCCTTCGGAGGGGCGCCGCCGGGGCGCCGGTCAGCCCGTGCCGACCTCGTCGGTCCAGACCTTGAAGCTGTCGAGCGTATTCGGTCCGAAGGTACTCGACAAGGCCACGTCGCAGGCGTCACGGCCGCGCGCGATCAGCACCCGGCCGATCCGCGGCATGTTGTTGCGCGGGTCGAACGTGTACCAGCGGTCGCCGAGCCAGGCCTCGAACCATCCCGCGAAATCCATCGGGCCATAGGGCGGCGGCATGCCGATGTCGCCGAGGTAGCCGGTGCAGTAGCGTGCCGGAATGTTCATGCAGCGGCAGAACGCGATCCCCAGGTGCGCATAGTCGCGGCACACCCCGACGCCCTCGTTGTAGGCCTCCCACGCCGTGCGGGTGCGGCGGGCGTTGTGGTAGCCGAACTCGATGTGCTGGTGCACGAAGTCGCAGATCGCCTGCACCCGGGCCCAGCCGGTCGGGCCCGAGCCGAAGCGCTGCCAGGCGATATCGGAGAGTTGGTCGGTTTCGCAGTAGCGGCTGCCCAGCAGGTAGACCAGCGTCGACTCGGGCAGCAGTTCCACCGGCACCTGCGGCGCAGTCGGCACGCAGATGTCGGGTTCGCCGCTGTCGCGCACGATGGCATCGGTGCTGAGCACGATACGTCCGGGCGGCGCCACGATGCGGCTGCACCAGTTGCCGAAGAGGTCGCGATACGACGTGATCGGCACCGGCGGGTCGGTCACCAGGTGATCGGGGCGGACGAGATCGGGCGCCCGCGAGTAGTGGATGCTCAACGCCAGAATCATCGGCGTCGGCTGCGGGCAGCTGTACGCCATCTCGAACCCTACCCGGATCTGCATGCCTACTCCCAGTTGACGCCTGCACCAAGCAAGCCCCGCGCCACGATGGCCGGAGTATCGACGCGCCAGTCGCTCACCCTGCGGATGCCAAGGGGATCGGCGGCGTCGGCGCCATCGTGTCGAGAGCCTCGCGCAGCGATTCGATCAGCGCCTCGCGCAGCCGCGGCCAAGCCGGGCCGCCCTCCTGCACGAACCGCTGGTTGACTTCGAGTTCGACGCCGACGTAGCGTGCGGGCGGGTAGCGTCGCCGCATTCGAAACGTCAGGCCGTCGCTCTTGCCGAGATAGGGATAGTTGCGACGAAGGCGAAGGTCGGGCCGCAGGCGGCGCAGCGCTTCGAGCCAGCGACGTGCGAAGACGACCTCGCCGGGCCGACGAGGATCGTAGAGAAAGCCGACGTCTGCGGCCCGCTCCACGCCGTCCAGAACCGGCGTGAAGCTGTGCGAGGCCACATGGAGGACGACGGCGCCGGCCGCCACCGCCGACCGCACCCAGGTCTCGATGGGCTCGTGATGTGGCCGGTAGTGGTCGGCCACGATGCGCTGCCGCTCCGCGAGTGGCAATGCGCGCACGAATTCGGAGTGGAAGTGCGGGGCGCCGATCGAGCGGTTCAGATCGAGCAACAGGCGGGTCGTCGTCGCGGCGAACAGCGGGGCATCGAGGGCTGCCGCCATCTCGCGGGCGAGCGTCAATGCACCCGGATCCCAGCCCCGATGGGTGCCGAGCAGATCCTCATGGCCCTCGAAAAATTCTCGATAGGGCTCCGGAACCTCGTTGCCGCCGTGTTCGCAGGTGATGAGAACCGCTGGGGTATCGATCGCTGGCCTCGCTTCGGATCGCCGACGTCGGGACTCTATAGGCAGCGCGTCCCGCTTCAGTTGAACGGCGCTGCGGAGTGCCCGACAATCGCCACCGGGAGTAGCCCCGCGCTGACGCCACCACCCGCATCGACCGTACCGCGAACCACCGATGACCCCTTCCCAGCGCGATCCCACCATCATCCTGATCGGCATGCTGTTCATCGGCGCGCTGATCGTGGCGGCGTTCTGGATCGTGCGGCCCTTCATGGCCGCGGCGATCTGGGCCACCACCATCGTCGTCGTCACCTGGCCCGCGCTCAAGCGCATGCAGGCGCGCCTGTGGAACAGCCGTGCCCTGGCCATCACCGTGATGATGGTGATCCTGCTGCTGCTGTTCGTGATCCCGCTGACGCTGGCGATCGGCACCATCGTCTCGAACGCCGGCGAGATCGCGTTGCGTGCGCGCTCGGTGGCCACCTTCCGGATGCCGGAGGCGCCGCACTGGCTCATCTCGCTGCCCTTCTTCGGCGACCGCCTCGGCGGAGCCTGGGAGGAGGCTGCCTCGGCCGGGCTGGAAGGCCTGTGGGAACGGGTGATGCCGTACGCCGGCAGCGTCACCGCATGGTTCGTGGCCGAGGCTGGAAACGTCGGCTACCTGGCCGTGCAGTTCCTGCTGACGCTGGTGCTGGCGGCATTCATGTATGCCCACGGCGAAGAGGGCGGACGCGCCGCCCTGCGACTGGGTCAGCGCCTCGGCGGACAGCGCGGCGAGAACCTGGTGCAGCTCGCGGGTCAGGCGATTCGCGGCGTCGCGCTCGGCGTCGGGCTGACGGCAGTCATCCAGTCGGTGCTGGGCGGTATCGGCCTGGCGATCGCCGGCGTCCCGTTCGCCGGCGTCGCCACCGCCTTCCTGTTCATGCTGTGCGTGACCCAGATCGGCATGCTGCCGCTGCTGATCCCGGCAGTGATCTGGGTGTACTGGACGGGGCATCCTGGGCTGGGGACGTTCCTGCTCGTCTGGTCGGTGGTGGCGAGCCTGCTCGACACGGTGCTGCGTCCGGTGCTGGTGCGGCGCACGGCCGACCTGCCGCTGCTGCTGATCTTCGCCGGCGTGATCGGCGGCCTGATCGCCTACGGGCTGATCGGGATCTTCGTCGGGCCGGTCGTGTTGGCGGTGGCCTACACCTTGCTTCGAGCGTGGCTCGAACCGCACATCGAGCCTGTCGAACCGCTGCCGGCGACGAGCGGCCTCAGCGAAAAAGAGCATATTCAGTGATTTGGGCCTTTCCATGACGGTGAACACGATCTTCCGGCACAAGGACTACGAGTTCGCCTGCGGTGCCAGAGCCGGCGACGCCGGCCGCTTCCGGCCGACGCTCACCGTGACGAAAATCGCCTGGCCGACACGTCCGCGCGTGATCAACGTCGAGTCCGGCGACCACGACACGGAAGCCGCAGCGATCGCCGCGGCCCATGCCCAGGGCATCGAGTGGGTCGCGAACTACGGCTGAGGCCGGGCCCGGGTCAGTAGGTCTCGAGGTGGAGGCGCCCGTCCTTCTTCAGCGCCGCGCCGACCACGCTCCAGTCCAGGCCGGCCTGCGCGGCCACGTCCTGCAGCGCCAGGACTACGCCCTCTTCCATGCTCTTGAGGCCACAGACATAGAAGTACGTGTCCGCGTCGGCGAGCAGGCGCCCCACGTCTGCGGCGCGCTCGCGCATCACGTCCTGCACGTAGCGCTTGGGCTTGCCGGCCTCGCGCGAGAACGCGAAGTTGATGTCGATGAAGTCCTTGGGCAGGTTCTTCAGCGGTCCGAAGTACGGCAGTTCCTCCCGGGTGCGGGCACCGAAGAACAGCATCAGCTTGCCGCCGTCGAACCGGCCCGCAGCGCGTTGGCGGCGGCGCCACTCCGTCATCGCGCGCATCGGTGCGGACCCGGTGCCGGTGCAGATCATCACGATGTTCGAGCGCGGATGGTTGGGCATCAGGAAGCTGTTGCCGAACGGACCGATCACCCGGACCTTGTCGCCGACCGCGAGGTCGCACATGTAGTTGCTGCCGACGCCGCGCACCGGGTTGCCGACGTGGTCCTCCAGCACCCGCTTGACCGTGAGCGAGACGTTGTTGTACCCCGGGCGCTCGCCGTTGCGCGGACTGGCGATCGAGTACTGGCGCGCATGGTGCGGACGGCCGGAGACATCGGTCCCGGGCGGGACGACGCCGATCGACTGTCCTTCGAGAACCGGAAACGGCGTGGCGCCGAAGTCGAGGACGATGTGATGGGTGTCGTACTCCCGACCAATCTCGGTGACACGCACGTTGCCGGTCACCGTCGCCTCGAGCTGCTTTTCGGTGGCCTTCGGACCGTAGAGGTTGGTCGAGGGCTGCGCGGCCGACCACGGCGGCACCGTCGCGCCGAACCGGGAACTGCTGACGATCGTCTCGCCGCTGGCCGAGACGGCCGGTGATGCCGCCGAACCCGGTGGCGCGCCGACCGCGCCTGAGCTGGCTCCTGCCTGCGCCTCGGCCCCGGCAAGGGCCTCTGCCAAGGCCTCGGGGTCCAGCTCCGCCGGCAGGTCGTCCCAGGTCAACTGCTCGCTGACGCTGTAGGCCCTGACGAGTGGCACCTCGCGCCAGTTGTCGATCGAGCCCGTCGGGCACGGCGAGATGCAGTCCATGCACAGGTTGCACTTGCCGGCATCGACGACGTAGTTGCGGTCGTCGTGCGTGATCGCGCCCACCGGGCAGGTCGCCTCGCAGGTGTTGCAGCGGATGCAGATCTCCGGGTCGATCAGGTGCTGCTTGATGACCGTCGCGTCCATCGGCGTCGTCAGTTGAAGCGCACGTATTCGAAGTCCACCGGCTGGCGGTTGATGCCCATCACCGGCGGCGCGATCCAGTTGGCGAACTTGCCCGGTTCGACGACGCGGCCCATCAGGCTGGCCACGTAGCCGCGGTCGTCGGCGCTCGGCAGCCACTGATCGACATGGGCATCCCATTCGGCGTCGCTGACGACACGTCCGTCCGGTGACACCTTGGCACCGGACAGCGAGCCGATGTTGCGATGGAAGGCCTTGTGAGGCACGCTCAGGCGTGTCGCGATGCCGGCCTTCTCGATGACCTTGTTCCAGCGGTTCACGCCGGCGACCGAATCCTTGATGTAGTCGTCGCGCAGCACTTCGTTCAGCGCATTGAGCATCGGCACGTCCTTCTCGACCAGCTTGCGGCCCTGGACCTCGAGCACCTTGTAGGTCTGGCCCTTGAGGACATGGTCGTCGTCGCGCTTGCCTTCCTCGTAGCGGCCCTTCAGTCCGGAGCTGTAGAAGATGGCGGCGTTGCTCGACTCGTCGGCACCGAACAGGTCGACCGTGACGCTGAAGTGGAAGTTGATGTAGCGCTGGATGGTCGGCAGGTCGATCACCCCGGCCGCGCGCAGCTTGCCGACGTCGTCGGTCTTGAGCTCGTTCATCGCGTTGACGGTGCGCTGGATGATCCGGCTGATGCCGCTCTCGCCCACGAACATGTGGTGCGCTTCCTCGGTCAGCATGAACTTGGTCGTGCGCGCGAGCGGATCGAACGCGCTCTCGGCCAGCGCGCAGAGCTGGAACTTGCCGTCGCGGTCGGTGAAGTAGGTGAACATGAAGAAGCTCAGCCAGTCCGGCGTCTTCTCGTTGAATGCACCGAGGATCCGCGGATTGTTCTCGTCGCCGCTGCGGCGCTCGAGCAGCGCCTCTGCCTCCTCGCGGCCGTCGCGGCCGAAGTGCTTGTGCAGCAGATAGACCATCGCCCACAGGTGGCGACCTTCCTCGACGTTGATCTGGAACAGGTTGCGCAGGTCGTACATGCTCGGCGCGGTGAGGCCGAGGTGGCGCTGCTGCTCGACCGAGGCCGGCTCGGTGTCACCCTGCGTCACGATGATGCGGCGCAGGTTGGCGCGGTGCTCGCCGGGCACATCGGTCCAGGCCTTCTCGCCCTTGTGGTCGCCGAAATGGATTTCTCGATCGGCAGTCCCCGGATTCAGGAAGATGCCCCAGCGGTAGTCGGGCATCTTGACGTGGCCGAAGTGCGCCCAGCCCTGCGGATCGACGCTGACCGCGGTGCGCAGGTAGACGTCGAAGTTGTTCGAACCATCCGGGCCCATGTCGCCCCACCAGTTCAGGAAGTTGGGCTGCCACTGCTCGAGGGCGCGCTGCAGCGTGCGGTCACCGGCCAGGTCGACGTTGTTGGGGATCTTTTCGCTGTAGTTGATCGAGGACATCTCGGTCTCCGTGTGGACTTCGGTGGAGAGGATTGGGTTGCAGTGCGCCACCTCGGGCGCTCCGCACGACAGGGGTCTCGTGTTAGACGCGGTTCCAGTCGAAGCCGGCTTTCTGGCCGCTGCCGTAGACCTTGAGGGCGCCCTTCTCGCCGACGGCATTGGGACGCTGGAAGATCCAGTTCTGCCAGGCCGTGAGACGGCCAAAGACGCGCGTGTACATGTTTTCGGGACCGTTGAAGCGCAGATTGGCTTCCATCCCGGTCAGGGCGTCGGGACTCATGGCCGCGCGCTCCTCGATCGCAATGCGCACTTCGTCGTCCCAGTCGATGTCGTCCGGATTGCTCGTCACGAGGCCGAGCGCGAACGCGGCGTCGGCATCGAGCGGCTTGCCGATCGCTGCCCGCATCGCGTCCAGGGCCGGCTGCTTGTCGCAGAAGCGGCGCTGCAGTCGTGACTGGCCGGTGATCATCGGATAGAGGCCAAAGTTGACCTCGGAGAGCTCGACCTTCGGCGCCCGGGCTTCGTCGTCCGGCAGCGCCAGCTGGTAGCTGCGATCGCAGGCCAGCGCCAGCTCGAGAAAGCTTCCGGCGAAGCACGAGCCGGGCTCGATCAGCGCAAACAGGCTGCGCGAGGAGACGTCGAGGCGCGCGAAGGTCCGGCGCAACAGGCCGGTGGTCTCGCGAACCAGCCAGTGGTCCTGGTGCGCCAGCAGCGTGGCGTCCATTGCGGTCACGGCCACCGAGTCGCCTGCGGTCTTGATGAGCCAGATGCCGATGTCGAGCTCGTTGGTCCGCATCTCGAGGATGGCGTCGTCGAGTTCGCGCGCCAGCACCAGGGGGTACCAGGCGGCGCCCGCGGCCTCGATGCCGGCAATATCGGTCGGCTGCGGCTCGATCGGCGCCTGCACGGTCCAGGTGGCGGTGCGCTTGGCGCGGTCGACCTCGACGCTCACGTTCGAATAGCGCAGCGCATCGGCCTCGATGGTGCGCTGCAGCGGGGTCAGGGTCACGCCCTTGACGCCGACGGGACGATCGCTTTTCTCGGCGAGTTGCAGCGCGCGTTCCTGCACCTTCCGCGCGAACTCGGCCGGCTTGGCGATGTCATCGACCAGGCGCCAGTCCTTGGCCTTCTGGCCGCGCACGCCCTCGACGCTGGTGCAGAACAGGTCGGCCAGGTCATGGCGCACATGGCGCTTGTCGGTGACCCTGGTGAGGCCGCCGGTTCCGGGCAGCACGCCGAGCAGCGGCACCTCCGGCAGGCTGACCGCGCTGGAGCGATCGTCGACGAGGATGATCTCGTCGCATGCCAGGGCGACTTCATAGCCGCCGCCGGCACAGGCGCCGTTGACGGCGGCCAGGAACTTCAGGCCCGAATTCCTGGAGGAGTCTTCCAGGCCGTTGCGCGTCTCGTTGGTGAACTTGCAGAAGTTCACCTTCCAGGCGTGGCTGGACACGCCAAGCATGAAGATGTTCGCACCGGAGCAGAAGACCTTTTCCTTCGCGCTCGTGAGGACCACGGTGCGCACCTCGGGATGCTCGAAGCGGATGCGGTTGATCGCGTCGTGGAGTTCGACATCGACCCCGAGGTCGTAGCTGTTGAGCTTGAGCTTGTAGCCAGGACGCAGCCCGGCGTTCTCGTCGAAGTCGGCCAGCAGCGTGGCGACCGGGCCCTCGAACTTGATCTTCCAGTGGCGGTATTCGGAAGGATGGGTCTGGTAGTCGACGCGGGGAATCTGGCTCACGGTGGTCTCCTGGCTGGGGCGCTGCGGTCGGGACACATCGATGACACATAACCGATGTAGCATCATATTGCATCAATCCGCAAAGGTAAAGCATTATTATGCTTGTCCTGTCTCCTCAGGCGGGCAACTGCAACGCGCTGCGGACGATCTGACGCAGCGCCATGAAGGTCGGCTCCAGCGGCTGCGCGCTGGTGTCGATCGAAAACTCGGCCTTCGAGTAGAACGCCGCCCGGCCCGCCAGGATGCCCTTGAGGTCATCCATGGCCTCCCGGCTGGCAGCCATCGGCCGCATGTCTCCCTGGGCGACGACGCGTCGCATGTGGTCCTCCGGCGTGGCCTTGAGCCAGACCGTCGTGCAATGGGTCAGCAGCTGATTGAAGGAAGCGGCGTCGGACACCACACCGCCGGGCGCGGCGATCACGGCCTCCGGGTGGATCTGGATCGCTTCCTCGATGGCACGGCGCTCGTAGCGCCGGTAGGCGTTGACGCCGTACAGCCCCTGGATCTCCGAGATGCTGCAGCCGGCGAACTTCTCGATCTCCCGGCTCATCTCGACGAAAGGGAAGCCGAGGTCCTCGGCGAGCATGCGGCCGAGGGTCGACTTGCCCGCGCCGCGCAGGCCGACGAGCGCGACGCGCGGGCTGCGCGCCGGGCTCTCGCGGCCGGCGCCTTCGCGGCTTGTGCCCAGTATCCCGCCAATGGCCACCCGCACCCGCTGCAGCGTGGCGTCGTCGCGCCCCTCGAGCAGTTCGCGGATCAGCAGCCATTCCGGCGACGACGTGGTCACGTCGCCGACCAGTTCGGCCAGGGAGCACTGCAACGCCTGCGCGACTTGCGACAACACCAGGATCGAGGCGTTGCCGACGCCGTATTCGAGGTTGGCGAGGTGGCGTTCGGACACGCCCGAGGCCTTGGCGACCGACTTGCGTGTCAGGCCGCGCCGGGCGCGCAGGAGCCGGACGCGCTCACCCAGGGCGAGCAGGAAGGGGTCCTTGATCAACGTCGCCACACATGCACTATAGTGCTTGACTGGCGGGCTCGCAAGGCCTATGGTGCAGGCTTTCCGCCTTCGATCCTCCGCGAGCCGCCATGACCGAGCCGCCCGATCCGTTCAACATCGCCGAGCACCTGTTCGCGGCGAATCGCGGCCGCCCGGGGAAGGTGGCCTACGTCGACGACCGCGGCGCCCTGCGCTACGGCGAGCTCGAAGACCGCGCCCGGCGCTTCGCCGCCGCCCTGCTCGGCCTTGGCGTGCGCCGCGAGGAGCGGGTGCTGCTGCTCATGCTCGACTGCAACGAATGGCCGGTGGCGTTTCTCGGCGCGCTGTACGCCGGCGTCGTTCCGGTCGCCGTCAACACCCTGCTGACGGTCGGCGATTACGCCTACATGCTCGGGCACAGCCGTGCCCAGGCCGCGGTCGTCTCGGCAGCGCTCGAGCCAGCGCTGCGCCAGGCGCTGGCGAAGACGCCGAACGAAGTCGCGCGCGTCGTCGTCGCCGGCTCCGGCGACGCGGCAGGCGGCCCCGGCGCCGCTTCGGCCGAGGCGGGCAGCGCCGCCCCGTCGCCGCCGTCGATCGACCTCGCCGCGCTGCTCGCGAAGACCGCGCCGCTGGCCGCGCCGGCACCGACCCACGCCGACCACCCGGCGTTCTGGCTCTACTCCTCGGGCTCGACCGGCCAGCCCAAGGGCACGGTGCACACGCACGGCAACGCCTGGTGGACGGCGGAGCTCTACGGCAAGGGCGTGCTCGCCCTGACCGAGCGCGACGTCTGCTTCTCCGCGGCCAAGCTCTATTTCGCCTACGGCCTGGGCAACGCGCTGACATTCCCGCTCTCGGTCGGCGCCAGCGTCGTCCTGATGGCCGAGCGGCCGACGCCCGACGCGGTGTTCAAGCGCTGGACCGGCGGCACGAACGCGGCAGCCGACCTCGGCCAGGACCTGCGGCCGACCGTCTTCTTCGGCGCGCCGACCGGCTTCGCCGGGATGCTCGCGTCGCCGGCGCTGCCGGCGAGGGACGCGGTCGCCTTGCGCATGTGCTCGTCGGCCGGCGAAGCGCTGCCGGGCGAGATCGGCCAGCGCTTCGAGCGACATTTCGGCAGCGCCATCGTCGACGGCATCGGCTCGACCGAGATGCTCCATGTGTTCCTGTCGAACCGCCCGGGCGACATCCGCTACGGCACGACCGGCAAGCCGGTCGATGGCTACGTGATCGAGCTGCGCGGCGACGACGGCCGGCCGGTCGCCGACGGCGAAGTCGGCGACCTCTTCATCAAGGGGCCGAGCGCCGCGCTCATGTACTGGGGCAACCGCGAGAAGTCGCGCGAGACCTTCCAGGGCGGCTGGACCAAGAGCGGCGACAAGTACGTGCGCGACGCCGACGGCTATTTCACCTACTCGGGCCGCAGCGACGACATGCTCAAGGTGAGCGGCATCTGGGTCTCGCCGTTCGAGGTCGAGGCGACGCTGATGCAGCACCCGGCGGTGCTCGAGTGCGCGGTGATCGGCACCGAGGACGGCGAGGGCCTGACCAAGACCAAGGCCTTCGTCGTCGTCAAGCCCGGCGCCGCGGTGGCCGACGCCGAGCTGAAGGCGTTCGTCAAGGAGAAGCTCGCGCCGTACAAGTACCCGCGGACGATCGAGTTCGTCGACGAGCTGCCGAAGACGGCGACCGGCAAGATCCAGCGCTCGCGCAAGCGCAGCGAAGCGGCAACGTGAGCGCCGTGCGACCCGGGCCAGCCGCGGCGCGGACGATGGCCAGCTCCCCCGACTTCGCCTGCCTCGACTGGCGCGACGGCGAGTTGCGGATCGAGTACGAGTGGGTCGGCCCGGCGCGCGGGGCAACGCCGCCGGTCGTCTTCCTGCACGAGGGCCTGGGCTCCGTCTCGATGTGGCGCGACTTCCCGCGTCGCTTCTGCGCCGAGAACCGATGCGCCGGCTTCGTCTTTTCACGCTACGGCTACGGCGCTTCGACGCCGAAGCCGCCGCACGAGCGTTGGGCGATCGATTT
>JBBQCD010000060.1:0-25369 GCA_038318385.1 Burkholderiales bacterium | reverse complement strand
CGGGTTGACCTTGATGTCGGCGTTCTCCTTGCTGAAGTCGGCCGCCATCTGGTCGATCGTCTTCGTCACCGGGCCGCCGACGGCCACCGGGTAGTAGAAGCTGATCTCGGTGACCTTCTGGGCGGCCACCGGCAGGGCGCTCGCGCAGGCGGCGGCGATGGCGATGAGGGCGAGTGCTTTTTTCATGCGATGTCTCCAGGTCGATTCGTGAACGGGGAAGGTCAGGCAGGGGCGAAGGCGGACGCGACGATGTCGTCGCGGCGCCGGTTGGTGGCGGCATCGAACCAGTGGCTGTCGGCCTCGGCCCAGCCGAGGCGCACCGGCGCGCCTTCGTCGAGTTCGTGGCGTCCGGGCAGGCGTGCCGCGAGCGTGTCGGCGAGTGTGCCGCCGGCGGATGTCGAGCAGGTGACAACGGTGTCGGCGCCGAGGTATTCCGCGGTCTGCACCACCGCGGGCCAGCCGCCGCTTTCGACCATGCGCACGTGTTCGGGGCGCACGCCGAGCTTGAGGTCGGGCCGCCCTGGCGCGGCGACGATGTTCATCGGCGGCGTGCCGATGAAGCGCGCCGCGAACACCGTCGCCGGGCGGGCGTAGAGCTCGGCGGGTGGCGCGTCCTGCTCGATGCGCCCGGCGTTGAGCAGCACGACTTGGTCGGCCATGCTCATGGCCTCGGTCTGGTCGTGCGTGACATAGACCATGGTGATGCCGAGCGTCTGCTGCAAGGTGCGGATCTCGCGCCGCATCTCCTGGCGCAACTGGGCGTCGAGATTCGACAGCGGCTCGTCCATCAGGCAGACCTTGGTCTCGGCGATGATCGCGCGGCCGAGGGCGACACGCTGCTGCTGGCCGCCCGAGAGCTGCGAGGGCTTGCGCTGGAGCAGCGCCGTCAGGCCGAGCAGCTCGGCGACGCGGGCGAGACGCCGGGGATGGTCGGCGGCGGGCTCGCGGCGGACCTTCAGACCGAACAGGATGTTCTCGGCCACGCTCAGGTGCGGGAAGAGGGCGTAGGACTGGAACACCATCGAGATGCGACGCGCGGCCGGCGCGATGCCGGTGACGTCGTGGTCGTCGATCATGATGCGACCCTCGGACGGCGTGTCCAGCCCCGCGATCATCCGCAGCGTGGTCGACTTGCCGCAGCCCGACGGTCCGAGCAGGACGACCAGCGTGCCGGAGTCGGTGGCGAAGCTGGCGCGGTCGACGGCCTTGGCCGTCCCCCAGTGCTTGCTGACGCCTTGCAGGCTCAGCGAACTCATGCGCTCGGGAGGCGGCCTGTGGTCATCTCGAGAGTGTCTCCGGCCGGCCATGACGAGGCCAGCGGGAGAACCCCTGAAGCGTCCGCTGCCGATCATGATCGGGGGCCACGACAGCCTGAACAGCCCCTGTACTATGACCCGGAGCACGTCGTGCGTCGCGTCATTCGCCGCGCGGCCGCGTGAGCGACACTGCGGGCACGAACCCCGCGAAACCGCCGGACGAAAGGAACCGATGAAACTCACCCTCGCTGCCGCCAACCGGATCATCGAGGGCGCCCTGCAGTCCTCAACCGCGGCGGGCTACAAGCCGATGGCCGTTGTCGTCCTGGACGAGTCCGGCCACGTCGCGAGCGCCCAGCGCCAGGACGGCGCGAGCATGTTTCGCATCGACATCGCCACCGGCAAGGCCTGGGCTTCGGTGGCGATGGGCGCCGCCTCGCGCGTGCTCACGCAGCGGGCCAAGGACCTACCGGCCTTTTTCGGCGCGCTGGCATCGACCGGTCAGGGCAAGTTCATTCCGCAGACGGGCGCGGTGCTGATCAAGGATGCCGCGGGCACCGTGATCGGCGCGGTCGGCGCCAGCGGCGGCACCGGCGACGAGGACGAGGAGATCTGCATCGCAGGCGTCAAGGCCGCGGGATTCGAAGCCGGTTGAGCGGCCGGTCGAGCGGCAGGTCGAGCGCCGATGGGGGCCTGGGAGCCGCTCAGGCCTTCAGCTTGTAGCCGGTCCGGAAGATCCAGGACACCGTCGCCAGCGATGCGCCGAGGAAGGCCAGCGTCATGCCCAGGCTGACGCCGAGTCCGACATCGGCCAGGCCGTAGAAGCTCCAGCGAAAGCCGCTGATCAGGTAGACGACCGGATTGAACAGGGCCACGTTCTGCCAGAACGGCGGCAGCATGTCGATCGAGTAGAAGCTGCCGCCGAGGAAGGTGAGCGGCGTGACGATCAACAGCGGCACCACCTGCAGCTTCTCGAAGCCGTCGGCCCAGATGCCGATGATGAATCCGACCAGGCTGAACGTCACCGCGGTCAGCACCAGGAACAGCACCATCCAGACCGGATGCTCGATGCGCAACGGCACGAAGAGTCCGGCGGTGGCGAGGATGATGAGGCCGAGCGCGATCGACTTCGTCGCCGCCGCGCCGACATAGGCGATGACGATCTCGACGTAGGAGACCGGCGCCGACAGCAGCTCGTAGATCGTGCCGCTGAACTTCGGGAAGTAGATCCCGAACGACGCGTTCGAGATGCTTTGCGTCAGCAGCGACAGCATCACCAGCCCCGGCACGATGAAGGCGCCGTAGCTGACGCCGCCGACCTCCGGGATGCGCGAGCCGATGGCCGCGCCGAAGACGATGAAGTAGAGCGAGGTCGAGACCACCGGCGAGACGATGCTCTGCATCAGCGTGCGCCAGGTGCGCGCCATCTCGAAGCGGTAGATGGCGCGGATCGCGTGGACGTTCAGGCTCATGCGTCGCGGCTCCGGTCATGGATCAGGCTGACGAAGATGTCTTCGAGCGAACTCTGCGTGGTGTGCAGGTCCTTGAACGCGATGCCGGCCTCGGTGAGGTCCTTCAGGAGTTCGGCGATGCCGAGCTTCTCGCTCTGCGCGTCGTAGGTGTAGATCAGCTCCGCGCCGCCCGTCGCCAGCGCCAGGCCGCGGCCGGCGAGCGCCGGCGGCACCGCCTCGAGCGGCTGCTGCAGCAGCAAGGTCAGCTGCTTCTGGCCGAGCTTGCGCATCAGCTCTGCCTTGTCCTCGACCAGGATCAGCTCGCCCTTGCGGATCACGCCGATGCGGTCGGCCATCTCCTCGGCTTCGTCGATGTAGTGGGTCGTGAGGATGATGGTGACGCCGGTCTCGCGCAGCTCGCGCACCAGTTGCCACATGTCGCGACGCAGCTCGACGTCGACGCCGGCGGTGGGCTCGTCGAGGAACAGCACCTGCGGCTCGTGCGACAGCGCCTTGGCGATCATCAGCCGCCGCTTCATGCCGCCCGACAGCGTGATGATCTTGCTGTCCTTCTTCTCCCACAGCGACAGCGAGCGCAGCACCTTCTCGATGTGCGCGGGATTCGGCGCCCGGCCGAAGAGGCCGCGGCTGAACGAGACCGTGTTCCACACCGTCTCGAACGCGTCGGTGCTGAGCTCCTGCGGCACCAGTCCGATCAGCATTCGGGCAGCGCGATAGTCGCGAGCCACGTCGTGGCCGGCCACCGTGACGGTGCCGGCGCTCGGGTTGACGATGCCGCAGACGATGCTGATCAGGGTTGTCTTGCCGGCGCCGTTGGGCCCGAGCAGGGCGAAGATCTCGCCGCGGCGGATCGTGAGGTCCACGTTGCGCAGCGCCTGAAAGCCCGAGGCATAGGTCTTGGAGAGCCCCGCGACCGAAAGGATGTCCTGCATGCCTTCGAGCATACCGGGCTGCGGGATTTCCCGAGGGCCGGCGTCCCCATCCCCATCCGGCTGCGTCGATGGCGGGATTCGACTGTCATCCGGAGTCGCGATAGTCCGTTGAACCAGGGAGCCTTCTCCTACGCACGTCCCCATGCCCTTCGACGAACATGAAACCAACGGCAAGCCCAGGAGAGCCATCGTGGAAACAGCACCGGCGTCGGCAAGGCACTCGGCCTACGAGTTGCGATTCGATTCCCTCCGCCATGCGGGCCGCGGCTACGCATTCCCGTGCGACGCCGAGGGACAGGTTGCGCTCGGCGAATTGAGCGAGCGTCTGCGCGACAACTACTTCTACGCCCGCGCCGTGGTCGGCAACGAGTTGTCCTGGCCCGTGGTGCGGGAGCTCGATTCCTAACCCGAGCCGAGCGATTCTCCGCGCGCCGTGCGTCGTGAAATCAGTGCCACGCCGGCGGCGATGCCAGCCAGCAGGATCAGCGAGGCCAGCAGGCGGCTGAAATGCAGACCGCCCTGCTCGACCGGTTTGTCGAGGAAGTCGCCGAGTGTCGCGCCGAGCGGACGCGTCAGGATGAAGGCGGCCCAGAACAACGCGGTGCGGGAGATCCGGGTCCAGTGGTAGAGCGCCGCGACCACTGCGAGGCCGGCGCCGAATACCAACGCACCGCGCTCATAGCCCAGACCGAGGCCCCCGCGGTCGGAACCGGCGAGCCAGTCGCCGAGTGCCGTGCCGAGCGTCTGCGAGAAGAGGATCGTGCACCAGTAGAACCATTCGGCCTTGGGCGTGCTGATGCTGGCCACGGAAACATTCCCCTCGGACCAGCGCCAGACTGCGAGGCTGGCCGCCAGCAGCCCGGAGACCAGCATCACGCCGCCGGGATAGCCGATGCCCAGCGAGCGGTCGGCGAAATCGGCCAGCGTCGTGCCGAGGGTCGTCGTCGCGACGATGGTGGCCCAGTACAGCGACGGACGGAAGCGCGCCGCCTTGACCTGGCCGAAAACCAGCCCGATGAAGATGACGGCGAAGATCACGCTGCCGACGAGATAGCCCATCCGCAGCGACATCGTCACCCAGTCGCCCCCGGTCTCTCCGAGTGTCGTCGCGATGATCTTGACGATCCAGAATCCGAGCGTGATGGCGGGGACCTTGCTCGCGGCTCGATCGAGGAGCGTGGGTGGGTTGTTCTTGTTGTTCATGAGCGCGAATGGTCGGCGACTGGATCGACGCGAGGCTCACCGTACCAGCCGGCGATTAGGTGATCGTTAGGACGGCGCGGGGCCGTGAGGAGGACTCGACGCCCGCGAGGGTCGACGATGCCGGGCCAAATCGGGATAAAGCCTCGTTTGACCGTGCTGATGACCGGGAGCGTCGGGCACGAGGTCGTGACAATGACGTTCGACATCCGACCGCGCCCTCCGAGTCATGAACCGAGCCCCTACCCCGCAGAAGAGCGACGACCTCACGGGTCAGTACGTTCCGGCCTTCACGCTCCAGCCCGTGAAGAAGGTCGTCGAGGTCGATCCGACGCCCGTCATCCAGGCTCCCAACTTCATCAACGACATCGCCGCCGGCCGGGTGGAGCTGCCGACCATTCCGCGCGTGGTCCAGCAGGTCATGGCGGTCCTGCGCAATCCCGACGTCGATTCCCGCCAGGTCGGCGAAGCGCTTTCCAAGGATCCGGTGCTGAGCGCCAAGGTGTTGCGCCTGGCGAATTCGTCCTTCTTCGGGGGCCAGCGTTCGATGGCGTCGATCGACGCTGCCATCGCGATGATCGGCAACCAGGCCCTGAACCGGTTGATCGTCGCCTGCGGCGTCTCGGCGTCCTTCAAGGAAGTGCCGGGCATCGACCTCGCCGTCTTCTGGCGCGATGCGCTGGTGGCGGCAACAGCGGCCCACAAGCTCGCCGCGCGTCTCGGGGCGGATGCCGAGGCGGCCTACATCTGCGGTCTGCTGCACGCAACGGGTCACCTCATCCTGTGCCACACCTACCCGGAGATCGCCGACGCGATGTTCACGGGGTTCGCGACGCTGCGCGGGGCGGAACTCGCCCGGGTCGAGACGGAGTCCTTCGGCATCGACCATCCGGCAGTCGGTGCCCTGTGGGTCGAGACCATCGGCTTTCCCCAGCCGGTGGCCGACACCATTCGCAAGTCGACGCAGCCGCCCGCGGCCAGCGATCTTCCGTTGGACCTGGCGCTGCGCGGGGCTTGCGCACTGGCTGCCGCCGCCGCGCAGAAGGATGCGCTCGGCGCCGCCTGGGCGGCCGTGCCGGCAGCGGTTCAGGCACGCTTCGCCGGCGCCGACGGCAAGCCCAACGCGGCCTTCGCCAAGCTCTACGAGACGTTGCAGGAAACCGAGCCGACGTTCTGAAGGCAGGCGCCTCGAGCGCTCGCGAGACTCACTGCTTCAGCGCGCGCTGCGTTCCGACCGCATGTCGCGCTTCGGCCAGCTGCCGGCGACGCGTCTCGCCCTGGCGCTCGAGCATCCATCCGGGGTACTCCGCCGGCAGGCGGCTGACCTTGTCGAGTGCGGCCAGATCGTCGCCGTTCAGGTCGACGGCGGTCGCGCCGACGTTGTCGGCAAGTTGCGCCGGATTCTTGGCACCGATGATCACGCTCGAAACCGACGTCTGGTGCAGCAGCCAGGCGAGCGCGACCTGCGCGACCGTGGCGCCATGGCGCGTGCCGATGCCTCGCATGACGTCGACGCAATCGAAGGCGCGGTCCTTGTCGACCGGCGGAAAGTCGAAGGCCGCGCGCCTGCTGCCCGCCTCGGCCTTCATGTCGCGGCCGTACTTCCCCGACAGCAGGCCTCCGGCCAGCGGGCTCCAGACCATCAAGCCGAGGCCCTCGGCCTGCAGCATCGGCACGATCTCGCGCTCGAGGTCGCGGGTGGCGACGGTGTAGTAGGCCTGCACGCTCTCGAAGCGCGCCAGGCCGAGGCGTTCGGCGATTCCGAGCGCCTTCATGATCTGCCACGCGGCCCAGTTCGACACGCCGACATGGCGCACGTGGCCGTGCTGGACCATCGTGTCGAGGGCACGCACGGTTTCCTCGATCGGCGTCGCCGGGTCGAAGCCGTGGATCTGGTACAGGTCGACGTGATCGAGCTGCAGCCGCTGCAGGCTTGCCTTGAGGCCGGCAACGATGTGGCTGCGCGTGGCCCCGCGCGCGTTCGCGCCCGGCCCGGTCTCGCCGAAGACCTTGGTCGCGACGACGACGTCGTCGCGTCGCACCTTCAGGTTCTTCAGGGCCTGGCCGGTGATTTCCTCGGAGCGGCCGCCGGAATAGACGTCGGCGGTGTCGATGAAGTTGATGCCGGCATCGATCGCGCCGCCGACGATGCGCTCCGCATCGCCTTGCTGAAGCTTGCCGATCTTGCCCCACATGCCTTCGTCGCCGCCGCCGAAGGTCATGGTGCCCAGGCAGAGTTCGGAGACGAAGAGGCCGGTGCGGCCGAGGGGATTGAGTTTCATGACGAGGTCCGGATGGTGGCGCGCAAGGCCGCGCGGGTGCCGCCGTTTTACGCTTCGTGCCGACGCCGGCGCCCGGGTAAGGGCATTGCGCCGGCCGCCTCGAGGGTTCAGCCGGGCACTGGCAAAGCGCCCAGCAGGCCCATTCGCCAGGCGACGACCAGCGCACCCACGGCCACCACCGCCAGCAGGACGAGCCAGCGGCCCAGGCGACTCTCGCGGTAGGGGTCGCGCAGGCGCCGGTCCGAGTGCGGCGGCAGTGCTGCGCGCTCCGTCAGCATGCCTCCCAGCGGAACGTTGATGCGCATCCGGCCGTTGATGGCCCAGCCGCTGGCGTCGAGCAACGGTCCGAGGCTGCGCAGGCGCAGCTTGAGCCAGGCGATCAGCATGCTCGGGCCGGAAATCGCCATGACGATGCCGACGATCGCCACCGGAATCCAGGCGCCCAGGCCGACGAACTGGGCGAACACTCCGACCAGCACCGCGCTGATGCTGCCCAGCGCCACCCCGAGTGCGGCGACGGTGCCGACGTCGATCCGCCGCTGGGTCGCGTCGACGGCCGCGCCGCCCGGCCTGGCCGCTTCTGCCGGACGCGTGACCAGCGCGCCGAGGGAGCTGTCGGCCTTCTTCTCGCGCTCGGCCGCGCGCTTGGCGACCTGCTCCTCGATCATCCGCAGGAATTTCTTGTACGGCAGGAAGAAGGCCTGGCGGATGCTGATCGGGTTCTCGATCACCTGGGTGATCGTCGCATCCCAGTCCTGGCCCTTTCGGTCGTAGAAGACGCCGTTGCGACCGACGAAGAGCTCGTCGACGCCGCCGGCGGTGAACGCTGCGGCGATCTGGCGGCGCTCGGCGCCTCGCCGGCAATCGCAATAGGCGAGGTAGAGCTTCGCCCGACCCGCCAGCTTGGCGTGCTTGCCGGCGTCGTCGACGGCGACGGCGAGGTCGCAGCTGCGCGAGTCGAGGTAGAGGGTGCCGGCCTCGAAGAGGCCGCCGTGCCGGCTGTAGAACTGCGAGAACGAGACGAAATTGTTCAGCAGGCGGACGAGGTCGCGCTGGAAGCGGATGAGCTTCTCGAGTTCGACGATGCGCTCGTTCGACGGCTCGATGTCGGCGTCGCGGCGGATCAGCGCATCGAGGCGTGCTTCGGCATCTCCCGCGAGCAGCGCCTTCAGGGCCGAGGGTTCCCATCCGACGAGCGGCGTGTCCGGGCGCGCGGACAACCAGCCGCTGCAGGCCGAGAGCCGCGCTGTCACTTCCTGCCACTCGGACGGGGTCAGCTCCTGCAGCGGCCGGCCCAGCAGGGGTTCGGCGGCTCGTGTTCGAAAGGCCTCGATGCGCTCGACCCAGGCCGGGTTGACGCGCTCGCGCAGCGGCAGCGCGCTGCCCGGGCCGCTCGTCGCCAGCGGCAGGGCAGCGATTGCCGGCGCGTTGACAACGAGCAGCGCGTCCGACAAGGCCTGGTAGTCGTCGCCCGACGGATTCAGGGCCGCAGCGGCATGGGCGTCGTAGGCAACCAGCGCGTTGCGGGCGAACCAGTCGTCGATCTTCGACCGGGCCGCCGCCAGCGCCTCGGCCGCTGCCAGCGAAGCGTCGCCTAGCGGGAGCAGCGCGGCGTCGCCGTCTGCCTTGCGCTGCCAGTCGTCCAGGGCGCGCGCCTGCTGGAAGAACGTCTCGAGGTGCGGGCGGTCGACGCCGGGTCGGCCATTGCGATCGGTGACGCTGCCGACGGTGGCGATGACCTGCTCGATCAGCGCTTGCGTGTCCTTGTCGTCGGTCGCTCCGGTCGGCACGACGCCGTCGCCGTTGAGGCCGGTGTCGGTCAATGTGCGCTGGCGCGCCTCGAGATCGCCGAGCGTGATCGCGGTCGCTTCCGGACGGCCGATCAGCGCGAGCACGGCGCGCGCCTCTGCGGCGAGCCGCGGGCCGGCCTCGTTGTCGGTGCGGATCGCCGCCAACGGCACCTCCTCGGCGCTTTCGAGCAGGCGGTCCGGGTCGGCGAAATGTTCCCGCACCCAGCGGCTGACGGCGATCAACTCGGGCGGCCGGATGCGGCCGTCATGGTCGGTGTCGATCAGGTCCAGCGTGCGCGGATCCATCTCGATGCCGCGCGTCGGGCAGGCCAGGGCAACCCACAGTTTCTGGTCGAGCCCTTCGAGATTGACGATGTCGCCACCGCTGCGGATGACCACCTGGTCGATGCCGCCCGTGCGGATGAACTTCCAGCGGTGCGTCTCGTCTGTCATCGGCGCGGGGTCCTTTCAGAGGGGCCGGCGGCGGTCCGGCGACGAGGAACATGCTAAGCGCCGCGGCCTTCGGCTGCGCTGCGCGCGGCCCGTAGCCTGCCGTCACGCCGGCAAAAGGCGCGCCGCGCGGAACCTCCGGGCGTCTCAGGGCCCACACTCGGGTCTTGTTTTGCTGCGCCACGGCACCTCGCAAGCCCGGCAGTCGAATCGCCCATGCTCGTACACCTCGTCGACGGCACCTACGAACTGTTCCGCCACTTCCACGGGCTGCGGCGCTTCACCCGTGGGGATCGCCCTTACGGCGCGGTCGTGGGGGTGCTGCAGAGCGTGCTGCAGATGATCGAGCAGGGCGCGACCCATCTGGGCGTGGCCACGGATCATGTCGTCGAGTCGTTCCGCAACGAACTCTGGCCCGGCTACAAGACGGCGGCCGGCATCGAGCAGGCGCTGCTGGCGCAGTTCCATCCGCTCGAGGAAGCGCTCGAGGCGATGGGCGTCGTCGTCTGGCCGATGGTCGAACTGGAGGCCGACGACGCGCTTGCCGCGGCGGCCCGCATCGCCGCGGGTGCCCGCCGCGTCGAGAAGGTCTGCATCTGGACTCCCGACAAGGACCTGGCGCAATGCGTCCGCGGTGACCGCGTGGTGCAGGTCATCAGGAAAGGCATGCAGATCCGCGACGCCGACGGCGTGCGCCGCAAGTTCGGCGTCGAGCCCGAGCTCATCCCAGACTTCCTCGCCCTCGTCGGCGACGCCGCCGACGGTTATCCGGGCATCCCCGGCATCGGCGCGGTCAGTGCGGCGCAGATGCTCAACCGCCATGGCGCGATCGAGACCATGCCGGCGGCGGTACTCGGCGAGCAGCGGGAACGGGCCCTTCTGTTCAAGCACCTTGCGACCTTGCGCAGCGACGTCGCGCTCTTTCGCGACGTGGCCGCGCTGCGCTGGCGCGGCCCGACCGAGGCCTTCGCGGACTGGACCGAACGCGTCGGTGCTCCGACGCTGCTCGAGCACTGCCGCGCCGCCCGCGCGCGCTGACGGATTGGCGTCTTCAGCCTTGCGTGACTGCGATGTGATAGGTCGCCCAGGGGCAGGAGGCGAAGCGCTCGGTCACCGGCTTGGCGGCCATGTCGTCGAAGCGATCGGGTTCATAGACGGCCCAGAGCGGCCCCAGCCCGCCGAGCGCCATCGGCTTGCCGTTGAGATGCGTGGCGATGATGAAGCCACGGCGACGTGCCTCGCCCGCCGCGATCTGCGCGGCGTAGCCGTCGACGGCGCGCAGGAAGAGTCCGGTCTTCTCGGTCGCCTCGACGCCGCAGGCCTTCATCACCTCCATCAGCAACGGTCCCTTCAGCTGATGCCGCTTGGCGTCGTACTCCAGGGTCGGCCGGATCGTCACCGCCGCCAGCGAAGTGAGGGCCGCGAAGTCAAAAGTCCGCGCGCGCTCGAAGGAAAGTTTCTGCTTGGCCATCATCTGGTCGAGCGCCGGATCGAAGGGGCCGCGGTTGCCGGCCCCGATCGCGCCGCTGACCGTCAGCAGGGTCGGTCCTTTCGCGTTGGCGGGGCCGTTCTGAGCCCCGACCGACGCCGGAATTGCCGACGCGCCGGCCAGCAAGGTGGCATTCAGGAACGCGCGCTTGCGCATGGAGGGCTCCTCGAAGGTGGTGGTCCGTGGCCCTCCGACTCTAATCCGCGCGCGGGTGCCGATCCGGCGTGGGCCGAGCCTGCTGTCGCTGCGCTCAGGCGGCGTCGTGGAAGATGATCCCGAGGGTGTGGCGCCGCCCGGCGCGCACGCGGCTGACGCCGTGGCGCAGGTTGACGCGGTAGATGCCACGCGTGCCTTGCACCGGTCGCTGGTGGACCGCGATCACGGCGGCATCGCCCCGGCGCAGCGGCAGCACCATCGGCCGCGACTGCATCCGCGGCCGCTGCTCGGTCATGACGAACTCGCCCCCCTCGAAGTCGCGACCCGGCTCCGAGAGCAGGATCACCACCTGCAGCGGAAAGACGAGCTCGCCGTACAGGTCCTGGTGCAGGCAGTTGTAGTCGCCTGCGCCGTACTGCAGCAGCAGCGGCGTCGGCCGGCTCTGCCCCGCCGCGTGGCAGCGGGCGATGAAGTCGGCATGGCGATCGGGGAAGCGGGCGGGCAGGCCCATCGACTCGTGCCAGCGGTTGGCGAGTGGCGCGAGCCGCGCGTACAGGGCCTCGCGCAGCGTGCCGATCGGCTCTGGCAGCGGGTAGGCGAAGTATCGGTATTCGCCGCGCCCGAAGCCGTGCTGCGCCATGACGACGCGACTGCGGAAGGCAGCGTCGACTCGATACAGCGCCGCCACATCGGCGCAGACGCGCGGCGACAACACCCCTTCGATGGTGCTCGCCCCCTGGGCATCGAGGTCGGCGCCGACGCGGTCCCAGTCAATCGTGCCGATTCGCGGGTCGAGGTCGTGGACCGCGGACGCCGGGGCTGTCCCCGTCTCGGTGGCATCGCGGATCGAATCCGGGTCGTGGCCCCGGTCTGTCACGCCTGCGCCTCGCGTGCCAGAAGTGTGCGCTTGCATTCGACACCCCAGCGGTAGCCCGACAGCGTGCCGTCGCGCCGGACGACGCGGTGGCAGGGGATCGCAACCGCGAGCGGATTGGCGCCGCAGGCCTGGGCAACGGCGCGCGCCGACTGTGGCGCGCCGATGCGCGCGGCGATCTCGGCGTAGCTGGCGGTCTGTCCCGGCGGGATCGCATGCAGCGCCTGCCAGACGCGCTGCTGGAAGGCCGTGCCGCGGATGTCGAGCGGAAGATCCAGCCCCAGCCGTGGCGCCTCCACGAATCCCACCACCTGCGCCACCCAGCGCTCGAAGCCGGGCTCGCCGCCGACGAGGCTCGCTTGCGGGAAGCGATCCTGGAGGTCGCGCGCCAGCAGATCCGGGTCGTCGCCGATCAGGATGGCGCACAGTCCGCGATCGCTGCGTGCCACCAGGATCGCACCGAGCGAGCACTGGCCGACCGCAAAGCGGATATCGGTGTCGGCACCCCCGGCGCGCCAACGCGTCGGCGTCATGCCGAGGACCTGGTCGGCGTTCTCGTAGAAACGGCTGCCGGAGTGGTAGCCGGCGTCGTAGATCGCCTCGGTCACGCTGCCACTGGAGGCGAGCCCTGCACGCAGGCGCTGGGTGCGGTGGGCGCTGGCGTAGGCCTTCGGCGTCAAGCCGGTGACCGAGCGGAAGAGGCGATGGAGGTGCCAGCGGCTGAGCTGAGCCTCCTGCGCGAGTTGCTCGAGCGACGGAACATGCTCGGCTGTCTCGAGCCAGCGGCACAGCTTGCCGACCAGGGCCGCGTTCTGCTGCGCGAGCGACGGTTCGTCCGGCCGGCAGCGCCGGCAGGGTCGGAAGCCGGCGCGTCGGGCTTCTGCGGCGGTCTCGTGGAAGGCGATGTTCTCGGGACGGGCCGGACGCGCTGCGCAGCTCGGCCGGCAGTAGACGCCGGTGGTCCTGACCGAATAAAAGAACGCGCCGTCGGCGCCCGGATCTCGCGCCACCACCGCGGCCCAGCGTGGGTCGCTCACCGTCGCCGCCGCCAGGATCTCGGCCTTGTTGCTCATGTTCATCGCTGACCTTCGTGTTGGGATCGATTCCCGCACTGTAGGTTTCGCGACCGGCAGCGTCACTCCGTGTCTTGCGGTCGAATTCGAGGGTGAGGCCAGGGCGGCTTCAGCGATGCTGAAGCGCGGCGGCGATCCGCTGGACCGCCGGCGCGAGGTGCGCCGGGTCGAGCCAGCGCAGCACCACCACGGCGTCGAGATCCGGGTCGATCCAGACATAGTGGCCGCCGGCGCCGAACATCAGCAGGGCCCGCGTCGAGGCGCCTGGAAACGCCTGGCCGCTGCGGTTGAGCCAGAGCAGCCGGCCATAGAACGGGGCGATCGGACAGGGCGCGGCCATGCGCTCGATCCACGCCCGGGGCACCAGCTGTCGCCCGTCGCTCTGGCCGCCGTCGAGCACCAGTTGGCCGATGCGAGCCTGGTCGTGCGCGCTGATCGACACGCCCGCACCCCAGTGGGTCCCGCCCGGCACCGACTGCACCCGACGGCCGTCCGGAAGGTCCACCCAGGCGTCGTCGTAGCCGCGCCAGGCAAAGCCTTCGCCGCCACCGAGCGGCCGCAGGATCTCCTCCAGGAAGACCTCGGGCAGCGGCCGGCCGAAGAGGTGCAGCAACGCGAGTGCGAGCTGGTTGATGCGCACGTCGTTGTATTCCCAGTAGGTTCCCGGCGCCTGGAGTGGCCGCGCCGCGCCCTTCGGCCCGCCGGCAGGACGCGGATCCAGCGCCACCGTGCGCCAGCGGTCGACGGTGTCGGGAAGGCCGAACGAATCGCCCTCCCATTCGCTGGTCTGCGTCAGCAGGTGCGCCCAGGTGACTCGGCTGTTGTGCGGTCGCTGCGGGTCGCGGTCCTCGAAGCCGAGGCCCGGCAGGCGCACGACGACGGGCTCGTTCTCGTCCGGCAGCAGTCCCTGCGCCTGGGCGACGCCCGCCAGCAGCGCGAGGTAGCTCTTGGCCACGCTGAAGGTCAGGTCGGCACGCGCCGGCTCGCCCCAGGCAGCGATCTCGCGGCCGTTCTGCCAGATGACGCCGGACTGCGGACCCCGCGCGTGCACCGGGCCGCGCAGGCGGTTGTACGGCGCGGGGTCGTCGTGGTGGACGCCCCAGAGCGCGCGCCCGGGCGCCGGCTCGGCTGCCGGGTCGCGCGGCCACGGCACTTCGTGATCCTGCGCGAAGCGGATCGCCTCCTCGATCGCGGCGGGATTCATTCGACCTTGGCGCCCGACGCCGCCACCACCTTCGCCCACTTCGCGGTCTCGGCGGCGATGGTCTTGCCGAAGTCGTCCGGCGTTCCGGGGATCGGCCGGCCGCCGAGTTCGGCCAGGCGCTCGCGCATCTTCGGATCGGCGAGCGCCCGGTTCACCTCGGCATTGACCTTGTCGATGATGTCGCGCGGCGTGCCCTTCGGCATGCCGATGCCGAACCACGCCGTGGCCTCGTAGCCCGGCACGGTATCGGCGATGGTGGGCACCTGCGGCAAGGTCGGGTCGCGCTGTTCCGATGTCACCCCCAGCGCGCGCAGCTTGCCGCTCTTGATGTGGCCGATGGACGACGGCAGGTTGTCGAAGATGACGTTGACCTGGCCGCCGATCAGGTCGATCAGCGCCGGTCCTGCGCCCTTGTAGGGAACGTGGACCATGTCGCAGCCGGTCATCGACTTGAAGAGCTCGCCGGAAAGGTGCACCGACGTGCCGCTGCCGGACGACGCCATGTTCAGCTTGCCGGGATTGGCCTTGCAGTAGGCGATGAACTCGGCGACCGTCTTCACCGGCAGCGACGGCGTCACTTCCATCACGTTGGGCGTGCGCACCAGCCCGGCCACGGGGGCGATGTCGCGGATGAAGTTGAAGTTCAGCGTCTTGTAGAGCGAGGCGTTGATGCCGTTGGCCGGGTTCACCAGCAGCATCGTGTAGCCATCGGCCGGTGCGTTGACGACGTACTCGACGCCGAGGTTGTTGCCGGCTCCCGGCTTGTTCTCGACCACGAAGGGCTGGCCCATCTTCTCGGTCAGCCTTTGCGCGACGATGCGGGCGAGGACATCGGTGGTGCCGGCCGGCGGGTACGGCACGACCCACTTCACCGGCTTGACCGGGTAGTCGGCGGCGAGCGCCGGGCGGGCGAGTGCGGCGATGCAGAGCAGGGACAGGGCGAACAGCCGGGTCGAACGGGTCACGAGGGTCTCCTTGGTTGTCGTTTGGGGGATCTTGGGGGAGGTGAGGCGCGAGAGACGGTAGCGCCACCCTCGCCGCCGCGGTACCCGGGCGCGCCCCAGTCGGTGGCTCGCGATGGCGTCGTCAGCGCTCGAGGCGTGCGCTGGGCCGCGCCAGGTAGAACCATTCCGTACCCGGTGCCGCGTCGGCATTCGGGAAGACGACATGGCCGTCGAACGGCGCCCGCAGCGCGCTGCCGTCGGCACGGGTGGCGATCGCGTCGCCGGCGTGTACCGGATCGAAGCTCGTCCAGGGCCGGACGAAGGCGTCGCCGGCATCGAGCTTGTCGGTAACCTCGAAGAGATGCAGCGTCTGGATGTCGGGAGCCGGCGGTGGATCGTCCGCTTCGACGAGGCCCAGGTGTGCCAGCGTGTTGAGGAGCGCGCGCCAGGCGACCGCGGGTGCCCGTGGATCGTCGTGGCGGCCGCATTCGAGCGTCACCGCCCAGCCGCCTTGCGAGCGCATGTACTCGGTCGTACCGACGCCGTAGCGGGGATCGAGATCGAGCGCGGCGCCGGGAAAGCGGGGGGCGATATCGTGGCGCCGTGCCACACCGGCCGCGTAGGTGTCGAGCCAACCGTCGACGACACGGCCGACGCCGAGGCGCGCGGCGAGGGCTTCCTCGCGCCCGGCGTGGGCGAACGGTTCCAGGACGCCGGCGTTGTCCTGCGGGCCGATGAAGACGAAAGGAACTCCCGGCGAACTGAACGAATGCAGATCGAGCAGCACGTCGTGCTGCGCCAGCAGCGGGCACAGCCAGTTGGCGACATGGTCCTCGTACTCGCGCGGCGTCTGCGTCGGCGCGAGCCTGCGATTGAGGTTGCGGTCGCCGGCGCGGCGCCGCTCCCGGTAGGCGAGCGGGTTGGCCACCGGCACCAGTGTCAGGCTGCCGGCAGCCAGGTGCAGGCTGCCGTCCTCGAACGCGCCGATGGCACGTTCGATCGCGCGCGTCCCGCAGGTCTCGTTGCCATGCACGGCCCCGAGCACGATCAGCCGCGGCCCGGGCCGCGAGGTGGCGTAGTGAACCGACTTGAAGGCTTGCGCGGACATGGCGAAAGGGCTTGGAGCTTGGGGCCCCGATTCTCGGTGCAAATCGGGTCGGCAGACGCGCGCCGTGGACCGCGCGCATTGACGTCACGGCCATCGGGGTCTCGCGTCCGTGCGAACATGCTGACGATGTTTGAAAGCATCCGCGGTCTCTACGAAAGCTTGTTGCCGCCCGCGCCCGGCGCGGATCCGCGCAGCGCCGAGCACGGGTTGCGCTTGGCGACCGCGGTCATGCTGGTCGAGGTGATGAGATCCGACGGCACCTTTCGTCCGGTCGAACGCGCCGCGGTGCAGCGCGCGCTGTGCGAGCAGTTCGATCTCACCGACGACGAGGCCGCTCGCCTGGCCGAACTCGGCGCGGAGGCGGCGGCCGAATCGACCGATCTCTTCGCCTACACGTCGCGCATCGACGAGCGCTTCGAGATGGCCGACAAGATCCGCATGATCGAGCACATGTGGCGGGTGGCGTATGCCGATGGCCAGCTCACGGCGCACGAGCGCCACGTGATGTGGCGCATCGCCGACCTGCTGCACATCCCGCAGGGATCCTACGTGCACGCGCGGCTGCGGGCGAAGGCCGAGGCCGGCGCCGCCTGACGTCGCAGCGGTGGCTCAGGCCGGCCACAGCCGCGCCGCGCCGCGCACGCCGGACGCATCGCCGTGGCGGTTGCGCACGACCGGGGTCGTGCAGGCATCGGCGAAGATCTCGCGCGGCAGCCGCGATCGGACCCCGGCGTACACGACCTCGATGTTGGAGACACCGCCTCCGAGGACGACGACATCCGGGTCGAGAACGTTGACGACGCCGGCGAGGGCGCGGGCCAGTCGATCGGCGTAGCGGGCCAGCGTCGCTTGGGCAGCCGGGTCGCCGCGGCGCGCCTGCGCGGCGATCGCCTGGGCGTTGAGGCTCGTGCCGGTTTCGCGGGCGTGGTCGGCTGCGAGACCCGGACCGGACAGATAGGTCTCGATGCAGCGGCGCCGGCCGCACCAGCAGCGCGTGTCGGGCAGCGCCGCGCCGGCACGCGCCGGCATTTCGTTGTGGCCCCATTCGCCGGCGATCCGCTGCGAGCCTTCCCAGAGGCGCTGGTCGATGACGATGCCGCCGCCGACGCCGGTGCCGAGGATGACGCCGAAGACCATGCGCCGACCGGCGCCCGCGCCATCGCTCGCCTCCGACAGTGCGAAGCAGTTGGCGTCGTTCTCGATGCGGATTTCGCGCTGGAGCGTGGCCGAGACGTCGGCGCCGAAAGCCCGGCCATTCATCACCGTCGAATTGGCGTTGCGCAGCAGGCCCGTCGTCGGCGAGACGGATCCCGGCGTGCCCAGGCCAATGCGCGCCTCGCCGCCGATCTCGCGCTCGAGATCGACAACCACATCGCGAACGGCCGCGACCATCGCGCGGTAGTCGGCCGACGGCGACGGCACCCGCAAGCGGGCGAGCTCCCGGCCGGCCTCATCGATCGCCAGGGCCTCGATCTTGGTGCCGCCGACGTCGACGCCGATGCGGGGTCGGACGCCCTGGTTCAAGGCGGCGACTCGTCGCTGACGCGCAGGCCGATCACGGCCGGGTGGCGGACCGAGGGCTCAGCTCAAGGGCTCGAGCACGTGGATCACACGCTTGGCGGTGTAGGGCTTGACCCGCTCCGCATAGGCCTTCATGTGCGGCGCCACGGCGTGCGCCTGCAAGGCGGGAAGGTCCGCCCATTTCTCGATCACCACGAACGTGTCGGCGCCGACGCTGCCGGGTGAGTCGGGCATGCCGGCGGCATCCACCGTGGCGTCGTATTCGATGCAGCCGGCCTCCGCATGCACCGCCGGCACGTTGGCCTTGAAAGCCTCGAGGATCTTGCTGCGCTGGCCCGGTTGGGCGGTGATGATGGCAACGACGTGGATCATGCGGACCTTTGCGGGGTGAGGGGTTGAATGCGCGCTACGAAGACGGTCAGTGCACGCCGTCGGGCTGGCGGAATCCCTGCACCGTTTCCCAGGCTACGGTCTGGAGGTGCGCGGCGACGTCGGCAGGCAGGCCGGCGGTGTAGCGGTTGCCGACCGGTGACTGCCCGTAGACCGAGGCCATGACCGTGCAGGCTGCGAGGTAGGTGCCCATCAAGGTCGGATGGCGCTTGTCGGCGACGTAGAGGTTCAGGTCGGGACGCTTGGCGATCGAGCGCGCGAAGGCGAGGCCCGCAGGCACGACCTTCGCACGGTTGTCGGCGCCGGCCTTCAGGTAGGCCGCGGCGAGCTGCTCGGTCATTTCCGGCTTGTCCGCGTAGGCCCACGACATGAAGAAGACCGGCTCGGCGCCGTGGCGTCGCGCGATGGCGCTGTCCTTGGCCGCGTACTCGTGGAAGATCTTCGACAGCTGCGGATGGATCGGGCACTGGCTGCAATCCATGATGATGACGACGTCGAACGGCTTGTCGAAGGTGTTGAAGACGACGTTGTTCTTGCTGTCGAACGAGTACGAACCGACGCCGTCGGGCTTGAAGTGGGCTTCGAGGTCGTGCCAGTTGATGCCCGAGCCGCTGATCGTGGCCGAGGTGCTGCGATAGCCCTTGGCCGCCGGATCCGCGGCGTGCAACAGCTGCGTCACGTGGCCGTGCATGCTGTTGTTGTAGTAGAAGAAGCTGTTGCCGACCCACAGCGCCGTCTTCGGGGGCCCCATGGGGGCCGCCGGAGTCACCGGGGAGGGCGTCGCGCAGCCGACGAGCGCGAACGCGGCGAAGGTCAGCGCCAGGAGCGCGCGCGACGCGGTGCGCGACGGTGGAGCGGGGAGGTGTGCCGGATGTCGCATGGAGCTCTCCGCGGCCATGGCCGCTGACCAGATCGCTTCATGCTACTCCAGCACCCGCTCGCCGAGCGGCGCCGACGGGTGCCGGCGCGCTCGCTGCCTTACTGGCGCGGCTCGCCGTTGCCGTTGACCGAGACGGTGGCGCCGGGCTGGGTCGTCATCTGGACCCGATGCTCCATCCCGCGGAAGGTGTAGACGACGTCCCAGTACTGCGGTGTCGTGCTGGCGACGTTCTCGCAACGGCGGACCTCCTTGCCCGTGTCGCGGTCGCGCAGCCGGTCGACGTTGGCGCCGAGCGCCGCGCCGCCGACGGCGCCGCCGATCGTGGCTGCGGTCTTGCCGGTGCCACCGCCGACCTGGTGGCCGAGGATGCCGCCGAGCACGCCGCCGATGATGCCGCCGGCCGTGTTCAGTTCAGGGCGCTGCTCCACCGCCTGACGATCGACCCAGCAACGCTGCTCGGGCGGACCGACCACGGCACGCGCCGAGGTGACCGGCGCCTGGAAGACGCGCTCCTGCGGCCGTTGCCGGTACTCGTAGGTCGGTGCAGCCAGGGGCTGCGGCGCATCGTTTTCGTAGCGCGCGCGGTCGGCGACGGGGCGCACCGACGAGATTCGGTTGTTCAGCCCCATGCCGCGCAAGGTGTCGTAGCTGCCGCGGCGCAGGACGACGCAGCGGCCCTCGAAGCGCGCGTCCTCGCACACCTCCCAGCGCCCCCGGTCGACGACGACCGATGACGCCTGATCGTTGAAGCCGGCGCGGGAGAAGTTGCGAACCTGCTTGTCGGTGGCGAATGCCGGACCGCGGAAGCCTTCGCGCTCGTAGAAGGTGATCTGCGCCGAGGCATGGGCCGCGGCGGTCAGTGCCGTGACGGCGAGGAGGGTCTTGATCGTGCTGTTCTTCATCGTGTCTCCTGTGAAATCGCGAAGTCCGGCCTTCTTCAACGGTCGGCACGCAGCGGCCGACGACCCTTCGCGACATGCTGAAGGTTAAGAAGTGTCGGGTCCGATCTGGTGGTGCGCAGGCCGCGATCGGCCGCCGGACAGCGCGCCGCATGCACGGCCCGGATTCCTACAATGGCACGCGCTCCGATCGTTTCGGCACGGCCCGAAACAAATCGAGTCCGGGTCGGCGCACAGTAGCGGCCTGCCCACCCCCGAAGATCCACATGGCCGTCACCTGCTTCATCCGCTACCAGATCGATCCGTTCCAGCGCGACGCCTTCGAAAGCTATGCCCGGGCCTGGGCGCGCATCATTCCGCGATGCGGCGGCGACCTGATCGGCTACTTCCTTCCGCACGAAGGCAGCGACGATGTCGCCTGGGGGCTCGTCGGCTTCGACAGCCTCGCGGCCTACGAGGGGTATCGCGCGCGCCTGCGCGCCGACCCCGAGGGCCGGGCCAACTTCGAGAGGGCTCAGGCCGAGCGCTTCATCCTGCGCGAGGAGCGTAGCTGGCTCGCCGACGTCGACGCGACGCGCAATCAGCCGCGCCGGGTGGCATCGTGATCGCCGTCATCTTCGAGGTCGAGCCGAACGATGGCGCGGCGGCGCGATATTTCGAGCTCGCCGCGGGCTTGCGCCCGGCGCTGGAGGCGATCGACGGCTTCATCTCGGTCGAGCGCTTCGAGAGCCTGGCCACGCCCGGCCGTTACCTTTCGCTGAGCTTTTGGCGCGACGAGGAAGCGGTGCGCCAGTGGCGCGGTCATGGCCTTCATCGCGCGGCCCAGCAGGAAGGGCGCGCCGCGGTCCTCGGCGGCTACCGCCTGCGGGTGGCCACGGTTCTGCGCGACTACGGTCTCGAAGCGCGGGACGAGGCTCCCGTCGATTCGCGGACCGCACTGCGCTGAGCCATGGCGACCGAACACGAGCCCCGCCTCGCCCGGGTCGCCGCGATGGTGGCGGACCCGGCGCGCTCGCGCATGCTGGCCTTCCTGATGGCCGGCGAATTCGCCAGCGCCGGCGATCTGGCCCGGGCGGCGTCGGTGACGCCGGCGACTGCGAGCGGACACCTGGCAAAGCTGCTGGACGCGCGTTTCGTGGTCTGCGAAACGCGCGGCCGGCATCGGTACTACCGCCTGGCGGACACCGACGTCGCGCACGCGCTCGAGGCGCTGGCACTGGTCGCCGAACGCGACAGTCACGACCGGGCCTGGGCAGATCCCGCGCGCCAGAGGCTGCGAGCCGCGCGCTGCTGTTACGGTCACCTGGCCGGCCGCCTGGCGGTGCGCCTGTTCGATGCCCTGCAGAGCGTCGGCGGCTTGCAGGCGAGTGCGAACGGCTATGCCCTGACGGCCGCCGGGCGCGCCTGGCTGGGTCTCCTCGGCTTCGAACCGCAGGCGCCCACAGCGCGGCGGCGTTTCGCCTATCCCTGCCTCGACTGGTCCGAACGTCGCGACCACCTCGCCGGCCAACTGGGCGACGAACTCTATGGCCACCTCGCCGCGCGCGGCTGGGTGCGGCGCGGCGCCGGCCGCGCGGTCGAGCTCACGCCGCAGGGACAGCGCGAGCTGCTGCCGCTGCTGGACGGCGCCGCGGACCCGCCTGCACCCTGCAGCACCGGGGCGCCGTAGCGCCGTGGCGCACAGCGTCACGGCCTCACGGCCTCACGGCGCCGCGATTGCGCGGTCGACGATCGCCTGGGCCTCCTTCAGGATGCGCCGCAGGTGGCCGTCGTCGCGAAAGCTCTCGGCGTAGATCTTGTAGATGTCCTCGGTGCCGGAGGGACGCGCGGCAAACCAGCCGCTCGCCGACTTCACCTTGATGCCACCAAAGCGCGCCCCGTTCGCCGCCTTGTCCAGCACGGCCGTGATCGGTTCTCCGGCAAGCTCGGTCGCGGTGATACGCTCGGACGTCAATGCGGAGAGCTGCTTCTTCTGCTGCGGCGTGGCGGCCGCCTCGACGCGATCGGCGTACGGCCGGCCGAGTTCCTCGGCGAGCGCGGCGTAGCGCGCGCCGGGGTCGCGGCCGTCGCGTGCCGTCATCTCGGCCGCCAGCAGTGCCGGCACGATGCCGTCCTTGTCGGTGGTCCAGACGGTGCCGTCGCGGCGCAGGAAGCTGGCCCCGGCGCTCTCCTCGCCGCCGAAACCGAGCGAGCCGTCGAGGAGTCCGGGCGCGAACCACTTGAAGCCCACCGGCATTTCGCACAGCCGGCGACCCAGGCGTGCGCTGACACGGTCGATCATGTCGGTGCTGACGATGGTCTTGCCGACGCCGGCCTGCGCGCCCCAGCCGGGCCGGTTCCTGAAGAGGTAGTCGATCGCGACGGCCAGGTAGTGGTTCGACGGCAGCAGGCCGGCCTTCGGCGTGACGATGCCGTGGCGATCGTGGTCGGTGTCGCAGCCGAAGGCGATGTCGAAGCGGTCCTTCAGGTCGACCAGGCGCCGCATCGCGTAGGGGGACGACGGGTCCATGCGGATCTTCCCGTCCCAGTCGACGCTCATGAAGCGGAAGGTCGCGTCGACGGTGTCGTCGACCACCGTCAGGTCGAGCCGGTGCTGCTCGGCGATGCGGCCCCAGTAGTGCACGCCGGCGCCGCCGAGCGGATCGACGCCCAGGCGGATGCCGGCATTGCGGATTGCTTCGAGGTCGATGACGGCGTCGAGGTCGGCGACATAGCGGCCGATGTAGTCGTGGCGGTGCGTCGTCGCCGCGCGCAGGGCGCGCCCGTGCGGCATCCGCCGGACCTCGGCGAGCGCGTTCTCGAGGTGGAGATTGGCTGCCGCCTGCATGCGGTCGGTGATGTCGGCGCCGGCCGGGCCACCGTCCGGCGGGTTGTACTTGAAGCCGCCGCTGTCCGGGGGGTTGTGCGACGGCGTCACGACGATGCCGTCGGCACGTCCGCTCGAGCCCGGCGCACGGCCGCGGTTGTGGACCAGGATCGCGTGCGAGATCGCCGGCGTCGGCGTGTACTCGTCGTTCGCCGCCAGCATCACCTCGACGCCGTTCGCGGCGAGCACTTCGAGCGCGCTGGCTGCGGCCGGCTGCGAGAGCGCGTGGGTGTCCACGCCGAGGAAGAGCGGCCCGTCGATGCCCTCGGCGCGGCGGTGATCGCAGATCGCCTGCGTGATCGCCAGCACATGGGCTTCGTTGAACGAGCCGTCGAACGACGAACCCCGGTGTCCGGACGTGCCGAACGCCACCCGCTGCGTCGCGACCGAAGGATCCGGCATGCCGGTGTAGTAGGCGGTGACGAGCCGGGCGACATCGACCAGCAGCGACGCCGGTGCCGGCTTGCCGGCGAGCGGGCTGATCAGCGTGGCCATGGCGCGGCCGCTTCGTCGCAACGGTTCGAGGAGGGTGCCGGTGGTCGCGCAGCCCTCATGTGGAGGCTCCGGCGAGGCGCGTGCTCTTCGCGTCGATAGACTCGAGCAGCGCGCGCCACGATTTCGAGAAACTTTCCTTGCCCTCCTGCTGAAGGCGCAGCGCCAGTGCCGTCAGATCGATGCCGGCCTGGCGGAACTGCGCCAGCACCACTTCGGCGTCGCCGCCGTCGGGCGACAGCACTGCGCCGACGGCGCCGTGATCGGCGAAGGCCTTCAGCGTCTTCTCCGGAATCGTGTCGACGGTGTCGGGGGCGGCGAGCGCCTGCACGTAGAGCGTGTCCGGCGCGTCCGGGTCCTTGGTGCCGGTGCTCGCCCAGAGCAGGCGCTGCGGCCGTGCGCCGGCCTTCTCGAGCGCCTGCCAGCGCGGGGAAGCCAGCAGGTCGCGATAGGCCTTGTAGGTCTGCATCGCCACGGCGATGCCGAGACGGTTGCGCAGCGGTGGCGCAACCTCGTCCTTCACCGCCACGTCCCAGCGGCTGACGAACAGCGACGCCACCGACGCCACCTTCGGATCGAGCCCGGCAGCGATGCGGCGCTCGATGCCTTTCAGATAGGCATCCGCTGCAGCCAGGTACTGCTCGCACGAGAACAGCAGCGTCACGTTAATCGGCACGCCGGCGAAGATCGAATCCTCGATCGCCTTCAGACCCGCGGGCGTTCCCGGGATCTTGATGAAGAGATTCGGCCGTGCCGCCGCGGCGTGCAACTGCTTCGCAGCCTGCAGGGTGCGCGTGCTGTCGTCGGCAAGCAGCGGCGAGACCTCCAGCGAGACGAAGCCGTCGATGCCGCCCGTCGCGTGGTAGACCGGCCGGAAGAGGTCGGCGGCACGGCTCAGGTCGTCGATGGCGAGCGTGAAGAAGAGGTCCTCGACACTCGGACGCGGCTGCGAAGGCTTGCGGATGGCCTCGTCGTAGAAGCTGCCGTGGCCGATGGCCTGTTCGAAGATCGTCGGGTTCGACGTCAGGCCGGTCCCGGACCAGTCGGCGATGTAACGCGCCAGCGTGCCGTTGGCGAGCATCTCGCGGCTGATGTTGTCGAGCCACAGGCTCTGGCCGACCGCGCGCAGCGCCTCGGTTTTCGGATTTTTCATGGAAGGACTCCAGGTTTCATTTCGGGGTCTCGGCCGGCGGCTTCGTATTCGCCGTTGCCGTGGGGTTGTGCCAGCCGCCATCCGCGGCGATCAGGGCCTCGGCGGCGGCCGGTCCCCAGGTGCCGGACGCGTAGGGCAGCGCCGGGCCGTGCTCGGTCAGGACCGGATCGACCACTTCCCAGGCCGCCAGCACGGCGTCGCGATCGGTGAAGAGGGCGCGGTCGCCGACCATCGCATCGCCGAGGAGGCGGGCGTAGGTCGAGAGCGTCTCGGGTTCGTCGCCGCCAAGGAAGAGTTCGCGCTGCTCGCCCAGGAACTCCCGGCCCGGCAGCTTCACGCGTGCGGCCAGGGCGATGCCCGAACCCGGCTGAAGGCGAAAGCGCAGGTAGTTGGCGCGGCCGGCGGCGGGACCCGAGTCGTCGAAGAGCCGCTGCGGCGGCGGCTTCAACTGAACCTGGATCTCGAGCGCGGTCGTCGGCAACCGCTTGCCGGCGCGCAGGTACCACGGCACGCCGGCCCAGCGCCAGGAGTCGATGTTCAGGCGCAGCGCGCAGAAGGTCTCGACGTCGGAGTCGGGCGCCACGTCCTTCTCGTCGCGGTAGCCGACGAACTGCCCGCGCACCAGGTCGTCGGGCGTCAGCGGCTGCATCGCGCGCAGCACGCTGGTCTTGGCGTTGTGCACGGCCTCGAAGCTCTGCCAGGCCGGTGGCTCCATCGCCAGCAGCGCGACGATCTGGAACAGGTGGTTCTCGACCACGTCGCGCAGGGCGCCGGCGCTCTCGTAGAACGCACCCCGTGTGCCGATGCCGAAATCCTCGGCCATCGTCACCTGCACGCTGGCGACGTGGTAGCGGTTCCAGATCGGCTCGAGGAACGAGTTGGCGAAGCGGAAGTAGAGGATGTTCATGATCGCTTCCTTGCCGAGGAAGTGGTCGATC
>JBBQCD010000059.1:0-25375 GCA_038318385.1 Burkholderiales bacterium | reverse complement strand
GTCAGCATCATGAACACGAACGCCTGCAGCGTGATGATCAGGATATGGAAGATCGCCCAGACCGTTCCGGCGGCGATGTGCAGCGCGGCGAGCACGAAACCGCCGACCGTGAGCGTGAACGCGCCGCCGAGCAGGGCGATGAGCAGGAAGATCAGCTCGCCGGCATACATGTTGCCGAACAACCGCATGCCGTGCGAGACCGTCTTGGAGACGAATTCGACCAGCTGCATCGCGACGTTGGCGAGCGACAGCAGGATGAAGCCGATCCAGCTGAGCGGGTTGACGGTCAACTTGACAGTGCCGAACGGGGCCACGTAGAGCTCGTGCAGCCAGCCGCCCAGACCCTTGATCTTGATGTTGTAGAACAGGCTCAGCAGCAGAACCCCGACCGACAGGCCCATCGTGATCGACAGGTCGGCCGTCGGCACCACGCGCAGGTAGGCATGCTCGGGATCGTGGCCGCTGACGCCGTAGATCCAGCCCCAGATGAGCGGCAGCAGGTCGACCGGCAGGAGGTCCATTGCATTGAGCAGGAAGACCCAGACGAAGACCGTCAATGCGAGCGGCGCGACGAGCTTGCGGCTGTTGGCGTTGTGGACGATTCCCTTGGCCTCGTTCTCGACCAGCTCGAACAGGATCTCGACGGCAGCCTGGAAGCGCCCGGGCACGCCCGAAGTCGCCTTGCGCGCGGCCAGCCAGAGCAACCAGCAACCGACCGCGCCGACGAGGGCGGAGAACACGACGGAATCGAAATTGATGATCGAGAAGTCGACCAGTCCCTTGGGCTTGCCGGTGGAGAAATGGGTCAGGTGGTGAACGATGTATTCACCGGCTGTGAGCGCGTGGCCTTCGGCTGCCATGTCTTGTTGTCCTGATCCGATTCAGTTCTTCGAACGTCCGCGCCACAACAGCGCGAACCAGTAAACCTGCATGCACAACACCAGCGCCACCAGCAACGCCGGCCAGCTCAGGGGCTGAACGATCCGCGGGGCCAGCACCAGCATCAGCACCGAGGCCCCCATCTTCACGCCGGCCCAGAACATCACGCTGACGACGCTCGTCGTCACCGACAACCGCGACAACGGGCTGGTCGTCCCCCGCGCCATCAGCGCTGCGGGCAGCACGACCACCATCGCCCCGTAGAGCGCCGACAACGCCACCCCGGCATCAGCCACCGCCCAGCCCGCCGCGGCGACCATCGCCCCGAGCGCCATCTGGGCCGCCACCACCTTCCAGGGCGACAACGAAGGCATGCGCCGCTCCAACTCCACCGCTTCCGCAGACGTCAACTTCCGGCAGAAGGGTTCGTCCGCCTCGTCATCGAAGCTGTTGCGACCGGTCAAAGCCGCAGTGGCCAGGGTCGGAGCGAGGGTTGCGATAGCTTTCGGCACAACCGCGCATTATACGTAAAAACCCGCCTCCTTCGACGCGTTTCCGACGCCGGCGAAGGCAGATGCCACGCGAGCGCTAGACCACGCCGATCTCCAGCTTCATCGCCGCATCGATCGACTCGCCCGGGGCGACGCTGCGCAATCCGTGGGCGAGCGGGTCGGCCATGTGGATGGCGTTGCTGACGTGGCTGACGGGTTCGACGCAGAAGTAGTCTTTCGCCTGCGGCGTGTAGACGACGAGATACCTCAGCGAGGAGGTCAGCTGCAGCGAAAAGCGCTCATCGCGTATCCGTGCGGGACCCTTCCAGCCCTCGAAACAATTGTCGAAGTCGAGATGGACGATGTCGCTGTCGATGCCCGGCTGGACGACCTTGCGGATCGGCAGCTGGTTGACGTCCGCATCCCAGCGCTCCGACAACTCGATGTGCAGCCGGCTGCGCGCGCGCTTCGGGAAATAGGGGTGCCAACCGAGCCCGACCGGTTGAGATCCGTCGGCATGGTTGGTGAACACCATCTGCACGCTCATCGCCTGCGGCGTCAAGGTGAAGTACTGACGCGCCTCGAAGGCGAACGGCCAGTCGGCATCGCCCTCGTGCCGGCAGCGCAGCACCACCTCGACGGCGCTGGAGGAGACGATCTCCCAGGGTCGCAGCCAGCCGACCCCGTGCACGGAGTGCGGACCGTCGTCGAAGTTCGGTGCGGTGACATGGTCCCGGCCCTTCCAGCGGAACCGGCGGAAACCCAGGCGGTTCGAATAAGGCAGCAACGGAAAGCATGCCGACTGGCGCGCGCCAGCCAGGGCCCCGGGCTCGACCGACCGCAGGATCGGCGTGTCGCGATGCCACAGCCCCGCGACCGAACCGCCGAGGTCTGGCCGCAAGGCAAGGCGCAGCGCACCGGCATGCAATTCGAACGCGGTCGTGGAGGTTGACATGGAGGCACTGGGTTGGAGAGCGGTGGGTCGGACCTCAGGCGAGTTCAGCCTTGAGGTAGTGCGCGCCGGGAACCGGGTTGAAGTAGTACGGCGGTATTTCCACGAAACCGAGCGCCCCATAGAGTTCGCGGGCGGCCTCCATGTCGTCGAGGGTGTCGAGCAACATCGCCGAATAGCCGATGCGGCGGGCCTCGTCGAGAAGTGCCTCGGCCAGCGTGCGGCCGAGCCCCAGACCCCGGAACGCCGGTCGCACGAAAAGCCGCTTCATCTCGCAGGCGTTGGCGTAGTCGGCGTCGGCGAGGGGCCGGATCGCCCCGCAACCCGCGAGTTCGCCGGCGACATGGGCGAGCAGCAGGTGCCCGCCGGGCGGCGCGTACTCGCCCGGCAATGCCGCGAGCTCCGCATCGAAATTCTGGAAGCACAGATCGACGTCGAGGCTGCGGGCGTATTCACGAAAGATGTCGCGCGCGGCCTCGATCGCTTCTTCACTGGACGCGCTCGACAGCACGATCCTGGGTCTAGCCTTGCCCCTGGGCATCAGGCCGGGCCTCCGCCGGAGCGGCGCCGGGGGCACCTGTGAGGATCCCGCTGTCGCGGATCCCGCAGTCGTTCGTCACCTGCGCGGCTCATCGGTCGCGCCCCCTTCGCCGCCCAAGCGTCCATCCTTTGCATCATCGCAACGATACGCCCCAACGGACCCCTCCATCCGTATGCGTGCTTACCCGAAGGGCACTTCCCAGGGCGCGACGGCATTCCGTTACCATCCGCGGCGGGCCGCCCGAGCGGCCCGGAAAATGCCGCATGCGCCCCCCTCGCCTCCCGGCGCAAGGCCGGCCTGCCGCGCTCCCGAACCACCGCGTAGCCTGCTTCCCGATGACTGTGTCCAGATCCCGATTCCTGTGCTCGCTGGCGGCGTTGTGCCTTCTTGCCGCCCCCGCCCACGCCGCCGACGACTACGACAACAGCGGCGGCACCTTCACCACGCCAGGCTACCCGCAGCGATTCAATCCGCAGACCGCTCCCGGCCAGAACGCCCCCGGCACGCAGCCGCAGAACCAGGGTGCCCAGAACCCGCGCAACCCGCTGGGCACGAACGCTCCGGGGCCGGACGGCCGCCAGCGCCCGAACGAATACCCGGCGCGCACCGAGCCCCGTCCCGAGCCCAAGCCCAGCGAGTTCCAGAAGTTCGTGGAGGCCGCGACGGGACGCCTGCTTCCGATCTTCGGAAGCGCGTTCTTCTCCGATGCCGCCGAAACCTTCAATCCGGTCGACAACGTACCGGTATCGGCAGACTACACAGTCGGCCCCGGCGACGAGATCATCCTGCGCGCATGGGGGTCGATCGACGTCGACTATCGGACCGTGGTCGATCGCAACGGCATGCTCAACCTGCCGAAGATCGGCAGCTTCAACGTCGCTGGCGTCAAGGCCTCCGAACTCGAGCGCCACCTGCGTGACCAGATCGGGCGCCTGTACACGGGCTTCAATCTCAGCGTGTCCCTCGGCCAGTTGCGGTCGGTGAAGGTCTTCGTGGTCGGCCCGGCGCAGCGCCCTGGGGTCTACACCCTGCCCAGTCAGTCGACACTGCTGTCGGCACTGGTGGCCGCCGGCGGCCCCTCGCCCACCGGGTCGATGCGCAGGATCACCCTGCGCCGCGACGGCCGGACGATCTCCGAAATCGACGTCTACGACTTCCTCGTCAACGGCGACAAATCCAAGGACGTGCAGCTGGCTGCCGGCGATGTGATCGTCGTCCAGGCGGCCGGACCGCGGGTCGCGCTGACAGGCGCCGTCGACACTCGCGCGATCTACGAGCTCAAGAGCCCGCAGGAGCCTCTGCGCGACGTGCTGCGCTACGCCGGCGGCGCGCCGGTGCTCGCCAACCTGAACAAGGTTCAGCTGGAGCGCATCGACCCGACTCAGCCGAAGGCGGCGCGCTTCGTCGAAGAGTTCAGCCTCGACACGGGGGGCCTGGGCAAGACACTGCGCGACGGCGACGTGCTGACGCTGCTGGAGATCTCGCCGAAGTTCGCCAACGCGGTGACCCTCAAGGGCCACGTCGCGCAACCATTGCGCTACCCGTACAAGCCGGGCATGCGGATCCGCGACCTGATCCCGGATCGCGAAGCGCTGATCTCGCCGGACTTCTATCGCCGCAAGAACCTGCTCGTTCAAGTGATCGACGACGACGAGGCGCGGGGATATCGCGGGGACCGTTCGGACCGCAGCGACCGCGACCGCAACGATCGCCTCGATCGCGCCGATGACCCGAGCGCCGCGCGCAGCTTCGGTCGCGACGACCGGAACGCGCGCAATGGCGGCGACAACTCGCGCTACCCCGACCAGGGGTCGGCGGCGAACCGCGCGCCGCGGGTCTTCGACCCCGGCGCCGCACCGGGCAGCGAATCCGACACCAACCGTCGCCGCAGCGAGCGCGCGCAGCGCGATGACGACCGGACTGCGGCCGCGAGGGCGCAGAAGGCGCCGGCGGCTCTCTTCGACGAGCTGAACTGGGACTACGCGGTGGTCGAACGGCTCAACCTCGCCGACCTGACCACCCAGGTGATTCCATTCAATCTCGGCAAGGCGATCCTCCAGGGCGACGAGGCCAGCAACATCGCGCTGCTGCCGGGAGACGTGGTCACCGTGTACAGCCAGAAGGACATCCGCGTTCCGGTTTCGCGCCAGACGCGGCTGGTGTCGCTCGAAGGCGAGATCGGGTCCCCCGGCGTCTACCAGCTAACGCCCGGCGAGACGCTGAAGTCCTTGATCGCCCGCGCCGGCGGCTTCACGCCGCAGGCCTACGTGTATGGGCTGGAGTTCAGCCGCGAGGAGACGCGCAAGCGCCAGCGCGAGAACCTGCAGACGGCGATGGCCCGCCTGGCGACGCTGTCGTCGGTGCAAAGCGCGCGCGATGCCGCCAACCGGCGCGACGACGCCGCCGGCGCCGCCACCAGCGTGGCCGTCAGCAATGCTGCGACCCAGGCACAACTGGCGCGACTGAGTCGCATCGAGCCCAACGGTCGCATTGCGCTCGAACTCACCCCGGACACGGTGTCGGTCGACGGACTCCCAGACCTACCGCTGGAAAACGCCGATCGCATCAGCGTGCCGCCGCGCCCGGGGTTCGTCACGGTCGCCGGCGCGGTCGTCAACAGCAACGCCTTCGTCTGGAAGCCGGGCCGCACTGCCGGCGAATACCTGGCGCTGGCCGGCGCCGACGAAGCCGCGGATCCGTCGAACATGTTCATCCTGCGCGCCGACGGCACCGTCACCAAGGCCGGCGACAAGCGCGGCTGGTTCAGCCGCGGTGGCCTCGAGTCGCAGGTGATGCAGCCGGGCGACGCACTGATCGTGCCGACGCAGCTCGACTTCGAGACCTGGGGACGGGCCTTCGTGCGCAACCTGAAGGACTTCGCGCAGATCTTCTCCGGATTCGGTATCGGCATCGCTGCGATCCATTCGGTCAATAACTAGTCTGCGCGCGCCCGATGCATAGCGACAACCTCGAAATGCCGAACAGGATGTCGTCAGAGCTGGTAGACGACGAACCGACGATCGGCCTGACAGACATGCTGACATGGCTGGGTGAGTCCAAGAGACTCGTCGCCATCGTCACGCTGATAGTCGCCGTACTCGCGGTCGCCTACGCTTTGACACTGCCGCTGATCTTCACGGCGCGAGCGACCCTCCTTGCACCCGGATCACAGCAGCAAAGCGGCTCGGCGGCGGCACTCGCGGCGCTTGGCTCGCTGGGCGGCTTGGCCGGAAACCTGGCCCCCAAGTCACCGGACGAACTCTACGTCGCGCTGCTGAAGAGCGATAGCGTTGACCGTGCCCTCGCCAGCCGGTTCGACCTGATGGCGCATTACAAGGTGGAGAGCTACGAGGTCCTGCGGCAGGTATTGCCTTCGTACATCCGGATCGCTACTGACAAGAAGAGCGGGCTGATCACGGTGGAGGTCGACGACCCGTCGCCGAAGTTCGCCGCCGACCTGGCCAATGCACATCGCGAGGAAGTGGCCAAGGTTCTTGGAAGGCTGGCAGTCTCGGAAGCGCAGTTGCGCCGCGTTTTCTTCAAGAACCAGCTCGACGAGACTAAGGAAAATCTCGTCAAGGCCGAGCAGAACCTGCGCACCGTCCAGGAGAAGTCGGGAATGATCGTTCTCGACAAGCAGGCGGAGGCGTTGATCGGCGGCGCCGCCCAGTTGAGGGCTCAGATCATCCAGCGCGAAGTTCAGCTGAGGGTACTGCGCACGGGAGCTACGGAGCAGAATCCCGAAGTCATTCGGTTGGCGTCGGAACTGCGTGCACTTCGAGCGGAGCTCGCGCGCATGGAATCCTCACAGGATGCCGCCACCGGAGGTGCCGTCGACTTGCCCGTCGGAAAGATTCCCGCGGCCGCCATCGACTATGTCCGGGCGCGGCGCGAGTTGAAGCTGCAGGAGACACTTCTGGAAAGCATGGTGCGACAGTACGAGATCGCCAAGCTCGACGAGGCGAAGGAGAGCCCCAGCCTGCAGTCCGTCGACGTCGCCTTGCCGCCGGATCGAAAGTCTAAGCCTGCGCGAGCGCTGATCGTCCTCGCTTTCACGACGTTGGCCCTGTTGGCGACATGCACCTTCGTGCTGGTGCGGCGCTATGTCGCCTATATGCGCGATCACGACCCTCGGCGCGCGGCCGCGTGGGGTGCCCTGACGGACGCCTGGCGGCTGCGCCGGCGCTGATCGACTCCGGCAGGGAGCATTGGCGCGGTTGGATCACGCCGTCGACAGTCCTCCTCCCAGCACCCGCGCGAAGACATCGCTGTCGACGTTGCCTCCGCTGATCGTCAGCCCCACGGTCTTGCCGGCCCAGCGTTCGCGCTGCTGCAGCGCGCCGGCGAGCGACGCGGCACCGGCGCCCTCGGCGACGTTGTGGGTGTCCGAGAACAGCGCGCGCATCGCCGCGGCGATCTCCTCGTCGGTCACGGCGATGACATCGTCGACCTCGCGCCGGATGATGGCGAGCGCCTCGGCGTCGGGCAATCGGCAGGCCATGCCGTCGGCCAGCAGGGTCGTGACCGGCGCCTCGATCAACCGGCCCTCCCGGAACGACTGCTGGTAGGCGGTGGCATGCGCCGAGACGACACCGACGATGCGGGCGCGCGCACCGGTCGCAGCCCGGGCCGCTGCGCAGGCGCAGATGCCCGAGCCCTGCCCGATCGGCACGAACACGACCTGCGGCGCCGCCGCGGCCGTCGCCTCGAAGAATTCCATCCAGTACGTGGCGACGCCGCGGACGAGGTCGTCGTGAAACGACGGCACCATGTGCAGACTGCGCTCCGAGGCAAGGCCGATGGCGTACTCGCGCGCCGCCTGGAAATCGTCGCCGTGCTCGATCAGTTCGACGCCGAGGGCGCGCATCGATGCGTTCTTCTCGGCCGAGTTGCCACGCGGCACGACGATGGTCGCGGGGATGCCGCGGGCGCGGGCGGCGTAGCCGATCGATTGCCCGTGATTGCCCCGCGTCGCGCTGACCACGCCCGGGCAGCGCGGCTGGCGTCGCTGCAGTGCCTCCATGTAGACCAGTCCACCCCGCAGCTTGAAGGCGCCGACCGGGCTGTGGTTCTCGTGCTTGACCCAGACCTCGGCGCCGAGGCGCGCGTCGAGCAGCGGCCAGCGCTGCTGCGTCGTCGAGGGCATCGCGGCGGCGACGACGCGGCGCGCCTGCGCGAGTGATTCTTCGGTGTACATCTTCAGGTTTCCTCCGGCGACGCCTGCAGGGTGACTCGGCCACGCGGCGTGGCCAGTTCGAGACTCAACGGTACGCGCGCAGAGGGATCGAGCCGCAGCTCCGCGAGTTTCGCGGCAAGGAACGCGGCAAGGGGTCGCGGCAGTCCGCCAGCCGCGAGCGACTCCAGTGTGACGCCGCTCGGCGCCAGCCCCTCGGCCGGGTGCACGCCGTCCCATTCGATCAGCGTCGGCAGCGCACCGCCGAAGCGTCTGAGGCCGTCCGCGGGAACCGTGATCTTCCAGCGCAGCAAGCCGCCGGCCGCCGCGCGTTCGGCGGCGATCGGTTCGCCCGGATCGGCACCGGCGGCCTGCAGCTCGAAGGCGACCGCCGCGACATCCGCGCAGCGCGCAACCCACTGGATCAGGCACGGCCCGCGCTCCAGCCGGCGTTGCAGCGCCGGCTCGTCGAGGCCGAACCAGCGCGGCCGGGTCGGTGCGGGCGCGTCCGGATCGATGGCGATGATCTCGAAGTAGGCGCGCGGCCAGCACGCGTTCGCGATCGAGAAAACCCGATTGTGCGTACCCATCAGCGGATGCCGGCCGCCGTTCTCCGGCAGGACGCCGAGGGTCTGCTCGCACCAGGCGACGCCGCTGGCGAGCGTCGCGGCCGCCACCACGACATGGTCGAGCGCGAAGGCATCGCTCAAAGCATCACCCGGCCGTCGACGCAGACCACGGAATCCCCACCGATCCAGATGTCGGCGCCGACCTGCTCGACATGCACGCGGCCGGCGCGGCCGAGCGCCGTGCCCTGGCTGGCGACGTATCGCGGCGCGGCGATGCCGGCACCGATCATCCATTGGGCCAGCCCCGCATTGAGGCTGCCGGTGACCGGGTCTTCGCCGACTCCCAGGCTCGGCACGAAGGCGCGGACCTCGAACTGCGCCGGCTCTTCCGGGCCCGTCCCCGGCCACGGTGCCACGGCGCCGACCTCGAGACCGCGCATCGCGGGGAAGTCCGGGTCCAGGGCCAGCACTTCGGCGCGCGTGGCGAGCAGCACCGCGACCCACCCCGGACCGTTGTCGACCCACTCCGAGGCGCGCACCGCGCCAGGGTTGATGCGCAGGCTGCGCACGACCTGGTCGAGCACCGCCGGCTCGACCGCCCCGGCGCGCACGCGCGGCGGCGCCGCGAAGGCGAGGCGCTCGCCGTCGCGGCGAATGCGCACCAGCCCGGCGCCGCACTCCTGGACGATTTCCTCGGCACGGGTCCGGCCGCCGGCGGTGAGCCACGCATGGCAGCTGCCGAGCGTGGGGTGGCCCGCGAACGGCAGTTCCCGCGCCGGCGTGAAGATGCGCACCCGGTAGTCCGCCTGCGGCGTGGTCGGCGGCAACAGGAAGGTCGTCTCGCTCAGATTGGTCCAGCGCGCGAAGGCCTGCATCCGCGCGGCGTCGAGCGCGTCGGCGCCATGGACCACCGCCAGCGGATTGCCGAGCAGCGGTTCGGCGGTGAAGACGTCGAGCTGGGTATAGCGGTAGGAATTCATCGAGACTCCAGGAGTACGCCGGCAAGCGCGGCGATACCGATGTCGATCCGTTCAGGCGACACCGTCACGAACGACAGGCGCAAGGTGTTCGCCCGCGCGTCGTCGGCGAAGAATGCCGCCCCCGGCACGTAGGCGACGCCGCGTGCCACCGCCTTCGGCAGCAGGGCGGCGGCATCGATGCCCTCGGGCAGTTCGAGCCAGAAGAACATGCCCCCCTGCGGCACGTTCCAGCGGCATCCGGCGCCGGCGAGGTGACGCTGCAGCGCCGCGCCCATCGCATCGCGCTGCGCCTTGTAGCGCGCACGGATCGTCGGCACGTGCTCCTCCAGGAAGCCGTCGCGAATGACTTCGTGCACCAGGCGCTGGTTGAACCCGGGCGTGTGCAGGTCCGCGGCCTGCTTGGCCTGCAGAAGCTTGGCGTACAGCGCCGCTGGCGCCACGACGTAGCCCAGTCGCAGCCCGGGCGCCAGCACCTTCGAGAACGAACCGAGATAGACGATGCCCTCCGGCCAGAGCGCTGCCAGCGGCGGTGGCGGGGGCGAGTCAAACCACAGATCGCCGTACGGGTTGTCCTCGATCAGCGGCAGTCCGCGCGCCTCGGCGGCGGCGACCAGGGAGGCGCGGCGCTCCGCCCCGATGCAGCGACCGCTCGGATTCTGGAAATTGGGCAACACGTAGAGGAAGCGCGCGCCTTCGGCGGCCGCCAACCCTTCGGGAAGCGGCCCCTCGCCATCGCAGTCGACCGCGACGAACTCGGGTTCGTAGGGCACGAAGGCCTGCAAGGCGCCGAGGTAGGTCGGCGACTCGACCGCGACGCGCTCGCCGGCGTCGATCAGCACCTTGCCGACGAGGTCGAGGCCCTGCTGGGAGCCGGTCGTGATCAGGACCTGCCCCGCGTCCACCGCCAGCCCCTGGCCGGCCATGTGCTGCGCCACCCATTCGCGCAGCGGCGGATGACCTTCGCTCGCTGCGTACTGCAAGGCCGCGTGCGGAGAATCGCGCAGGACGCGATCGGCAGCGGCCCGCATGGCCTCGACCGGGAAGGTGTCGGGCGACGGCAGGCCCCCGGCGAGGGAGATCACGCCGGGGCGTTCGCTCAGCTTCAGGATCTCGCGGATCACCGACGGATTCATTCGTGCCGTCCGTCGGGCCAGGTTCCAGGTCATGCCTGGCTCCTGCGCAACGAATGGGCGGGCATCGACTTGCCGGCGAAGACCGTGGCGATCACGGCCAGCGAGAAGACGAGGGTGATGGCGTCGAGTCGCTCGCCGAGCACCGGCACGGCGAACAGCAGCGACAGGAACGGCTGCACCAGTTGCACCTGGCTGACGCGCACGGTGCCGCCGAGCGCGAGACCGCGATACCAGGCGAAGAAGCCGAGCCACATCGAGAACACGGTGACATAGGCGAACCCGCCCCATGCGGCGGCATGCACCGGCTCGCCCGGCCAGGTCGCGACCATCACCGGCAGCGTCAGCGGCAGGCTGCAGACGAGGACCCAGCAGATCACCTGTTCGGCCCTCATCTCCGCGGCCAGGCGTGCACCGGCGACATAACCGATCGACGTGCTGACCACGGCCAGCAGCAACAGACCGTCGGCGCCAACGAGTTGGCCGCCGCCGCGCAGCAGGGCGAAGCCGACCACCAGTGCGCAGCCGAGCGCGGCGCAGATCCAGAACCCGGCCGACGGACGCTGGCGGAACGCGATCGCCGCGGCGATCGCGGTGCCGATCGGCATCACGCCGGTGATGACGGCGGCGTGCATGGCATCGACGTGACGCAGCGCGAGGCCGAGGAAAAGCGGAAAGCCGAGCACCGTCCCGGCGGCGCAGATCGCGATAGCCGGTGCATGGCGGATGGCCAGACGCGGTGCGCGCGTGATCAGGAGGTAGGCCAGGCTGAGCAGCCCGGCCAGCCCAGCGCGCCCGGCCACGACGAAATGCGGCGCAAGCTGCGGATCGCTGTCCGGCCCGACGGCCAGGCGTGTCATCGGCAGCGTCATCGCGAAGACGACGACACCGACGAGACCGAGCGCAAGCCCGCGGGCCTCGTCGCGACGACTCGGCGGCGACCTCATGCGAGCGTCGTCCCCGACGCGCTGGCGAATATCGTGTCCGGGCGAGGGGCGGCACCCATCGACGACGCGAGAGCGGGCGGGGCCGCAAGGGAGTCGGTGCTCATCGGCGCAGTCTAGAGGCAGCACCCATACAGAGCCTATACACTTTGTCTGCTACGCCGACGAACCGTATCGGCGGACCGGCCAACACATCCTGCCTTGCCATGGACCCCAGCACTGCCTCCGCCCCGCATGCGCTCGCCCGTGGCGCCGATTCGACCCTGACCGAGCAGCTCGCCGCGCGCTACGCCGAACGCATCCGCCAGCGCCTTCTCGCGCCGGGCGCGAGGCTGCCCTCGGTGCGCGAATGCGCACGCCGCCACGCCGTCAGCGCCTACACCGTCGTCGCGGCATACGACCAGTTGCTCGCGCTCGGTCTCGTCGACGCGCGAAAACACCGCGGCTTCTTCGTACGCGAATCAGCGCCGGAAGCACGCGGCGCGGGCCCACGCCGCGCGTCCGCGGGGGAAGCGCGTCACCCGTTGCCGCTCAGCGCCACCGCGCTGATCCGCGGCATGTTCCAGCCGCCCGGCGCGAAACCGATGCCCGGACTGGGCACGCTGCCCGCCGATTGGCTCGATCTGCCGCTCCTGGCGAGCGCGCTGCGCAAGGTGACCCGTGGCGGGCAACTCGGCGCGCTGTCGTTGCAGTACGGCGACCCTGCCGGCGAGCGGCGCCTGCGCGCGGCACTCTCCGCCAAGCTCGCCGACCACGGCGTCCGCGCCACCGCGGAGCAGATCGTGACGACGATCGGCGCCACCCACGCCCTCGACGTCGTCACCCGCACGCTGCTGCGAGCCGGCGACAGCGTCCTGGTCGACGAGCCCGGCTGGTCGGTGGAATACGCGCGCCTGGCGGCTCTCGGCATGCGGGTGCTGCCGGTGCCGCGCGGCGAGGACGGACCCGACATTGCGACGATGGAACGCCTGATCGCCGCCCAGAAACCGCACGAACGGCCGCGTCTCTACGTCACGGTCTCGGTGCTGCACAACCCGACCGGCGCGTCGCTGTCGCTGCAGGCCGCGCACCGCGTGCTGCGGCTGGCGCAGCAGCACGATCTGCACATCGTCGAGGACGACACCTACGCCCACCTCGCCCCGCAGCACCTGCCGCGGCTGGCCGCGCTCGACGCGCTCGAGCGGACGATCTACATCTCCGGGTTCTCGAAGATCCTGGTGCCGAACTGGCGGGTCGGCTTCCTGGCCGCGCCGGCCGCGCTCGTCGACCGCCTGGTCGACACCAAGCTGCTGACCACGCTGACCACGCCGGGCCTGACCGAGCAGGCCTTGGCGCACTGCCTCGAGAGCGGTCTGTTGCGGCGCCACGCCGAGCGCGTGATGATCAAGCTCGACGCCGCCCGCGCGCGTGCCGTCAAGCTGGCCGAGAGTCACGGTTGCCGATTCGCGGCACCGCCCCGCGGACTCTTCGGCTGGGTCGACGTCGGTGTCGACACCGAACGCCTGGCCGGCGTGCTGCTCGACGACTGGTTGATCGCGCCCGGGGCGCTCTTCCACGCGGTCCACCGGCCGACGACGCTGATGCGCATCAACTTCGCGACCACCCAGGATCCGCGCTTCTGGCGTGCGCTGGTCCAGGCGCGTCGCGAACTGGGCGGCTGAAGCGAGCGTCGCGGCCGGTCACGCCTGCCCCGACTCCGGGACTTCCTCGGCAAAGTGCTCGGCACCGAGGTGTATCCTCGTCGCGATCATCTGACTGGCGCGTGCCAGGCGACGGCGAAGGGAACGCGGTGCATGTTCTGTGGCGGGGGCCGGTTGCGCAACGCATCCGGCTCGGTACCGGCCTGGTGCTGTTCACCTTTGCGGCGACGCACTTCCTGAACCACGCCCTCGGGCTCGTCAGCCTCGACGCGATGGTCGCCTTCGATCACTGGCGCACGGCGGTCACGCGCTCGACGGTCGGTGGTCTCGTCCTCGCGCTGGCGCTCGTCGTGCATGCCTTCGCGGCGCTCGCGAAAATCGCCCAGCGCCGCACCTTTCGGTTGCCTCTGTGGGAGTGGCTGCAACTGGCTCTCGGCCTGTCGATACCGCTGCTACTGCTGCCGCATGTCGTCAATACCCGGATCTCGAGCCTCGTCTTCGGTATCGACACCAGCTATCCCTATGAACTGACGAAGATCTGGGCCGACACGATGGGCGCGCAGACGCTGCTGCTGTTGATCGTCTGGGCCCACGGCTGCCTCGGCATGCACTACTGGCTGCGACTGGCGCGCGGCTACCGCGCGCTCGCCCCCTACCTTCTGGTCGCGGCGACGCTGCTGCCCGCCACGGCGCTGCTCGGCATCGTCGCCCAGGGCCGCCACATGGCCGCGTTGACAGCCGATCCGGCCTTCTTCGCCGCCCTCAAGGCCGCGACACACTGGCCCGATGCGGCCACCGCCGCGACCATCGCCGGCTGGCGCACCGATGCACAGTGGGGCTTCTACGCGATCGCATTGGCCGCCGTGCTGTACGGACTGGTGCGCACCTGGCAGCAGCGGCAGGCCATGCGCATCCCGGTGCAGTACGTTTCCGGACCGCTGGTCAAGGCCTCCGAAGGGCCGACACTGCTGGAGGTCAGCCGCATGCACGGCATCCCGCACATGTCGGCATGCGGGGGCCGCGGCCGTTGTTCTACCTGTCGGGTGATGATCGTCGGCGACGAGAACGGCCTGATGCCGCCGGAAGAGGCGGAGCTGCAGACCTTGCGCGCCGTGGCGGCGCCCACCAACGTGCGCCTCGCCTGCCAGGCCCACGTCCGCGCGGCGACGACGGTCATGCCGCTGGTGCGCCTGGGCAAGGGCCTCGATATTCCGGTTTTCGTGCAGAGCGGCGACTCCGGCAGCGAAGAGCGCGAGCTCGCCGTCCTGTTCGTCGACATCCGCGGCTTCACGGCGATGACCGAGAAGAAGCTGCCCTACGACGTGGTCTACCTGCTGAACAACTTCCTGCACACCATCGGCCAGGCCGTCTATGGCGGCGGGGGCTGGATCAACGACCGTGCCGGCGATGGCGTGCTGGCAGTCTTCGGCCATGCCTCGGGCATGGCCGGGGCCTGCCGCAGCGCCCTGCTCGCCTGCGCCGAAGTCGACCGCCTGATCGCACAGTTGAACCTGCGCCTCGAGAGCGAACTCTCCGAGCCGCTGCGGGTGGCCATGGGGCTGCACTGCGGCCCGCACGTCCATGGCCGCATCGGCATCGGCGAATCGGCGACGATGTCGGTGGTCGGCCCCGCGGTCAACGTGGCGTCGCGCCTCGAGTTCGTCGCCAAGGAGGCCGACGTCCAGCTCGCCGTCTCGGCCCACGCCGCCGTGCTGGCGGGGCTCGACATCGAGGGACTCACGCTGCGCTCGATGCCGATCCGCGGCGCGCAGGAGCCGATGGACGTCATCCTGGTGGCGAGCGCGCGCGAGCTGCTGCCGCGATTCGGGCGCACCCCGGCCGAAGGTGCGGCGCCCGCGGCCGACGCGACGATCGGCTAGCGACTAGCGGCGAGCGGCCAGCGACTAGCGGCTGCCGAGTGCTTCCCAGCGTTCGAGCGCGCGCGTCAGCTCGGCATCGATCCGGGCGTGGCGGGCCTGCGCCGCGGCGGCGCGGTCGGGTTCCTTGGCGTAGACCGTCGCGTCGCTGAGCAGCGTGCCGAGCGTCTTCTGCTCGGCCTCCAGCGCCTCGATCAGGGCCGGCAGCGCGTCCAGTTCGCGCTGCTCCTTGTAGCTGAGCTTGCGCGCCTTGACCGGCGTCTTGACGGGGCTCGAAACGCCGGCGACCGGTGCGGGTACCGCGGTCTTCGTCCGTTCCGGCGCCGCACTGCGTGCCGCCTGATCGCGCAGGGATCGTGCCCGCTCGCGCTGCGTCTTCCAGTCCTCGTAGCCTCCCTCGTACTCGCGCCACAGCCCCGGCCCTTCTTCCCCCTCCCAGGCGATCGTGCTGGTGACGACGTTGTCGAGGAAGCGCCGGTCGTGGCTGACGAGGAAGACGGTGCCCTTGTAGCCCTGCAGCAGTTCCTCGAGGAGCTCGAGCGTGTCGATGTCGAGATCGTTGGTCGGCTCGTCGAGCACCAGCACGTTGGCCGGCAGTGCGAAAAGCCGCGCCAGCAGGACGCGGTTGCGCTCCCCGCCCGAGAGCGTACGAACCGGCGAGTTGGCGCGTTCCGGCGAAAACAGGAAGTCGTTGAGGTAGCTCATGACGTGCTTCTTCGCGCCGTTGAACTCGACCCATTCGCTGCCGGGGCTGATCGTGTCGGCGAGCGTGGCCTCGAGGTCGAGGGCGCTGCGCATCTGGTCGAAGTAGGCGACCTCCAGGCGCGTGCCCTGGCGCACGGTACCGGCCGTGGGCCGGAGCTCGCCGAGGATCAGCTTGAGCAGCGTCGTCTTGCCGGCGCCGTTCGGGCCGATGAGGCCGACCTTGTCGCCGCGCAGGATGGTCGCGCTGAAGTCGTCGACGATGGTCTTGCGGGCGCCGCGATCCTCGAACCACATCGAGACGTGGCGCAGCTCGGCGACGATCTTGCCGCTCGGCGTTCCCGAATCGACCTCGAGCCGCACCTGGCCGAGTGCGTCGCGCCGGGCCTGGCGCTGCAGGCGCAGCGCCTTCAGGCGCTCGATGCGAGCGACGCTGCGCGTGCGCCGCGCTTCGACACCCTTTCTCACCCAGACCTCTTCCTGGGCCAGCAGCTTGTCGGCGCGCGCGCTGGCGAGCGCGTCGGACGCGAGCTGATCCTCCTTCAGCCGCTCGTAGGCGCTGAAGTTGCCGGGGTAGCTGCGGATCGTGCCGCGGTCGAGTTCGACGATGCGCGTGGCGACGCCGTCGAGGAATGCGCGGTCGTGGGTGATGACCATCACGCTGCCCTTGAAGCCGCGCAGCAATTCCTCGAGCCAGGCGATCGAATCGAGATCGAGGTGGTTGGTCGGCTCGTCGAGCAGCAGGACATCGGGAACCGCGACCAGCGCCTGTGCCAGGGCGACCCGCTTCTTCATGCCGCCGGAGAGGTCGCCGATGCGGCGCGCGCCGTCGAGGTGGAGCCGGTCGAGCGTGGTGGCCACGCGCTGTTCCCAGTTCCAGGCGTCGAGCGCCTCGATCCGTGTCTGCAGGGCATCGAGGTCGACACCCTCGGCATGCTCCTCGTAGCGCTGGCGGACATCGCGAGCCTCGGCCACGCCCTCGCTGACCGCGTCGAACACCGACGCCTCGGCATCGAGGCTCGGCTCCTGGGCGACGTAGCGGATGCGCAGGCCCTGCGTCAGCTGCAGCAGGCCGTCATCGAGCCTTTCCAGGCCGGCGATGACCTTCAGCAGCGAGGACTTGCCGGCGCCGTTGCGACCGATCAGGCCGAGACGCTCGCCGGCCTCGAGCGCGAGCCCGGCGCCGTCGAGGAGAGCGACGTGGCCGTAGGCGAGATGGGCATTGGACAGGGAAAGGACGGCCATGAGGCGGCGCTGCCGGTGCAGCGCTGATGGAATGAGGGAGGGGTCCCGGGCGCGGGCGCGCCGGGAAGGCGGATGCCGCGATTGTCGGCGCTACGCCTTTTCCAGCGCGTCGACGAACACCTTGGCGACGTCGAAGCCGGTCTGCTGGGTGATCTCCTGGAAGCCGGTCGGGCTGGTGACGTTGATCTCCGTCAGGCAGTCGCCGATCACGTCGATGCCAATCAAGAGCAGGCCGCGCGCCGCGAGGATCGGGCCGATGGCTTCGGCGATCTCGCGGTCGCGCGCCGACAGCGGCTGGGCCACGCCCTTGCCGCCCACGGCGAGGTTGCCGCGGATCTCGCTGCCCTGCGGAATGCGCGCCAGCGAATGCGGCACCGGCACCCCGTCGATCACGAGGATGCGCTTGTCGCCCTTGACGATCTCGGTCAGGTAGCGTTGCACCATCACCGTCTGCGCGCCGCCTGCGTTCAGCGTCTCCACGATGGCACCGAGATTCACGCCGTCGGGGCCGACCCGGAAGATGCCGGTGCCGCCCATGCCGTCGAGCGGCTTCAGGATGATGTCGCGGTGCTCGGCATGGAAGGCGCGGATGGCCCGCTCGTCGCGCGTCACCAGCGTGGGCGTGATGAACTGCGGGAACTCCATGATCGCGAGCTTTTCCGGGTGGTCGCGCAATGCCGCCGGCTTGTTGACGACCCTCGCACCCTCGCGCTCGGCCTGCTCGAGCAGGTGCGTCGCGTAGAAGTACTCGCTGTCGAAAGGCGGGTCCTTGCGCATCACGACGGCGTCGAAGGTGGCCAGCGCGATCGACTCGCCGGCGTCGCTTTCCACCGGCAGTGAGTACCAGTCGTGCGGGTCGCCGGTGAGGACGATGCGGCGCGCTTCGGCGGTCACGCGGCCGCCGCTCTTCCAGAGCAGCTGCCAGGGCTCGCAGTGCCACAACGAGTGACCGCGCGCGGCGGCTTCGCGCAGCATCGCGAAGGTCGTGTCCTTGTAGGTCTTGAACGCGTTCAGCGGGTCGGCGACGAAGAGAAGTTTCATGACGAGGGCCTGAAGGGCGGCCGGTCTTCGCGGCGGGGTTGCCACTGTTGCACAAAAAGCGCCAGCGCGCCGACGACGACGCCCCAGAAGGCCGAGCCGATGCCGCCGAAGCCGAAGCCGCTGAGCGTCACCAGGAAGGTCAGCAGCGCCGCTTCGCGATGGCGATCGCCGTGGAGCGCGCCGGCCAGAGCGCTGCCGATGGTGCCGAGCAGCGCCAGCCCGGCCACCGCCACGACCAGCTCGCGCGGAAAGGCCCCGAGCGCGCCCGCCACGATGCCGCCGAAGGTCCCGATCGCGCAATAGATCAGGCCGCAGACCACCGCTGCGATGTAGCGCCGCGCTGGATCCGGATGCGCCTCGGGGCCGAGGCAGATGGCCGCGGTGATGGCCGCGAGATTCAGCGCGAAGGCGCCGAAAGGCGCCAGCACCAGGGTCGCGACGCCGGTGAGCGTGATCAGCCGGGAGATCGGCATCGCGTAACCCGCCGTGCGCATCGCGGCCACGCCGGGCAGGTTCTGCGACGCCATGGTGACGACGAAGAGCGGCAAGGCGAGGCTGACGATCGCCTGCCAGCCGAAGGTCGGGACCGTGAACACGGGGACCGTCAGGCCCCAGTCGAGCCGCATCGGAACGAGGCTGCCGCCGGCGGCGGCCATCGCGACGCCGATCGCCAGCACGCCGACGACGGCGTAGCGCGGCCAAAGGCGGCGCCCCATGAGATAGGCGACGAACATCGCAACGACCAGCCCGAGCGCCGACTTCGCCGCGACGAAGACGTCCAGGCCGAAGCGCGCCAGGACGCCGGCGAGCAGCGCGTTCGCCAGCGGCAACGGGATGCGGTCCATCACACGCTCGAACCAGCCGGTCGCGCCGACCAGGATCACCAGCGCGGCACAGACGATGAACGCGCCGATGGCGTCGCTCATGACGAAACCACCGCTGGCCGCGGCGGTCGCCAGCACCACGGCCCCCGGGGTGCTCCAGGCGGTCAGCACGGGTTTGCGCAGCCACAACGACGGCAGGATCGACGTTAGACCCATGCCCCAGCCGAGCGCCCACATCCACGAACTGAACTGCCCGGGAGTCGCGCCCAGCGCGGTCGCGGCCTGGAATACGATCGCCACCGAACTGGTGAAGCCGACCAGGACGGCGACGAATCCGGCTGTCGCCGCCGATACCGAAAAATCGCGCCGAACGCTCAGATCTCGACCTTCGAGCCGAGCTCCACCACGCGGGTCGTCGGCAGGCTGAGGAAGTCGGCGGCGGCCGCGGCATTGCGATGCATGCCGGCGAAGAGCTTCTCGCGCCAGCCGGCCATTCCGCCGCCGATCGTCGGGATGACGATGTCGCGCGAGAGGAAGTAGGAGGTGTCCATGTCCTCGATCATGCAGCCGTGCTGGCGCAGCTGGGCCAGCGCCGAGGGCACGTCGGGCTCGTTCTTGAAACCGAAGTTCAGGGTCACCTGCCAGCAGTCGTGCCCGAGGTCGAGCATCTCGGCGCGCTCCTTCGCCGGGATCCAGGGCACCTCGTGATGGCGCACGGTGACGAACAGGTTGGTCTGGTGCAGGACCTTGTTGTGCTTCAGGTTGTGCAGCAAGGCATTGGGCGTCAGCCCCTGGTCGCTGACCAGGAAGACCGCCGTGCCGGGCACGCGGGTCGGCGGGCTGATGAACACCGACTTCAGGAAGCTGTCGAGATCGATGGCGTCGTTGCGCAGGCTCTCGGACATGAGGCCGCGGCCCTGCTTCCAGGTCATCATCAGCATGAACATCATCGAACCGATCAGCACGGGGAACCAGCCGCCGTCGAACAGCTTGACGATGTTCGCGCTGAAATAGACGAAGTCGACGACGAAGAAGAAGCCGGTCGCGGCGAAGCACAGCGACCACGGGTACTTCCAGCCGTAGCGGATCACGAAGAACGTCATCGTCGTCGTGATCAGCATGTCGATCGTGACCGCGATGCCATAGGCGCCGGCCAGCTTGTTGCTCGAGCCGAAGAGCACGACAGCCAGCACGATGCAGACGTACAGGCCCCAGTTCACGAACGGCACGTAGACCTGACCCGTCTCCTTGACGGAGGTGTGCAGGATCCGCAGGCGGGGCAGGTAGCCGAGCTGGATCGCCTGCTTGGTGACCGAGAACGCGGCCGTGATCAGCGCCTGCGACGCGATCACCGTGGCGCAGGTCGCCAGGCCGATCAGCGGGTACAGGGCCCACGTCGGCGCCATCTCGTAGAACGGGTTGCGGACCTTCTCGGGGCTCGCGAGCAGCATCGCGCCCTGGCCGAAATAGTTCAGCACCAGCGCCGGCATCACCAGGCTGAACCAGGCGAAGCGGATGGGGCGCTTGCCGAAGTGGCCGAGGTCGGCGTACAGGGCCTCGGCACCCGTCACGCAGAGGACCACCGCGCCGAGCGCGACAAAGGCGACGCCGGAGTGGGCCAGCAGAAAGACGAGCGCGTAGTGCGGGCTCAGCGCCCACAGCACCTCGGGCGCATCGGCGATGTGCATCACGCCCAGCACCGAGATCACCACGAACCAGAGCGACGTCACCGGCCCGAACAGCTTGCCGACCCGGGCCGTTCCGTGCCGCTGGACCATGAAGAGTCCGGTGAGCACCACCAGGGTCACCGGCACGATGTACGGGTGCAGCGCCGGCGCGGCGACTTCCAGCCCCTCGACCGCCGAAAGGACCGAGATCGCCGGCGTGATGACGCCGTCGCCGAAGAAGATCGCGGTCCCGAAGATGCCCACCAGCAGCAGGCGCCGGCGCAGGACCGGGCGGTCGCGCACAGCCTGCGAAGCGAGCGCAAGCATCGCGATGAGGCCGCCCTCGCCGTTGTTGTCGGCCCGCAGTATCAGCACCACGTACTTGATCGAGACGACGACCGTGAGGGTCCAGAAGACCAGGGAGAGCACGCCGTAGATGTTCGACGGCGTCAACGGCACCCGTCCGTCGGCGAAGACCTCCTTCAACGCATAGAGGGGGCTGGTGCCGATGTCGCCATAGACGACACCGATGGCGCCCAGGGTCAGCGCAGCGAGGCTGGAGGCGGAACGGGTTTGCTTCACGCGGTCACCGCGGCCTGGACTCGGCACGGCAGGAGAAAGGAGGCGGTATTGTGCACTCGGAGCCCCGGAGCGCCGGCCAGCAGCGGGCGCTCGAATTCATTACATTCGGGCGTTTCCCGCCGCCGCAAGACACCGATGAACCGAACCGAGCTCAGCCGCGTCCAGAGCGTATCCATCCTGTGCGGCGCGGCGCTGATGCTCAGCCTGGCAATGGGCATGCGCCAGAGCCTGGGCCTGTTCCAGCCGCAGTTGATCCGCGACGTCGGGATCACTGCGGCGCAGTTTTCGCTCGCCATCGCGATCCAGAACATCGTCTGGGGCCTGACGCAGCCGTTCATCGGCATGCTCGCCGATCGTTGGGGCGCCCGTCCGATTGCCGTTGCGGGGGTGCTCGCCTACGCCGCGGGAATCGCCCTGGCGATTGTCGCCCGGTCGCCATGGGTACTGACCCTGGCGCTCGGGGTGTGCATCGGCCTCGCGCTTTCCTGCACCGCCTCGAACATCGCCATGACCGTGACCTCGCGCACCGTCAGCCCGGCACGACGCAGCGTCGCCATGGGCGCGGTCTCGGCGGTCGGATCCATCGGCCTGATGTTCGCGGCCCCCCTTGCCCAGGATTTGCTGACGTCGCACGGCTGGCAGGTCGCCCTGATCGCCTTCCTCGGCCTGGTCGTGGTGATGCTGCCGGCGGCGTGGATGGCAGGCGCTGCCGATCGCATCGAGATCGAGTCGCACGGCGCGGCCCAGTCGGTCGGTGCTGCCGTGCGCGAGGCTGCGGCGCACCCCGGTTACGTCGTCATGGCGATTGCCTTTTTCGTCTGCGGCCTGCAGCTCGTCTTCCTGACGACGCACCTGCCGACCTACCTCCAGATCTGCGGCATGGACCCGGGCCTGGGCGCCCAGGCCCTGGCGACGATCGGCCTGTTCAACGCCGGCGGTTCCTACCTGTTCGGCTGGCTCGGCGGACGCTATTCCAAGCGCGGCCTGCTCGGCGGGATCTACGTGCTGCGCTCGTTCTTCATGGTGGCCTACTTCATGGTGCCGCCTTCACCGGCCTCCACCCTGGTCTTCGCGGCCGCGATGGGCACGCTCTGGCTCGGCGTGGTGCCGCTGGTGAGCGGCCTGGTCGTGCACCTCTTCGGCCTGCGCTACATGGCCACCCTTTCCGGAATCGCCTTCTTCAGCCACCAGGTCGGCTCGTTCGTCGGCGCCTATGGCGGCGGCCTGATCTACAGCGCGCTCGGCTCGTACGAGTGGGCCTGGAAAGGCGCCGTCGCGATCGGTATCGCCGCCGGGCTGTTCCAGATGACGATGAACGTGCGCCCCTCGGCGCGCGTGGCCGCGGAACGCGCCAGCACGCTCGACTTCGGCTCGCGTGCGGCCGCCGGCTGAGCCCTCCCCCGCGTGCGTGCAGGGAAACCCGCTGCCCGATCGGACCGCAAATAGGCACAGTCGGGAAGGCCTCCCGCCGCGCCCCCTCAAACGCCCTGGAAGATCATGACCCGAACCACCCTCAAGCTCAAGACCTTCGTCACCCTGGCGGCGTTGCTCGCGCCGGTGCTCTCCCCGGCTCAGGAAACGACGTTGCGCATGGTCAGCGCCTTTGCCGAGAACGGCATCTACGTCACCCACATGCAGAAGTGGCTGCAGAAGTTCAACGCCGAGGGCAAGGGCGTGCTGCAGATCAACTTCATCGGCGGCCCGAAGGCCATTCCGACGTTCGAAGTCGGCAATGCCGTCAAGACCGGTGTCGTCGACCTGGCACTCGCGACCGGCGCCTTCTACACCAACGTCATGCCGGAAGCCGACTTCCTCAAGCTGACCCAGATTCCCGTGGCCGAGCAACGTCGAAACGGCGCCTTCGCCGCGATCAACGAACTCTGGATGCAGAAGGGCAACATGGTCTATCTCGCCCGCATGGTCGAGAACCAGCCGTTCCACCTGTACCTCAACAAGAAGATCGACAAGCCCGACCTCACCGGACTGAAGATCCGCATCACGCCGGTCTATCGCGACTTCTTCTCCTCGCTCAACGCCAACAACGTCACCACCCCGCCGGGCGAGGTCTACACCGCGCTCGAGCGCAACGTCGTCGACGGCTACGGCTGGCCGATCGGCGGCATCTTCGACCTGAACTGGCAGGAAAAAACCAAGTTCCGCGTCGACCCGGGCTTCTACGACGCCGAGGTCTCGATCATCATGAACGCCGACGCCTACAAGAAGCTCAAGCCCGCGCAGAAGGCCTTCCTCGACAAACAGGCGCTGACACTGGAGGCAATGAACACCTTCTGGAAGACCTACGCCGCCGACGAGACCGCGCGCCAGGAGAAGGCCGGTATCCAGGCGATCCGCTTCGACGCCGCCGGCACCAAGACCTACCTCGACAAGGCCTACGACGCCGGCTGGGCCGGGGCGATGAAGGCGAATCCGGAATTCGCGAAGAAGCTCAAGACGCTGACGTCCAAGTGAACCCGGCCTGGCTGCGCGCCGAGCGCATCTTCGGCGCGCTGATCGAGGCTCTGGCCGTCGTCGCCAGCCTGTTGCTGCTGGCGATGATGCTGATCATCTGCGGTGACGTGCTGCTGCGCAACGTCGCCGTGCCGGGACTGCCGAGCGGCATCGCCTGGAGCAACGAGATCTCCGAGCTGATGCTGTACCTGCTGACGTTGCTGGCGGCGCCGTGGCTGCTGCGCGGCGGCCGCCACATCCGCGTCGACATCGTCCTGCGGGTGCTGCCGCCGCGCTGGGCCTACGCCTGCGAATGGATCGCCGACGTGCTCGGCCTGGCCTGCTGCCTGTGGATGGTCTGGTACGGCGCCTCGGTCGCCGCCAGGAGCATGGCCGACCAGTCGCTGTCGATCAAGACGCTGGTGATGCCGGAGTGGTGGTTCATGGCGCCTCTGCCGGTGTGCTTTGCGCTGCTGGCGGTGGAGTTCGTCTTCCGGATGCACCGCCTCGGCGCCGCCGCCGTGGGTCCGCGCGACGACGCGGTCAGCGCCGCATGAGCTGGGGCGCGGCCGCGTGGCTCCTCCTCGGCGGCTCGACGCTGCTGCTCTTCGTCGGCTTGCCGGTCGCCTTCTCCTTCCTCGTCATCAACCTCGTCGGCGCCTACCTCTGGCTCGGCGGTGAGCCCGGGCTGGCGCAACTCGTGCGCAACAGCGTCAGCTCGGTGATGAGCTTCGCGCTGACACCGATCCCGCTGTTCGTGCTGATGGGCGAGGTGCTGTTCCACACCGGCCTGGCGGTGAAGGTGATCGACGGCATCGAGCGCCTGATCGTGCAGGTGCCGGGGCGCCTGGCGGTGGTCGCCGTGGTCGCCGGCACGGTGTTCTCGGCGATCTCCGGCTCGACGATCGCGACGACTGCCATGCTCGGCTCGCTGATGGTGCCGGTGATGCTGGCACGCGGCTACCACCCGACCCTTGCAACCGGTCCGGTGATGGCGATCGGCGCCGTCGACATGCTGATCCCGCCGTCGGCGCTGACGGTGCTGCTGGGATCGCTGTCGGGCATCTCGATCTCCAAGCTGCTGATCGGCGGCGTCCTGCCGGGACTCGTGCTCTCGGTCGCGTTCGTCGCCTACATCATCATCCGCGTCAAGCTCCGTCCCGAGCTCGCGCCGAACGTCGAACTGACGCCGTACCATGGCTTCGAGCGCTTCAAGCCGCTGCTGCTGTACGTGCTGCCGCTGGTCTCGATCTTCGGCGTCGTCGTCGGTGCCATGGCTGCCGGCTGGGGCACGCCGACCGAGTCGGCCGCCATCGGCGCGATGGCCACGGTGCTGCTGGCCATGGCTTACCGCGCGCTGACGCCGCGCATCATGCTGCAGTCGTTGCAGGGCACGGTGGCCATCTCGGCGATGATCCTCTTCATCATCGTCGGCGCGACGACCTTCGCGCAGATCCTGTCGTTCTCGGGCGCGTCGAACGGCCTGGCCCAGGCCATCACCGGCACCGGCCTGCCGACCTGGGGCGTGGTCGCCGGGATGATGCTGATCCTGATCTTCCTCGGCATCTTCGTCGACCAGGTCAGCATGATGATGATCACGCTGCCGATCTTCATGCCGGTCGTGCAGGCCCTCCAGATCGACCTGATCTGGTTCGGCGTGCTCTTCCTGATCTGCATGCAGCTCGGCCTG
>JBBQCD010000058.1:0-25693 GCA_038318385.1 Burkholderiales bacterium | reverse complement strand
ATCGAGAACCTGCGGCCGATGATCCGCCCGCTGTATGCCGTTATCGAACGCGCGGTCGACGACGCGTTTCGCGACGCCGCGGCCCGTCCGGCCGGTTGAAGGCACTGCTGCAGACCCCGCGGGCATGGCCCGGCGCTGCTGCAGGCGCTCGAAGCGCAGCGCCGAGTCGTCGATCGTCAGCGCAACGCCGGCCGCATGGGCAGTGCGCTGGCCGAAAAGCTCGACACCGAGCTCGACCTCGATGCGATGAATGCGGTCGGCGACGGCGCTCGCCTCACCGACGGCGGCGAGGAGTAGACCCACCGTCGCGGTCCGCGCCGCTGCGCCGGTGATGTAAGGCCTCGTCGGACCCTTTTGCGGCATCACCGGCACGTGCGGTGACGTCGGCGTTTCGCTCAGTACCGGGCGAGGAACTCTGCCAGGTGCTCGCGCGAACGCCGCAAGGCCTGCGGGTCGCCACCGACGTGCACGCCGTGACCCGGATGCACACCGTTCGGAACGTCCTTGCGCAAGCGCAGCGGCTGGTCCGAATCGAAGCCGTGATAGGCGCCGGCATAGCCCTCGATCGTGACGACCTTCGAATCCGCTGACGCGGTGGCCGCGAACGAGGCGTCGCCGCCGGCGGTGCTGCCCCTCACCGCGTTCGACGCCTTCGCCGAGAGTCGATGGCACGGCGCCGCGGGGGTCCAGTCGTCGGCTTCGCCGACCAGTAGCAGCATGTCGGCGTCGGGCGCGTAGCCGCGCGCGAGTTCGGCCTCGCAGCCGGGATAGAAAGCCACGCCGAAGGCGGGACGGAGGCTGGCGGCGGCAACGTCCGGATGGTGCAGGTTCGTCGCCGCGAGCACGGTGCTGCCGCCGTTCGACCATCCGATCAAGCCGATGCGCTTCGGGTCGACATCGGGCCGCTGCGCCAGCCAGTCGATCGCGGCGAGCGCATCGCGGCGGCGGTTCACCTGCGTGACGCGGCGGTGGCCGGTGCGCTGCGTGCAGATCGAGGTCTCGCCGCGCGGCGTGAACGAGTCCACCACCAACACGCTCCAGCCGCGCGCGCGCAGCCACGCGCCGTACTCGCGCATCCGCCGGTCGAGGTTGCCGTGTCGGTCGTAGGCGCCGCCGCAGCCGTGGAAGAGCGCCACCGCGGGGCCCGGCCCGTTGCCGTCGGCAGCAGGCTGCCAGTGTCCGACCACCATCAGCGGCGGACCCGAAGGCGGGTCGTAGCTCGGGAACACGATGCGCTGGTCGGCACTTGCCGAGACCGAGAGCGCGGCAAGCACGCCGGCGGCCACCGTCCGACGCCCGGTCGTCCACCATCGCCGCCGCCATCCGTCGCCGGGCATGACTTTCGCGTCGACGAGAGGGTCGGGAGAGGGCATCCCCGAGCATAGGCCAGGCCTCGCGCCGGCCTCGCCACCCGCCACCTTCGACTCCGTATCCGTGCGTTGCAGGGACGCCGCGGAGCAGAGCGCGCGAGCCCCCGTGTGGCAAGGGTCATTGCCGCTGCCTACAGTGCGCAAAAGTGCCGCCTCCGGCACGGCACAAAGGAGTGAAGGCTCATGAAGATTCTCGTCATCGGTGCCCGTGGCACCATCGGCAAGGCGGTGGTTGAAGCGCTGGCGCAACGCCACGAGGTCGTCTCTGTCAGCCGCCAGACGAAGCCGCTGCAGGTCGACATCGTCGATGCCGCGTCGATTCGCGCCCTTTACGAAGCCGTCGGGCCGATCGACGGCGTGGTCTGCGCGGCCGGTGCGGCGCGCTTCAAGCCGCTGGGCGAACTGGGTGACGACGACATCGACTTTTGCCTGCAGAACAAGCTGATGGGCCAGGTCAACGTCATCCGGCAGGGGCTGGGCCGGGTCCGCGACGGCGGTGCGATCGTCGTCACCACCGGCATTCTCAGCCGTGCCCCCGTTCCCGGCAGCGCCGCGATCAGCCTGGTCAACGCCGGCCTGGAAGGCTTCGTGCGCGCCGCGGCGCTGGAAGCGGGCAAGGTGCGCGTCAACGCCGTCAGTCCGCCCTGGGTCGCCGAGACGCTGAGCGCGATGGGCCGGGACCCCAAGGGCGGGCTTCCCGCGGCCACGGTCGCGCAAGCCTACGTGCGCGCGATCGAAGGCTCGATGAGCGGGCAAGTCATCGAGCCGGCGGCGGATCCCGGCCGCTGAGACAGTTTGGTATTGACTATCAACACCATTAAGTCAATCAACTCACGCAATCGCCTATCGCCCCCACACTTCTCCTGTCGGCGCAATCTTTCCGCGCCTTATCGAAGCCCTCAGGAGATTCCATGTCCCTCATCAACACCCCCGTCAAGCCGTTCAAGGCGCAGGCCTTCAAGGCCGGCAAGTTCATCGAAGTCACCGAGCAGTCGCTCAAGGGCAAGTGGAACGTGTTCATGTTCTATCCCGCCGACTTCACCTTCGTATGCCCGACCGAGCTCGAGGACTTGGCAAGCCGCTACGAAGAGCTGAAGGACCTCGGCGTCGAGGTCTACGGCATCTCCACCGACAGCCACTTCGCGCACAAGGCCTGGCACGACACCTCGGACGCGATCAAGAAGGTCCAGTACGCGCTGATCGGCGACCCGACCGGTGCCATCACCCGGAACTTCGACGTCATGGTCGAGGAAGCCGGCATGGCGTTGCGTGGCACCTTCCTGATCGACCCGCAAGGCGTGATCAAGACCATCGAGATCCACGACGACGGCATCGGCCGCGACGCCGAGGAACTGATGCGCAAGGTCAAGGCCGCGCAGTACGTCGCCAAGAACCCAGGCCAGGTATGCCCGGCGAAGTGGAAAGAAGGCGCGGCCACGCTGACGCCGTCACTCGACCTCGTCGGCAAGATCTGATTCCGAGAAGGAACGCACCGTGATCGACGCCAACCTCAAGGCCCAGCTCCAGTCCTACCTCGAGCGCGTGACGCTGCCGGTGGAAATCGTCGCCTCGCTCGACGACTCTCCGGCGGGAGCGGAGATGCGCGCGCTGCTGCAGGACATCGAGGGCCTGAGCGCGAAGGTCACGGTACGCCACGACGGCGCCGACGCGCGTCGGCCGTCGTTCCAGATCACCCGCGCCGGCGAGGACATGGGCGTGCATTTCGCCGCCACGCCGATGGGCCACGAGTTCACCTCGCTGGTGCTGGCGCTGCTGCAGGCCGGCGGCCACCCGCCGAAGGTCGAGGCCGACGTCATCGCGCAGATCCGCGCGCTCGAAGGCGAGTTCGTCTTCGAGACCTACATGTCGCTCACCTGCCACAACTGCCCGGACGTGGTCCAGGCGCTGAACCTGATGGCGGTGCTGAACCCGCGCGTGCGCCACGTCGCCATCGACGGCGGCATCTTCAAGGACGAGGTCGAGGCGCGTCGCATCATGGCGGTGCCGAGCGTGTTCCTCAACGGCGAGCCGTTCGGCTCCGGGCGCATGGAACTCGGCGAGATCCTCGCCAAGGTCGACACCGGCGCGGCGGCCCGAGACGCGGCCCGACTCGCGACCAAGGGCGCGTTCGACATGCTGATCGTCGGCGGCGGTCCGGCCGGCGCGGCGGCGGCGGTGTACGCCGCGCGCAAGGGCATCCGCACCGGCATCGTCGCCGAGCGCTTCGGCGGCCAGACGCTCGACACGATGGGCATCGAGAACTTCATCTCGGTGCAGGAGACGCAGGGTCCGAAGTTCGCCGCCGCGCTCGAAGGACACGTGCGCGCCTACGACGTCGACATCATGAACGGGCAGCGCGTCGCGTCGCTGGAACCGGCGGCGGAGCCGGGAGGCGACGTCACGGTCACGCTGGCCAACGGCGCCGAGCTGAAGAGCCGCAGCGTCGTCCTGGCGACCGGCGCACGCTGGCGCAACGTCGACGTGCCGGGCGAGCAGGAATACCGCAACAAGGGCGTGGCCTATTGCCCGCACTGCGACGGCCCGCTCTACAAGGGCAAGCACGTCGCCGTGATCGGCGGCGGCAACTCCGGCGTCGAGGCCGCGATCGACCTTGCCGGCGTGGTTGCTCATGTCTCGTTGTTCGAATTCGCGCCGGAACTGAAGGCCGACGCGGTGCTGGTCGAGCGCCTGCGCAGCCTGCCGAATGTCGCCATCCACACGCAAGCGCAGACGCTCGAGATCACCGGCGACGGCGCCAAGGTCGACGGCCTGCGCTTCAAGGACCGCGCGAGTGGCGCCGAGACCCGGGTCGCGCTCGAAGGCGTGTTTGTGCAGATCGGCCTGGTGCCCAATACCGACTGGCTCAAGGATACGCTGGAGCTGTCGAAATACGGCGAGATCATCATCGACAGCCACTGCGCCACCAGCCTGCCGGGCGTGTTCGCGGCCGGCGACGTGACGACGGTGCCGTTCAAGCAGATCATCATCGCGTCCGGCGAGGGCTCCAAGGCGGCCCTGTCGGCCTTCGACCACCTGATCCGCACGCCGCTCGCGGCGGCCAGCGCCGCTCATTGAAGGAGGCTCGGCCGCGGCACGTGGCTGGGGCGGCGCCCGAGCGGGCGCTCAGCGCTGCATCCGGATCATCTGCTCCATCGGCATCATGTTGTGGTTCAGGTTGGCCATGATCCACAGCGAGCCGAAGACCAGCAGCATCACGATCAGCAGGCCGAACGCCAGCGCCAACAGGTTGTTGACGTTGTCGGGCCCGGACGTCATGTGCAGGAAGAACACCAGGTGCACCCCCATCTGAGCGATCGCCAGCACCGACAGCGCGATCGGGATGCTCGGCTCCCAGACCAGCGTGCTGCTGGCCAGGTAGAAGGACACGACGGTGAGCCCGGTCGCGAGAACGAAGCCGACCGCGTAGCCGAGGAGGCCCCGGGCAAGCTCCCCGGAAGCCGGCGCGTCGCCCGGGGCGATGTCGCGCCGACTGGCGTCCTGCTGCAGGGTTGCATCGCTCATGGCGCGACTCCGACGAGATAGACCAGGCTGAAGAGGCCCACCCAGATGATGTCGAGCGTGTGCCAGAAGAGGCTGAAGCAGAGGAAGCGCCGCAGGATGTCGGCGCGGAAGCCCTTGGCCCAGACCTGCGCGATCATCGTCAGCAGCCACAGCGACCCGGCGGCGACATGCAATCCGTGGCAACCGATCAGGGCGAAGAACGCCGACAGGAAGCCGCTGCGGTCGGGTCCGGCGCCGCGCTCGATCAGTGTCGAGAACTCGTGCAGCTCGATCGCCAGGAACGCGGCGCCGAGCGCGAAGGTGACCGCCATGGCACCGTAGTAGAGGGTCCGGTTGCGGGCCTGCGCGCCCAGGCCGGCCATGCCGCAGGTGAAGCTCGATGTCAGCAGGCAGGCGGTCTCGATGGCCACCATGCGGATGTCGAAGAGCTCGCGTCCTGAGGGGCCTCCGGCCGTGTTGCCGCTCAGCACCGCATAGGCGGCGAAGAAGGCCGCGAACAGGATGATGTCGCTGATCAGGAAGATCCAGAAGCCGTAGGCGACGACGATCCGCTTCGAGGGGCCGTGCTGGTCCTCCTCCGAGAGGCCGGCGGCGTGACCCTGGTCTGCGCTGTGCGGGAAGTTCCCGCCGTGCCCGAGGGTGCCCTGGGCCGCGCTCATGTCGCCGCTCCCAGCCGGCCCAGCGCGTCGCCGCGGGCGTTGCGGTTGGCGCGGTCGGCGGCGGCCACGCGCGCGGCCGGGATCAGTTCCTCGTGTTCATCGCGCCAGGCGAAGACGACGAAGGTCGCATAGGCGCAGACCAGGCCGACGCCCACCAGCCACCAGATGTGCCAGATGAGGGCGAAGCCGACGAGGGTCGCGAAGAACGCGCAGATGAAACCGACCGGGCTGTTGCGCGGCATGTGGATGTCCTTGTAGTCGGGTTCGGCGCGCAGCGTCCGGGCCTCGATCGCGCGCTGCTTGATGCTCCAGTAGGCGTCCTCGCCCTCGACCTGCGGCAGCACGGCGAAGTTGAACATCGGCGGCGGGGACGGCGTCGACCACTCGAGCGAGCGGCCGTTCCAGGGGTCGCCGGTCAGGTCGCGCAACGCGTCGCGGTGGCGGATGCTCCAGGCGAGCTGCACGACCTGCAGGCCGATGCCGATGGCGATCAGCACCGCGCCGCCGGCGGCCACGACCAGCCACGGTTGCCACGCGGCGACCTCGTAGTGCTGCATGCGCCGCGTCATCCCCATCAGGCCCAGCACGTAGAGCGGCAAGAAGGCGACGTAGAAGCCGACGATCCAGAACCAGAAGGCGGCCTTGCCGAGGCCTTCGTGCAGCTTGAAGCCGAACGCCTTCGGAAACCAGAACTCGTAGCCGGCGAAGGCGCCGAACAGCACCCCGCCGATGATCACGTTGTGGAAGTGTGCGACCAGGAAGAGGCTGTTGTGAAGCACGAAGTCGGCCGGCGGAACCGCCAGCAGCACGCCGGTCATGCCGCCCACCGCGAAGGTCACCATGAAGCCGATCGACCACAGCATCGGCGCGGTGAAACGCAGCCGCCCGCCGTACATGGTGAACAACCAGTTGAAGATCTTCACGCCGGTGGGCACGGCGATGATCATGGTCGCGATGCCGAAGACGGCGTTGACGTCGGCGCCGGCGCCCATGGTGAAGAAATGGTGCAGCCAGACCATGAAGGAGATGATGCAGATCGCCATCGTCGCGATGACCATCGAGCGGTAGCCGAAGAGCGGCTTGCCGGAGAACGTCGAGATCACTTCGGAGAACACGCCGAACGCCGGCAGGATGAGGATGTAGACCTCCGGATGGCCCCACGCCCAGATGAGGTTCATGAACATCATCATGTTGCCGCCGGCGTCGTTGGTGAAGAAGTGGAAGCCGAGGTAGCGGTCGAGCAGCAGCATCGCGAACGTCGCGGTCAGGATCGGGAAGGCGGCGACGATCAGCAGGTTGGAGGCCAGCGCGGTCCAGCAGAACATCGGCATGCGCAGGTAGCTCATGCCGGGCGCGCGCACCTTCAGCACCGTCGTCACCAGATTCACCCCGGCGACGAGCGTGCCGATGCCCGATATCTGCAGCGCCCAGAGGTAGTAGTCGACGCCGACCCCGGGCGAATAGGCGAGTTCCGAGAGCGGCGGGTAGGGCAGCCAGGTGGTGCGCGCGAACTCGCCGATGAAGAGCGAGATGTTGACCAGCAGGGCGCCGGTTGCGGTGAGCCAGAAGCCGACCGAGTTGAGCGTCGGGAAGGCCACGTCGCGCGCGCCCAGCTGCAGCGGCACCACGAAGTTCATCAGCCCGATGACGAACGGCATCGCCACGAAGAAGATCATCATCGTGCCGTGGGCCGAGAAGATCTGGTCGTAGTGATCGGGCGGGAGGTAGCCGCCTCCGTGCAGCGCCAGCGCCTGGTGGGAGCGCATCAGCAGTGCGTCGGCGAAGCCGCGCAGCAGCATCACCAGCGCCAGCACGATGTACATCACGCCGATGCGCTTGTGGTCGACGCTGCTGAACCATTCCTTCCAGAGGTACGGAAGGTGGCCCTTGACGACGATCCACACCAGCAGGCCGGTGAGGCTCAGGGCGACGACGCCCGAGGCGATCATCACGATCGGCTGGTCGAACGGGATCGCGGCCCAGGTCAGCTTGCCCAGCATGTCAGTGTCCCGCCTTGGGAGAGGTTTCCACGGCGCCGCCGCGTTCGAGTGCCGGGCCGGGGCCGGGGGGAAGGTGCTGGAGCGCAACGCGCTCGAAGAGGCCGACCTCGACGCTGCCGAAGGTCGAGCGCGGCGCGGTGCCCTGGCGCGCCAGCTCGGTGTAGCCCGCGACGTCGAGCGCGCCGCCCTTGTCGCGCGTCGCCGTGACCCAGGCGGCGAACTCCTCGGCCGGCACGGCCCGCACCAGGAAACTCATGTCGGAAAAGCCGTCGCCGCTGAAGTGCGACGACTGTCCATGGTAGGTGCCGGCGTGGTCGGCCTGCAGCCAGAGCTGCGTCGTCATGCCGTTCATCGTGTAGATCATGCTGCCGAGCTGGGGAATGAAAAAGGCGTTCATCACGCTGCCCGAGGTCAGCGAGAAGTGCAGTGGCGCCCCGACCGGCACGACCAGCTGGTTCAGCGTGGCGACCCGCTGGTCGGGGTAGATGAAGAGCCACTTCCAGTCGAGCGAGACCACCTGGATTTCGAGCGGCGCCGTCTTCGAGGCGATCGGCCGCGCCGGATCGAGCTGATGCGCGCCGATCCAGGTGACGCCGCCGAGCAGCAGGATGACCATCACCGGAATCGCCCAGACGACGAGTTCGAGGCGCCCGGAAAATGCCCAGTCTGGCCGGTAGCGGGCGCGCTCGTTCGAGGCCCGGAACCACCAGGCGAAGGCGAGCGTCGCGACGACCGTCGGCACGACGATCGCCAGCATGATCGCCAGCGAATCGATGAGGATGGTGCGGTTGGCCGCTCCGATCGGCCCTTTCGGATCGAGCACGCCGCCACACGCGGCGAGCGAGAGTGACGCCAGCAGTACCAGCCACCGCGACGGCAGTGTGGCCGTGGACGCCGGGTCGGGCGCCGGGTCGGGATCTCTCGGCGGCGTCATGGGCTGGCAGGCTATCCCGATCGGCGCCGTTGCGCCACGGCTATCGCGATGGCCCGCCCGGCATCCCGGAGTTTCGTCGGCCGCCGCGCAGCGCGAGGCTTTTCGCTAAGCTCTTCGACCCCGCCCGAGCGACCCCGGAGTAGTTGACATGCCCGCCTACCGCAAGACCCCCGAAGCCGTCGCGCGCCTGACGCCCGAGCAGTACCGCGTGACCCAGGAAAGCGCCACCGAGCATCCCGGCACCGGCGAACTGCTCGACAACCACGAGCCCGGCATCTACGTCGACATCGTCTCCGGCGAGCCGCTGTTCGCCTCTTCCGACAAGTTCGAATCGGGCTGCGGCTGGCCCAGCTTCACCAAGCCGGTAGCGCCCGCGTACGTCAACGAGATCAAGGACGCCTCGCACGGCATGATCCGCACGGAGGTGCGTTCCGCGGCCGGCGACAGCCATCTCGGCCATGTCTTCAACGACGGCCCGCGCGATCGCGGCGGCCTGCGCTACTGCATCAATTCGGCCTCGTTGCGCTTCGTCCACCGCGACGACATGCAGGCCGAGGGCTACGGCGACTACCTCGACCAGGTCGAGGACATCGGCTGACCGACGAGACCTCCGCGACTCGGCCCTGGACCGGCGCGAGGCGGACCGGCGCGGTGCGTGTCGGCAACGGGAAGATCGCGGCTTCGACAATCCGGGAAAGCAGGGCGTCCGATTTGCCGCGAGGTGCTCTGCCGGTGCGGCGCGCTCGACTACGCTTGCGGCTTCGTTCCCGTCCACAGCCTTCGCCGGAGATTCCCCCGATGCCTTCTCGCGCCCCGTCTTCCTCGAGATTCCTGCCGTCGCGCCTCGCTGCGGCAGGCGCCGCCGCCGCGGCGCTGGTCCTGTCCGTGTCGGCCGTGCAGGCACAGACCTATCCCGACCACCCCATCACCGTGGTGGTCCCCTTCAGTGCCGGCGGCGACGCCGACCTCGCGGCGCGCAACCTGGCGGTTGCCACGCAGAAGCTGCTCGGACAGCCGATGGTCGTCTCGAACCGGGCCGGCGCCGGCGGGGCGATCGGCTCGCAGGCGGTGAAGAGCGCCAAGCCCGACGGCTACACCCTGCTGCTCGGTCGCGTCGGATCCCAGGTCGTGCTGCCCGCGCTGCAGAACCCGCCGCCGTTCCAGTGGAACGACTTCACCATGCTCGGCCTGCTCGAGCTCAATCCCGTCGTCTGCGCGGTGCGCAGCGATGCGCCGTACAAGACCATGGCTGATCTCGTCGAGGGACTGCGCGCACGCCCCGGCAAGATGAACTACAGCACGAGCGGCCTCACCACGATCCTCAACTTCGGCCCGCAACTGCTGTTCGACGTGCTGAAGATCGGCAGGGACGCGGCCGTGCCGATCGTCTACAAGGGTGGCAGCGACGCGGTGCTGGCACTGCTGTCGGGCAACGTCGACTTCAGCTGCGGCAATCTCACCTCGATGATCGGCAACATCCAGGGCGGCAAGCTGCGTGCCCTGGTCACGACCACGCCGGAGCGCGTCAAGGACCTGCCGGATGTGCCGACGGTGCGCGAGGCCGGTTACCCGCAGCTCGAGGCCATCGTTGGCTGGAGTGCGCTGTACGGACCGCCGGGAATGCCGCGCACCCTGGTCGACCGCTGGGCGGCGACGCTCGCGGCGGTGGCGAAGGACGGCCAGTGGATCGCGGCGACCGAGAAGCTCGGCAGCATTCCGCAGGTGCGGCCGCCGGCCGACAGCGACCGTTTCGCCGGCGAGCAGTTCGAGGTCTACCAGCGCCTCGGCAAGCAACTGAACATCGAGCTGAAGTAGGAACGGCCCCATGACCACCGCCTCCACGCGGCCCCGCCGCGGCTGCGACGCCTTGCTCGACACGCTGAAGGCCGCCGGCGTCTCGCGCATCTTCACGCTCTCCGGCAATCACATCATGCCGGTCTTCGATGCGGCGTTCGACTCCGGCATCGATCTCGTCCACACCCGCCACGAGGCCGCGGCAGTGCACATGGCCGACGCCCACGCGCGTATCACCGGCGAGGTCGGCATCGCGCTCGTCACCGGCGGTCCCGGTCATGCCAACGCGATCTCGGCGCTCTACACCGCGCTGATGGCCGAAGCACCGGTCGTGCTGCTGTCGGGTCATGCGCCCAACGGGCAGATCGGTCGCGGCGCGTTCCAGGAGATGCGCCAGGCCGAGATGGCGGCGCCGGTGTGCAAGGCCAGCTGGACCTGCGCCAGCGCCGACGCCGTGGCCGACGACATGGCGCGCGCCATCGTTCTCGCGCGCTCCGGACGGCCCGGCCCCGTCCACCTGAGCCTGCCGACGGATGTGCTGGAGGACGCGGCCGCGGCGCCTGTCGTGCGTCCCGCCGATGCCTTCGCGGCGACGCCGATCGCGCTCGACGCCGCCACTGCCCGCACCCTTGCCGCGGCGCTGTCGCGGGCCCAGCGGCCATTGATACTCGCCGGTCCTGCGAGCCTGACGCGCGCGGGCCGGCTCCGCATGGCCACGCTGCAGACAGCCTGCGGGGTTCCCGTCGTCGGCATGGACAGCCCGCGCGGCATCGCCGATCCGCGCCTCGGCGCGTTCGCGCAGGTTCTGTCGCAGGCCGACTGCGTGCTGCTGCTCGGCAAGCGCCTCGACTTCACCCTCAAGTTCGGCCAGGCCCCGGCGCTGGCTGCGACCGCCGTGGTCCACCAGGTCGATGCCGATCCGGCGGAGTTCGAGCGCAGCCGCGCCGCGCTCGGTGCGCGGCTGGCGTCGACCACGGTCGCCGACGTCGTCTCGGCGATGGCGGCGATCGGCGCGGCGGCCGAGCCGAATGCCGGCCACGCCGCCTGGCGCGCCGACGTCGAGTCAGCGATCGCCTGGCGACCGCCGGAGTGGGAACGGGCTGGTACGTCGCAGTCCGGGCGGCTGCATCCGGTGCAGATGTTGCGTCCGCTGCAGGCGCTGCTCGACAGCCATCCGGACGCGGTGCTGGTCTGCGACGGCGGCGAGATCGGGCAGTGGGCCAGCGCCTGCCTCGATGCGCCGCATCGCGTGATCAACGGCGTCGCCGGTGCCATCGGCGCCGGACTGCCGTACGCCGTCGGCGCGCGCTGTGCCGTCGGCGAGGCGCCGGTGGTGGCCGTGATGGGTGACGGCACCGTCGGCTTTCACATCGCCGAGTTCGACACCGCCGTGCGCTACCGCCTGCCCTTCGTCGCCGTCGTCGGCAACGACGCGCGCTGGAACGCCGAGTACCAGATCCAGTTGCGCGACTACGGCGCCGATCGTCTTGTCGGCTGCGAACTGCAGCCGAGCCGTTACGACGAAGTCGCGCGGGCATTCGGTGGGCATGGCGAGTGCGTGACCGATCCGGCGGCCATGGCCCAGGCGGTGCAGCGCGCCCAGTCCAGCGGCCTGCCGGCCTGCGTCAACGTCATGATCGAAGGGCTGCCGGCGCCGCAGATGAAGCGACCGGGCTGAGGCGGTCCGGCCGCGCCGGTCGCCGCGACCGAGCCGGGCCGGCAGCGCGCCGGATGCGGGACAACCCGCAGTGCCGGACTCGGGGATTTCCCGCGGCCGGGGGCCCCGACCCCGGGGTTCTCGCTGTTTGCCCGCGTGCAGTTCGTGTTTGTGCCCATGTGTGCGCAGGATCCCCGGTCTAGGATCGTTCGCTCTGGTCGCCGCCGATCCGTTCCCGAACGGCGCGATGACCCTCACCCAGGAGCCCGAGCATGCGAAACCACCGTTACTTCCGACCGATCACGGTCCTTGCTGGCGTCGTGCTGTGCGCTGCCGGCAGCGCCGGAGCCCAGCAGGTCAAGCTGATGACCGGGCCGCAGGGCGGCTCCTGGTATCCACTCGGCGGCGCCATCGCCAACATCGCCGACCAGGCCGGCGTGAAGGTGCAGGTCCTCCCGGGCGCCGGCATCGCCAATGTCAAGGCGGTGCAGGCGGGCAAGGCCGACTTCGGCTTCGGCAACTCGATTTCCACCGTCGACGGCGTCGCCGGGCGGCCGCCGTTCGACACCAAGACGACGAACGTCTGCAATGTCGCCACGCTGTACCCGCAGTACTTCCAGGTCGTCGCCAACGCCGACTCGAACATCCAGTCGCTCGGCGACCTGAAGGGCAAGTCGCTGGCGATCCAGCCCAAGGGCAACACCGCCGAGTTCATCAGCCAGCAGGCGCTGCAGGTCTACGGGCTGAAGTACGACGACATGTCGCGCACCAGCTTCGTCTCGTACACCGACGCAGTCTCGCTGATGAAGGACAACAACGCCCAGGCCTTCACGCTCGGCACGACGGTGCCGGCCTCGTCGATCATGGACCTGGCGTCGGCGCGCGACATCAGGATCGTGCCGATCCCGGAAGACAAGTTCCAGGCGATGAGAAAGCTCAACCCCGGCTACACCAAGCTCATCATCCCCGCCAACAGCTACCCGAAGCAGACCCAGGACGTGCCGACGATCGGCTACGCCACCCACGTGATCGCGCGCTGCGACCTCGACGAGGCGGTGGTCTACAAGATGCTGAAGGGCATGGTCGACCACAAGGCCGACCTCACCGCGATCGCCAACGCGATGGCGCCGACGACCCTGAAGATGATGGCCGAGGACATCGGCGTGCCAATGCACAAGGGCGCGCAGCGCTACTACAAGGAAAAGGGCATCCTCTGACGGCACCCTGCGGCGCCAGGGGTTGCAAGAGGCGCCCCTGACGCCACCTGACGCGCCCGCGGGCGCGTGATCGCGGCGCGTCGCCGCCACCGAGGGCCCCCGATGCTCGCGCTACCCGAGACCTTCACGCGTCGCCTGATCACCGTCGTCGCCGTGGCGATGTCGGTGTTCCACCTCTGGGTGGCCTTCGTCGGGCCGCCAGACGCCTACGTGATGCGCGGCTCGCACCTCGCGTTCGCGCTGGTGCTGGCGTTCCTCATCATGCCCGGCGTCCGCGGTCGCGCCGCGCGCGTCGGCTGGATCGACGTGCTGCTGGTGCTGGCGGCGGTCGCGGCGACGATGTACCCGAGCGCGAGCCTCGACTACATCCAGAACCGCATCTATTACGTCGACGATCCGCGCCCGGCCGACTACGTCTTCGGCGGCGCGCTGATCCTGCTGCTGATGGAGGCCACGCGCCGCTTCACCGGCTGGGCACTGCCGGTGACGGCGATGGTGTTCCTCGCCTACGGCCTGACGCTCGGCGGCCAGTCCGTCGGCATCATGCTCGACCAGCTCTACCTCACCACCGAAGGCATCTTCGGCATCCCGCTCTACGTCTCGGCGACGTACGTGATGCTCTTCATCCTCTTCGGCTCGTTCGTCGAGAAGAGCGGCGCCGGCCAGCTCTTCATGGACTTCGCACTCGCCCTGGCGGGGCACACCTCCGGCGGCCCGGCCAAGGTGGCGGTCATCACCAGCAGCCTCTTCGGCACCGTCTCGGGCAGCGCGGTGGCCAACGTGATGACCACCGGCACCTTCACGATCCCGCTGATGATGCGCACCGGCTACCGGCCGGCCTTCGCCGGCGCGGTCGAGGCGGTGGCCTCCACCGGCGGCCAGCTGATGCCGCCGATCATGGGTGCTGCGGCCTTCGTGATGGCCGAGTTCCTCGGCGTGTCGTATCTCACCGTCGCCGGTTTCGCGCTGCTGCCGGCGGTGCTGTACTACGTCGCGGTCTTCATGGCCGTGCACTTCGAGGCCAAACGCATCGGCCTGGTGGGCCTGCCGAAGGCCGACCTGCCGCGGCTGCGCGGCGTGCTCGTCGAGCGCGGCCACCTGTTCCTGCCGCTCGTGGTCATCGTCGTGGTGCTTCTCAGCGGGCGGAGTGCGGCATTCGCGGCGCTCGCCGGCATCGGCTCGGTGATCCCGACGACCTGGCTGCGCGCCAGCACGCGGCGCACCTTCACCCTGGCGGCGATCGTCGACGCGCTCGAGGGCGGCGCCCGCAACACGCTGGTCGTGGCGCTGGCGTGCGCCTCGGCCGGTATCGTCATCGGCACCATCACGCTGACGGGGCTCGGCCTGAGCTTCACCGGCGTGGTGCTGGCGCTGTCGCAGAACTCATTGATCCTCGCGCTCTTCCTCACCATGGTCGCCGGCATCCTTCTCGGCATGGGCCTGCCGACGACGCCGGCCTACATCGTCCAGGTGGCGCTGCTGGTGCCGGCGCTGGTCAAGCTCGGCGTGCGCGTCGAGGCGGCCCACCTCTTCGTCCTCTACTTCGCGGTGCTCTCGGCGATCACGCCGCCGGTGGCGATGGCGGTGTACGCGGCCAACGGCATCTCCCGCGCCGGCCTGATGGACACCAGCTGGGCCGCGGTCAAGCTCGGCCTCACCGGCTACATCATCCCGTTCATGTTCGTCTTCGCGCCGTCGCTGCTGCTGATGGGCGACGCGACGACCGTGGCGCTGGCGACGCTCACGGCGACGCTCGGCGTGATCTGCCTGGCCGGGGGATTGCACGAGCACTTCTTTTTCGGCCCTGCGCGCTCCTGGGAGCGGCTGATGCTGATCGCCGCGGCGCTGGTGCTGATCAAGCCGGGCTGGGTCAGCGACCTCGTCGGCCTGGTGCTGATCGCGCTGACCTTCGCCAGCAATCGCTGGCTGCGTCCGGCGAGAATCGCCAGCGACGCGCCGCGATCCTGATGGTGCCGAGCCCTGGACCCCCATGACCATCCGCCTCTACGCCTTCGACACCCCCAACGGCCGCAAGATCAGTGTCGCACTCGAGGAGATGGGCCTGCCTTACGAGGTCCGGGTCGTCGACATCGGCAAGGGCGAGCAACGCGACCCCGAATTCACGCGCATCAGCCCGAACCAGAAGATCCCGGCCATCGTCGACTCCGACGGTCCGGTGGGCCAGCCTGTCAGCGTCTTCGAGTCGGGGGCGATCCTGATCTACCTGGCCGAGAAGACCGGCAAGTTCTGGCCGAAGGAGCCGCTGGCGCACATCGCCGTGCTCGAATGGCTGATGTTCCAGATGGGCGGATTCGGGCCGATGCCCGGCCAGGTGCACCACTTCATCGCCCTCGAGGACGAGAACGAGCGCCGCTACGGGCTCGAGCGCTTCATGGCCGAAACCCGGCGTCTCTACGGCGTGATGGATCGCCGCCTCGCCGATCGCGAATTCTTCGCCGGCGAGGTCTCGATCGCCGACTTCGCCATCGTCGGCTGGGCCTGGCGGCATCCACGCCACAAGGTCGACCTGGCCGATTTCCCGAACGTCAAGCGCTGGTATGACGCCATGATGGCGCGACCGGGCGTCGCCCGCGGCTTCGCGGTGCCGCTGCGGCGGGGCTAGCCGACGATCTCGCGATCGGTGGGGAACGGCGGGCCGATCTTGAAGATGCCGCTCATGCGGACCGCGGGGACGCCGTCGGCGGTGACGAGCCCCTGCGCGAACACCATCGAGCGCGTCACCTTCAGGACCTGGGCCTCGCCCTGAACCCAGGCGCCGAGCGGCGCCGGAGCCATGTAGTCCATCTGCAGGTTGATCGTCGGCAGGAAGCGCAGGCCGACTTCGGCGCTCTTGCGATGGGCGGTGATCGGCAGCAGCATGTCGCAGAACGTCGCCAGCATGCCGCCGTGGCAGTTGCCGAGCGGATTCGTGTGGCGCGGCTCGACCCGAAAACCCAGCAGCACGAGATCTCCCTCGTGGCGCAGGTAGAGCGGGCCGTTCGCGGCGATGAAGCCGCCCAGCGATGGCAGCGGCCGGAAGCCGGGAGGCACTTCGCCAGGGGTGGCCGCATCCCTGGGGGAATTCGGCGGTGTGGCGGCGTCGTCTGGCGTGCGGGTCATCGCGAATGTCTCCGAAGGCGTGGCGTGGGGGTTCGAGGGATTGTCTGCGGTCTGCCGACGCGGCTGCCGGGCGGCGCGACGCGTGCACGCGGCCGATGCGCCGTGGCCGTGCGGGGTCTTTTCCCGGTGGTTTCGGATCGAGGGCGTTCCGCGCTGTAATCCGGCATGCGCAAAACATCCTTCTGCTCGGCCGCGGTGCTGGCGGCGGTGCTCGCCGGCTGCGGCAGCCAGCCCGCGGTGCGGGAAGCCGTGCCGGGTCAGGTAGCCCCCGCGCCGAGGGCCACGCTGGCCGCGGAGCAGCGTCGACTGGCCGAATTGTTCCGGGGTACGCCGGTGGTGTTCGTCATGCAGAACGACGGCAGCCTGCGCGTGAGCGTGCCGCTCGAGTTCTCGTTCGACCGCGGCCGTCACGTTGTCAAGCCGCCGCTCGGCGCCGTGCTGGAACGCATCGCCAAGAGCCAGCGCCACGAGGCCACGCGCGTCATGGTCGCCGCACCGGCCGATCCCAACACCCGCGGCCTGAAGCTCGCGACCGAGCGCGCGACGAGCGCGCGCGACTTCATGGTCGGTCACGGTGTGGATGCCACGCGCTTCACCATCACCGCGCTCGGCGGCGGAGACAGCGTCGTCGTCGTGGTCGCCGAGGCTCCGCACTGACCGCACTGGGTCGCGCGCCGGGTACCCGCGCCGGGTCACGCAACGGGCAGCCGACTCCCGCACGAGGGGGCTCCCGGCATGCCGGAGCCCGTGGCGACCTGAGCGGCTACGGGAAGCGCAGGTTGATGGTCTGCGCGGCGCCGCTGGCCCGCACCGCGTTGCGGACGGTGCGCCCCTTCCAGCCGGCCTCGAGCGTGTAGTTGCCCGGCGGCAGGTTCATCAGCACCAGCGGGCCCGCGTCGCGGACGATGAGCAGCTTGCCGGCGGGCGCGTTCACGGTCAGGTGATCGGCGACGACGTACTCGCCGCCAGGCCCGCTGAGCACGACCTTCGTCGGCAGCTCGCCCTGGCGCGCCGACATCGAGGCGCGCTCTTCCTCGCCGGCGCCGCCGCTGATGTAGGCGACCTCGCCACCCGGCGTCGTCTGCATCGGCCGGCCCGGCGCGGTGCCCGGGCTGACCTGGGCGGACGCGGCGCCGGCAACCAGCAACAGGGCCAGGATCGTGAAGCGGTGTCTGCTCATGAGACCTCCAGAACGGTTGGCGACCGACGGCCGGCTGATCAGCAAGGGCGCCTTCATCGGCGACTGGTCGATGTCACTTCGGCATGGCGGGTCGGGACCCACGGCCGCTCATCCGAGGTTAGGTGGCCGGCTCGGTGAACGTCATCGGCCGATGCTTCGTCCGGCTGTCGGACCGCACCGACAGCGGCCCCGCGTAGACGACCGCGGCGTGCCGCCCCGCACGGCGTGGTCTTGGTGGGCCAGGGGCGTCACGTGGATCGGACCGGGGCCGCGTTGGATTCGCGGGGCCTCACCTCGGATCGCACCATGGCCTCGCGTTAGAGTCGGCGCGTGGCCGCGCTGGAGCGCCGTCCGCCATCGCCATGACCGCCTCCGCTGGACCCACGATCAACGAACCCGCCCGACGCACCGAGATCTACGGCGACTACGACATCGTCGTCCTCGGCGGCGGGCCGGCGGGCATCGCCGCAGCGGCGGCTGCGGCGCACGAAGGCGCCCGCGTGCTGCTGGTCGAGCGCTACGGCTTCCTCGGCGGCATGGGTACCGCTGCCGGCGTCACCAATTTCTGCGGCCTGCATGCCAACGTCCACGGCACCATCGAGCAGGTCGTGCATGGCGTGGCCGATGCGCTGCTCGACCGCATGCGGGCGCTCGACGGGTTGAGCGAGCCGCACCTGATCTTCGGCCGCATCCACGCCCAGGCCTACGACATGTCGGCGTTCAAGTGCGCCGCCGACGACCTGTTGCAGGCGGCCGGCGTGGAACTGCTGTTCCATGCGCTCGCCGCCGACGTCGTCCGCGCCGACGGCGGCGCGATCGCGGCGCTGCTGGTCGAGACCAAGTCTGGGCGGCGTGCGATCCGCGGCCGCGTCTTCATCGACTGCTCCGGCGACGGCGAGATCGCGCACCGCGCCGGCGTCGCCATGGAGAAGGGCGACGCCCAGGGGCACCTGCTCTATCCGACGCTGATGTTTCGGGTCGGCAATGTCGACGCGGTGCGCGCCGGCGACGCGTGGCGCTCGATCCCCACGTTGATGGACGAGGCCGAGCGCTCCGGTGACTTCGTGTTCCCCCGCCGTGGCGCCATCGTCCGGCCGCAGAAGCATGCCTACGAATGGCGCGTCAATGTGACCCAGCTGCGCAATCGCGACGGCTCCGCCACCGATGGCACCAACGCGCGCTCGCTCAGCGCCGGCGAACTGGAGGGGCGCCGCCAGGCCATCGACTACCTGCGCTTCCTGCGCGCCCGCGTCCCCGGGTTCGAGGCCGCCTACGCGCTCGACATCGCGCCTCAGCTCGGCATTCGCGAGACGCGACGGCTCGTCGGCGAATACGCGCTGTCCGGCGCCGATGTGCTGGGCTGCGCCGATTTCGTCGACAGCATCGGCGTCAACGGCTGGCCGCTCGAACAGCACGTCGCCGGCGACGTCGTCTGGAGCTGGCCGGAGGCGGGCTCGCGCGGCTACAACCAGCTGCCGTACCGGATGCTGCTGCCGGGCGCGTCCGCGGCCGGCGGCGTCGACAACCTGCTCGTCGCCGGGCGCTGCGCGTCGATGACCCACGAGGGCCACTCCGCGGCGCGGGTCTCGGGCGCGTGCTTCGTGATGGGCCAGGCTGCCGGGACGGCGGCGGCACTCGCGCTGGCGTCGGGCTGCGCGCCGCGCGCCGTCGATGTCGGCGAGCTGCAGCAACGCCTGGTCCGGCGCGGCGCCTTCCTCGGCGGAGCCTGAGTCGCGCCTCGGTCTGCGAGAGCCGAGCACAGACTCGAAGCGCCGTCCGTCGAATACAGTGGCAGGACCGTGGCTGCGCGCCTCGCGCGGCGTCCACACCGACCGAGCATGAACCGATGACCAGCGCCGACGACCGCCACCCCGAGATCCGCGAGGCCGTGCGCGACCTGTGCCGGCAGTTCCCGGACGAGTATTTCCGCAAGGTCGACGCCGCGCGCGCCTACCCCGAGGCCTTCGTCGAGGCATTGACGAAGGCCGGCTGGCTCGCGGCGATGATTCCGCAGGCGTACGGTGGCTCGGGCCTCGGACTGACGGAGGCGACGGTGATCATGGAAGAGATCAACCGATCCGGCGGCAACGCCGGCGCCTGCCACGGCCAGATGTACAACATGGGCACGCTGCTGCGCCACGGCAGCGAGGCCCAGAAGGAGCGCTGGCTGCCGGCCATCGCCAGCGGCGCGCTGCGGCTGCAGTCGATGGGCGTGACCGAGCCCGGCACCGGCACCGACACGACGAAGATCAAGACCGCCGCCGTGCGCAAGGCCGGCAGCGACCGCTACGTCGTCAACGGCCAGAAGGTCTGGATCTCGCGCGTCCAGCATTCCGACCTGATGATCCTGCTGGCGCGAACCACGCCGCTGGCCGAGGTGAAGAAGAAGTCCGAGGGCATGTCGATCTTCCTCGTCGACCTGCGCGAGGCGATCGGCAAGGGACTCGACGTGCGGCCGATCCCGAACATGGTCAACCACGAGACCAACGAGCTCTTCTTCGACGACCTCGAGATCCCGGCCGAGAACCTGATCGGCACCGAAGGCCAGGGCTTCCGCTACATCCTCGACGGCCTCAATGCCGAACGCACCCTGATCGCGGCCGAATGCATCGGCGACGGCCGCTGGTTCATCGACCGGGTGACGGCATATGCGAAGGAGCGCGTGGTCTTCGGACGGCCCATCGGCCAGAACCAGGGCGTGCAGTTCCCGATTGCCGAGGCGCACATCGAGGTCGAGGCGGCCGACCTGATGCGCTGGCGTGCCTGCGAGCTCTTCGACGCGCACGCGCCGTGCGGCGCCGAGGCCAACATGGCCAAGTACCTCGCCGCCAAGGCATCGTGGGAGGCCGGCAACGCCTGCCTGCAGTTCCACGGCGGCTTCGGCTTCGCCGCCGAGTACGACGTCGAGCGCAAGTTCCGCGAGACCCGGCTCTACCAGGTGGCGCCGATCTCCACCAACCTGATCCTCGCGTACGTCGCCGAGCACGTGCTCGGCCTGCCGCGCTCGTTCTGAACGGCGTCGCCGCAATGCGCCAGCGCAGATCTCCGAACGCGGCTCCCCGCGTTCACCGCGTTCGATGAACCCGAGACCCGATCGGCGTGCGATCCTGCGGGCGGCCCTGCAGGGCGCGGCCGTGCGCCTCGCAGGGCCGGGCGCGCTGGCGGCACTGGCGGCGGGCCGCGCAGGCGCCGCCGCGACGCAGCCGACCACGGCCGAGTCCCCTCCCTGGCGCGCCGCCCCGCGTTCCGCGCACGTCGGCATCAACCTCACCGGCCTGGCGTACTGGACGTCCGCGTTCCCGTTCGCCGACCTGATGAAGAACAGCACCGGCTGGTCGGCACGCGATCGGCAGGGCGGGGCCGCCGGCACGATCGCGCTGGCGGCCAACGGCTATCCGAGCCGGCTCGAGCCAGGTCAGTCCGCCGTCGCGCCCGTCGCCTGGCAGGGCTCCGACTACGCGCCCGGCAACTACGTCGTGCGCTGGGACGGCGACGGCGAACTCGCCTTCCCGGGACTCGACGCGCGCATCGTCGCCCGCGGGCCGCGTCGCATCGTGCTCGACGTGCAGGACACGAAGGGCGCCATGCATGTGGCCATCGTGCGAACGAATCCGGCCGACCCGGTGCGCAACCTCCGCTTCCTCTGGCCGGGTACCGAAGGCACCCACGCGGCGCAACCCTTCAACCCGTTGTTCCTCGAGCGGCTCGCGCCGTTCTCGACCCTGCGCTTCATCGACTGGGGGGCGACGAACGGCTCACCCGTGGTGCGCTGGGCCGATCGTGCCTGGGTCGAGGATCGCCACTGGACGAGCGATCGCGGCGTGCCGCTCGAAGTCATGCTCGACCTCGCGAACACGCTGCAGGCCGATCCGTGGCTGTGCATCCCGCACCTCGCCGACGACGACTGCGTGCGCAACTTCGCCGCCCTGGTCAAGACGCGGCTCGACCCGCGCCTGAAGGCGACCATCGAGTATTCCAACGAGGTCTGGAACGTCGGCTTCGCGCAGACGCGCTGGGCGCTGGCCGAATCGGCGCGGCTCGGCTTCCCGGCCCCGAGCGGTCAGCCGTCGGCCTTCTATGCCGAACGCGTGACGCGCATCGCCGCGATCTGCGCCGAGGTCTTCGGCCCGTCGCAGCGCCACCGCTGGGCCGCCGTCATCGCCGCCCAGGCCGCCTGGACGAACTTCGCCAAAGAAGCGCTGGCATGGAAGGACACGGCCTCCAAGGTGGACGCGCTGGCCATCGCGCCGTACTTCCAGGCCGCGGGCGCGGCCGATCCGAAGCAGGTCGAGCGCACCCTCGCTCTGGACAGTGACGCGATCATCGACCAGATGCTGGCGAGCATCCGCGGCGAGGTGAAGTCGCGCCTGAACGAGAACGCGGTGCTGGCCCGGCGTTACCGGCTCGCGCTCGTCGGCTACGAGGGCGGGGCGCACGACAGCAGCGGCTATTTCCCGGCCGACAAGCAGGAGCCGATGGCGGCGCTGTTCGCCGCCGCGCACCGCCAGCCGCGGATGCGCGCGGTCTACCGCGAGTACTTCGAAGCCTGGATCGCCGCCGGCGGCGGCGTGCTGAATCAGTACGCCGACATCGCGCGGGGCTCGAAGTGGGGCTTCTGGGGCGTGCTCGACGCGGTCACGCAGGACCCGGCGAGCGCACCGAAGTACCTGGGGCTGCTCGACGTGATCGCCGCGCATCCCGTGGCGTTGCGGCCGCCGCCTCGATAAGGCCGCGGATCCGCCGTCGCCGCTTCAGCGGCGCGCGCCGAGCTGCTGGTACACCTCGGCCGAGACACGGGCCAGGACGGCGCGGTCGACGTCGGCCGACAGCGCATAGCCGAAGGCGCCGTCGACCCAGTAGAAGACGTTCACCGCGCCCTCCCTCGCAAAGCGGAAGGCGGTCTCGGTCGACTTCTGCCCCGGCGCCTTCGCGCCGCCGTTGCCGGATGCACTGTCGAGGTCGCCGATGTCGTTGGAGACGTACAGCGTCAGCTTGCTGCCGAGCTCGTTGCGGTACATGAACTGGGCCACCGGCCCCTGGCCTCCCGGCAGCAACCGGCCGCCTTCGAGCGCATAACCCAGCGCCTGCAGGTGCGGCGGCTTCATCGGCGCACCCATGCGCTTGGACAGCCATGCCACGAGCTGATCCTCGTGGGCCGCGTCGACCTCGACGGGGCGGCGCGCGTCGGGGCTGTAGACGGCATGGGCCACCGCGGCGCGCTGCGCGAAGCCGCCCGCCGCGAGCGCACTCCCGCCTTCCCGGACCGGCACGCCGGCGACCATCCGGTCGACAGGGCCGTCGGCCGACGCCGGCGGGCCGCGCAGGCCCCAGCCCGTCGCGCCGCTGATCACGGCGATGGCCAGGCCGGCGGCCAGGCGCTGCAGATGCCAGGGCGTGCGTGGGCTCCGGCGGTCCGCGCGCGCGGCCTGGAGCAGCCGAGACGGCGGCTCCTCGTTCAGGACCTCGTCGAACAGCGCGTGGAGTTCGCGCTTCTGGGCGCGGTAGGCCTCGATGCGCTGCGCCTCCTCGGGCCGCGCCTCGAGGTAGGCCTCGATCTCGCGCTGCCGGCCGGCCGCCAGCTGGCCATCGACATAGGCGTGCATCTCGGCCTCGGTGACGGGAGGGGCGGGCGGCGGCGAATGGTCGATGCTCATGAGTGACTTCTTCGAACGTTCATTTGACGACCTTGAGGCGCACCGGCTCGCTCATCCCCTCCATCAGACCGCGCAGCCGCTCACGTCCGCGCGACAGGCGCGACATCACCGTGCCGACGGGAATGCCCAGGGCCTGGGCGACCTCGGCATAGGCCATGTCTTCGAGCGCCACCAGCAACAGGATCTCCTTCTGCTCGACGGGCAGCAGATCGAGTGCCGCCTGCAGATCAAGGACCGCCAGGCGCTCGCCCTGCGTGGGTGCGACCGGCACGTCCGGGGTGTCGTCGTCCATGATCACGGTGTGCAGCCGGGGCCGCCGCACGCCGTCGACGTGCAGGTTGTGCATGATGCTGAACAGCCAGGCGCGCATGTCGGACACGCCGCGCCACAGCGCGGCCTTGGCCCAGGCCCGTTCCAGCGTGTCCTGGACCAGATCGTCGGCGTCTTCGCGGTTAGCCACCAGCGCACGCGCATAGCGCCGCAGTCGCGGCACCCAGGTCAGCAGTGGCTGGGCGTCCTGCATCGGCACATCGGAAGTGGCGCGGTCAGCGTGCGGCCTGTGGGGGCGTCATTCCTTGATGATGTGCCAGACGTCCTTGAAGTTGTCGCCGGTCCGGTCGCCGGGTTTCTGGTCGGGCTGATAGGTGTACACCGGCTTGTTCTTGTAGGCCCATTGGCGCGAGCCGTCGTCGCGGACGACGATGGCGAAGGCGCCAGCGGGCTGGTCGCCGGCCGCGGCCATCGCCGGTGGCCACAGCGTTGCACAAGGTCCGTTGCAGGTGCTCTTGCCGCTGCCGGCCACGTCCTTGTCGAAGGTGTAGAGCGTCATGCCGCGGATGTCGACGAGCGCGCCGTTCATCATCTTGGCCGGCGCGTCTGCGGCCTGCGCGCTGTGGATGGGTGCGGCGAAGGAGGCGGCGGCGACGAGGAACGCGGCCAGGGAGGGAAGGTGTTTCATCGGGGTCTTTCGTTGGCGGAGGGGCGGCCCTTGAACAGGATGGCTCCCGGCGCGGAGGGCCGGCGGGGGTGAGGTGCCGGGCTCCGGAAGATCTGCGAGCCCGACATCTGCGCAGACGCGCCCGCCGCGGCTTTTATTCCATGCGCCCGTCAACCCGCATGCGCCCGTCAACCCGGCGGCATGCGCCGTGGGGACGCCGGTCGACGGTGCGGCGATGAGCAGCCGTTTTCAGAACAGGCGGGTGCAGCGTTCGGCGAGCTGCGTGCGGTTCTCCACGCCGAGCTTCTCGAAGGCGTGGCCGAGGTGGGTGCGCACCGTCGTGAAGGCTATGCCCAGGCGCTGCGCGATTTCCTTGTCGCGCAGGCCGAGCGCGGCCAGCCGGACCACGTCGACCTCGCGGCTGCTCAGCGCTGGCAGGCCCGGGAGGTGTACCGCCGCCACCGCCGGGCCTGCGGCGACGTCGTCCGTCGCTTTCGCGGCGGCGCGGAGGTGGTCGCCGCGACCGCGCTTGAGCGCGGCCACGTACGCCGGCTTGATGAGTTCGAGCAGCTCGAGCGTGTCGGCGCCGAAGCGCTCGCGCTTGCGGCTGCGCCAGATCCGCATGTCGCCGATGTTCTCCTCGCCATCCCAGGCGTACATGTTGACGCCCCAGTAGAGGCCGTCGCGATGCAGGAAGTCGTTGAAGAACTCGGTGCGCACCAGTTCGGACTGCGGCATCACCTGCTCGACCAGCGTGGCCGAACGATGGCGCTGCATCTGCGAGGTGATCGGATCGTGGTGCTGGTAGTAGGCCTCGTAGGTGCTGAGGTTGTGGTCCGACATGTTCAGCGCCACCCGGCCGCCGAAGACCCCGCGGGCCGGATCCCAGACGTAGGAGGCGTAATAGTCGGCCTCCAGCAGGTCGAGCAGCCGCAGGCCGATGCGCTCGCGGACCTCGGCCTCGCCGTACGGCTCGGCGAGCGCCACCATCAGTTTCGAGAGCGAGCGTGTCTGGGGTGCGGAGAGGAACATCGCGCCTCCGGAAAGAGCAGAATCATCCTCAATCCTGAGGATAGCAGCGCGGTTCCCGGTACCGCACGATGCTCCTCATGGGTGTACGAACCGGATCGAGGGAGTAGCGCATGCAAGCCATCACGCTGACGATCGGCGAGGCCGCGGCCGCACTGCAGCGCGGCGACATGAGCGCGCTCGAATACGCCGACGCCTTGCTGCAGCAGGCGGAGAAGGCCGCGGACCTCAACGCCTTCATCCACCACGATCCGGAAGAGGTCCGCGCCGCCGCGCGAGCCGCCGACTCGCGCAAGGCGGGTGGCGCCACTCTCGGCGCGCTGCACGGCGTGCCGCTCGCGCTCAAGGACAACCTCGACACCGACGACATGCCGACCACCGGTGGCACCCCGGGCTTGCGCGGCCACCAGCCAAAGCGCAACGCCGCGGTGGTGCAGAAGCTGCGCGACGCCGGCGCCATCGTCTTTGGCAAGGCGAGCCTGCACGAGCTCGCCTACGGCATCACCAACAACAACGCCGCCTTCGGCGCGGTCCGCAACCCCTACGACCGCACGCGGATCCCCGGTGCGTCGAGCGGCGGCGTCGGCGCCGCGGTCGCGGCGCGGGTGGTGCCGGGCGGC
>JBBQCD010000057.1:0-25869 GCA_038318385.1 Burkholderiales bacterium | reverse complement strand
TCCTTCCAAGTCCCCCTGAATCCGGCCGAACCATCGGCTTTCTCATCACCAGGAGATTCGTGACATGAAGACCTTCTTTCGATGCGCAACCGCGGTTGCCTTGACGGCTGCCTTCAGCGTGAGTGCGTGGGCCGCCGACCTGAAGGTCGGGCTCAGCGTGGCGCTGTCCGGCCCGAACTCGTCGCTCGGCATTCCGTATTCGAAGGGCATGCAGGCCGCGCGCGCCTACAAGGGCGAGATCGGCGGCCACAAGGTCGAGATGATCCTGCTCGACGACACCTCCGATCCGACCGTCGCCAGCCGCAACGCCAAGAAGCTGACCGGCGAGGAGAAGGTCGACGTGCTGATGGGCTCCTCGGGCGTGCCGTCGTCGATCGCGATCGCGCAGGTGGCCAAGGAATCGAAGACACCGATGATCGGCCTGTCGCCGATCTCGATCGACGGCAAGGACAACCCGTGGGTCGTCACCGTCGCCCAGCCGACGCAGCTGATGGTGGACGCGGTGGTCGAGCGCATGAAGGAAAACGGCGTCAAGACCGTCGCCTACATCGGCTTTTCCGACGCCTGGGGCGACCTCGTCTGGGACGCGCTGAACAAGGCCGCGCCGGGCGCCGGCATCAAGGTCGTCAGCAACGAGCGCTATGCCCGCGCCGACCAGTCGGTGACCGGCCAGATCCTCAAGATCATGGCGCTCAAGCCCGACGCGGTCATGACCGGCGGCTCCGGCACGCCCGGCGCCCTGCCGTTCCTGGCCTTGGCCGAGCGCAACTTCAAGGGCGGCGTCTACGGCCAGCACGGCCTGATCAATCCCGACTTCATCCGCGTCGCCGGGGCCTCGGGCCAGGGCGCGCTGATGCCCACCGGGCCAGTCATCGTCGCCGAGCAGCTGCCCGACAGCTACCCGACGAAGAAGCTCGCGCTCGAATTCCGCAAGGAGTTCCAGAAGGTCAACGGCTCGCCCTCGACCGACGCGTTCTCGGCCTACTCGTTCGACGCCTGGATGGTCTTCGCCGACGCCGCCGAGCGCGCGCTGAAGAAGGCCCAGCCGGGCACGGCTGAATTCCGCGCCGAGCTGCGCAACGCCATCGAGAGCTCCAAGGAAGTCGTCGGCGTGCACGGCGTCTACAACTTCAAGCCCGGCGACATCTACGGCGTCGACAAGCGCGCCCGCGTGATCGTCAAGCTCGACAACGGCCAGTGGAAGCTGGCACAGTGACGAGACGCACTGTCGCGACGGTCCCCTCGCCCGGGGGCCGGCTTCCTTGAGCTGGGACATCGCCGGCTTCCTGGTGCTCGACGGCCTCTCCAACGGGGCCGTCTACCTGCTTGCCGGTCTCGGCCTGGTGCTGATCTTCTCGGTCACGCGGGTCGTGTTCGTGCCGTTCGGCGACATCGCCGCCTTCGCGGCGCTGACGCTGGCGGCGTTCGAGACCGGGCGCACGCCGCCCACGATCGGACTGGTGCTGACGCTCGCCGCGCTCGCGGTCGCGACCGAGGTCACGAGTCTGGCGCGCCGCGGCGAGGCGCGGCGCATCCCGCGCGCCGTCGCCGCCTGGGGCCTGCTGCCGGCGCTGGCCTGCGCGGCGGCGTGGCTCGCCGCGCGTCCCGGCGTGCCGGCAGCGGTGCATGTCGGCGTCGCCGTGCTGCTGGTGGTGCCGATCGCGCCGCTGCTGGCCCGCGTCGTCTTCCAGCCGATCGCCGACGCCTCGGTGCTGGTGCTGCTGATCGTCTCGCTCGCCCTGCACTTCCTGCTGTCCGGCCTGGGCCTGCTGTTCTTCGGACCCGAGGGCTCCCGCACCGCGCCGCTGGTGAGCGGCTCCATCACGCTCGGCGAGAACTTCGTCGTCGGCAGCCAGGTGATCCTGATGGTCGGCGCGGCGATCGCGCTCAGCGGGCTCTTTTTCCTGGTCTTCGAGCGCACCGTCAGCGGCAAGGCGCTGCGCGCCACCGCGGTCAACCGCGTCGGCGCGCGCCTCGTCGGCATCCGCCCGGCACGCACCGCCCTGCTGGCCTATGCCGCGGCCTCGGTGCTGGCGGGACTGATCGGCGTGCTGATCGCGCCGGTGACGACGATGTACTACGACTCGGGCTTCATCATCGGCCTGAAGGCGTTCGTCGCCGCGATCATCGGCGGCCTGGTGAGCTACCCCGTCACCGCCATCGGCGCGCTCGCCGTCGGCCTGGTCGAGAGCTTCGCCTCGTTCTGGAGCGGCGCGCTGAAGGACGTGATCGTCTTCAGCCTGCTGATCCCGGTGCTGATGCTGCGCTCGTTCTTCAGCGTCCACGCCGACGAGGCGGAAGAGGAGGTCGACGCGTGAGCGCCACGCCGCGTGCTCCTGTCGGGGCTGCAGGGACGGGCGTCGGCGACGCGCGCGACGGTCGCGGTGCCATCGCCGACGCCACGCAGGGCGGCGCGCAGGCAGCGCCGCACCCGGGCTGGCGCTGGCTCGGCATCGCGCTCGTCGTCGCGGCGATCGCCCTCGCCCCCGCGTTCACCACGCCGTTCACGGTCTCGCTGCTCAACGACATCGGTGTCGGCGCGCTCGTCGCCCTCGGCCTGGTGCTGTTGACCGGCGTCGGCGGCGCGACCTCGTTCGGCCAGGCCGCCTTCGTCGGCATCGCCGCCTACGCCACCGCCTGGCTCACCACCGCGCAGGGGATGTCGCCGTGGCTCGGACTGGTGTTCGCGCTGCTGCTCACCGGAAGCTCGGCGCTCGTGATCGGGCTCGTCACCCTGCGCCTCGGCGGTCATTTCCTGCCGCTGTCGACGATCGCCTGGGGTCTTTCGATCGCGATGCTGTTCGGCAACGTCGAGGCCCTCGGCCGGCACACGGGCCTCTCGGGGATCCCGGCGCTGCAATTCGGGCCCTGGTCGCTCGCCGATCCGCGCGCGATCTACTACCTCATCTGGCTGACCGTCGGGCTGTCGATGGCCTTCGCGTGGAACCTGCTGAGATCGCGCAGCGGCCGCGCGATGCGCAGCCTGCGCGGTGGGGAGACGCTGCTCGCCAGCGTCGGCGCCGATGCCTTTCGCGTCCGCCTCTCGCTCTTCGTGATCGCCGCGTTGCTCGCCGGCCTGGCGGGATGGCTCTACGCGCACAAGAACCGCTTCGTCAGCCCGTCGCCGTTCGACGTCCGCGCCAGCATCGAGTACCTGCTGATGGCGGTGGCCGGCGGCCTCGGCCAGCTCGGCGGTGCGCTGGTCGGCTCGGCCATCGTGCTGCTGCTGAAGAACGGCCTGCAGGACTGGCTGCCGCTGATCTCGCCGCGCGCCAGCCAGTTCGAGAGCGTGGCCTTCGCGGCGCTGTTCATCGCCCTCCTGCACTTCGCGCGCGGCGGCCTGATGGGCTTCGTCGCCCGCTGGCAGGACCGCTGGCGCCGCGCCGGTCACGGCGTCGCGGTCGACCGCGACGCGGCGCCGCTGCCCCGGCGCACGTTGCCCCCGCCCGGCACCCGGGTGCTGTCGGTCAGCGGCGCCGTCAAGCGGTTCGGCGGCCTGCTCGCCGTCAACGACGTCAGCTTCGACGTCGACGCTGGCGAGATCGTCGGCCTGATCGGCCCGAACGGCGCCGGCAAGTCGACGATGTTCAACCTCCTGACCTGCACGCTGCCGATGACGGCCGGCAGGGTCGAATTCCTCGGCCACGACATCAGCGGCCGGCGCCAGCGCGCCGTCGCCCGTCTCGGCCTGGCCCGCACCTTCCAGCACGTCAAGCTGCGCCCGCGAATGAGCCTCATCGACAACGTCGCCCTCGGCGCCCATGCGCGTGCCCACGCCGGCGTGATCCGCGCCGGCCTTGGCCTCGACCGCGCCGAAGAACGCCGCGTCTTCGCCGAGGCCTGGCGGCAACTCGATCGCATCGGCCTGGCGGACCGCGCCGACACGCTCGCCGGCAGCCTGCCGCTGGGCACGCAGCGCATCCTCGAGATCGCCCGCGCGCTGGCCGCCGACCCGGTCCTGCTGGTCCTCGACGAGCCCGCCGCGGGCCTGCGCCGCCAGGAGAAGGAAGCCTTGGCCCAACTGCTGCGGCGGCTGCGCGACGATGGCGTGACGATCCTCATCGTCGAGCACGACATGGACTTCGTGATGAAGCTGGTCGACCGGCTGGTGGTGATGAACTTCGGCGAGAAGCTGGTCGAGGGCACGCCGTCCGCGGTGCGGGCGGATGCGCGGGTGCAGGCGGCTTACCTCGGGAGCATCGAGTGACGGCCTGCCGGCTTCGCCAGGCGGTCGCTTTGCGACTTGGGAGAGCGCGCCGGTCTCGGCCGGTGGCGCAAGTGCACCCTGCGAGAGCCCGCCGGTCTCGGCCGATGGTGCAAGTGCACCCTGCGAGAGCCCGCCGGTCTCGGCCGGCGGCCGACCTACTTTCATTTGCTGGCTCAAATGAAAGTAGGCAAAGCAAAGAGCCTGAATACGATTTGATGGAGATGCTTGGCTGGAAATACCGGCGGTCTGTGGAAGTCTCAGTGCATCGATCCGTGTCCTCGCGGGGTGCCAGTCGGCTCGCCGCTTGTGCGGCCTCGCCGCGGTCGGGAATGCGTCTCGCATTCGCGTCGACGTGCTCGCTGGGTGACTGCGCTCAAACGACTCACGCCCTTCGAGGCGAGGCCGCAACGCGGCAAGCCGACTGGCACCCCGCGAGGACACGCGAGGATCGTCTCGGAGATCCACAGACCGCAGGTATTCCCAGCCATGCAAACCCGTCAGATCGTATTCAGGCTCTTTGCTTTGGTTACTTTCATTTGAGCCAGCAAATGAAAGTGACTCGGCTGCCGGCCGAGACCGGCGGGCTCTCACAAAGGAGCAGCCATTGGCAGCGCTGCTAGAGATCGCCGATCTCCATGTCGCCTACGGCCAGGTCGAGGCCGTCCGCGGCATCGGCTTGACGCTGGCCGCCGGCGAGATCGTCTCGGTGATCGGGCCGAACGGCGCCGGCAAGACGACGCTGCTTGCGGCGGTGATGGGCCTGCTGCCTTCTTCCGGCACGCTGCGGTTCGACGGTGTCGATCTGCGCCGCCTCGACGTCGAAGGCCGGGTCGAATGCGGGCTGACCTTGGTGCCGGAGCGGCGCGAGCTGTTCGGCGAGCTCAGCGTGCTCGACAACCTGCGCCTCGGCGCCTACGCGCGCCGTCTCGGCCGGGCGGCGCTGCAGCAGCGCCTCGACGAGGTGCATGCGCGCTTTCCGCGCCTGGCGGAGCGCCGCAGCCAGCGCGCCGACACGCTCTCGGGCGGCGAGCGCCAGATGCTCGCGCTCGGCCGGGCGCTGATGTCGGCACCGCGCCTCTTGATGCTCGACGAGCCGAGTCTCGGCCTGGCACCGCTGATCGTGCGCGACATCCTGGCCATCGTGCGGAGCCTGCGCGACGACGGCGTCTCCATCCTGCTGGTCGAGCAGAACGCCCGCGCCGCACTCGAAAGCTCGGACCATGGCTACGTGCTCGAGACCGGCGAGATCGCCTTCGCCGGGCCGTCGGGCGATCTCGTCGGCGACCCGCGCGTGCAGGCGACCTACCTCGGCGGAGGGACCGACGATGACGACGCCTGAGTCGACCCGGACGGCGCATCGCGAGGACGCTGCGTCGAGGGGGCGAGCGGGCCCGCTGCTGTCGCGACGTGCCGCTCCCGATGCGCCAGCAGTGCCGCTGCTCGAGCGGACATTGCCGGCGCTGCTTCAACGCCAGGCGATGCGCTTCGGCGAACGACCCTTCCTCTCGATCGGCGCGACCCGCTGGCGGCACGGCGACGCGGCCGTCGCCGCCGCACGTGTCGGGGCCAGCTTGCGCCGCGCCGGCATCGGTCGCGGCGACCGCGTTGCAGTGCTGAGCGGCAACCGCATCGAGTGCCTCGAAGTCTTTCTGGCTTGCGGCTGGATCGGGGCGATCGCGGTGCCGATGAACACCGCATCGATGGGGCCGCAGATCGGCTACTACCTCGCCGACAGCGGAGCGCGGCTGCTGGTGATCGAGGCCGGGCTGGTCGAGCGCCTCGTGCACGCCGAGCTCGCGCGCTGTGCACTGGAAGCGATCTGGGTGCTCGCTGACGATGCCTTGCCCGCCACCGCGGCAGCCGCCATGGGCGATGTACCCACAAGCCTGCGCGTCGGCGCCTATCCGTCGTCGACGGCGGGCAGCGACGGCGACGTTTTCGATGCCGATGCGAAGGCCACCGAGCCCGCCGACGTGTTGCCGGGAGACCCCCTCGCCATCCTCTACACCTCGGGCACCACCGGGCCGGCCAAGGGCGTTCTCTGCCCCCATGCGCAATACCACGCCTGGGGTTCGAACACCGCCCGCATCCTCGGCGTCGAGGCCGATTCCGTGCTCGCCACGACTCTGCCGCTGTTCCACATCAATGCGCTGAACAACTTCGCCCAGGCGGCGCTCCGCGGCGCCCGCGTGGCCTACGAAACGCGCTTCTCGGCCTCGGGCTTCTGGCCGGCGATGCAGGCTGCCGAGGCGACGCACATCTTCGTGCTGGGGGCGATGGTGCCGATCCTGCTGGCGCAGCCGCCGAGTGCGGCCGAGCGCGCTCACCGCGTTCGCACCGGGCTCGGCCCGGGGGTGCCGGCCGCGGCGATGGCGGCGTTCGCCGAGCGCTGCGGGGTGCGCCTGTTCGAGGGCTACGGCTCCACCGAGACCAACTACGTCATCGCCGCCGCGCCCGATGCGGCACTCGGCGGCACGATGGGCTGGCTCGAACAGGGCTTCGATGCCCGCATCGTCGACGAGCACGACGCCGAACGGCCCGACGGCGAGGCCGGCGAGCTGGTGCTGCGCGCCGACGAACCGTTCGCCTTCGCGCTCGGCTACTTCAACCGCCCCGAGGAGACGGTGCGCGCCTGGCGCAACCTCTGGTTCCACACCGGCGACCGCGTCGTTCGCGACGCCGACGGCTCGTTCCGCTTCATCGACCGCATCAAGGACGCGATCCGGCGGCGCGGCGAGAACATCTCGTCGTACGAGGTCGAGCAGGTTCTGCTCTCCCACCCGGGCGTGGCCGAAGCGGCGGTCTTCCCGGTGCGATCGGAGCTCGCCGAGGACGAGGTGATGGCGGCACTCGTGGCGCGCCCCGGCCACGACCTCGATCCGGCAGCCATCGCGCGCCATTGCGAATCGCGCTTGCCGAAGTTCTCCATCCCGCGCTACATCGATGTCGTCGTCGACCTGCCGCGCACCGCCAACGGCAAGGTGCAGAAGTTCCGGCTGCGCGAGCGCGGCGTCGGCCCGACCACCTGGGATCGCGGGAGTGGCCGTCCGCCGCCGGCCGAGGGCGGCGCCGCATGAACGGCGGCGATCGATATCGGCCGTCCCGCAGCCCGCCTTGCAATCCGCCAGACCCTGCACTAAACTGCTTTAGTCCTAAACTATTCAGCCGTGAGTATTCAACCGTGAGGCAGCCCAGCCCATGAAGATCGTCTGCATCGGCGGCGGCCCGTCGGGACTCTATTTCGCCTTGCTGATGAAGCAGCAGGACCCGACGCACGACATCACCGTCGTCGAGCGGAACCGTCCGTACGACACCTTCGGCTGGGGGGTGGTGTTCTCCGACCAGACGCTCGGCAACCTCCAGGCTGCGGATCCGCCGAGTGCGGCGCTGATCCTCGATGCCTTCAACCACTGGGACGACATCGAGGTCAACATCCGCGGCCACAAGGTCACCTCGGGCGGGCACGGCTTCTGCGGCATCGGTCGCAAGCGCCTGCTCAACATCCTGCAGCAGCGCTGCGAAGAGCTCGGCGTGAAGCTGAAGTTCGAGACCGACGTGCAGGACGACGCGCAGTATCCCGACGCCGATCTGATCATCGCCAGCGACGGCCTCAACAGCCGCATCCGCGCGAAGCACGCGGCGACCTACAAGCCCGACATCGACCTGCGCGACTGCCGCTTCGTCTGGCTCGGCACCCACAAGCTCTTCGACGCCTTCACCTTCGCCTTCGAGGAAACCGAATGGGGCTGGTTTCAGGCGCACGCCTACCGCTTCGACGACGAGACTTCCACCTTCATCGTCGAGACCCCGGAGCATGTCTGGCGCGCCGCCGGGCTGGAGACGATGGAAAAGGAAGCGCAGATCGCCTTCTGCGAGAAGCTCTTCGCGAAGTACCTCGACGGCCACGCGCTGCTGTCCAACGCCAGCCACCTGCGCGGCTCGACGCAGTGGATCCGCTTCCCGCGCGTCGTCTGCGAGACCTGGGTGCACGACAACGGCAACGCGCCCGTCGTGCTGATGGGCGACGCCGCGCACACCGCGCACTTCTCGATCGGCTCGGGCACCAAGCTCGCCCTTGAAGACTCGATCGAGCTCGCACGCTGCATCGGCAACGCCCCCGGCGACCTGCCGGCCGCGCTCGAGGCCTACGAGGCGGTGCGCAGCATCGAGGTGCTGCGGATCCAGAACGCGGCGCGCAACTCGACCGAGTGGTTCGAGCACGTCGACCGCTACGTCAACCTGCCGCCGGAGCAGTTCGCCTACTCGCTGCTGACGCGCAGCCAGCGCATCAGCCACGAGAACCTGCGGCTGCGCGACAAGGACTATGTCGAGGACTACGAGGACTGGATCGCCGAGGGTGCCGGTATCAGCCGCGCCCCGCAGCAGCACTCGATTCCGCCGATGCTGACCCCCTTCACCCTGCGCGGCGTGACGCTGAAGAACCGCATCGTGGTTTCGCCGATGGCGCAGTACTCCGCCGTCGACGGCATCGCCGGCGACTACCACCTGGTGCACCTCGGCGCGCGCGCGATGGGCGGTGCCGGCATGGTCGTCGCGGAGATGACCTGCCCGTCGCCCGAAGCGCGCATCACTCCCGCCTGCCCGGGCTTGTGGAACAACGCCCAGCGCGACGCCTGGAAGCGCATCGTCGACTTCGTCCACGCCAACAGCGAGGCGAAGATCGCGATGCAGCTCGGCCACTCCGGCGCCAAGGGCTCGACCCGGGTGCCGTGGGAAGGGGAGGACCTGCCGCTGGCCGAAGGCAACTGGGAGTTGCTCTCGGCCTCGCCACAGCAGTTCCTCGACGGCGTCAGCGACTGGTCGCGGGCGATGACGCGCGCCGACATGGACCGCGTCCGCGACGACTTCGTCCGCTCGACGCGCTACGCCGCCGAGGCCGGCTTCGACTGGCTCGAACTGCACTGCGCGCACGGCTACCTGCTGTCGGCGTTCATCTCGCCGCTGACCAACCAGCGCACCGACGAGTACGGCGGTTCGCTCGCCAACCGCCTGCGCTACCCGCTGGAGATCTTCCGCGCGATGCGCGAGGTCTGGCCGCAGCAGCTGCCGTTCTCGGTGCGGATCTCGGCGCACGACTGGGTCGAGGGCGGCATCACGCCGGACGACGCGGTCGAGATCGCGCGCGCCTTCAAGGCCGCCGGCGCCGACCTGATCGACTGCTCGTCGGGCCAGGTCAGCAAGCGCCAGCAACCGGTCTACGGCCGGATGTACCAGACGCCGTTCGCCGACCGCATCCGCAACGAGGCCGGCATCCCGACGATCGCGGTCGGCGCGATCTCGGAGGCCGACCACGTCAACAGCATCATCGCTGCCGGCCGCGCCGACCTGTGCGCGATCGCCCGGCCGCACCTGGCCAATCCGGCGTGGACGCTGCTGGAAGCGGCCAAGATCGGCTACACCGATGTGGCCTGGCCGAAGCAGTACCGCTCGGCCAAGCAGCAGCTCGAACGCAACCTCGAGCGCGAGCGCACCGCCGCGGCGCAGGGCGCAGGCCTGAGCGCCCTCGAGCAGGCGAACCGGGCGCTGGGCGTCTGAACGGCAGGGCAGGCGCATGAACAAGGGCGACGATCCTTCACACACCCTGCTCGAAGACGCGCAGGAGCTCGGCCACGAGGCCCGCGCCGGCAGTGGCGACCACGCCGCACTCAAGCTCTGGTTGCGGATGCTGGCCAGCACCACCCACCTCGAGGCCGAGATCCGACGCCGCCTGCGCGAGCGCTTCGACATCTCGCTGGCGCGTTTCGACTACATGGCCCAGCTCTACCGCTACAAGGACGGCATGAAGATGCGTGAGCTTTCGCGCTACCTGATGGTGACCGGCGGCAACGTCACCGGCCTCACCGACGATCTCGAGCGCGAAGGCGTGGTCGTCCGCGAGAGCAGCCCCAGCGACCGGCGCGCCTGGATCGTCCGGCTGACACCGAAGGGCCGCCGGCACTTCGAGACCATGGCCCAGGAGCACGAGGGCTGGATCCTCGAGCTCTTCGCCGGCCTCGACGCGAAGACCGTGCAGCAGCTGTATGCGCAGCTCGGCCAGCTCCGTGTCCACCTGGTGCGCCAGGACCAGTCGGGCGAGGAGCCGTGAGCACTCTAGGCGCTGTGATGAGCGCGCAAAGGCATGGGCATGCCGACCGGCTGCGCCGCTGCGCGCTCGGCGGTCCAACGCGAAATGCACAACGGAGTCAATGAAATGAACGAACACGACACCACCGCGCGCGTCGATCCGGCCCTCGCCGCCGGCAACACCCGGCCCGCGACGGGCTACCAAGCACGGCACTTCGCGTGGAAGGTCCAGGACAAGGTCGGCCACGTCACGTTGAACCGGCCGGAGCGCAAGAACCCGCTGACGTTCGACTCGTACGCTGAACTGCGCGACCTCTTCGGCAATCTGAAATACGCCGACGATGTCAAGGCGGTGGTGATCAGCGGTGCCGGCGACAACTTCTGCTCGGGCGGCGACGTCCACGAGATCATCGGCCCGCTGGTGCGCCTGAAGGCTTCGGAGCTGCTGATGTTCACGCGCATGACCGGCGACCTGGTGAAGGCGATGCGCGCCTGCCCGCAGCCGATCGTCGCCGCGATCGACGGCGTCTGCGCGGGCGCCGGCGCGATCGTCGCCATGGCCTCGGACCTGCGCGTCGGCACCGCACGCAGCAAGACCGCGTTCCTCTTCAACCGGGTCGGCCTCGCCGGCTGCGACATGGGCGCGTGCGCGATCCTGCCGCGGCTGATCGGCCACGGCCGCGCCAGCGAGCTGCTCTACACCGGCCGCGCGATGAACGGCGAGGAAGCCGAGCGCTGGGGCTTCCTCAACCGCCTGACGACGCCCGACGCGCTCGAGGCCGACGCCGCTGCGATGGCGCACGACCTCGCCCACGGCCCGACGTTCGCCAACGGCATCACCAAGACGATGCTGCATCAGGAGTGGGCGATGACGATCGAGCAGGCGATCGAGGCCGAGGCCCAGGCCCAGGCGATCTGCATGCTGACGGAGGATTTCTCGCGCGCCTACAACGCCTTCGTCGCCAAGCAGAAGCCGCGCTTCGAAGGCAACTGAGCGCGGTTCCCCGAAAGCGCAGTCGACGAACGACAGCACGGCCCACCACGCAGCACCGAAGAGACGATCCCATGGCTGAGACCTCGCACCTCGACTGGCCGTTCTTCGAAGACCGGCACCGCGCCTTCGCGGCCGACCTCGACGTCTGGGCCACGGCCCACATCGGCCACGACCACGGACCCGACGTCGACGCCGAATGCCGCGCGCTGGTGAAGGCGCTCGGCGCGGCGGGCTGGCTGCGCCACGCGGTCGGCGGCACGGCCTTCGGCGGCGCCGCCGAGACCATCGACACGCGCTCGATCTGCCTGGCGCGCGAGACCCTGGCGCGGCATTCGGGACTCGCCGACTTCGCCTTCGCGATGCAGGGCCTGGGCTCGGGCGCGATCAGCCTCGACGGCAGCGCCGCGCAGAAGGAACGCTACCTGCCGCGGGTGGCGCGCGGCGAGGCGATCGCCGCGTTCGCGCTGTCCGAACCCGAAGCCGGTTCCGACGTCGCGGCGATGGCCTGCGCGGCTCGCACCGACGGCGACCATGCCGTGCTCGACGGTGAGAAGACCTGGATCTCGAACGGCGGCATCGCCGACTTCTATGTCGTCTTCGCGCGCGACGCCGCCGCCGGAGCGCCCGGCGAGGCGCCGCCGCGCGGCGCCAAGGGCATCTCGGCGTTCATCGTCGACGCCGGCACGCCGGGGTTCGAGATCGCCGAGCGCATCGACGTCATCGCGCCGCACCCGCTCGCCCGGCTGCGCTTTGCCAACTGCCGCGTGCCACTGGCCAACCGCATCGGCGACGCCGGCGCCGGCTTCAAGGTGGCGATGCGCACGCTCGACGTCTTCCGGACGTCGGTCGCGGCGGCGGCACTCGGTTTCGCGCGGCGCGCCTTCGCCGAGGCGCTGCAACGCGCGACGACGCGCAAGATGTTCGACAAGACCCTCGCCGACTTCCAGCTGACACAGGCCAAGCTCGCGGAAATGGCGACGACCATCGACGCCGCCGCGCTGCTGACGTTCCGCGCCGCCTGGCAGCGCGACCAGGGCAGGAACGTGACGCGCGAGGCGGCCATGGCCAAACTCTCGGCCACCGAAGGCGCGCAGAGGGTGATCGACGCCGCGGTGCAGATCTGGGGCGGCCTGGGCGTCGTCAGCGGCCAGCCGGTCGAACGCCTCTACCGCGAGATCCGCGCGCTGCGAATCTACGAGGGCGCGACCGAAGTGCAGCAGCTGATCATCGCGCGCGAACTGCTGAAGGACGTGCGCGCATGAGCCGGGATGGCGCTGCCCGCGTGCAGGCCGAGCCGACGTTCCGGCGCGAACGCCTGATCCGCTTTTCCGACTGCGACCCGGCCGGCATCGTCTTCTTCCCGCAGTATTTCGTGATGTTCAACGGCCTTGTCGAGGACTGGGTGAACGAGGGCCTCGCCATCGGTTACCGCGCGCTCGTGATCGAGCGCCGCATCGGCCTGCCGACCGTGCGGCTGGAGGCCGACTTCACCGCTGTCAGCAAGATGGGCGATACCGTCGAGCTCGGGCTGGCCGTCGAGCGCCTTGGCAGCCGCTCTCTGACCCTGGCACTGCGCTGCATCGGCGCCGGCGACGAACCGCGGATGGCGATGCGCCAGGTGCTCGTCACGACCTCGCTCGAGACCCATCGCGCGATCGAGATCCCGGCCGACCTGCGCGCCGCGATCGTGCGCAGCCAACCTGCCGTCGGCTGACGCCGGCACCACCGAGGAAACCCATGCAAGTGCTGCTCCCCGAAGGATGGCCCCGGCCGAAGGGCTACTCGAACGGCGTCGCCGCGCGCGGCCGCCAGGTCTACGTCGCCGGCATGATCGGCTGGGACGAGAAGGGCGAATTCGCCGGTGACGATTTCGCCTCGCAGGCGCGCCAGGCGCTCAGCAACATCGTCGCCGTGCTGCGCGAGGCCGGCGGCAAGCCCGAGCACATCGTGCGGATGACGTGGTACGTCGTCGACAAGCGCGAGTACCTCGCGGCCGGGCGCGAGGTCGGTCAAGCCTTCCGTGAGCTCATCGGCAGCTACAACGCGGCGATGACGGCCGTCGAGGTCACCGCGCTGATCGAGGACCGCGCCCGCGTCGAGATCGAAGCCACGGCCGTGATCCCCGACTGAACCCGCAAACCCCGTCGCGTTCCGGAGCCCGCCAGCCATGTCCGCCACCGCCCACCTCGACACCTTCGCCCGCGACCGCCTGCCGCCGCCGGAGCAGCAGCCCGAGTTCCTGTTCGAACTGCCGGCACTGAAGTTTCCGGAACGCCTGAACTGCGCCACCGAGCTGCTCGACCGCCAGGTCGCCGCCGGCCGCGGCGAGCGCCGCTGCGTGCGCGCCCCGGGCGGGCCCGACTGGACCTACGCCGAGCTGCAGCGCCAGGCCAACCGCATTGCCCACGTGCTGGTCGCCGACATGGGCCTGGTGCCGGGCAACCGCGTGCTGCTGCGCGCTGCCAACAAGCCGATGCTGGTGGCGTGCTGGTTCGCGGTGATGAAGGCCGGTGGCATCGCCGTCGGCACCATGCCGCTGCTGCGCGCCAAGGAACTGGCGCAGATCATCGTCAAGGGCGACGTCACGCACGCGCTGTGCGACGGAGCGCTCGCCACGGAACTCGACGCGGCGTGCCGGCAGGCGCCCACGCTCGCCCAGGTCGTGCGCTTCGGCGACGCGGCCGCTGCCGACGGCCTGGAAGCGCGAATGGCGAAGCACCCCGCCACCTTCGCCAATGTCGACACCGCCGCCGACGACACCTGCCTGCTGGCGTTCACTTCCGGCACGACCGGCCAGCCGAAGGCGACGATGCATTTCCATCGCGACGTGATGGCGTCGTGCGTGTGCTTCCCGCCGCACGTGCTGCGCGCCGGTGCGGACGATGTCTTCATCGGCAGCCCGCCGCTCGCCTTCACGTTCGGACTCGGCGGCCTGACGCTGTTTCCGATGAGCGTCGGCGCCTCGACCGTGCTGCTCGAGAAGGCGTCGCCTGCCGACCTGGTGAAGGCGACGCGCGAATTCGGCGCGACGGTGATGTTCACCGCACCGACGTCGTATCGCGCGATGGCCGACGCGGCGCGTGCCGATTCCATCGGCGTGACCCACGGCGGCAGCCTGCGCAAGTGCGTGGCCGCGGGGGAGGCGCTACCGGCGGCGACGCGCGCACTCTGGCGCGAAGCCACCGGCATCGAGATCATCGACGGCATCGGTGCCACCGAGATGCTGCACATCTTCATCTCTGCGGACGAAACCCATGCCCGGCCGGGCGCCACCGGCATCGCCGTGCCGGGCTACCGCGCCTGCGTGATGGACGAGGCGGGTCGGCCCGCCGCGGTGGGAGCGATCGGCCGGCTCGCCGTGAAGGGGCCGACCGGCTGCCGCTACCTCGACGACCCGCGTCAGGCCGAGTACGTGCGCGACGGCTGGAACTACACCGGCGACGCCTACCTGATGGATGCCGACGGCTACTTCGTCTACCAGTCCCGCACCGACGACATGATCGTCTCGGCTGGCTACAACATCGCCGCCCCCGAGGTCGAGGAGGCGCTGCTGCGCCATCCGGGTGTCGCCGAATGCGCGGTCATCGGCGCCGACGACGCCGGGCGCGGGCAGATCGTCAAGGCCTTCGTCGTCCTGCGCTCGACGCACGGCGGCGACGACGCGCTGGTGCGCGAGTTGCAGGATTTCGTCAAGGCGGCGATCGCACCGTACAAGTACCCGCGCGCCATCGAGTTTCGTGCGGCGTTGCCGCGCACCGAGACCGGCAAGCTGCAGCGCTTTCGCCTGCGCGACGGCTGACGCGGGGGGCGGAATTCCCCGGGGACGACCTCGCGGTCGACGCGGGCATGGGGCTTGCCCCCAAACTGCGGCATGAACCGAAGCCTGCATCACTCATCAACGTCGGCGAGCCGAGAGGCTCATCGGCCCGAGCCGACGACTCCGGAACCCAAGCCGGTGCCGGGCCCCCCCGCACCGCCACCCGGGCCCGACGTCGTCCCGCCGCCCGTGGACGATCCGGCATCGCCGGGCGAGCAGGCCCCGGTGAAGGATCCGGCCGCACCGCCGCCGGCGGTCATGCGCCAACCTAGAGCCTCGCGTTGGGTCGCCGCGCGCGGCCCCGCGATCCACTGACGACGATCACGGGGCTCGCGGACACGCTCCCCGAGCAGAGGTCCGTCGCGGGAACGCGCCTTGCCGACCCGCAAGGGCGCCGATCTCCTACAGCGAGGCGCCGTGCCCGTCGGCACAGTCTGAAATCAGCACCCCGCAGTCACCCGGAACACAGGAGCACCTCCCTTTACCAGGCCGTGACCCGATCGGATGAAACCATGAACCGAACCTCCCAGCCGTCGGCGGCGACCACGGCCGACAAGCAGCGCGAACTGCAGCGCGCACAGGACCGCAAGGACGCCGCCGCCGGATCTCGAGAAATGGACTCAGGCGCAATCCAGGCCGGCGCTCGCGCGCATCCCGAGAAGATGCCGGCCCAGCATCTCGAGAAGCCCGGACGCGAATCCGACCTCGCACTGCGGCCGCAGTTCCTTGCCCCCAACTACGAGGGCAGCCACAAGTTGCGCGACATGGCGGCGCTGATCACCGGTGGCGACTCGGGCATCGGCCGCGCCGTCGCCGTGCTGTTCGCGCGCGAAGGTGCCGATGTCGCCATCGTCTACCTCGAGTCCCACGACGATGCCGAGGAGACGAAGCGCTGCGTCGAGGCCGAGGGTCGGCGCTGTCTGTTGGTGCCCGGCGACGTCAAGGACCCGGCCTTCTGCCGCGAGTCGGTCCAGCGGACGCTGCGCGAGTTCGGGCGCCTCGACGTGCTCGTCAACAACGCCGCGTTCCAGGAACACGCGCAGGCCATCGAGGACCTCAGCGAGGAACGCTTCCGCGAGACCCTGGACACCAACGTCATGGGCTATTTCCAGATGGCCAAGGCCGCGGTGCCGCACCTGAAGAATGGCGCGGCGATCATCAACACCGGCTCGGTCACCGGCCTGGAAGGCAGTTCGCACCTGCTCGACTATTCGGCGACCAAGGGCGCCATCCACGCCTTCACGAAGTCGCTGGCCTCCAACCTGATGGCCAAGGGCATCCGCGTCAACGCGGTCGCTCCCGGACCGGTATGGACCCCACTGAACCCGGCCGACTCGCCCGCCGACAAGGTCGCGCAGTTCGGCTCTAAGACCGACATGAAGCGCCCGGCACAGCCGGAAGAACTGTCGCCCGCCTACGTCTTCCTCGCCTCGCCGGTCTGCTCGGGTTACATCAGCGGCATCGTGCTGCCGGTGACCGGCAGCGTCGGGGCCATCTGAGCCCCCATGAAAAAGACCCTCGCCTCACCCGCCTCCAGCGCATCGCCCGACGCACCGGCGACGCCGGCGCATCGCGACGGCCAGACGACGCCGGAGAAGGATGCCGGGCGCGCGCCCAAGCAGCCGCACGAGCGCGATGAATCGTCGGAAAGCCAGCAGCGCGAACCCGACCCGGTGATGCACCAGGCCCGGTCCGACGTCGAACGCGGGCTGGCCGACACCAGCAAGGGCGAGGCCACGGAAGAGACCTATGCCCGCAACCTGCGGGCCGAGCCTCCGGACGCTGCGACCGACGCGGCGGCTGAGAACAACGACGCGCCTCGCTTGCCTTCCGATGCGCCCCGCGTGCCCAGCGACAAGCCGCCGGGAAAGTCACGCTGACGCCGCCATCGCGCGGAGAATGGGGCTCACTGCCGATGGCCGGAGACCCGCGATGACGGTGCGCGCAAGCGCCATCCATATCGTCGACACGACGATGTTCTGGAGCCCGACGGGAGGCGGTGTCCGCCGCTACCTGTTGACCAAGCACGCCTGGCTCGGCCGCCAGCCGGGATGGTCCCACACCATCGCGGTGCCGGTCGCCGCGGACTCGCCACCCGCCCGGGGACGCGGCGCCACCGGATTCGATCGTGACGACTCGATCCCCGTCGTGCCGCTGCCGGCCGTGCCGATTCCCGCCAGCGGCGGCTACCGCCTGCCGCTGCGCCGGCACACCCTGGCCGACCGGCTGGCCGCTCTCGAGCCCGACCTGATCGAGGCCGGTGATCCTTTCGTGCTCGGCTGGGCCGCGGTCGACGCGGCGCAACGCTGCGGAGTACCCGCCGTGGCGTATTGCCATTCGAACGTGGAGCTGATGGCTCGTCTCTTCGCCGGCCGGCGCCTGGCCGCGGCCGCCGGCCGGGCGGCGCGCGCCTATGCGCGCCGGGTCTATGCCCGCTTCGATTGCGTGCTCGCGCCGAGCGCCAGCATGCAGCGTCATCTTCTCGAATGGGGCGTTGCGGGAGCCGTGTGCCAGCCCCTCGGCGTCGATACCACCGTCTTCCATCCCGCGAGGGCGAGCACGGCGTGGCGCGAGCGCCTCGGCCTGGCACCGACCAGTCGCGTGCTGGTGTACGCCGGACGCTTCGCTCCCGAAAAACATCTCGACATGCTCGCCGCCGCGGTCGATCACCTCGGCGCGCCGTACACGCTGGTGGCGATCGGCGCCGGCCCCCGACCGCCGTCGGGGTCCCGCGTGAGGGTGCTGCCGTTCATGGCGGGCAGCGCCGAACTGGCGCAGGCACTCGCCAGCGCCGACGCCTTCGTCCACGCCGGCGACCAGGAGACCTTCGGCCTGTCGCTGCTCGAGGCGATGGCCTGCGGCGCGCCGGTGGTGGCACGGCTCGCCGGCGGACTCGCCGAACTGGTCGACGACTCGGTGGGCATCGGCGTCAGGGCGAACGACCCCGCGATCTGGGCCGAAGGGATCGCCGCGCTGTTCGAGAGCGACCTCGGCCCGCGCCGCGCGGCCGCACGACGACGCGCCGAAGCGCACGACTGGGAACAGGTGCTGCCGCGGCTGCTGCTCCAGTATCGGCGCCTGCTCGGCGGCGCGGCGCTGCGCAACGGGGCACCCGCCGTCGGCACGACGGCGCTGCGCCAGCCATGACGCGTCCGGGTTCCACCGGCGCGCCGGCCGCCCCCGTAGTCGACGGCGCGCACGCCGGACCCGGTGCCGTTGGCGAGGCCGCCCCTGCGCGCCCCTGCCTGTGCGTGGTGGTGCACGACGTCGCCGACGCCACGCTGGGAGCCTGCGACCGTCTGCTCGGCGGCATCGCCGCGGTGGCGCCGCTGCCGCTGACCTTCCTGGCGGTGCCGCGCTACCACCACGACGCACCGAGCCCGGCCCTGGAGCAGTGGCTCACGGCGCGCAACCGGCAGGGCGACGAGCTCGCGCTGCACGGCTGGACGCACCGCGACGACGGCGCCGCCCGTGGCACGCTCGACCGGCTGCGCCGGACCCGCTACACCCGCGGCGAAGGCGAGTTCTGGGCCCTCGACCACGAGGCTGCGGCGCTGCGGATGCGCGACGGGATCGCCTGGTTCCAGCGCAACGGCTGGCCGCTGCACGGCTTCGTCGCCCCCGCCTGGCTGCTCGGCGCGGGCGGCTGGGCGGCGTTGCGCGCGGCACCGTTCGAATACACCTCGACGTTGCGCCACATCCACCTGCTGCCCGACGGGCCGCGAATCACCAGCCAGAGCCTGGTCTACAGCACGTCGAGCGCGTGGCGCCGGGCCTCGTCGGTGGCGTGGGCAGCGCTGGTCGCGACGTCGCTGCGGACCAACCCGGTGCTGCGCCTGGAGCTCCACCCGCGCGACGCCGACCACGGGCCGATCCGGCGCTCCTGGCAGCGCGTGCTCGAACGCGAAATCGACCGGCGCGAGCCGCTGACGGTGGCGCAACTCGTACGGCGCCGGCGTGCATCGCCCGGGACCGGCGTCGCCGCCAACCGGGCCGCGACGCTCAAAGCAGATTGAAGCTGACGGCCGCCGTCAGCGCGCCGACCATCGCCCCGACGACGACGTCGCTCGGGTAGTGCAGGCCGAGGATCACCCGCGACGCCGCGACGAGCAACGTGAACGGCCAGATCAACCATCCCCAGTGCGGGTAGTAGGCGCTCAGGATCAGGGCGAAGGCGACCGAGTGCAGCGTGTGCCCGCTGGGAAAGCTGAATTCGTCGAGCGAGCGCCCGCAGGCGCGGATGCCGGGACAGCCCTGGTAAGGGCGCGGCCGGGCGATGCAGCGCTTGATGATCTTGTAGATCGCGAGATTGACCGCGCCGACCGCGAACATGCGGATCGCGCAGGTGCTGCCGTTGACATGGTCGAGCCACGGCAGCGCCAGGATGACGGCGTACCACATCCAGCCATCGCCGAGGCGGCTGACGATGTTCAGCGACGTGACGACCCAGGCGCGCGTGGACGCGCTGTGCATCCAGCGCGCGAACGAGCGCTCGCGCTCGATCCACAGCAACTGCCGGTCAGGCCACGAAGGCTGTGGCCGCAGTGGGCGCTTCGTGGCCATCGATCGTGTCCTGCAGGTGACGCTCGAAGCGTCCGAGCACGTCTTCCCATCGAATTTCCCGGGCGGCTTCCGCGGCATGCGACCGCATCGCCTTCAGGCGGACCGGTCGTTGGGCCAGGCGGCAGACCGCGCGCTCGAACCCTGGTTCGTCGTCCGGCGCGACCAGGCATCCGGAGATGCCCTGGGCCACGTGCTCGGCTGCCGCGGCGGCATCGAAGGCGACCACCGGCAGGCCCGATGCGAGGGCCTCGAGGGTCACGTTGCCGAAGGTCTCCGAGAGGCTCGGGAAGACGAACAGGTCGGCCGACGCGTAGCACTCGGCCAGCGCATCCCCACGCTTGACGCCGACGAACAGCGCGGCGGGATGTTCCGCCTCCAGTCGGGCGCGCAACGGGCCGTCGCCGACGACCACAAGCCGCGCATCCGGGCGAACCTGGCGCAGGCTCTCGAAGGCGCGCAACGCGAGGCCGATGTTTTTTTCCTTCGCGACGCGGCCGACGCAGAGCAGCACCGGCGCATCCGGCCGAGCGCCCCACGCCGCCCGGAGTTCCGGACTGCGGCGTGCGGGATCGAACTGGGTCGCGTCGACGCCCCGGCCGACGACGCTGAGTCGCTGGAACCCGGCGGCGGCGAGTTCACGCTCGACCGCGCGCGTCGGCACGAAGGTCCGGTCGCTGCGGTTGTGGAAATAGCGCAGTCCGCGCAGCACCACCGCGGCCAGAGCGCCGAGGTGGTAGTAGGAGCTGTAGCGGTGGAAGTGGGTGCGGAAGTCCGAACTCGTCGCGATCCGCATCGAGCGCGCCGCGCGCAGCGCCTCCCAAGGCAGGGGCCCGGGCGTCGCCAGGTGCACCAGATCGGGTCGGGTTTCGGCGAAGCGACGACGCAGCGCCGAGGCGCTGGCATGACCGAAGCGCAGTTCCTTGTAGAGGGGGATCGGCCAGCCGCGCGTCAGCCAGGTCCCGGGCGGCGGGACTTCGTCGTCCACCGGCTGGCGCGGCCGGATCAGGTCGACGACATGACCGCGTTCGCGCAGGTACCGCACTGTCCGTTCCACCGTCAGGGCGACGCCGTTGAGCTCCGGCGGGTAGGTTTCGGTGACGTAGGCGATGTGCATCGAGCGGGGACCGGGACGGTCCTGCCTCTGCGGGGCAAACGACGTGCCCGGCCAGCCGGCAAGGGCAGATCAGCCTGGGGGACGATGGTCGGCCGTGGGGGCTGACGATCGCGCCAGCTTGAGCAGCGGTCTGCCCGCCTCGAATGCCGGCGCATCGGCATCGAGGTAGATGCGGACCCAGCGCAGGCGGCGGCTGCGCTGAGCCACCGCCCGAAGCGCCAGCAGCAGCGGCACCGCCACGAAGGCTCCGGCGATGCCCCACAGCCAGCTCCAGAAGAGCACCGAGAGGAAGACGAACACCGGGCTGATGCGCAGGCGGTGGCCCATGACGAGAGGTCCGATGAAGTTGCTCTCGACGAAATGCAGCGCCAGGAACAGGGCCGGCGGCACCAGCATCGTGAAGCCGGCGCCGGACTCCATCCCGCCGGCCACCAGCAGCGCCAGCGTGACCAGCACCGGGCCGATGTACGGGACGAAGGTCAGCACGGCCGTGGTCGTCGCCCACAGGACCGGGTTCGGGAAGCCGATGGCGGCCAGGGCGAAACCGGTGGCGATGCCCAGGCCGATGCTGATCAACCCCATGGTCGTGATGAACAGGCCGATGTCGCGCTGCGCCTGGCCGATCCCGCTCAGCAGCAGCGCCCGGGTGCGGCGCCGCGGGATCGCCTCGACGGTGCGCGCGATCAGCCAGCGCTCCGAGGCCAGGAGGAAGAAGAGGAGAAAGATGGTCGCCGACGCCGAGACCGTGAACGACAACATCTGGCCGAGTGCGGCGCGGGTGATGCTGAGCCCTTCGGTGGCGAGCGTCTCGGTGAACGGGTCCGCGGCGGCGGCGCTGGCGGCGCCCCCCATGCCCATGGGAATCGGGGCCGTGACCGACGGTGGCGCTGCCGGCGATGGGGGGCGCTTGGCGCTAGCCACCGGTGGCACCGCGGGGCTCGTGGCGTCTTTTCGCACCGCCGGCGGCGGCGCAAAGGCGACGTTGCGCAGCTTCTGCACCGATTCGAGCAGTTGGTGCACGGTCGCCGGCGCCCGCGCCCACCATTGGGCGGCCGGCGCCGCGAGCAGAGACGCCAGCAGCACGACGATCGAGAGAACCATGACGATGACCAGGCCGGCGCCCGCGAACTCGGGAACTCCGTGGCGACGCATCCAGCGCACCGGCGTCGCCAGCACGAAGGTGAAGGCGATCGCGACGACCACCGGCAGCATCAACGGCTTGGCGTTCTCGAGCAAAAAGACGATGGCGACCGCAAGGAGGCCGCGCATGACCCAGGACGAGGGCGTCGGGGGAAGGCGTGCGTCGTCGCTCATCCGGCTGCGGGTATCAAAGGCATCGGCGAAGTATTCCCGAAGCGGACGAGCGGCGCCCATCCCGGCATTCCGGCCCGAGGTTCGGCGCTAGCATCCGGCCATGGAACGCGCCTCTCTCGAGACCTACGTCGACGCCACCGCGGCCCTGCTGGCGTTGCCGCTGCACCCCGAGCACCGGCCCGGCGTGCTGGCCTACTTCGGCCTCGCCGCCGGCCTGGCCGAGCTGGTGATGGCGCAGCCGCTGCGCATCCACGACGATCCGGCGACGGTGTTCGTGCCGATCGCCCCCGGCGATGTGCCGGTGCCCGACAAGCGCCGGTTGCCATGAACACCGACCAGCTCCTCGCGGCGGGTGGCGCGGCCATCTCTGCTGCCGTGCGCAAGCGCGACGTCAGCGTGCGCGGCATCGTCGAGGCCAGCCTCGAGCGCATCGCGCGCACCGACCCCGGCATCGGCGCGTTCACCGACCTCACTGCAGAGCGCGCAATGCGCCGCGCGGCCGAACTCGACGCCGAACTCGCCGACCGCACCAGCGGCGCGGCGGCGCTGCCGCTGCTGGGAGTGCCGTTCGCGGTCAAGAACCTCTTCGACGTCGCCGGCCTGACAACGCGCGCCGGTTCGAAGATCGAGCGCGGCAAGCCCGCCGCGGTCCGCGACGGTCCGCTGATCGGCCGGCTCCAAGACGCCGGTGCGATCCTCGTCGGCGCGGTCAACATGGACGAGTACGCCTACGGCTTCACCACCGAGAACGCGCACGACGGCACGACCCGCAATCCGCACGACCCGGCCTGCATCGCCGGCGGCTCCTCGGGCGGCTCGGGGGCCGCGGTGGCCGCCGGCCAGGTCCCGCTGGCGCTCGGCTCCGACACCAACGGTTCGATCCGCGTGCCGGCTTCGCTGTGCGGCGTCTTCGGCCTGAAGCCGACCTTCGGGCGTCTGCCGCGCAACGGCTCCTACCCATTCGTCGCCAGCCTCGACCACGTCGGCCCGCTGGCCCGCTCGGCCCACGATCTCGCGCTGGCCTACGACGCGATGCAGGGCCCCGACAGCCGCGACCCGGCCTGCAGCGCCCGCGCTGCCGAGCCGACGGCACCGGGCATCTCCCAGCGGGTCGATGCGCTGCGGATCGCGGTGCTCGGCGGCTATTTCCGCGAGAACGCCGGCGCGGAAGCCCGCAACGCCGTGGCGCGCGTCGCCGAGGCCCTCGACGCGCGCGAGGACGTCGCGCTGCCGCAGGTCGCACGCGCCCGCGCCGCGGCGTTCCTCATCACCAACGCCGAGGGCGCGGCCCTGCACCTGCAGGACCTGCGGAACCGCGCCGCGGACTTCGACCCGCTGACGCGGGACCGCCTTCTCGCCGGCGCCTTGCTGCCGGCGGCCTGGGTGCAGCAGGCGCAGCGCGTACGCCGCTGGTTCGCGCTGCGCGCCGCAGAACTCTTCCGCGACGTCGACGTGCTGATTGCGCCGGCAACGCCATGCGTGGCGCCGGCGATCGGCACCGAGTGGCTGCAGATCAACGGTCAGCGGCACGCGGCGCGGCCGAGCCTGGGCCTCCTGACCCAGCCGCTCTCGCTGATCGGCCTGCCGGTCTGCGTGGTTCCGGTATGGGAGTGCCATCCGAGCCTGCCGATCGGCGTGCAGATCATCGCTGCGCCGTGGCGCGAAGACCTCGTGCTGCGCGTGGCACATCACCTGCAACTCGCCGGCATCGCCCACGCGCCGGTGGCCCGGCCCGGCGGCGCGACCGGCGCAAGCCTGCGTCTGGAACCGCGCGAGATTTCCGTGCCGACTCGCTGACGCGGGGACCCGCAACGGCGCGCGCGAGCGATTTTTTCGTTCGTCCCGCCGAATCCGGCCAAGCGCGCCGGGTTTTGCGCACAGAATGACGCGCTCCCGCAGGCGCCGCCCCCGGCGCGCCGCGGCACCCGAACGCCGAATCTCGGAGGAATCCCATGTCCCGCACCTGCCTGCTCAGCGCGCTGCTGCCGCTGGTCTCCTGCGCCGCCTTCGCCGCGCCTCCGGCCTACATGACCCTGGATCACTCGAGCGCCCAGCTGATGGATCCGCAGACCGCGGCCGCACTGTGGAAACAGAACATCCGGGCGCGCTTCTTCAAGCTCTACCCGGAGAAGAAGTGGGGCTTCGTCAGCGAGGTCGAGGGTGGCTTCGACGATGCCCGCGTCTGCGTCATCACGGCGCGCGCGATGATGCTGCCGCGCAGCGGCAAGACACTCGTCTTCCGTCCGGCCAAGACCGCCACGGCGTTCGGCACCCGGCCCGGCGCGTCCGCCGAGCAATGTCGCGCGCTCGGCAAGGAGAAGCTGAACGAAGCCATCGGTGCGGTGACGGCGTCGCTCGCCGCCTCGAACTGAACCCTCGATCCGACACCTCCACACCTTCCGGAGCACCCGCATGCACGTCACGACCCGCCGTTTCGCCCTGGCCCTCATCGGCGCCGCCGCCCTTGCCGGGGCCCTTCCCGTCCAGGCCCAGGCGACCGCGTACCCGAGCAAGCCGATCCACATCGTCGTCACCTTCTCCACCGGCGGCGCCCCCGACATCCTCGCGCGACTGATCGGCGAGCGCCTCGCCGCGACCTGGGGCCAGCCGGTCGTCATCGACAACAAGCCCGGCGCCGGCGGCAACACCGGCGCCGACTCGGTCGCCAAGGCGCCGCCCGACGGCCACACCATCGTCGTCGGCACCGTCGGCACCCATTCGATCAACGGCGCGCTGTACGCGAAGATGCCGTACGACATGGTGCGCGACTTCGCACCCATCACCTTGCTGGCGACGACGCCGAACATGCTGGTGATCAACAACGACGTGCCGGCGAAGACGCTGGCCGAGTTCATCGCCCTCGGCAAGAAGCAGGGGAAGATGAGCTTCGCGTCGTCCGGTTCGGGGACCTCGATCCATGTCTCCGGCGAGTTGTTCAAGACCATGACCGGCATCGACATGGAGCACATCCCCTACAAGGGCCGGGCCACGGCGATCCCCGACCTGCTCGGCGGGCGCGTGACGATGATGTTCGACAACATGCCCTCGAGCCTGCCGCTGGTCCGCGAGGGCAAGCTGCGCGCGCTCGGCGTCACCAGCGCGAAGCGGTCCCCCGCCGCGCCGGAGATCCCGACCCTCGCCGAGCAGGGCATGCCGGGCTTCGAGGCGGTGTCGTGGTTCGCGCTGTTCGCGCCGGCCGGCACGCCCAAGCCGATCGTCGACAAGCTCCAGGCCGAGGTGAAGAAGATCATCGGCACGCCCGAAGTGGCCAAGCGCCTCGCCGATGCCGGACTCGAGGCCGTCGGCTCGACCCCCGAGGAGCTGGCCGCCTACCAGCGCACCGAGATCACCAAGTGGGCCAAGGTGGTGAAGGACTCGGGCGCGAAAGTCGAATAGGTCACCGCCGAGGGAGGCCGCTCGAGGCACCCGCGAGGTCCTCCTTCGCAGGCGCGCGACGACGGCTAAGGCGCGATCTGGGCCGACTTCGGCCGCTTTCTTCGCGCTTCGGCCGCGCTGCGCCGGTGCTTCAATCGGCGAGGACTCCAAGCCTCGTCATGCCCGTCATCGCAGTCGTCAATCGCAAGGGTGGGAGCGGCAAGAGCACGCTCGCGACCCACCTCGCCGCCTGGTGCGCCCACGCCGGGCTGCCGACCATGCTCGGCGACATCGACCGCCAGCAATCGACCCAATCGTGGCTGCGACTGCGGGAGACGCGGGCCCCGGCCCAGCGCGCCCCGCTGGTCGGCTGGGCCGTCGACCCGCGGCGCGTCCTGCGG
>JBBQCD010000056.1:0-27374 GCA_038318385.1 Burkholderiales bacterium | reverse complement strand
GTACTCGGTGGTGCCGTCATGCGGCGACAGGAGGGAGGAGGGGCGCCGCCGTCGGCGACAGGAGGAGAAAAGGGCGCTCCGTCGGCCGGCGCTGGTGGGCGCGGCGGCTCAGGCGGCGAGCTTCAGCGTCTCGGTCGAGGTTTCCAGCGCGCTCGCCGGCACGCCGTCTTTCCACGGCAGCTCCACCGGGTAGTCCTTCAGCAGGCAGTCGTCGGGCAGGCACTCGATCGGCGTGAAGTCGCGATGGGCGATGTACTCGGGTCGCTTGTGGCGCCGGATATGGTTGCTGACCGCGCACAGACTGAGGTAGACCGCGACGCGGTTGAACGGCGAGAGGTTCGAGCCCGACGCATGAACCAGGCAGCTGTGGAACAGGATCATCGAACCGGCAGGACCCTTGGGTGAAACGATGCCGCCCTGCTTGCCGCCGGCGCGCTCGACCAGCGTCGCGATGAGGGCGTTGTCGACCGTCCACAGCGGGTAGCTCGTCGTCGTCAGGTCGTGCCGGGCTTCCACCACACCCTTCTTGTGGCTGCCGGGGATGAACATCAGCGGGCCGTTGTACTCGGTGACGTCGTCGAGAAAGATCGCCACGTTCATCGCCCGCTCGGTCGGCATCTGGTCGTCGTTGAGCCACGTGCCGTAGTCCTGGTGCCACTGCCAGACGTCGCCGTCGAAGGCGGCCTTGCCGTTGATCTTGAACTGGTGCATGTAGAGCTGCTCGCCGAGCAGGTCCTGCACCGGCTCGACCATCCGCGGATGCCGCGCCAGGCGCGCGAAGGGCTCGCTGTACATGTGCGCGGCGAAGTTCGTCCGCACCGCGTCCTTCCCCTTCTCGCGCACGTTGTAGTCCTCGCGACGCTGGTAGAGGTGCGGCACCTCGTCGGTGAGCTTGCGCGTTTCCTCGGCCGTGAACCGGGCCGGGAAGAACAGGTAGCCGTCGCGGTCGAACTGTTCGTGCTGGGCAGGGGTGAGCTTCATGAAACGCCTTTCGCAGGAGGATTGAGGACGTCGGACAGGCGCGCGAGCAGGTTCGCGCTCGCCTGCCGACCATGGTGTTCGCTGAGCCGCGCCGCGAGGTCCGCGTCGCCGGCGTTGACGGCGGCGGCGATGGCCGCGTGCTCGTCCCAGATCGATTCGCGCTGGCGCGAGGACTGCAGCACCGCGCCCATGACGCGCCGCAGGTGCACCCAGTGCAGCTGGGCGCTGCGCTCGAGCAGCGGATTGCCGGAGGCGGCGTAGATCGCCGCGTGGAAAGCGATGTCGGCCTCGATCATCGCCTTGATGTCACGGCCGCGCGCGGCGCGCCGGCCAGCGACGACGAGCGCGGGATCGATCCTCGCGCGCCGGCCCGCTGCCAGCCGTGCCGCGAGCGCGTCGAGCGCTTCGCGCACTTCGTAGACCTGGGCGATCGCCCGCGCATCCAGCGGCGCCACCAACAGTCCGCGGCCGGGCGCATCGGTCACGAGCCCATCCTTCTTCAGCAACCGCAGCGCTTGCAACACAGGTTGCCGGGAGACCGCCAGGCGCTCGGCGAGGTCTTCCTGGGTGACCCGGGCGCCAGGGGCGAGCGAGCCGTCGCTGATCGCGTCCAGCAAGGCCCGATAGACCTGGTCGACCAGGTCGGGGACGGCTTGGAGCTTGACGAGTTCGGCGGTCATGCGAAAAGGTGGGTACGGGACGACAGGAGTCGCCAAGTCTGTGACCGCGACGTCTGGATTCTGTATACAGAATAGCCGGCCGTGGCTGGAAGTCAAGCGATCCTGACTGAGCTGTGAACGTGACTGGGTCGCGACGCCCGGCAGGGCCGTACCAGCGCTCAAGTGAGGCCGCGGCCGATGCCGAAGGCCCAGGCGAGGACCGAGAACGTCACGAAGGCGAACACCGTCGAGGCCATGATGATGCGGGTGACGCGGCCGTTGTCGGCGCCGTAGATCTCGGCCAGAGCCGAGACGTTGCTGGCGCTCGGCAGCGCGGCGACCAGCGTCAGCACGACCAATCCGAAACGGGAAATCGGCGCGCCGAAGGCCAGTGCGGCGGCACCGATGCCGAACACCAGCGCCGGATGGACCACCAGCTTGAGGATCGCCACCGGTACGTAGTGGCCGGGTGGCGTGCGCGTATGGGCGTGGCGCCCGGCGCGCAACAGCACCGCCCCGATCGTGAACAGCGCGACCGGCGTGGCCGAGTCGCCGAGCATCCGCACGATCTGCGCGAGCGGCGCCGGCAGTTCGCGGTCGACGGCCGCGAACAGCGCGCCGACGACGATCGCCCAGGGCAGCGGATTGGTCAGGGCGCCGCGCAGCGACAACAGCGCGGCGGCAATGCCCGAGCGCGCCGCCTCGCCGTCGCCGGCGGCTCGATGCTGGCTGGCTTGGGCGAGCGCCAGGCAAAGCGTGCTGGTGAGGATCAGGTCGACGAGGATGGCCCCGATGACCGGTCCGGCGGCGGCGTCGCCGATCAGCGCCACCAGCAGCGGCACGCCCATGAAGCCGGCGTTCGGGAAGGCGGCGACGAGTGCGCCGAAGGCAGCGTCCTTGAGGTCGACGCCACGGGGATGGCTGGCGCGCCGGAGCGTGACGGCGATCGTGATCGCCACCATCAGCAGCGCGCAGAGCGTGTAGATCGCGATCAGTGCCGGATCGATCAATTGCGCGAACGGCATGCTCGAGCCGAACCGGAACAGCATGCAGGGCAGCGCGAAGAACAGCACGTAGGCATTGAGACCTGGAATCGCCGATTCCGGCAGGATCTCGCGTTGCGCCGCCAGGTAGCCCAGCAGCACCAGCAGGAAGAACGGCACGGTCACGGCCAGGATCGCTTGCATGGGCGCGGAGTATCGCAAGGAGTCCGCGGCTCGACGGGTGCACGGATGGAGGCCACACCCGCGCGCAAGCACAAAAATCGCCGCATTGCCGGAGCGGGGCCGGCTGGCCGTGCCGTTAAGCTTTCAGGTTCCCTTTTCGCCTTTCCCGGAGTCCTGAATGGCCATCTTCGCCTCGGCGCGCAACGGACTCCGCCGGCTCTGGAGTCTGCTCGACGCGACCCGCCGCCTCGTCTTCAACCTGTTGTTCCTCGCCGTCATCCTCCTGCTGGTGGTGGCCTGGATCAAGTCCGGGCCGCCGCCACTCGAGCCGCGGACTGCCCTCGTGCTCGACCTGCGCGGCGCCATCGCCGAGCAGAAGGCCGGGGTGCAGCGGCCGACGATCTTCAACCCGGTCGCGGGCTTCGCGGCACAGAAGGTCCAGTTGCGCGACGTGCGCAGCGTCATCGAGGCCGCGGCGGCGGATCCGAAGATCGAGCGCCTGGTGCTGGCGCTCGACAAGCTCGAAGGCGCCGGCATGGCGACGTTGCACGAGGTCGCGGCCTCGATCGATCGCTTTCGCGCCAGCGGCAAGCAGGTCGTCGCCTGGGGTTCGAGCTACGACCAGCGCCAGTACTACCTGGCGGCGCGTGCCGACGAGGTCTACCTGCATCCAATGGGCAGCGTCGACCTGAAAGGCTTTGGGCGCTATCGCAACTACTACCGCGATGCGCTGGATCGACTCGGCGTCGACGTCCACCTGCTGCGCGTCGGCACCTACAAGAGTGCGGCCGAGCCTTACGTGGCCAATGCCCCGTCGCCCGCGGCGCGCGAAGCCGACAGCCTGCTCTACGGCGCGCTCTGGGCCGACTACACCGGTGGCGTCGAGAAGGCGCGCAAGCTGCCGGCCGGCAGCATCGGCGCGGCGATCGACCAGCTGCCCGAGCGCATCGTCGCCGCCGGCGGCGACTCGGCGAAGCTCGCCCTTGCCGAAAAGCTGGTCGACGGTCTCAAGACCGGCGACGAGTTGCGCGCGCTGCTGATCGCCCGCGGCGCGAAGGACGAGGAAGCCAAGACTTTCCGGCAGATCTCGTTCGAGGACTATCTCTCGATGCAGCGCGATCGCCGTGTCGGCGACGCCGTCGGCGTCGTCATCGCCGAGGGCGAGATCATCGACGGGCCCGCGCCTGCGGGGACGGTCGGCGGGCTGTCGACGGCGGCGCTGATCCGCAAGGCACGCGAGGACGAGACCATCCGCGCCGTGGTGCTGCGCGTCAATTCGCCGGGCGGCAGCGTCTTCGGCTCCGAACTCGTGCGTCGCGAACTCGAACTGACGCGCGCCGCCGGCAAGCCCGTGGTGGTGTCGATGGGCGACGTCGCGGCCTCCGGCGGCTACTGGATCTCGACCTCCTCCGACGAGGTCATCGCCGACCCGGCGACGGTCACCGGTTCGATCGGCGTCTTCGGACTGCTGCCGGGTGTCGACAAGGCGCTCGACAAGCTCGGCATCCACGTCGATGGCGTCACCACCACCTGGCTCGGCACCGCCGGAGATCCCCGGCTGCCGCTCGATCCGCGCTATGCCGCGGTGGTCCAGGCCAGCATCGATCACGTCTATTCCGACTTCACCGCCCGCGTTGCCCAGGCTCGGCGGACGACGCCCGAGAAGATCGATGCGGTCGCCCAGGGCCGTGTGTGGACCGGCGCGCAGGCACTCGAACGCGGCCTGGTCGACCGCCTCGGCAGCTACGGCGACGCTCTCGACGCGGCGGCCGTCCGTGGCCGACTCGACAAGGGCTATCGCGTGACCTACATCGAGCGCGATGCCGGCACGTTCGCCCGCGCCCTCGAGATGTTCGACGGCGCGGTGGCGCGGGTCTCGAGCGCGGCGCTGGCGCGCGGCTTCGCCAGCCCCGTGCTGCCGACGGAGGTGGCGCGCGGCGTCGGCATCGACCTGGGCTGGCTGACGCAGCTCGTCGACGGCTCGCGACCCTTCGCCGCGGTCGCCCACTGTCTCTGCGTCGTTCCTTGAGCGCTCCCCCGGTCGCGGCCACGCTCAACGGCGCGCAGATGCAAGCCGTGCAGCACCTCTCGGGGCCATGCCTCGTGCTGGCCGGCGCCGGTTCGGGCAAGACGCGGGTGATCACCCACAAGATCGCGCGGCTGCTGCAGGCCGGCTACGCCGCGAAGAACATCGCCGCCATTACCTTCACCAACAAGGCGGCGCAAGAGATGCGCGAGCGCGCCAAGGCCCTCGTCGGCCCGCGGGCCGCCCGCGACCTGGCGATCAGCACCTTCCATTCCCTCGGCGTGCGCATCCTGCGCAGCCACGGCGCCAAGGTCGGCCTGAAGGAGAACTTCAGCATCCTCGACAGCGACGACGTCCTGGCGCTGCTGAAGGACGCCGGTGCCAGCACCGACAACGCGCTGGCGCGACGCTGGCAATGGACCATCAGCCGCTGGAAGAACGAGGGCCTGACTGGCGCGCAGGCCGATGCCACGGCGGCCGACGACGACGAACGCGTCGCTGCGCGCGTCATGCAGCGCTACGAGGAGCGGCTCGCCGCCTACCAGGCGGTCGACTTCGACGACCTGATCGGGCTGCCGCACCGGTTGCTGCTGCGCGACGACGAGGTCCGCGGCCGGATCCAGGACGAACTGCGCTACGTCCTCGTCGACGAGTACCAGGACACCAACGCGATCCAGTACGACATGTTGAAGCTGATCGCTGGCGAGCGCGCGATGTTCACCGCGGTCGGCGACGACGACCAGAGCATCTACGGCTGGCGCGGCGCGACGATCGAGAACCTGAAGCGCCTCCCCGCCGACTTTCCGAACCTGAAGGTGATTCCGCTGGAGCAGAACTACCGCTCCACCGGCAGCATCCTGCGCGCGGCCAACTGCGTGATCGGCAACAACCCCAAGCTCTACGAGAAGAAGCTCTGGAGCGATCTGGGCGACGGCGAGCCGGTGACGCTGCTCGAATGCGACGGCGAGGAGCACGAGGCCGAGCGCGCCGTGGCGCGCATCCAGGCGCTGCGCGCCCAGGGCGGAGCCGTCGGCACCGCCGGGCGTGCCGCCGACGCCGTCGAGTGGAAGGACTTCGCGATTCTCTACCGCGCCAACCACCAGGCGCGCGTCTTCGAGAAGGCCTTGCGCAAGGCGTCGATCCCCTACAAGGTGTCCGGTGGTCAAAGCTTCTTCGACCGCGCCGAGATCAAGGACCTGTGCGCGTGGCTCCGCCTGATCGTCAACAACGACGATGACCCGGCCTTCCTGCGCGCGGTCAGCACGCCCACGCGCGGCATCGGCCACCAGACGCTGACCAGCCTCGGCACCTTCGCGAGCCGCTGGAAATCGAGCCTGTTCGAGGCCCTCTTCGCCGACTCGCTCGGCACCGCGCTGAACGCGCGCGCCGTCGGTTCGCTGCACGAGTTCGGGCGCTACGTCAACGACCTCGAGTACCGTGCCCGGCAGACGACGGGCGCGGAGGACGCCAAGGCCTTGCTCCTCGGCTGGCTGACCGACATCGGCTACGAGGCGCACCTGCGCGACGGCGAGGACAGCGAGAAGCTCGCGGCGAGCCGCTGGACCAACGTCCTCGACTTCGTCGACTGGATCGCCAAGCGCTGCGGCGGTGCGATCGAGAACGACGGCAGCAGCACCTTCGAGACCGAGCGCAAGAGCGTCCTCGATGTCGCGCAGACGATTTCCGTCATCGTCAGCCTGGCCGAACGCGGCGACGAGCAGAACGTCCTCACGCTGTCGACGCTGCATGCCGCCAAGGGACTGGAGTGGCCGCACGTCGTGCTGGCGGGCGTGAACGAGGGCCTGCTGCCGTTCCGCAGCGGCGACGAGGACATGACCGCCGAGCGACTCGAGGAGGAGCGCCGCCTGATGTACGTCGGCATCACGCGGGCGCGCAGTTCGCTCGCCGTCAGCACCCTGCGCCGGCGCAAGCGCGGCCGCGACGTCATCCAGGGCGTGCCGAGCCGCTTCATCGCCGAGATGAAGCTCGACGAGGCCGGGCCGAAGGTCGACCCGCGGGAAAAGCTCAAGGCCTTGCGCCAGGCCGCGCTCGACCGCGCTGCGGCTGCGAAGCCGATCGAGCCGGCAGGGGTCTGAAGGCCCGCGCCGGCTCCCTCACATGCCCTTGAAAAGGCCGGCGTAGCTGCGGCTGACCTCGAGCTTCTCGGGGTGTCCCTTCACGCCGACGAGCTGGCGTCCACGCAGGTCGCGTGTCACGTTGGCGATGCAGCGGGTGTTGACGAGAGTGGAGCGATGAATCTGCCAGAACAGGTCGGCGTCGAGCTCCTCGACCAGTTCCTTGATCGGCTTTCGGATCAAGGCCTCGACGCTGGCCGTCTGCACGCGGGTGTACTTCTCGTCCGAGATGAAGAACAGCACGTCCTCCACCGGAATCATCTGGATGCCCTGGCCCACGGTCGCCTGGATCCAGCGCAATCGCGGTGCTTTCGCCGGATCGATCTGCGCGGCGAGCTTCTGCAGCAGTTGCTGCATGCCGGACCCGGCGCCGGCGACGCCGTCCGATGACGCGCCGCTGTCGTCGGCGCTGCGAGCGGCCAGGCGCCTGCGAATGCGCTCGACCGTGACGAGCAGTCGGTCGCGCTCGGCGGGCTTGAGGACGTAGTCGACGACGCCCTGTTCGAAGGCCTCGATCGCATACTGGTCGTAGGCGGTGATGAAGACGATCTCGCAGCCGCGCCAGCCCTCGGCCGTGTCGTCGGCGTCGGACTCGGCCACCGGCAACTGAGCGATCGCCCGGGCCGCCTCGACGCCGGTCATGCCGGGCATGCGGATGTCGAGGAAGACCAGGTCGGGGTGCAGCGTTTCGGTCAACTGCACGGCCTCGATGCCGTTCTTCGCCTCGGCGACGATCTCGAGCTCCGGCCAGACCTCGGCGAGGCGCGCGCGAAGCTGGTCGCGCAGCAGACGCTCGTCATCGGCGATCAGCGCGCGCGGCGCCGGTCGGGCAGGGGTCGATGCGTTCACGACAGCCACTCCAGTGTCATGCGGATTCTCTTTCGGGGGTCTGCGCCTGGTAAGGCACCGTCAGAGTAACGACGGTGCCGCTCGGCGCATTTTCCGACACCACGATCGACGCCCGATTGCCATAGAGCAGCTTCAGGCGCTCGCGGATGTTGGCCAGACCCGTGCCGGTGCCGGCCGTGGCGGCCTTGCCGAACCCCAGGCCGGTGTCGGCCACGGTGACGGCGAGCTTGCCGTGGACGATTTCGGCTCGCACGGTCAGGGTCCCGCCCTCGGCCTTGGGCTCCAGGCCGTGCTTGATGGCGTTTTCCACCAGCGACTGGATCATCATCGACGGAAAATCGGCCGACAGCAGGCCGTCGGGAACCTCGATGCGCGTCTGCAGGCGATCCTCCATCCGCACCTTGAGGATCTCGAGGTAGGGCCGGATCACCGCCATTTCGCGGCCCAGGTTGTGCGCTGCCGGGTGGGCCTCGCGCATCGTCGGCATCGACGCCCGCAGCAGCGCGATCAGGTTCTTCTGCATCTGGCTCGCCCGCGCCGGATCGGTCTCGATCAGGTGGTCGATCGAGGCGAGGGTGTTGAAGAGGAAGTGCGGCTCGACCTGCGCCTGCATCGCCGCCATGCGGGCTTCCACGACCTGGCGTTTGAGCGTCTCGGACTCGGCCATCTCGGTCGCCACCACCGCCTTGGCCTCGGCCTTGAAGCGCCCCGCGGCCATGATCTTGGTGACGATCGACAGCACGATCAGCAGGAAGGTGAACTGCGGCAGATGGTCGCCGATCGAGAAGCCGCGCTGGATGCGGATGTGCGTCTTGGCCTCGTCGACGGCGCTCTCGATCTCGGCCTGGGCCTCCTCGATCGCGCTCTTGATGTCGTCGGCATCGGCGTTTTCCGGCAGCTTGATGTGCACGCCTTTGCGGCCGGCGGGCGCCGGCGTCGGCGGCGGGAGGGACATCGTGGCCGTGCCTTCGGGCGCCGCGGGCGCGCCCGATGCAACCGGCGCCGTTGGAGCGGCCGGAGCGACCGGCGGGCTCGGCGAGCTCGGCGCAGGGGCGGCCGACGCCGCCGGAACCGATTGCGTGATGTGGACGCCGTCCTTGTCGATGTTGATGTCGTAGGAGCGGCCCTTCTCCCTGGAGCCGCGTTTCCCGGGGCGTTGAACATCGGCGGGGGCCGCCGAGGGCGGCTTCTCGGTCCGGGCGATCAGCTGCGACGCGCCCCAGCGGGTGCTGAACGGCGGCAGTTCCGAGAGCACCCCCGACGCGATCAACGCCAGCAGTGACAGCAGGAAGAAGCGCTTCCAGCTGATGCTGTCGAGCCAGCGGGCATAGGCGATCAGGGCGCGGCGCATCGCGTCGAGCACGCCCCGGCCAGTCGGGCGGGGTGATGAGGGTGGGGCGGAGGCGTCCATGGCGGCCACTGTAAGGTGCGCCTCGGGCGGACCGCCAGCCGCCTGCGACGGCCTGCTCCGGGCGCCGACGGGCTGCGCCACGCGCCGATGCCCCGGTTTGGCGCTGCGGTTCGGGATTCGCGCTAGCCTCGCCGGACAGCAACTCCACGGCGCGGCTCGATGCGCGAGGGATCGGTCCGAATCGGAATTTCCGGGTGGCGTTACGCCCCCTGGCGCGGCGCGTTCTATCCCGATGACTTGCCGCAGCGCGAGGAGCTCGCCCATGCGTCGCGGGCGTTTCCGACGATCGAGATCAACGGCTCGTTCTACTCACTCCAGAGCCCGACGAGCTGGCTCGCCTGGTACGCCGCGACTCCGGCTGACTTCGTCTTCGCGGTGAAGGGTCCGCGCTTCGTCACCCACATCAGGCGGCTGCGCGAAATCGATGCGCCGATGGCGAACTTCTTCGCCTCGGGCGTGCTCGCGCTGCGCGAGAAGCTCGGCCCGGTGCTCTGGCAGTTCCCGCCGAACTTGCGCTTCGATCCGGCCGACTTCGAGCCCTTTCTGGCCACGCTCCCGTACGACACCGCGCAGGCGCTGACGCTGGCGCGCCGCCACGATGATCGCGTCGAGGGCCGGACATGGCTTCAGGCAAGGCCGCAGCGCCCATTGCGGCATGCGGTCGAAGTCCGCCATCCAAGCTTCGCCGATGCCGACTTCATCGGCCTGCTGCGCCAGTACGGCGTCGCCTGGGTGGTGGCCGACACGGCCGGCCGCTGGCTCGAACACGATGACATCACCGCCGATTTCCTCTACCTGCGTCTGCACGGTTCCCAGACGCTGTACCAGAGCGCTTATTCGGACACCGAACTGGACGTCTGGGCGGCTCGCATCCGGGCCTGGCGCGGCGGGCATCAGGCACCCGCCGCGCGCCTCGTCGCGCCCGGTGCGCCAGTGCCGCGCGCGGCTCGCGACGTCTTCTGCTACTTCGACAACACCGACAAGCTGCAGGCGCCGCTCGATGGCGCGCGGCTGAAGGCGCGACTCGGCCTCTGAGCGCGGATCAGCCGAAGAAGATGCGCAAGGCGCCAGCGCGCTGCCCGCCAAGTACTTGTCGTCGGGCCCTTCGGGCCCTTGGCGTTCCTCACTGCGGTGCAGCCATTTCCGCGGGGCGGCCGCTGCGAAGGCCGCAAGGCCTCACCGGCTCGTCAACCGAAGTGGCTCGAAAGACGCGTCGACGCGCCAGCGCCCGCGGGCAAGGCGCAAGCGACCGATGGCGAGAGCGTCCGGGCTCGGCCCCGGCGCCAGAGTAGCGGCGAAGGTTTCGACGATGCGCGTCGATTGCGGCGCCGGGTTGGCTGGGCCGTCGGCCGGGTGGGTCGGCACGACAACGTGATTGCGGCACGGGCGCTCGAGGTAGTTGATCAGGGCGAGTAGCGACGTGCCTTGCGTCGGCAGCGCCAGCGCGTAGGGCGTGTCTACGCAAATCTCCTCTCCCTTCGGGTCCACTGCGAGTCCCGGCGCGATCACGACCTGCGGAGCCGCGGCACTCCCGCCGATGCTGATATCGAGTCCGGCCAGGATGCCGGACCCGAGCACGAGGTTGCGCCGCTTCAGCCGGCTGCGAAAGTAGTCCTGTTCTGCGCGGAAGTCCTCGATGCCCAAGAGCATTCCTGCGAAGTAGTGGACGCGCTGCAGGCCACGCTCGCAGTCGCTCGCTGCGGCATGGTCGAGTGCGGCGGTGAGCGCCCCGATGCGTTGCGCGACGCTGCGGAGGAGGCTGCGGTCCATCGGCGCGGTCGCGGCCGCGCGGAGTTGCAGATCTTCCAGTGCGAAGGCGAGCAGTTCGAGCACGGTCACTGCCGGGTCGTGCGCGCCGGAGTCAGTCCAGTCGGGCCGGACACGGGTACCCGCCCGCCGCAGGTCTTGAGCCAGGCCTCTCCACTGTCGATCGTTCAAGGGCATGTCGCCTCCGCGGCCCATCGGGGTTGCGGCAATGCTATCCGTCTCGGTGTCGACCGCCGGAACCCCCCTGCAGGTCGACTCTGTCGCTGGCGGGAGCATTCATTGGAGATCGCGCAACTGCAGTGGCATACTGGATAAGTCGAGCCGCGAATGCGGTGTCGACGGAGCGTTCAGCAAACGCATTGGAGGTCAAGGCGATGGATCTTCGCTCGTTCTCCCTGAACGTTCTCCCGGATGCACTTGTGCGTCTCAAGGTTTCGCAATCGCATCTGGCATTTCGCGATCTGCCTCTGGCATCTCGCGATCTCCTGGCGCTGAGTGGCGGCCACGATTTCCTGCTGCAGGCCTCCAACGCGATGTGCGCCGAGACGGCGTTTGCCTCGCTTGATGTCCCTTGGCTGGCCTGCCAGCTCGATACCCAAGCGGTCGCCGCGTTGCGTGCGAGCGGCGCCACCTTCACCTCGCCCGTCCTGGAGCGGGCAGTGGCGGCATCGATCTCCTCGGCTCCGGCGCTGGACGTGCTCCTGCTGTTCAGCGTTCACGACGTGGTGTTCGATGGCGCGGGACGATGCCGCGTGCGGGTCGGCGTTCGGGTTGCGCTCGGCAGGCTTCTGGTGCTGCCGAGGGAGCCCGGACTTCAGCATGGTCTCAGCCCCGGCGAGGCGATCGAGCGGGTCGGTGCCGCCGTGAGCCGCGTGAGCCAAGCGTTGCTGGTCGCCAGCAGGGCCCTGGCTCCGCAGCCCATCGCGATGCACACGCTATCGAGTTCCGGCCCGGCGCCTTTCACGAAACCGGCGAGCCAGGCAGCGCGCGGCGGCGCAGACTACTCGGCGCTCCATCAGCACCTCGACCTGGGAAATCGCAGTTCCTTCGAAGTCGAAGCTTGGCTCAGCGGTGGGCTCCTGGAAATTCCCGCCCCGTTTGCGGCAACTGGCGATCGACCCTCGGCGACCATCCGCATTGCGGCGGATGCAAGCCAGAGCACCGTCCATTACACGGGTTTCTCCGGCGACTCTGCCCTTCTCCTGTCCGATGCGGATCCTCTTGGACTGGTACTGCTCACCACGCAGCGCGTGCGCCAGCGAGCACGTCTGGCGCTCGTCGATGATCTTTCCCTGGTCGGCGGCCCGGCAGCGGCCACTGTCGGTCACCTCGACGCGTTCGAAGTCGAAGCCTTTCCATGCCGTACGGGCTCGTGCAGCCTGAATGTCGGCGCGACGATCGTCCCCGGACGCTTCGCGGCGCGCGCAGCCGTTGACTTCATCGGCTCGTCCCGTTTCGGTGTCTTGTGGAGCGCCGACGCGGTGAAGCTTCTGGTGCGATTCTGTTGGGAAGCCGGGTCTTTCCCACGCAGCATCATGCAGGTCCAGGCGGCGGCCGTGAAGTTGAAGATCGATGGGGTCGTGCAGTTTGCCGACGCGATCTCCGACTTCCACCTCGACACGCTGGAGGCGATCGAACTGCAGTACGACTCGAACGCGCGCGAGGACATTTTGTACACGCGCGGCTCGGCGCGAGTCCTCCCGAAACTGCTGCGCCTGAGCGACGGGCGTGAACTCGGTCCTAAAGATCCCGGCGACAAGTTGTTCGCTCCGTCCGAGCCCACCGTGTGGGAAGCGCTCGGCACACTGACCGACGAGTCGCTTCCAGTGGCTCCACCCGACGTCCTGCTTTTCGAAAGCACCGTGACACGAGGTGTGACAGCCCGATTGGGGCGTCCGTTCACCAATCCTTCCGCAACGACGGTCGTGAACGACAGCCGCATTTCCGCACCCGCCCAGCGCGTCGCGCTGCTGGCAACCTGACGGAGTAGAGCGATGCCTGAAAAGAATTCCCGCTCGACGCGCGTCAACCGGAAGGTCGGCACCACGCCTGCTTCCAGTGCCAACCCGTTGCCAGGCGGCACTCAACATGGGCACGCCGGGGGTTCGCCCCGACCGACGCGCGAGGCTCGTGTCAAGCTCGTCGATGTCGCGCGAATGGAGACTGCCGCCATCGCGATGGGTCAATCCGCGGAGGCTCTCACCGGCTACCTGTCCCGCCTCGACGCGCTCCGCGACGCCGGCCTGGCTCCGGAAGCGCTCGCGGAACGGGCTGCGGAGGCCGAGCGTCACACCCGAGTCATGCTCAGCACCGGCCTGGATGCGCTCAACGAACTGCACGACCTGGGGCTTTTCAGCGACGTTCCCAGCAGGAAGGATATCGACGCTTTCAACCAGATCACGCTCACCGATGCGCTGGGCCAACTCGCCGAGCGGTTTCGGGAACGGATGCCGACCCAGCGCTGGGATTGGCTGGAGACGGCCGGGCGGCTCGTCGCGGGAGTCGAATTGCACGTCGAGGCCGACAAGCGGATTCTGCGCGGCAAGATCACGCACAGCGGCCACTCGACCGTCGTGCGCTTCGACCCTGCGGCCGTGCCCTCGCGGCGTGTGAGCGCCAGCGCCTTCTTCTCCACCGGGCCCGACCGTGTCTATGTGCCGACGTCGTCGGTCTTCGCACCGAGGGTCGAGACGGCTGCGCTGGTAGCGCCGTACGACGCGGCCGTGCGCGGGATGGCTTTCGTACGCGAATGGGTCTACCGCCATGCCCGCAACGCCGCCGAGCTCGGTCCGCCCGTGCGAACCGGCGGGGGGCCGGTGCTGGTCGTCATCGCGGTTGTCCTGCTCGTCGTCGCAGCCGTCGCAGCGGTCGCAGCGGCGATTCTGGAGATCTCGTGCGTGCAAGGCAGTGTCAAGGCCTGCTTCCTGGCGGCGTATTTCGGATTGGCTGCCAAGATTCTCAGCAAGTCTTCGGAGGCGGTCGGAAGCACGGGACAACAGCAGCAGACGTTGACGTACGGCTCGAATCCGCCGTGAGCCGCGCAGAGCCCGCCCTGTGGCTCGACGACGACGCGGTCTCGACGGTGCTCAAGTGGCAGCGTATCGCAGGCGTCCAGGAGGTCTGTGCCCTGTGCGCTGTCGATGAACTCGGCAGGCAGCGGCTTCTGCAGCTGACCAATCATTCCGTGCTGGCGGATGCCATCGAGGTCTGCCGATCGGAGGAAGAGCTCGTGCGCGCTGCCGCGAGGCAGCGGGGCTGGAAGATCTTTGCGTTTCTGCATACCCACCCGCGTCACGCCCCCGAGATGAGTTCGCGCGACGCGCTCGCCTTCGACCGCGATACGCTGCCATGGATCATCGTCGCCACGTCGCCGCCGCTGCGCCAGCGAGCCTATCCTCGTCCTGTGTCTTCCGGTGGCTCGTTCATGAGCGATGCGGAGAATGATGCCTGGCGGAGCACCGGGCTGTGACCGACACTGGATCGGCGCTCCGCCTGGTCGCAATCCTGGCCGCGGACGCGGCGGGCTACTCGCGCTTGATGGCGGTCGACGAAGGTGCAACGGTGGCCGCACTTGACGCGGCACGAGCGCTGTTCCGCGCTCGGATCGAAGCCCATCGAGGGCGCGTCGTCGACATGGCCGGCGACTCGGTGCTGGCGGTGTTCGAGACCGCCGCCGGTGCGGTCTCGGCGGCCCTCGCGGTTCAGCGCGACCTGGATGCTGCACTGGGTCCGGTGCCCGAGAGTCGGCAGATGCGCTTTCGCATCGGTGTGCACCTGGGCGATGTGATCGAGAAGAGCGACGGCACGGTCTATGGCGACGGCGTCAACATCGCCGCTCGCCTGCAGACACTGGCCGACGTCGGCGGCATCACGGTCTCCGATGCGGTGCACGGCGCTGTGCGCGGCAAGGTGACGGCGAGCTTTGTCGATCAGGGCGAACAGGAAGTGAAGAACATTCCGCACCCTGTTCGAGCGTTCGCGGTCCACGCGAGCGGCGGCACGCCCGGATCCGCCCCCACCGCGCCCGAAGGCGGACTGTCGTCTCCCGCGAATTCCATTGCCGTGCTGCCCTTCACCAACATGAGCGGCGACCCGGAGCAGGATTACTTCGCCGACGGCATGGTCGAAGACATCATCACCGCGCTGGCGCGCATGCGGGTGTTTTTCGTCATCGCACGCAATTCGAGCTTCGTCTACAGGGGCAAGGCTGTCGACGTCAAACAGGTGGGGCGCGACCTCGGGGTGCGCTACGTCCTGGAAGGGAGCGTCCGCAAGTCCGGCAATCGCGTGCGCATCACCGGCCAGCTCATCGAGGCGCAAAGCGGCCACCACGTCTGGGCCGACCGGTTCGACAGCACGCTCGAGGACGTGTTCGACCTCCAGGACCGGATCACCGAGAGCATCGTGTCGGCGATCGAACCGAACATGCGTCGCACCGAGATCGAGCGCGCCAGCGCCAAGCCGACCGCCAACCTGCAGGCCTTCGACCTGCTGCTGCGTGCCTTGCCTGGAGCGATGCCCGGTGCGTCGCGGACGGCACGGGACGATGCCTTGGCGCTCATTCGTCGCGCGCTCGAGATGGACCCGCGCTACTCCCTGGCCAAGGCACTGGGCGCATTCCTGTGCCTGGCACGCGTCAACGAAGGCTACGGCGATGCCGATGACGTGAAGGCCGGATTGCGCTACGCCGACGAGGCGCTATCGGAAAGGGACGACGATCCGACGATCCTGAGCCACGCAGGCATGGTGCTGGGCTCGCTTGGCTACAGGGCACTGGGCTTTCGGGTCTTGGGGTTTCGTTACGACGAGGCGCAGCGCGCCATCGAGCGGGCCCTGAGCCTGGCCCCGAATCTCCTGGTCGTGCAGTACAGCGCCGGCGTCGTCAAGGCGATCATCGGCGACGGCGAGGCGGCGCTCAGGCACTTCGAGCGTGCGAAGCGCATCAGCCCGCTCGACCCGGCGATGAGCGCGTTCATCCAAGGCACGAGCGGTGCACACCTGTTGTGCGGCAGGTACGAAGAATCCCTTGCGGCGGCGCAACAGGCGATTCGGGAGAGTCCGAATTTCGTCGGTGCGCACCGGCTGCTGCTGGTCGCGCTCAGTCACCTCGGCCGCACCGAGGAGGCGAAGGCAGCGGCGCAGCACTTGCTCGAACTTTCGCCGACGTTCACGGTGTCGAAGTTCCGCAGCGTCGCCCCATTCAAGGACCCCGAGTTGCGAAAGCGGGCTGGCGACATGTTTCTCGCCGCCGGCATTCCGAAGTAGGACCATCGCGCGCCGGGACAGGGCGCGTCTATCCGCAGGGGCTGCGTCAGCTTCGTCACCCCGATCCACGGCGCTCCATGGGCAGCGTTCGCTCACCCGAAGAAGGTATGCAGCGCCCGAGCGACCGCCTGCGGATCGGTGAGCGCCACGAACGCGATTCCCGCGAGGGCGCCGGCGAGGTGCGCATCGTGGTTGATGCGGCCGCGCGCGCGGCGTGACGCATAGACGGTGTAGGCGAGGTAGGCCAGCGCGAAGAGCGGCGCCGGAATCGGCACCGGGATCGGCAGGATGTAGATGGAGCCGGTCGGCATGTAGACGATCGCGGCGAAGAGCACCGCGAGGATCGCCCCGGAAGCGCCGAGCGTGCGGTACTCCGGATCGGCCCGGTGCTTGAGCCACGTGCCGGCGTCGCTGGCCGCGATGCCGAAGGCATAGAGCGCCAGGAAGCGCTCCGATCCGATGATCCTCTCGAGTCCGAAGGCGAAGGCCCAGAAGGTGAAGGCGTTGAACAGCAGGTGCGCCAGGTCGGCGTGCATGAACGCGCTGGTCAGCAAGGTCGGGTATTCGCGGTCGCGCACCAGCCAGTAGGGGCGGAACAGGCTGCGCTCGATCCAGCCCGGTGCCAGCAGGAGACCGACCAGGCTGGCGGCGACGATCGCGGTCAGCAGCAACGCCGCGATGGGGGCGCCGTCGGAAAACGCGCTCAGCCGGACCATTCGCGCCGCGCTTTCATGGTCGTGTCGTGGAGAGTGCTCGGCGCATGGAACTGCCAGCGTAACCGACGCCGCCCGAGCCCCTGCCGCTATGCTGGGAACGAGGTCGCGTACCAGCCGGTTCGCCGCGCGCGAATCGCGGCGCAGCCGTGTGAAGGAAGGATGCCATGGCCCTGCAATTTCGACCCTCCTGGAGCGACGAGGACCTGGAGCGCTATCGCGATTCCGTGGTGCGCTTCGTCGAGGCCGAGATGCTCCCGGCCGACGAGGTCGCGCGTCGCCGCGGCCACGTCGGCCACGAGATCTGGCGCCGTGCCGGCGCCCTCGGTTTCCTCTGCGCCGACATCCCCGAGGCTCATGGCGGCAGTGGCGGCGACTTCCGCCACGAGGCAGTGTTCTACGAGGAGACCGCGCGGCGCGGGCTCACCGGCATGGCGACATCGGTGCACTCGATCGTCGCCCACTACTTCCTCAACCACGGCACCGAAGCGCAGAAAGAGCGCTACCTTCCCCGGCTGGCGCGCGGCGAACTCGTCGGCGCCATCGCGATGACCGAGCCCGGCGCCGGGTCCGACCTGCAGGGCGTGGCCACGCGGGCCGAACGGCGCGGCGATCGCTACGTGATCAACGGCAGCAAGACCTTCATCACCAACGGCTTTCTCGCCGGCGTCGTCCTCGTCGTCTGCAAGACCGATCCGGCCCAGGGCGCCCGGGGCACGTCCATCCTGATCGTCGAGACGGCCGGGCGCAGCGGGTACCGGGTCGGCCGCCTTCTCGACAAGATCGGCATGAAGGCCCAGGACACGTCCGAGCTCTTCTTCGACGAGGTCGAGGTACCCGTCGACGCTCTCCTCGGCGGGCTCGAAGGCCAGGGCTTCTTCCAGCTGATGGGGGACCTGCCGTACGAGCGCCTCATCATCGCCATCGCCGCGCTGGCCAGCATGGAAGGCGCCTACGAGGCGACGCTGGCCTACGTGCAGGAGCGCCAGGCCTTCGGCCAGGCGGTGGCGAAGTTCCAGAACACGCGCTTCCGGCTGGCTGAAGTGGCCACTCAGATCACCGTCGGACGCGCGTTCGTCGACCGCTGCGTCGAGGCCCTGGTCGCCGGCACGCTCGACACCGTTACGGCTTCCATGGCCAAGCTCTGGGCATCCGAAGCGCAGGGGCGTGTGCTCGACGAACTGCTGCAGCTGCATGGCGGCTACGGCTACATGAACGAGTACCTCATCGCGCGCATGTATGCCGACGCGCGGGTCCAGCGCATCTACGGTGGCACCAGCGAGATCATGAAGGAAGTGATCTCGCGCGCACTTTGAGCCGCGCCTTCAGCCGGCGCGCGCGTCTAGCGCGAGATCCATCTTCATTTCGTTGGCCAGGACTTCGAGCTTGCCCTTGAGGTCGTCGGCCGACAGCGAATTCGGCACCAGCAGGTGGGCGACGACCTTGAAGGTCTGCGCCGCCGGACCCTTGCCGTGGACGATCTCGGTGTGGATGTGCTCGATGCTGATGCCGGATTCGGCCAGGATGCGCGTCAGGTTGCTGACGATGCCCACACGGTCCGCGCCGACGAGCTCGAGTTCCATGCCGCGCAGTCCGGCCGGCGCCTGCGCCGAGTCGCTCTTGGCGATGACGAGCCGCAGCCCCGTCGATTCCAGCGCGCGCAGCGACTCGGCCAGCGCATCGGCGCTGTCCCGCGGCACCTCGAAATGGACCATCCCGGCGAACTCGCCCGCCAGGCGCGACAGCCTGCTCGCGGCCCAGTTGGCGCCGTGGCGCTGGGCCCGGTCGGCGAGCAGGCTGACGATGCCGGGGCGGTCGGGCCCCATGACCGTGACGACGAGGGAGGTGGTCGACGTCGGCGCGTCCTCGGTCAACACCACCGAGCGCCGGATCATCGGCGCGCGGGTGGCGTAGCGCGTGTCTTGCGTTCGTGCCGGCAGGCTGCCGTGGTCGCGCGCGTGGCGCACCACCTTGGCCAGCAGCGCCAGCCCCATCGGCGCCAGCGCGCGCTCCCACAGCTCGCGCGCGCTTTCGCCCCGGCCGACGAAGCACCAGTCCTGGGCCGCCACCGCGCCGGCGTCCCATCCGTCGGCGAGGTGATAGACCGAGCCGCCGGCGATCGGATCGCCTTCGAGGATCGTCCATTCGACCGCCGCGATGCCACGATGGCGCGGCAGCAGCGACGGGTGGTAGCCGATGCCGCCGAGGCGGGTCCGCGCCAGCGCCTCGGGGCTCACCCGTGCGTGGGTGTGAGCGGCGACGATGAGATCGGTACCCTGCGGAATGGCCTCGCCGGGAACAACCTTCGGGTTCGCGAGCACATGCACCGGCAGACCCGCCGCGGCCGCGGCCAGAGCCAGCCGGTCGTCGGCGGCTGGAACGATGACGGCGACGAACTCGACGCCGTCCTCCTTGCGCAGGGCCTCCAGCACCGTGGCGCCGAAATAACGCGATCCCGCCAATACGCATTTCATCGAGAAATCTCCGCAGTTCGAGGCGCCATTGTCGGTGCCGTCGGGGTCATTTTCCGGGCACCCGCACGCCCTGCGGCCCGCCGAGGTGGACGCCGCCGTCGAGCAGCAGCAGTTCACCGGTGACGGTACGGGCTCCGTCGGCGAGCCAGAGCACGGCCTCGGCCACGTCCTCGGGGGTGCATGCCCGGCCGAGCGGCGCGTTCGCCTCGTAGTTCGCCTTGAGCTTGTCGTAGCCCTCCTGGCCGATGCCGTCGACGAACCAGCGCGTCGTGATCAGGCCCGGGCAGACCGCGTTGACGCGAACCTCGGGCGCCATCGAGCGGGCGAAGAAGAGGGTCATCGCGTTCACCGCGCCCTTGGACGCCACGTACGCCGCCGAGGAGCCGATGCCGAGCGCTCCGGCGATCGACGAAACGTTGACGATCGCGCCGCGCGTGGCCTTCAGCTGCGCCGCGCAGGCCCGGATCATCTGGAACGTGCCGAGGGCGTTGACGCCGACCACATGCTGGAACGTCTGGGCATCGATCGCATCCCAGTTCGCGGCGCCGGCGAAGGTCGTCACGCCGGCGTTGTTGATGAGGGCGTCGAGACGTCCCCAGCGTCCGCCCGCGGCCAGCGCCAGCGCCCGACAGTCGGCGTCGGCCGCCACGTCGCCGCGCATCAGCAGCACGTCGGCACCGGCGGCGCGGCAGGCGGCCGCCGAGGTCTCGGCATCGTCCGCGCTGCGCGAGTAGTTGACGACGAGGTCGTAGCCGCGTGCGGCGAGGGCGAGCGCGGTGGCTGCGCCCACGCCGGTGCCCGATCCGGTGACGATGGCGACCTTGCGTGTGCTCATGGACATTCCTCTTTCGCTCGCAGTTGACGGGAGCGCTCAATATAGGGGAGCATTCCCGCGCGCCGGCGGCCTGAACTCCGTCAAGAAGGAAACGACATGGATTCCCGTTCGGCCCGCCACGACTTCCGGGCGCCGCGGTCCAGCTGGCGATGAGTACGCCGACGGCAGCTCCGGCCATGCCGCTGGCCGTGCGGCGCCTGGCAACGCCGAGCGTCGACGAGATCGAGGGGCTCGCGGCCGTCCTGATCGACTGCGTCGAAGGGGGTGCCTCGGTCAGCTTCATGCATCCGCTCACGCTGGAGCGGGCGCGCGAGTTCTGGCATCGCGTCGCGGCCGGCGTGGCCAGCGGGGAACGGGCGCTGCTCGTCGCCGAAGACGCCGAGGGCATTGTCGGCACGGTGCAGCTCGTTCTGGGGCAACCCGAGAACCAGCCGCATCGCGCCGACCTGTCGAAGATGCTCGTCCACCGTCGGGCGCGGCGCGCCGGAGTCGGCGCAGCGTTGCTGCGCGCGGCCGAACGGGTCGCGATCGACTGCGCGAAGACGCTGCTGGTGCTCGACACGGCGAGCCCCGAGGCCGAACGCCTTTATGCGCGTGCCGGCTGGCGGCCCTGCGGGACGATTCCCGGTTACGCCCTGCTGCCGGCGGGCGGCCTGTGCGCGACGACCTTCTTCTACCGCGAGCTGCCGGCCTGACGGTGACGGCACCTCCGATCGTCAGCCGGCCAGTCCCTGGATGCTGCCGGCGATCGACGTCCACGCGGACATCGCACCGAGCGGCACGATCAGCAACTGCACCGCGACGATGCAGGCGCCGCCGACGACATAGATCCGGTGCGGTCGGCCGCGGGTCCTCCAGTCGTGGGCCATCGCCGCGACGATGAAGAGATCGACGAAGAGGCCGGGCGGCACGGCGACGAAAATCGGCGGCGGTCCCACGGCTCCGGCGGGCGCGAAGAGGGTCATGAACACCCGCGCCATCGCCGCATGCAGCAGAGGGACGACGGCCAGCAACATGTAGCGCCGGTGCGCCTCGGGGCGCCTGACGTTGACGATCGCCAGGGTGATGAACGTGCCGAAGAGCACCAGCGCGCTCAGGGCGACGATCGAGAACTGTCGTCCTGCGTCGCCGACGCCGAGGCTGTCCGCGACCTTCATCGAATTGATCGAGGCCAGGACGACGCTGATGCCCATCGCCGTGGCCAGCGAGATCCCGGCCAGGCCCCAGGCCCGATGGTCCTGCACCCGGCCCGTGGCCACCAGGAGCGTCTGCGCCAGGAAGAAAAGCGTCCAGGCGAAGAAGAGGGCACCGTGGATGTGGATGATCGGCGCCACCGAGAAGCTCGGCTGGCCGAGCCGGGTCCAGTACGTCGGCATGAAGCCGCCGAAGGCGACGGCGACCACGGCGAGGGCCATGAAGACGTGGAACCAGCGCGTGCCCCGCTCGGGGATCGCGCCCACTGTCATCTCGACCATGTGCTCCTCCGCGGTGCAGGCCTGAGCATGCCACAGGATGGCGCCAGGAATCGAGCTGGCCTGACAGTGCAGGCGCGATTCCCTTTGGGCGCTTGTAAAGTGGGGGAGGCTCGCAACGGCGTCAGCGCCCGTCCGGAGCCACAATGCCGCCATGAGCGAGATCCGTGCACTGCTCCTGACCGACGTCGTCGACAGCACCAAGCTGTCCGAGTCGATCGGCGACGCGGCTATTGCCGAGGTCTGGGCGGCGCACGACCGGGCCGCCCGCGACCTCCTGCAGGATCACCGCGGACGCGAGATCGACAAGACCGACGGCATGCTGCTGCTGTTCGAGTCGGTGGCAGACGCGGCCGCCTATGCGCTCGCTTACCACCGCGCGGTCGCGGCCCTGCCGGTGCCTCTGGTGGCGCGCGCCGGCTTGCATCTCGGGCCGGTGGTCCTGCGCGAGAACGAGAGCGCCGACATTGCCCGCGGGGCCAAGCCGCTCGAGGTCGACGGCCTTGCCAAGCCGATCGCGGCGCGCATCATGTCGCTCGCCCGCGGCGGGCAGACGCTCCTGAGCGCCGATGCCCGCGCCGCCCTGAGCGCCGAGGGGCTGCTGGTCCAGTCGCACGGGCACTGGCTGATCAAGGGTATCGCGGCGCCGCTGGAACTCTTCGAGGTCGGCGAGTCGGATGCGGCGTTCGCCGCGCCAGGTGACGGTGAGAAAGGCTACCGCGTCGTGCGCAGCGGCGAGCGCTGGCTTCCGGCCCGGGAGATTCCGAACAACCTGCCGCAACAGGCAACCTCGTTCATCGGCCGCGAGCGCGAGCTCGACGAGATCAAGGAGCGGCTGGCGCAGAGCCGGTTGCTGACCTTGCTGGGGATGGGTGGTCTCGGCAAGACGCGGCTCTCGCTCCAGGCCGCCGCGGAAGTCATGGCCGAGTATCCCGATGGTGTCTGGTTCCTCGATCTCGCGCCGATCCGCGATCCGGCGCTTGTCGTCAGCGAAGCGGCTCAGGTGTTGGGGGTGCGCGAGGAACCCGACCGCGCACTCGTGCAGACCTTGTGTGCCCATCTGCGCTCGCAGCGCGTGCTTCTCGTCCTGGACAACTGCGAGCACCTGGTCAAGCCGTCGGCGGATCTCGCCCACGCCATCCTCCGCGCTGCGCCGAACGTCCACATGCTGGCGTCAAGCCGGGAACTGCTGCATGTGCCGGGCGAGCAGGCGTTCCCGATCCTGCCGCTGCCGGTGCCGCGCCGCGACGACGATCTGGAGACGCTGGCGCGCTCCACCGCGGTTCGCCTGTTCGTGGAGCGCGCGCAGGCGCACAAGCCCTCCTTCGCGCTGAACGAACGCGAGGCCCCGGCCGTCGCCGAGCTGGTGGCGCGCCTGGAAGGCATCCCGCTGGCCCTCGAGCTCGCGGCGGCGCGGGTCCGCTCGCTGAGCGTGGCCGACATCAACACCCGGCTGAAGGATCGCTACAAGGTGCTGACGGGAGGCGCGCGGGTGCTGCAGCTGCGCCAGCAGACGCTGCGCGCGCTGGTCGACTGGTCCTACGAGCTGCTGAACGACGCCGAGCGCCTGGTGCTCAATCGCCTGGGCGTCTTCGTCGACGGTTTCGCGTTGTCCGCCGCCGAGCAGGTCTGCGGGTCCGATCCGGTCGATCCCGACGAGGTGGTCGACATCCTCGGCTCGCTGGTGGAGAAGTCCCTGGTCACCCTCGAGGAGAGCGACGAGGGCGCGCGCTATCGCATGCTCGAGACGATCCGCGACTATGCCAGCGAGAAGCTGAAGGAGGGCGACGAGGCCGCAGCCACCGAGGCTCGCCACTGCGAGCACTACTTCGCCATGGCGAAGGACGCGAATCGCGGCCTGCGCGGCCTGGAACAGGCGGAATGGATCATGCGCCTGGAAACCGAGCACGACAACGTTCGCAGTTCGATGGCGTTGGCGCTGGCCGGCGGCGTCGACGCCTTCGTCGCGGTCAAGTTCGCGGTGGCGATGCAGGCGTTCTGGATCCTTCGCGGCTATTCGAGCGAGGGACGCGCCATCGTCCGCGCGGCGCTGGCCCTGCCGGCGGTCCAGGAGTCCGACCTCGCGCAGGCCTGGGCGCTCTATGTGGGCGCCGCGCTCGCCGAGACCCAGAGCGACCATTCCGAGGCCCGGCGCATGCTGGAGACGTGCCTCCTGCTGCGACGCCGGCTCGGCAACCCGACCGAGATCGCGGCGACGCTGTCGACGCTGTCGCTCGCACGCCTGCAGGAAGGCGACGCCGTCGGCGCGATGGAGAGCGAACGCGAGGCGCTCGCGACGTTCCGCGAGCTCGGCGACCGCTTCGGCGAGGCCATCGGTCTGCTGCACCTCGGGCAGATCGGCATCTACCTGGGCGATGACGAGCAGGCCCGGACGCAGCTCGAGCAGTGCCTGGCGATCGCGCGTTCCATCAAGCACCAGGAGGTCGAGGGTGAGTGCGAGCTGCTGCTCGGCGAGGTCGGCTTCGAGGGGCGCGATCTCGAGCAGGCTTGCCTGCGCTTCAAGCGGTCGCTGACGGTGTGCCGCGAGGCCGGCGACAAGCGCGGCGAGGCCAACGCCCTGCGCTGGCTCGGCAAGGCTGAGCTCGAACGCGGCGAGGTCGATTCTGCACGACGCCGCCTCGGCGAGGCGCTGCGCACGTTCCGGGCTTTCGAGATGTGGGAGGAACTGCTCGGTTGCCTCGAGGATCATGCCGCGGTGGCGCGGGTGCAGGGTCGGATAGAACTGGCGACGCATGTGTCCGCGTCGGCCGCGGCTTCGCGCGAAAAGCTCTCCCTGATCCGGCCCCCTCGCGTCGAGATGCGCTGGCAGGCACACCTGGAGAGGCTGCGTGCCACGCTCTCGACGCCGGTGTTCGACGATGCCTGGCGCGAAGGGGAGGCGTGGGAAGTGGATCAGGCCATCCGCAGCGCGCTGTCGATTTGCGAGGAAACGGTCGCAGCTTGAAATCGACGGGCAAAGAAAGAGCCGGACTTGCCGGCTCGTTCTTTCATCCCGCGGATACCGCAGGAGCGCTCGGGGGATCTCAGGCGGCGATCGCCGCCCGGTTGCGGCGGCGCAGCCACAGCGCAACCAGGCCGGTCGCGAACAGCGCATACGTTTCGGGCTCGGGGATGGCCGGGCTGAAGTGAATGACGGACTCCACCTGTGAAACGCCGCACTCAGGCGACCCCACTGCCGCGAAGATCGCACATCCGGGGCTTGCGGAGCCGCTGAGGGTGTATACCAGTCTGGCCTGATCCCCCAGCAGGATCAGATGGAACCAGTAGTTGTTGCCGCCGAACTTGGCCTCCGGAATGCTGCCCTGTGCCGGCGCGAAGAAACCGGTATCGACTCCGGTGAGATCAGTGACGCCGGCTATGGTCACGAACGACATACCGTTGATGAAGGCGATCGGCGCAAGTGTCAAGGTCTGCAGGACCGTCGAGCCGGTGGGATCGGTGGTGCTGTTATAGAAATCGATCTTCGCGTCGAGCACCGACATCCCTCCGCCGCCGCAAGGGGAGTCGCTGTTCATGAAGGAACCGGTCAGGCCGAGGCAAGCGTCCGGGACGTTGAAGTGGGCTTCGCCTTTCCAGCCGAGGTTCGGGAAGATTGTCGAGGCGCCGAAGGCTGGATCCCAGTTGCCGGTGTAGATCGCGGCCTGGGAGGGCGCGACGCTGCCGACCGTGGCCGCCAGGAAGAAGACTGCGCCGAGTACGGCTTGCTTGATACGCGTCTGCATGTGACCACCCTGTTCTGGTTTGGAGAGCCTGGGACGCCCTGTAACCCGCGCGGTACTGGGGCATCGTCGCTGCTGGCGGCGACAGTCGCTTGCTTCTGGGGCGCGGGGAGGTTCATTCTAGAGAGGAGCCGGGCTCGCGGACCCTGCAATTCCCCCCTGATCCGGGGGGTTCGCGACAGGTGGCGTAGGGCTCGCGCGTGCCTCGGGGGGCGCCCGGTCCGCGGCTATCCGGGGTCTGGCGCTCGCTCCCGGTCTCTCAGGCCGCCTGGCGTTCGCCGCCGCGCCACTGAGCCATCAGCGCCGCCCATTTCGGTCGGGCTGCGGCGAGATGCCGCTCCTTGACGTGCCCGTAGCCGCGGATTTCCTCGGGAACGCGAGCGATTTCCACCGCCAGTCCGAGATTTCCCCGGCCGAGCCCGTTCAGCACTTCCTCGATCGAGGCCCGGTACTCGCCGATGAGGGCGCGCTCGCCGCGCCGCTCTTCGGTGCCGCCGAACGGATCGAACGGCGTGCCGCGCAGCCCCTTGAACCGCGCCAGGACCTTGAAGGCGGTGTGCATCCACGGCCCGAAGCGGCGCTTGACGAGTTCGCCCTTGTCGTTGCGCGCCGCGATGGCCGGCGGCGCGAGGTGGTAGTTGACTCGGTAGTCGCCCTCGAACTGGGTCGCGATGCGCTCGAGGAAGCCGGTGTCGGTGTGCAGCCTGGCGACCTCGTACTCGTCCTTGTAGGCCATCAGCTTGAACAGGTAACGGGCGACGGCTTCAGCGAGGCGCTCCGGGCCGGCGCCGAGCGCCCTCTCGGCGGCTCGGACCTTGTCGACGAAGGTCCGGTATTCGGCGGCGTAGGCGGCATTCTGGTACGCGGTCAGGAACTCAACCCGCTTGGCGACCAGGCCGTCGACATCGATGGTCCTGCGGACGAACTCGATCACCTGCGCCGGCTTGACCAGCCCTTCGACCGCCGCCAGGTCGTGGGCGGCGCGGCGTCCCCATTCGAAGGCGAGCTTGTTGTTCTCGACCTGGACACCGTTTAGCTCGATCGAGCGCAGCAGCGCCGCCCGGCTCAGCGGAACCTTGCCCTTCTGCCAGGCATAGCCGAGCAGCAGCGGGTTGGTGTAGAGCGAGTCGCCGACCAGTTGAACCGCGAGCCGGTCGGCATCGAAGCCGCCGAAGCCGGTCGCGCCCGCGGCCGCGGCGACGGCGGCTTCGCAGTTGCCGGCCGGGAACTGCCAGTCCGGGTCCGAGACGAAGGCCGCCGTCGGTGTGGCGTGGGTGTTCATCGCGACGAAGGTGCGGCCTTCGCGCATCACCGCCAGCGTCGCCTTGTTCGCAGTGACGATCGGATCGCAGCCGATCACCAGGTCGGCCTCCGCGGTGCCGACCTTGGTGGTGAAGATGCCGTCGAGGCGGTTGGCGATCTGGATGTGGCTCCAGGTCGCGCCGCCCTTTTGCGCGAGGCCGGCGGAATCCTGGGTGACGATGCCCTTGCCCTCGAGATGCGCCGCCATGCCGAGCAGCTGGCCGATCGTGATCACGCCGGTTCCGCCGACCCCGGCGACGACGATGCCCCACGGCGCTTCGGCCAGCGGCAGCGCCGGCTCGGGCAGCGGCGCCAGCGTGAACGGATCGGGCCGCCCGGGTTCGGCCTTCTTCGCGGCGCTCTTTAGCTGCCCGCCCTCGACCGTGACGAAGCTCGGGCAGAAGCCCTTGACGCAGGAGTAGTCCTTGTTGCAGGTGTTCTGGTTGATGCGGCGCTTGCGGCCGAATTCGGTCTCGACCGGCTCCACCGACAGGCAGTTGCTCTGCACCGAACAGTCGCCGCAGCCTTCGCAGACGAGTTCGTTGATGACCACGCGCTTGGCCGGCTCGACCATCGTGC
>JBBQCD010000055.1:0-27997 GCA_038318385.1 Burkholderiales bacterium | reverse complement strand
GCCAGATCCGGCGCATGTGCGAAGCCGTCGGCCTGCAGGTGCTCGGCCTGAAGCGGGTGCGCATCGGCGCCGTGATGCTCGGCGACCTGCCGGCGGGGCAGTGGCGCTATCTGCGCGCCGACGAGACTTTCGTCAAGGCCTGATGCCGGTCACAGTCTCATGCCGCCATGGCCGAAGAGGCCGAGCAATCCCATCACGATCAGGTAGATCGCGACGATGTAGTTGAGCAGGCGCGGCACGATCAGGATGAGGATGCCGGCGATCAGCGAGAACAGCGGGCCGATGCTGAGTGACAGGTTCATGGAAGACTCCGGAGGCTGAAGGCGAGGCGTGTTTCGCCCCGACGGTCGCGGCAAGGAGCGCCGCGCGCGGGACAGCGCAGCATAGGCCAGGGGGCCACGCCGCGCCCGCGGACATCGGCCCGAGGAGGGTCGGCCGCAGGTCGCGCTCCGCTGTGGGCAGCCTCCTACGCCCGAGGGAGAGCGCCCTGCTAACCTCCGACCATGGCCGTACCGTCCGCCGCGCGTCGGCACATGTCTCCCGTCATCATCGTCGTCCTGCTCACCCTCCTGCTGGGGTTGCAACCGATCACCACGGACCTCTACCTGCCGGCACTGCCGACCGTCCAGCGCGAGCTCGGCGCGAGCATCGGCGCGGCCCAGCTGACGTTGTCGGCGTTGATGATCTGCTTCGGCCTGTCGCAACTCGTCTGCGGCCCGCTGGCCGACCGCTACGGCCGGCGTCCCGTGCTGCTCGGCGGCCTCGCGCTCTACACCGTGGCCAGCCTGTTCGGCGCCGCGGCGTCGAGCATCGAGGTCCTGATCGGCTGGCGCGCCCTGCAAGGCGTGGCGATGGCCGCGGCCGTGACCAGCGGCCGCTCGATCGTGCGCGACCTGTTCGATCCGGGCGAAGGGGCGCGCGTGATGTCGCGCGCGCTCGGCGGGCTCGGCATCATCGCCGCGCTGGCGCCGCTCACCGGCGGTTTCCTGATCGAATACACCAACTGGCACGCGGTGCTGCTCGCGCTGGCCGTGTTCGGCGCGGGCTCGCTGGCCTTCGTGAGCCTGCGCTTCGAGGAGACTGTGCCGCAGCGCGATCCGCTGGCGATGCGTCCGCGGCGCCTGCTGCGCAACTGGGCCGCCGTCGTCGCCAACCCGACGTTTCGCGCCTGGGCGGCGCTCTCCGGCCTGGCCTACGGCGGCCTCTTCTTCATGCTCGCCGGCTCGGCCTTCGTCTTCATCGACGTGCTCGGCACGTCGCGCCTGGCCTTCGGTGCGATCCTCGCTTCGATGTCGGTGGCCTACATCGGCGGCACCTTCATCTGTCGCCGCTGGCTGGCGCGTCATGGCTTGCGCGGCGCCGTCCGCCGCGGCGCGTGGTTCACGCTTGCCGGCGGCCTGTCGATGGCGGCTCTGAGCCTGGCCGGCGTTCACGCGGTCTGGGCCATCGTGCTGCCGCAGTACCTGTTTGCCATCGGCCACGGCGTGCACCAGCCTTGCGGGCAGGCCGGCGCGATCGGCCCGTTCCCGGAGAAGGCCGGAACCGCGGCTTCGCTGTCCGGCTTCGTGATGACGCTGGCGGCGCTGGCGGTCGGCTTGTGGCTCGGCCACAGCCTGAACGGCACCGTCTATCCGCTGACGCTCGGTGTCGGCGCGGTCAGCGTCGCCCTGGCCACCGTCGCCTGGACGCTGGTGCAGCGCCATGGCGAGCCGACGCCGCCGACGCCGCGGGCGCTCGACGCCGCGGCGCGTCCGGCCTGAGCGCGCCGAGGTTCCGTGGCCATCGTCGCGCCGCATTACGTGTGCCTGGCCGGCCCGACGGCCTCCGGCAAGAGCGCGGCGGCTCTGGCCGTCGCGGCGGCACTGCGAGCGCTGCGTCCGGTGGAGATCGTCAGTGTCGATTCGGCGCAGGTCTACCGCGGCATGGACATCGGCACCGCCAAGCCGAGTGCCGCCGAGCGCGCGCAGGTGCCGCACCATCTGATCGACATCCTCGATCCGGCCGAGGCCTATTCCGCGGCGCGCTTCGTCGCCGACGCCCGCCGGCTGATCGCCGCGATCGACGCCCGCGGCCACCTGCCGCTCCTCGTCGGCGGCACGATGCTGTACTTCAAGGTGCTGTTCGACGGCCTCGACGCGATGCCGGCCGCGGACGCCGAGATTCGCGCGGACCTCAACGCGCAGGCCGAGCGCGACGGCTGGGCTGCGATGCACGCCGAGCTGGCGCGCGTCGACCCGACGACGGCCGCGCGGCTCGCGCCCGGCGATACGCAGCGCGTCCAGCGTGCGCTCGAGGTCCACCGCATCAGCGGCGTGCCGATCTCGACCTGGCAACAAGGACCGCGCAGCGAAGAACGACCGGTGCTGATCGCCCTCGAGCCCCGCGAGCGTGGCTGGCTGCATGCGCGCATCGCAGCGCGCTTCGCGGCGATGCTCGAGGCCGGACTCGTCGACGAGGTGCGCGCGCTGCGCGACCGCCCGGACGTGCATGCCGCCTTGCCGTCGATGCGCTCGGTCGGCTACCGGCAGACCTGGGCCGCGCTCGACGCCGGCGACCTCGGCGACCTCGCCGAGCGCGGCGCTGCGGCCACGCGCCAGCTCGCCAAGCGCCAGCTGACCTGGCTGCGTGGCATGCCGTGGCGCCGGAGCGTGGCCTGCGACGACGCCGACGCGACCGCGCAGGTGGTCGCACTCGCGCGGGCGGCCGTCGCCGCGATGCCCGAGCGCGACTGAAAGCGGCGATGGCACTGCTCGAGGTCGCCGGACTCGGCAAGCGCTACGGCGAGGCTGTCGTCTTCGATGCCGTCGATCTCGTCGTCGAGCGCGGCGAGTTCGTCGCCATCATCGGCGAATCGGGTGTCGGCAAGTCGACGCTGCTGAACTGCATCGCCGGGCTCGACAGCGTCGATCGCGGCCACGTCCGCATCGCCGGGACCGACGTCGACGCGCTCGACGAGGCCGGCCAGGCGCGCTTCCGGCGCGCGCATCTGGGCTTCGTGTTCCAGGCGTTTCACGTGCTGCCGCACCTCAGCGTGGCCGACAACGTCGGCCTGCCGCTGCTGCTGCTGCGCCGGCCCGACCCGGCACGCGTCGCGGCGGTGCTCGACGCCGTCGGCCTCGGCGGCCTCGGGCAGCGCCTGCCGCAGACCCTCTCCGGCGGTCAGCTGCAGCGCGTCGCGATCGCGCGCGCGCTGGTGCATCGGCCGCAGCTGATCCTGGCCGACGAGCCGACCGGCAACCTCGATCCGCAGACTGCCGGACGGGTCATGCAGGTCCTGCACGACCAGGTCCGGCACGAGGGCGCCGCCTGCGTGCTGGTGACCCACTCGGCCGGCGCGGCGGCGCTCGCCGACCGGGTGCTTCGGCTGACGATGAGCGGAATCGAGAGCGGGCCGCGCGCCAACGCCGAACTGCCCGCTGCCGGGAAACGGCGCGAACGCGAGGAACCGCGCGTCGACGGTGCGCCGCCCGCCGACGAACAGGGCCCGTCTTGATCGGGTTGCTGCGCCAGCTCTCCTGGCCGGAGGTTCGCCACCACCCCTGGCGCACCCTGGCGGCGCTGCTCGCGGTGACGCTCGGAGTCGCGTTAGCGTTCTCGGTCCAACTGATCAACGAGTCGGCGCTGGGCGAATTCAGCGCCGCCGTGCGTTCGATCAACGGCGAGCCCGATTTCGAACTCCGCGCCCAGGCCGGGGGTTTCGACGAGGCGCTGTACGCGCGCGTCGCCGCCCATCCGCAGGTCGCGATCGCAAGTCCGTTGGTCGAGGTCGAGACCTCGGCGTTCGACGCCGCCGGCGGGCGCGCGCCGCTTCGCATCCTCGGCATCGACGCGCTGGTCGCCGGCGCGCTGTCCCCGGCGCTGCTGCCCCGCCCCGATGGCGGTGCCGACCGCCTGGCGCTGCTGGATCCCGGCGCGATCTTCCTGAATCCACAGGCGGCCACGCGCTTCGCGCCCGCGGCGGGCGGCGGAACGCTGCGCGTGCTGACGCCGCGCGGCGCGACCCCGTTGCGCATCGCCGGCGGCGTCGCCGCGACCGGACCCGCGCTGGCGGTGATGGACATCGCCGGCGCCCAGGCCAGCTTTGGCTGGCTCGGCCGATTGAGCCGCATCGACGTGCGCCTGATGCCGGGAGCGGACCGCGCCGCGGTGCTGCGCGAACTCGCGCTGCCGCCGGGCGTGCGCGCAGCCGCGCCGGACGAAGCCGCGCAGCGCCTGTCGAACGTGTCGCGGGCCTATCGCGTCAACCTCACGGTACTGGCCCTCGTCGCGCTGTTCACCGGCGCGTTCCTGGTGTTCTCGATACTCGCGCTGTCCGTCGCCAAGCGCCAGCCGCAGCTGGCGCTGCTCGGCGTGCTCGGTCTCGGTGCCACGGCGCGCCTGCGCCTGGTTCTGGCCGAGGCCGCGCTGCTCGGCGCCGTGGGCAGTGCCGCCGGCATCGGCCTCGGCACCGCCCTCGCGGCGCTCGCGTTGCGCATCCTCGGCGGAGATCTCGGTGGCGGCTATTTCCAGGGCGTCGCACCGACGCTGCAGTTCCATGGCGCTGCCGCACTGACCTACGGCGCGCTCGGCGTCGCCGCCGCGCTCGTCGGCGGCTGGTTGCCGGCACGCGCCGCCGCGCGCATCGCGCCGGCCCAGGGTCTCAAGGGCCTCGGGCCGGTACTGTCCGGTCAGGACGCCGGTGGCGTCGGCGCGATGCTGCTGCTGGCGGGCATCGGCCTCGCATTGCTGCCGTCGGTCGGTGGCATTCCCCTCGCGGCGTACGGCTCGGTCGCCTGCCTGCTGCTGGGCGGCATCGCCTGCGTGCCCGCTGGCATCGGCCTGTTGCTGCGCGTGTTGCCGCATGCCGACGAGCCGCTCGCGTTGCTGGCCATCGAGCGCGCCCGCCATCAACGCCAGGGCGCGACGATCGCCGTGGCCGGCGTCGTCGCCAGCCTGAGCCTGGCCGTCGCACTGACCGTGATGGTCGGAAGCTTCCGCGGCTCGGTGATGCAATGGCTCGACCAGGTGCTGCCAGCCGACCTGTACGTGCGCGCCGGCGTCGGCGGGGGCGCCTCCGATGTCGCCGCCCTGCCGCCGGCGTTGCCGCGCCGCGCTGCCGGGTTGCCCGGTGTGCTGCGCGCCGAAGCCCAGCGCGTGACGTCTGTGCAACTCGATCCGGCGCGGCCGGCGGTCGCGCTGATCGCCCGCACCGTCGAGGATCCCGCCACCGGGCTGCCGCTGGTCGGCGCGCTGGCCCCGGTGCCGGGCGGCGAGACCCCGGTCTGGGTCAGCGAGGCGATGGTCGACCTGTACGGCGCCGCAGCCGGCACGCGCTTCATGCTGCCGCTCCCGGGGGGCGCGCGCATCCCCGTCTTCGTCGGCGGCGTCTGGCGCGACTATGCACGCCAGCACGGCGCCGTCGCGATCCGCGCCGAGGACTATCGCCGTCTCAGTGGCGACGACCGCGTCACCGATCTCGCGCTCTGGCTCGAACCCGGCATCGATGCGGGGACCGTGCGCGAGCGCCTGCGCCGGCTCGCCAGCGAACTCGGCTTCGAGGGCGCGCTGCTCGAGTTCGCGGAACCGGGCGCGATCCGGGCGACCTCCTTGCGCATCTTCGACCGCAGCTTCGCGGTGACGTACTGGTTGCAGGCCGTGGCCATCGGCATCGGCCTGTTCGGCATCGCCGCGAGTTTCTCGGCCCAGGTGCTGGCGCGGCGCAAGGAGTTCGGCCTGCTCGCCCACCTCGGATTCACGCGCGCCCAGGTCCTCGGCGTCGTCGCCGCCGAATGTGCCGTCTGGACCGGCGTCGGCGCCCTCCTCGGCCTGGTGCTCGGCCTGGCGGTGAGCGTCGTTCTCGTCGAGGTGGTGAATCCGCAGAGCTTCCACTGGACCATGGACCTGCGAGTGCCGTGGCTGCGCCTGGCCGCGCTCTGCGGCGCCGTGCTGCTGGCCGGAACGTTGACCGGCTGGCTCGCCGCGCGCGGAGCGGCATCGCGGCAGATGGCGCTCGCGGTGAAGGAGGACTGGTGAGCGAGGGCGAGGGTTCGCGCCGCTATGCGCTGACCGCTTTTGGAGAAACGCGCGGCGCACAGGCGGCCCTGCGCGTCGATCCCCGGCGTCAGCAGCTACGCGTCCGGCGATCCGCGCAACGTCTCGAGGCGGCGCTCGAGTTCAATGATCAGCGCACGCGCCTCGTCGCCTTCGGGAATGGGGCGGCCGCTGTCGCGCCATTCGACCGCGTTCTTGAAACCCTCGACCTGCGCCTGACGGCGAAACCACTGCCCTTCCGGGTTGTGCCGCGCGACGCCGTCGAACACCGTCGCCAGCATCTGCGACTGCTCGAGCCCCATCGTCAGCATCACCTGGTTGACGACGAGCTTGTGCATGGCGAGGTGCGAACGCGGCACGCCGCAGATGCGTTCGGCGAGCTTGCACGTTGCCGCCTCGAGTTCGGCAGGTGGCACCGACGCGTTCGCGAGCCCCCAGGCCGCGGCTTCCGCGCCGCTCAAGGTGTCACCGGTGAACATCAGCTGCTTGGCACGCGCCGCGCCGACCCGATAGGTCCACATCGCCGTCGTCGGGCAGCCCCAGACTCGCGTCGGCATGTAGCCGATGCGTGCGTCGTCGGCCATCACCAGCAGGTCGCAGCACAAAGCGATGTCGCTGCCACCGGCCACCGCGTGGCCATGAACCTTCGCGATCGTCGGCTTGGAGCAGCGCCACAGGGCCATGAAGTCCTCGGTGTAGCGCTTCATCGTCGCGTAGTCGCGCAGGGAATCCCAGGGTGCCTTCTCGTCGGCAGCGCCACCCTCGGCGAACTCGGTGAGGTCGTAACCGGCGCAGAACGCCCGGCCCGCGCCTTCGACGACGACGACGTGGACCGTGTCGTCGGCCTCGGCCCAGTCAACCGCCCGGCGGATGTCCGACGGCATCGTCTCGTTGATCGCATTGAGCCGTTTCGGCCGATTCAACCGCAGTCGGGCGATGCGAGCCTGCCCGGGGTCGTGATCGATCGTGACCGTGGCAAATGCGGGCATAACGGTCTCCCCAGGGTGTAGCGTCGCATTCTCCACCACACCGGCATGCGCCCTGCAGCGTCGCCCGCCATGCCGAGACGCTCGAAGAAGACCCTCCTCTGGCCCCGTGGCCTGCAACGACGCATCGGGTCGCTGACGCGAACCGTGATGCGCGCGAGCGCCAAGGCACTCGCCCGGTCGCTGCAGCCGGCGGCGAAGAAACGGACACCGGTCAAGCGCCGCAACACCGCACAGCCGGCTTCGCCCGCAGCGCGAACGCGACCGGGCGTCGTCCCGGCGAGCGTGGAGCGCTTCACGCGCGGCACGGCGACGACGACGCTGGGCTCGCGGCACTACCGGCTCTACCGCCCGCCCGGCATTCGCAGCGGCGAGCGCCTACCGCTGCTGGTGCTGCTGCACGGCTGTGGCCAGGACGCTGCCGCGCTCGCCACCTGCAGCCGCATGAACCGCGTCGCGGCGCGCGAGCGCTTCCTGGTGCTCTATCCCGAGCAGGACCGCCTGCACAACGCGCATGCCTGCTGGAACTGGTACGACACGCGTTCCGGTCGGGCCCAGGCCGAAGCCGCCATCATCGACGGCGCCGTCGACCTTGTCTGTCGCCGCGCGCAGGCCGACCCGTCGCGCATCGTCCTGGCCGGGCTGTCGGCCGGCGCCGGGATGGCAGCGTTGCTGGCAACGTTGAGGCCGGACCGCTACCGGGCGGTGGCGATGCATTCCGGCGTCGCGCCGGGGGTGGCGAACTCGACGGCGACGGCGCTGGCGGCGATGCGCGGCGGGCGAGCGGCACCGGGCCTCGCGCGGACGGGTTCGCCGCTGCCACCGCTGCTGGTGATCCACGGAACCGCCGATCCCGTCGTCGCGGCGCGCAACGGCCGCGCCGCCGTCGAACGCTGGGCCGCCCGGGCGGGCGCCACCCCCGGTGCGCCGCGCACGGTTCAGCGCGGGTCGCGGCGGCCGGCTCGTGTCACCGAATTCAGGACCGGAGACGGCCAGCTCGCCGCCACGCTCTGCGAGGTGGAAGGCCTCGGGCATGCCTGGAGCGGCGGTGCCACCGGGCAGGCCTACAGCGATCCGACAGGCCCCGACGCATCACGGCTGATCTGGCGCTTCTGCGCGAAGCGCCTCGCCATCAGGGTCGGCGACGAATGATGCGCCGCGCGGCGGCGGCGAAGCCGCCAGCCGCTTCAGTTCACCGCGAAACAGTAGAGCCGCGCATCGCCGCCGGTGCTCTTCAGCGCGTCGACGCTGCAGCCGCGCGACGGATGCGACGAGTTCCAGGACTTCGCCGGCGCACTTTCGTCGAGACCCGTGCGGTCGCTGTGGCCGACCATCGCGGAGCCCTGGCCACTGCTGGTCCAGTTGCTGCAGGTGGTGTCGACGTTGCCGGCGATGGCGGTGCCATCGGGCTGCGACCCCGTCAGGACGTCGTGCATGTTCGGCGTATCGCCCCGACCGTTGACGACGCCTCCGCGCTCCGTCAGCGCTGTCTGCTTGTTGAGGTTGTTGGCACTGTGCAATTGGGCCACGTCGTTCGCGATGACGACGCCATTGGCGTTGCGCCACGGACCTTGGCCGATGCGGTCGCGCGCGTTCGTGCCGCTGGCACTGAGATAGGCGCGCCAAGTGCGGCTGCCGGCGCCGACGTTGGCGGCGAGCGACTGGCACAGGCGATCGGCACCGGCGAGGCCGCCGAGATCGCCGCCCTTCCCGGAACCGGTGCTCGAGACGAAGAACGTCATGCCGTTCTGCATTGCCGGCGAGTTCGCGCACGCGGCCAGGACACTGACGAGCGTGGCCGAGGCCACCAGGGACCACGGAAGGGGAAGGCGCATGCGGAACTCCAGGGATTCGGGGTGTGGGGAAGGCAGCCTAGATGAAAGCCGAGGGTGCCACAAGCGGCATACCACTGCCCTCGCGGGGGTCGCGCGCGCGCCGGCCTCCTGTGCGATGCTGGGCCATGGAACGTCGCGCCCTGCTCGCCAGTCTGCTGGCGCCCGTGTTCGCCGAGCGCGCTGCTGGCGCTGCGGCGCCTGTGCCCGTGCCGGCGCGTCCCACCGGCGCGCCGACGCGCGCGGGTGGAGGCGCCCTGCCGGCGGGACCGACGATCGCGGCCGCCGACGGCGTCGAGCCGCTGGCCTTCCCGGCGGATTTCGGTGCCCATCCCGACGTGCGCACCGAGTGGTGGTACGCGACCGGCGCGATCGAGGAGGCCGACCGTCTCTGGGGCTTCCAGATCACCTTCTTCCGGGTCACGACGGAGGTCGCGCCCGATCACCCGAGTCGGTTCGCAGCCAGTCAGCTGCTGTTCGCGCACGCTGCGCTGACCGACATCGCGGCCGGGCGCCTGCGCCACGACCAGCGCATCGCACGCAGCGGATTCGGCATCGCCGAGGCGGCGACCGGCGACACGCGCGTGGGGGTGCGCGGCTGGTCGCTGGAACGCACCGGTGCCTTCGACGCCGGCCGCTACCACGCGCAACTGCCGCCCGCTGCGGCAGGCTTCGGCTTCGACCTGGACCTCCGCACGACGCAACCGATCCTGCTGCAGGGCATCGCCGGACTGTCGCGCAAGGGGCCGCGCCCGGAATCCAGCAGCCGCTACTACAGCCAGCCGCAACTCGCGGTCGATGGCACGCTGATGCTCGACGGTCGCAGCCACGCGGTGCGTGGTCGTGCCTGGATCGACCACGAGTGGAGCGACGCCTTCCTCGACGCCGAGGCGGTCGGTTGGGACTGGATCGGCATGAACCTGACGGACGGCTCGGCGCTGACGGCGTTCCGGCTGCGGCGCCGCGACGGCAGCGCGCTCTGGGCCGGTGGCAGCTTTCGAGCGCCGCAAGGGGAAGCGCGCAATTTCCGCGCTGACGAGGTCCGCTTCGCGCCGGGCCGGCTCTGGAACAGCGCCGCGTCGAAGGCGACCTATCCGGTCGAATGGAGCGTCGAGACGCCCGTCGGGCGCTACGCGGTGCGTGCCCTGCTCGACAACCAGGAACTCGACTCGCGCGCCAGCACGGGTTCGGTCTACTGGGAGGGGCTCAGCGATCTGCTCGATGCAGGCGGTGCGCGCCTCGGCCGGGGCTACCTCGAGATGACCGGCTATGCGGGCCGCCTCGCGCTTTGACGGCGCTCAGTGCGCCCCGCCGGCATCGACTGCGACGCCGCGCACCGGCCGGGTCATCCACACCATCGCGATCAGGACGACGAAGATCGCTGACGACAGCAGGAACAGGTCGGTCGCAGCCAGTGTGTAGGCCTGCTGGTCGACCATGCGATTGATCGCGCCGAGCGCCTGCTGGGAGGAGTAGCCGGCGGCGCCGAGCTGGCTCAGCGTCGACGTGGTCGCCGCGCTGGCATTGTTGATGGACTCGGCCAGGTCCGCATGATGCAGGACCGCACGGTTCTCCCAGGCGGTCGTGAACAGCGACGTGCCGATGGCGCCAGCGGTGATCCGCACGAAGTTGCTCAGGCCCGCGGCGGCGGGCATCCGGTCCGGCGTCAGCCCCGAGAAGATGATGGCCTGCAGCGGAATGAAGAAGAACGCCATCGCCGCGCCCTGCACGATCGTCGGGATCAGGACAGTCGTGAAGTCGGCCTGGACGTTGAAGCGAGAGCGCATCCACAGGATCAGCGCGAAGCCGAGGAAGGCGACCGTGGCGAGACGGCGCGGATCGATCTTCGAGACGTTCTTGCCGACCCACGGCGACAGCACGATCGCCAGCACGCCGACCGGCGCCATCGCCATGCCGGCCCAGGTCGCGGTGTAGCCCATGTACTGCTGCAGCCAGAGCGGCAGCAGCACGATGTTGCCGAAAAAGATGCCATAGGCCACCGAAAGCGACAGCGTGCCCATCAGGAAGTTGCGCTGCCCGAACAGGCGCAGGTCGACGATCGGATTCTTCTCGGTGAGCTCCCAGGCGATGAAGAACATGAAGCCGACCACCGCGACGACGGCGAGCAGGAGGATCTGGTTCGAGGCAAACCAGTCGAGCTCCTTGCCCTTGTCGATCATGATCTGCAGCGCCCCGACCCACAGCACCAGCAGCGCGAGGCCGACGTAGTCCAGCGGTACGCGGCGCGGACCGGGGTCGCGCTTGTGATAGATCGACCAGGTCAGCACGGCCGAAAGGATTCCGACCGGAATGTTGATGTAGAAGATCCAGGGCCAGGAAATGTTGTCGGTGATCCAGCCGCCGAGCAGCGGACCGACCACCGGAGCGACCAGCACCGTCATCGCCCACATCGCCATCGCCGTACCCGCCATCGCCGCCGGGTAGCTCGCCAGCAGCAGCGTCTGCGACAGGGGAATCATCGGCCCGGCGACCAGTCCCTGCAGTACGCGGAAAGCGATCAGCATGCCGATGTTGGGCGCCAGACCGCACAGCCACGAGGCGATGACGAACAGCACGATGCTCGCCGTGAAGAGTCGCACCTGGCCGAAGCGCTGCGTGAGCCAACCCGTCAACGGCACCGAGATCGCGTTGGCGACCGCGAACGACGTGATCACCCAGGTGCCCTGCGCCGGACTCACCCCCATGTCGCCGGCAATCGCGGGGATCGACACGTTGGCGATCGAGGTGTCGAGCACGTTCATGAAGGTCGCCAGCGACAGCGCAATCGTGCCCAGGACGAGCTGACCGCCGCGCAAGGGCGCGAACGCCGGCGGGCGTGACCCGGCCGCAGGCGCTGAGGACGGCGCCGCACCCGGCTCGTCGCGCAGGGTCGAGGACGACATGATGGGACTCGCTGGAAGAAGGAACCGCGGACGAGGAACTGCCGCCGCTCAGTGCACGCGCGCCAGCACCGATGCGCTGGACGCTGCCCGCGGCGCGTTGCCGGCCAGCGGCATGCTCGACGGTGCGGCGGGCTCGGCGCCGCGCGTGGGCGCCGCAACGAGCTTCGGCGCACGGCCGAGGTTGGCGGCGATGACGCGGCGCACGTCGGTCTCGGCTTCGCGGTTCACCTGATCGAAGACCGCGGTGCGACTGGCCACCGGCGAGCGCGACGCATCGGCGAGCATCCGGCCGTCGGTCCGGCTGACATCGACCTTCGCGTCCATCGACAGGCCGACCCGCAGCGGATGCTGAGCGACTTCCTGCGGGTCGAGCGCAATGCGCACCGGCACGCGCTGCACGACCTTGATCCAGTTGCCGGTCGCGTTCTGGGCCGGCAGCAACGCGAACGCCGAGCCGGTGCCGGCGCCCAGGCCCTCCACCGAGCCGTGGTAGTCGACCTTCTTGCCGTAGACATCGGCGACGAGCACCACCGGTTGGCCGATGCGCAGGTTGCGCAGCTGCCCTTCCTTGAAGTTGGCATCGACCCAGACCTGCTTCAGTTCGACCAGCGACATCAGCGGGGCTCCTGCCTGCACGCGCTGGCCGAGTTGCACGCTGCGCTTGGCGACATAACCGTCGACCGGCGCCTTCAGCTCGACACGGGCCAGGCCGAGGTAGGCCTCGCGCACGCGCGCCGCGGCACGCTGCACGTTCGGATGCTGCTCGGCGGAGATGCCCTCCGTCTGCGACTGGTTCGAGGCGAGTTGCTCGCGCGCCGCGAGCGTGCCCGACTGGGCTGCCGCGAGTGCGCTGCGAGCGGCCGCGAGCGCGCTCTTCGCGTGGTCGAACTCCTCCTTGCCGACCGCGCCGGTGGCGACCAGCGGCGCGCGCCGGTCGACATCGTCCTGGGCCCGCGCCACCTCGCTCTGCGCGCGCGCCATGTCGGCCTGGCGTGCGGCGATCTGAGCCTGCCACACGCCATTGTTGGAATACAGCGCGCGCACTTCCCGAACCGCCTGGCCGAGCTGCGCTTCGGCCTGGTCGAGCGCAACGCGGGCATCGGCAGGGTCCAGCCTGACCAGCGTCTGGCCGGCCTTGACGAAGTCGGTGTCGTCGGCGTCGATCGAGACGACGGTGCCGGCGACCTGCGGCGTCAGCTGGACGACATTGCCCTGCACATACGCGTTGTCGGTGCTCTCGTAGTGGTTCAACACCAGCGCCCAGTACGTCCCGTAGGCGATGGCAGCGATGGCGACGATGCCCGCCACCCCGAGCAGGGCGCGCTTGCGGGCGCGATTGCCGCGTACCGGGGCGGCGGTGGACGCAGGAGGTGCGTCACGGGTGGCCTCGGGAGCAGGCGCGCCGGCAGGCGTGGCGGCAGCCGGGGTGTCTGCCTTCTCGCGGGAATTCATCGAGGGACTCTCCGGAAATCGGTTGCGATGGAATGGGGTCAGGCGCCGGAGCGGGCGGCCGCCAGACGCGGCGCTGTCGAGGCATCGAAGCCACCACCGAGGGCGCGAATCAGGGCCACGCGGCCGTCGAGCGCCCGGGCCTCGAGGTCGGCCCTCGTGCGGCGCTGGTTCAGCACATTGGTTTCGGCATTGAGCACGGTGAGATAGCTGCCGATGCCCGCGCGGTAGCGCTGCGTGGCCAGGTCGTAGGCCGATTCGGCCGCCGACGCGGCCAGCACCTGCTCGCGCCGTTGGCGCTCGATGGAGCGCAGCGAGCCGAGCTGATCGGCGACGTCGCGGACCGCATCGACCACGGCCGCGTTGTAGGTTTCCACCGCGAGGTCGAGATCGGCGGCACGGCCGCGCAAGTTGGCGCGCAGCCGGCCGGCATCGAAGAGCGGCAAGCGGATGGCCGGGCCGGCGCCGTATTGCTCGCTGCCGGCGCGCAGCAGGCGATCGAGGCCGATGCTCGAGACGCCGATGAACGCGCTCAGGTTGACGTTCGGATAGAACTGCGCGCGGGCCGCTGCGACATCCTGGGTCGCAGCCTCCACGCGCCAGCGCGCCGCGCTCACGTCGGCGCGACGACCGAGCAGGTCAGCCGGCACGATCGACGGCACATCGACAGGACGAACCTCGGCCAGGCGTGGTGTCAGACCGTCGAGCGCGGCCGGGGCCTGGACCGTCAGCGCGGCCAGGGCATGGCGGGTGAGCGTGATCTGCTCGTCGAGCGCCTCGAGCAGTTGGCGGGTCTCCGGGACGGCGCCCTCGCCCTGTCGCAACTCGACGGTGGTGTCGATGCCCGCCTGGACGCGCTGGCGGATGAGGCCCAGGAACTCGTCGCGCTGCCCGAGGGAGCGCTTCGCGATCTCGCGCTGCTCGACGAGGCGTGCGAGCTGCAGATAGGTGCGGGCGACGTTGCTCGACAACATCACGCGCGCGGCTTGGCGGTCGGCCTCGGCGGCGCGCTCGGTGCCGATCGCCGCATCGAGTGCGGCACGGTGACGCCCGAACAGGTCGAGCTCCCACGAGCCCGAAGCCTGGAGGGTCCCGGTGTTCTGCAGCGAACCTGCCAATGGCGGCGGGTAGAGGCCGTTGGCGGTGAAGCGCTGACGCTGGACATCGAGGGAACCCGTGACCTGCGGGCCCTGCGCCGCCCGCGCCGTGTCGGCACTGGCGGTGGCGCGCTCGACCCGGGCCGCGCTGGCCTTCAGGCTCGGGCTATCGGCGAGTGCGCGCTCGATCAGCCCGCTCAGCGCCGGGTCGCCGAAGGCGGCCCACCACTCGGGCGCGATCGCCGGCGCATTGCCGTTGCCGCCGAGACCGAACTGCGCCGGCACGATCGGCACGGCGTGCGGGGCGATGCCGGCGGTGCTCGCGCAGCCGGCAAACATCATCACCAGCGTCGACGCGACGGCAATGAGGAACGCGGCGACGGTCGGCAAGCGCCGCTTGGCGCACGCAAGCGGCTGGCCGCCGCCGCAGGGGTCGTCGCGCTCAGCGGGGAGCGACGTCATCGGGGGATTCATGTTGTTCTCGGTTGCGGGTATCGGAAATCGGGGTGGCCGGCTGGCCCGAACAGCGGGCTTCGCGGCAGACCTCGGCGTTGTCGAGCATGCGTTGCAGCAGTCCCCTCAGCGTCTGCCATTCGGCCTCGGAGAAGCCTGCGAGGTGGGCGTTCATGACCTCGGCGAGCGCCACCGGCACCTTGTCCGCGGCTTCCTCACCATCGGGAGTGAGCGCCAGGTTGACAACGCGCCGGTCGTCGGTGGAGCGGACGCGGTTGCACAGGCCTTTGGCCTCCAGGCGATCGAGCAGCCGCGTCATCGCGCCCGGGTCCATCTGCAGTTCCCGGGCGATCTCGGCGACAGTCGCCGAGCCGGCCTTGCGGATCATGAACAGCGGCCCCCACTGGGCATGCGTCAGGCCGTGAGGCTCGAGGCGCTTGTCGGTGTCCTGGGTCAGCGCCATCAGCACACGGCGCATCAGGAAGCCGACGCTGTCGTTCGCGCAGTAGCCATCGGCACTGTAGAAGGTGGCGGGGGCGGGGGAGCGGGACATGGGTGTTTCTTGCGGCATTCGGGTGAGTGACGTGACTATAAATGCCTAGGCAATAAATGTCAAGGCTTTTTCTGCCCTGTCGATAAAAGGCCAGACAACCTCCTCTACACTTTCCCGATGATCCCTGCCTCGTCGCCGCAGCCGCCTCCCCCGGCTTTGCCCTCCGTCGCTGCGGCAATCGGGGTGCCGGAGCCGACCCTGCCAGGCGAGCCGCTGAAAGCCGCGCGCGACGTCCGTGCGCTCGGGGGACTGCTGCCGTTCCTGCGCCCGTACCGCGTTCGCATCGCTCTCGCCGGGGTCTTTCTCGTCCTTGCCGCGGTCAGCACGCTGGTGCTGCCGCTGGCGCTGCGCTCGCTCATCGACGAAGGTTTCATCGCTGCCGACCCCGGAGCCCGGGTGATGGCGCTGCGCGAGCACTTCTTCGCCCTCTTCGGCGTCGGCGTGGCGCTCGGCGTGTTCTCGGCATTGCGGTTCTACATGGTGAGCTGGCTCGGCGAGCGCGTCACCGCGGACCTGCGCGATGCGGTCTATGCCCACGTGGTCCGGCAAAGCCCCGAGTTCTTCGAGACGACGCAGACCGGCGAGGTGCTGTCGCGGCTCACGACCGACACGACGCTGGTGCAGACGGTCGTCGGCTCGAGCCTGTCGATGGGCCTGCGCAATACCGTGATGGGCATCGGCGCGATGGCGATGCTGATCGTCACCAACCCCTACGTGATGACGCAGGTGCTCGGCATCCTCGTCATCGTCGTGCTGCCGTCGCTGTTCTTCGGCCGCCGGGTGCGCAAGCTCTCGCGTGCCAGCCAGGATCGCATCGCCGATTCGAGCGCGATCGCCGCCGAGGTGCTGAACGCGATCCCGGTCGTGCAGAGCTACACCCAGGAAGCGCGCGAGGCGCAGCGCTTCGCGGCGTCGACCGAGAACGCCTTCGCCACCGCGGTGCGGCGCAGCCGCATGCGCGCGATTCTGGTGGCCTTCATCATCAGCGCCACCTTCGGCGCGCTGCTGTGGGGTCTGTACCAGGGCACGCAGGCGGTCGTTCACGGCGAGATCACCGCCGGCCACCTCGGCCAGACCGTCGTCTACGTGATCATCCTCGTCGGCAGCGTGGCGGTGCTGTCGGAGGTCTACGGCGACCTGCTGCGTGCGGCCGGAGCGACCGAGCGGCTGATGGAACTGCTGGCGTTGCGGTCGCCGATCGCCTCGGCTCCGGAGCCTGCGACCCTGCCGCCAGTGGTCGGCGGATCGGCGGTGAGACTGGCCGACGTCGCCTTCTCCTATCCGTCGCGGCCGCGGCATCCGACGCTGACGAACTTCAGTCTCGACGTGCGTCCCGGCGAGACGGTGGCCCTCGTCGGCCCGAGCGGGGCCGGCAAGAGCACCGTGTTCTCGCTGCTGCTGCGTTTCTACGACGCCGGCGCCGGCACGGTGACGCTCGACGGCATACCGGTGACCGCGCTGTCGCTGGACGACCTGCGCCACCGTATCGGCATCGTGCCGCAGGACAGCATCATCTTCTCGGCCGATGCGATGGAGAACATCCGCTACGGCCGGCCGGAAGCGAGCGACGACGAGGTCGTGGCCGCGGCCCGCGCGGCCTTCGCCGACACCTTCATCCGCGCGCTGCCGGAGGGCTACCGGACGTTCCTCGGCGAGCGCGGCGTGCGCCTGTCGGGGGGCCAGCGACAGCGCATCAGCATCGCCCGCGCGATCCTGAAGAATCCGCCGCTGCTGTTGCTGGACGAGGCGACCAGCGCCCTCGACGCCGAAAGCGAGCGCATGGTCCAGGCCGCACTGGAAGTGGCAATGCAGCATCGCACCACGCTCGTCATCGCTCACCGCCTGTCGACGGTGCAGCGCGCCGATCGCATCGTGGTGATGGAGGCCGGGCGGATCGTCGACACCGGCACCCATCTCGAACTGATCGGACGCGGTGGTCTCTATGCCCGCCTGGCGGCGCTGCAGTTCGACACCTGAGGGCGCTCGGCTGTAGGGATGTGCCCACAGGGACGCCGCCCCCGAACCGACAGACTCGGGACGAGAAGGGGGCAAACTGCCTGGATGACGCCGCCGTGGCGCGGCATAGACAGGAGTTGCTCATGACATCGATCCATCATCCCCGTGGCGCCCTCTGCGCCATCGCCACTGCCGCCCTGCTGGCCACCGGCTGCGCCAACATGAGCGAGCGCGAACAAGGTACCGCCAAGGGCGCCGGCATCGGGGCGGCGGCCGGCGCCGTGCTCAGCGGCATCACCGGCGGCAACCTCGGAACCGGGGCCGTCATCGGCGGCGTCGTCGGCGGCGTCGGCGGCAATCTCTGGTCCAAGCGCATGGAAGACCGTCGCCGCGCGCTGGAGCAGTCGACGCGCGGCACGGGTGTCGAGGTGAGCCGCACGAGCGACAACCAGCTCAAGCTCAACGTCCCGAACGACGTTTCCTTTTCCACAGGCAGCGCAGCGATCCGACCGAAACTGCGGGGCGTGCTGGATCCCTTCGCGACGAGCCTGCGCGACGATCCGAACACGCGCCTCACGGTCATCGGCCACACCGACAACACCGGCTCGGACGCCGTCAACAATCCGCTCTCGCTGGAGCGCGCGCGCAGCGTGCGCGACTACCTCGTCGACCGCGGAGTGGCGGCCTCGCGCATCGAGGTGGCGGGTCGCGGCGAGCGCGAACCGGTCGCCGACAACAGTTCCGATTCGGGTCGGGCGCGCAATCGTCGGGTCGAGATCTTCCTGCGCGAACCCGCGGCCTGACCGGCGGCTGTCGGTCGGCGGTCGGCCGGCGGTAGGCCACCGGCCGATAATCGGGGCCTGCACGCAGGTGACCCATGGCCGACAACCCCACCCACCGCCCGATCCGCTCGCAATACGAGGACTTCATGCGCCACGTGGCGACGCACGGCGTCGCCAAGGCCGATCGCACCGGCACGGGTACGAAGAGCGTCTTCGGCTACCAGATGCGCTTCGACCTCCGCGAGGGGTTTCCGCTGGTGACGACGAAGAAGGTGCACCTCACGTCCATCATCCTCGAACTGCTCTGGTTCCTGCGCGGCGACGGCAACGCGCGCTGGCTGCAGGAGCGCGGCGTGACGATCTGGAACGAATGGGCCGCCGCCAGCGGCGATCTCGGCCCGGTGTACGGCGTGCAATGGCGTTCCTGGCCGACGCCCGACGGCGGCCACGTCGACCAGATCGCCGAGGTCGTCCGGCAGCTGAACACCAATCCCGATTCGCGCCGCATCATCGTCAGCGCCTGGAACGTCGCGGCGCTGCCCGACATGGCGTTGCTGCCATGCCATGCCTTCTTCCAGTTCTACGTCGCACCGGCGCAGGACCCCGGCGAACGTCCGCGCCTGAGCTGCCAGCTTTACCAGCGCAGCGCCGACATCTTCCTCGGCGTGCCGTTCAACATCGCGAGCTACGCGCTGCTGACGCACATGCTGGCGCAGCAGTGCGACCTCGACGTCGGCGACTTCGTCTGGACCGGTGGCGACTGCCACATCTACGCCAACCACGCCGAGCAGGTCGCGCAGCAGCTCGCGCGCGCGCCGTTCTCGTACCCGACTCTCGAGATCAAGCGGCGCCCGGCCTCGATCTTCGACTACGCCTACGAAGACTTCGCGGTCGTCGACTACCGCCACCACGACGCGATCAAGGCGCCGGTGGCGGTCTAGCCACCGACCCGCGCGCGCGATGTCATCGGCTCGCCCCACCCTGCCGGTCCTCGTTGCCGGAGCCGGCATCGGCGGGCTGGCCGCCGCTCTGGCCCTCGCCCGCGAGGGTTACACGGTCAAGGTGCTTGAACAATCGACCGCCCTCGGCGAGATCGGTGCCGGCATCCAGCTCGCTCCGAACGCATTCGCGGCCTTCGACGCGCTCGGCGTCGGCGAGTCGACGCGCAGCCGGGCCGTCTACACCGAGCGCATGGAGCTGCGCGACGCCATCGACGAGGCGGTGATTGCCAGGGTCGAATTCGGCGCCGCGTTCCGCGCCCGGTTCGGCAATCCCTACGCCGTGATCCATCGCGCCGATGTACACGCCGCGCTGCTCGAAGGGGTGCGCGAGACGGAGCGCATCGAACTCGCGACCGCAACCCGCCTCGAGCGCTTCGAGGTCGACGGCGACACGGTCACTGCCATCGATGCCGCCGGGAACGGACACCGCGGCTGCGCGCTCATCGGCTGCGATGGCGTCCGCTCGGCCGTGCGCGCACAGCTCGTCGGGGACGCGGAGCGGGTGTCCGGCCATGTGGTCTATCGCGCGGTCGTCGAAGCGGCTGCTTTCCCCGAGGATCTGCGCATCAACGCGCCCGTCGTCTGGGCCGGCCCCAACTGCCATCTGGTGCACTATCCCCTGCGCGGCGGCGAGCAGTTCAACGTCGTCGTCACCTTTCACAGCCGCGAAGCCGAGACCTGGGGCGTGCGCGAGGGCAGCGCCGCGGAAGTGCTGTCCTACTTCGAAGGCATCAGCCCACGCCCGCGTCAGCTTCTGGCGCTGCCGCGAAGCTGGAAGCGCTGGGCAACCGCCGACCGCGACCCGATCGAGCGCTGGACCCATGGCCGCGCGACGCTGCTCGGCGATGCGGCGCACCCGATGCTGCAGGACCTGGCCCAGGGCGCCTGCATGGCCCTGGAGGACGCGGTCACGCTCGGCGCGGCGCTGCGCCATCACGGCGGCGCTATCGAGCCGGCGCTGGCGCACTACGAGCGCTCGCGCGTCACCCGCACCGCCCGCGTCGTCCTGATGGCGCGCGAGATGGGACGCATCTACCATGCCCACGGCGTCGAGCGTCTGGTGCGCAACGACCTCTGGAAGGGAAGGACCCAGGAACGCTTCGGCGACGCCCTCGAATGGCTCTACGCCTGGCGCGCCGAGCGCTGCCTGGCCGACTGAGCCGCACAGCAGCAAGGTCTCTGCGGAGTACCGCATGGCCCTCTGCGCTTGCGGAACGCCTCGGCGTCACAATCTGCAGGTGTGGGCTGAGACTTGCCACATCGATCCCCGCGTCTCCACCCGTCCCGACCCACACCCAAACAGCCTCCTGCCGCCCACAATGACCCAGCCCGTTCGCGATCTCGATACCCGTGTGGCCACGCTTGCTAACGGCGTGCGCGTGGTCACGATCGGGTTGCCGCACGTCGACACGGTCAGCGTCAGCGTCTTCGTGCGCACCGGCAGCCGGCACGAGAGCGCGCGCCTCAACGGCATCAGCCATTTCGTCGAGCACATGGCGTTCAAGGGCACGCACCAGCGCAGCTGCCAGCAGATCAACCTCGATGCCGAGCGCCTCGGTGCCGACGTCAACGCCCACACCGACAAGGATCACACGGCGTACCACATGCGCGGCATGGCGCGCGACGCCGGGCGCTTCCTGCAGATGCTCGGCGACATCGTCCTCAACAGCACCTTCCCCGAGGCCGAGCTGGAACGCGAGCGCCAGGTGATCCTGCACGAGTACACCGAGGACGAGGACGACGCGCTGTCGACCGCCTACAAGCTCTTCGATGAGAAGTGCTTCGGCACGCATCCCTTGGCCCAGCCGGTGATCGGCGTGCGCCGCAACATCCGGCGCTTCACCCGCGCCGAGCTTCTCGACTACGTGGAGCGCCAGTACGCCGGCGCCAACGTGGTCGTCGGCGTGGCCGGAAACATCGACCCGGACGCCATCCTGCACGAGGTCGAGTCCGCCTTCGGCTCGTTGCGCCACGGCAGCGAAAATGCCGTCGTCGCGCCGCAATACCTCGGCGGCATCGCGGCGAAGCGCCAGTCGGGCTGCAGCCAGACCCATGTCGTGCTCGGCTTTCCGATCCCGACGCTGACCGAGGACTATCACGCCAGCGTGGTCGCCGCCGCGCTCTTCGGCGAAGGCATGAGCTCTCCGCTGCTCGACCAGATCCGCGAGCGCCGCGGCCTGGTCTACTACGCGGCGTGCTCGGCCGACGTGTCCGATCTCTGCGGCCAGTTCGTGGTCGAGGCGTCGACCTCGCACCAGCACCTCGATGAATTCGTGGTCGAGGCGACGCGCCTGCTCGCAGCCCATGCCGAAGCGATCGATCCGGTGGACCTCGAGCGGGCGCGCAACCAGATCGCAGTGCGCACGCTGCGCGCGCTCGAAAGGCCGTCGCGGCGGCTGGAGGACGCTGCGCTCGACCTGTACGTGCACGGCCGCGTGCGCTCGCGCGCTGAACTGATGGAGCGGGTCGAAGCCGTGACCGCGTCCGACGTTCGCAGCGCCTTCGCGCAGATGCTGACGTTACGGCCCTCGGTGGCGATCGCCGGTGACGTCCGCAAGGGCGATGCCGATCGGGTCGCCGACCGCATGGCCGAGCGGCGGGCGGTTCTGGCGGCTGCCTGACACATTGAGCCGCTGCGGTCACGCCGCTTTACGCCCCCGGTCCGTCCGACCACCGGTTTCTGGAGGACCCTGGCCGCGGACGACCCGAGGGGTGTCGATACGGTCGCGTCGCTCAGTTGCCGCGCTGCACGCGCCAGTCGCCCAACCCGAAGCCTTCGGCGCCGAGCAGCGTGTAGTACACGCCGACCGTGCGCACCGTCTGCGTGGTCTGCCCCCGCCCGTCGAAGTAGGCGTTGCGGTGCGACCAGACGTACTTCACGCCCATCGCATGGCGCCCGGAGACCCGCCACGTGAAGGCAGCGTCGACGCGTGAAATGTCGTCCTTGCCGGAATCGCGGTTGGCGACGCGGCCGAGGAAGTACTTCTCGCCTGACAGGTCGAGCGAGCCGCGCGCGCCCCCGGTGATGCGCATCGCCAGGCCCAGGCGTGGCGCCATGCCGTAGTGGTAGTCGTGGTCGTCGGCGACGGTGCGCAGTGCACTCGCCGCCGAATAGCCGATGCCGGCGAGCGCCGTGCCCTCGACCGCGAGGTGCTGCGTCGCCCACCATTGCCCGGTCGTGCCGAGCGACAGTGCCGTCGACGACAGGTGAAAGAGCTGCGGCGACAGGTAGTCGTAGTTGCCGTACAGGCCCCAGATGCCGCGGTAGTTGTCGCCGATCGCGTAGTCGGTGCCGAACAGCAGGCCCCGCGAAGTCACCTTCTCGACACCGTTGGCTCCCGATACCAGGGCCTCGAAGCTGAAATAGTCGAAAGGTCGCGTGTAGGTGTAATCGGGCTTTCCGGGAAGTCCGTAGTCGAGGGCGAAGTCGATCTCCGCCGCATTCGCATGGAAGTAGCTCGGCACGTCGAGGACGCCGTTGGTCGAGTGCACGGCGCCCAGGCGCAGGCGGCTGTAGTAGACCGGATCGTGATCCTGGAAGGCCGCGTCGAAGCGTGAGCCGTACAGCAGGCGGTTGAAGCCCACCGCCGGCGAGATCGCGGCTGCACCCCACTCGCGCCACGCGTAGGGGATCTCGCTGCGACTTCTCAACAGGAGGTGTGCCATGCGGAACAACGGCTCGCCGAGAAAGCTGCCGGCGATGCCGCTGGCGACCTGGTCGTTCCTGGACGGCGGAGTCTTCTCGCCGGCGATCTCCCAGCCGACGCTGCCGGCGAAGGTATAGGCCGCGGATTCCCAGTAGCTCAGGCCGTTCGCGCGCGCCGCATTGTGGTAGATCGACCCCTGGTAGGGATGGGCGAACTGGTTGACGTTGAAGGGGTCGTTGTCGACGACCCAGGGACCGCGGAGGTTGCGCCGGATGGATGCGGTGCTGACGTCGTAGTCCGACGAACCGCTGTAGCGCCGGTTGTAGCGATTCAGCAGGAAGTCGAAGCCGAAGATCTCGAGTGCCGGCGTGAAGTAGTTCTTGGCGGGGGCCGCGTCACCGGGCCGAGCGGGCGACCCGGTATCGACGATGGCGGCGCGCACCGGGCCGTCCGCCGGCCGGTTCGCGCCCAGGGTATCGACCGTCTGCGCCATCCCCGCAGATGCCGCACCGAGCAGCCCCGACGCCAGCACCCCACGGACGAGAGAGCAGGAGAGCGCTGGCGAGGTCATGGCGCATGCTGGCGGCAGCCGCCTGGCCTGTCTGTCGGTCCGGCTTCCATCATTCGGTAGGACGGCGACGGAGTTGACCCGACCAGCATTGCAGAGACCCCGGCACGAACGGCGCTAATCGCCGGTTCAGGCTCCGGTTCCGGTTCCAGATCTAATCCGGTTCGATCTTCGCGGCCCGGACGACGTCGCCCCAATGGCGGATCTCGCGGGTGAGCAGCGCTGAGAGCTCGGTGGGCGTGCTCGCCTGCGGCGTCACGCCGAGCTGACGCAGCCGGGCGACAACCTCGGCAGATCCGACCGCCTCCTGTGCCGCCTTGCGCAGCCGCTCGATCGTCGCGCCCGGCGTGCCCACAGGGGCCGCCAACGCATTCCAGCTCGCCACGCTGTAGCCGGCCAGGCCCTGCTCGATTGCCGTCGGTACGTCCGGCAGCAGCGGGTAGCGCTTCTCACCGGTCACGGCCAGCAGGCGCAGGCTATTGGCCGCCAGCTGCGACAGCAGCGGGCTCAGGATCTCGAAGGCGAGGTCGATCTCTTCGGCGCGCAGAGCCTGAAGCACCGCCGGCGACCCCCGGTAAGGCACGACGACTGCCTCGATGCCGGTGCGCGACTTGAACACCTCGGCCGCAAGGTGCTGGGTGCTGCCGATCGCGATCGTGCCGACAGTCAGCCGGCCCGGATTCGCGCGCCCGAAGGCGATCAGTTCGCCGAGCGTGCGAAAACGCGAATCGTGGCGGACCGCGATGCCGAGTTCGAAGAAGCCGAGCGTGCTGATCGGCGCCAGGTCCTTCGTCACGTCGTAGGGCAGCTTGCGGAAGAGGTGCACGCTGATCGCCGTGGCGTTGCTGATCAGCAGCAGCGTGTGGCCGTCGGCGCGGGCCTGCAATGCCGCCTGGGTGGCGACGATGCCGCCGGCGCCCGGCCGGTTGTCCACCACCACCGCCCGGCCGAGCGAGGCGGCCATGGCCGCGGCGACCGTTCGGGCGGTGATGTCGGCGACGCCGCCGGGGGCAAAAGGCACCAGCAGCGTGAGGGGTCGATCCGGAAACGTCGAGGCGGCCCGGGCGGTGCGCGCCCCGATCGGCAGCAGCGCAAAGGCAGCGGCAGCCGCAACCAGCACCCGCCGGCGGCGACTTCGTGGCGGCGGCCTCACAAGCAGGGGAAGTGTCGGTGCGGAGGGCTCAGCCCGCCGCGAGCTGCTGCTCGAGCCGATGCAGAACCTCGTAGCACGGCAGCACCTGGGCGACGCTGGCGTTGGGCTCGCGCCCTTCGCGGATCGCGGCGAAGAACTCGCGATCCTGCAATTCGATGCCGTTCATCGAGACGTCGACCTTCGAAACGTCGATCTTCTCTTCCTTGCCGTTGAAGAGATCGTCGTAGCGCGCGATGTAGGTCGCGCTGTCGCCGATGTAGCGGAAGAACGTACCGAGGGGGCCTTCGTTGTTGAACGACAGGCTCAGCGTGCAGATCGCGCCGTTCGCGGCCTTCAGCTGGATCGACATGTCCATCGCGATGCCGAGGGTGGGATGGATCGGTCCCTGCAGGGCATTGGCCTTGACGATCGGGCTGCCGCACTGGTAGGCGAAGAGGTCGACGGTGTGCGCAGCGTGGTGCCACAGCAGGTGGTCGGTCCAGCTGCGCGGCTGGCCGAGCGCGTTCATGTTGCTGCGGCGGAAGAAGAACGTCTGCACGTCCATCTGCTGGATTGCGAACTCGCCGGCGACGACGCGCTTGTGCACGAACTGGTGGCTCGGATTGAAGCGCCGCGTGTGGCCGCACATCGCCACCTTGCCAGACTCCTGCTGCGCCCGGACGACGTCCCTCGCGTCCTGCAGCGAGTCGGCGAGCGGGATCTCGACCTGGACGTGCTTTCCGGCCTTCAGGCAGGCGATCGCCTGGGCGGCGTGCATCTGCGTCGGCGTGCACAGGATGACCGCGTCGACCTCGGCCAGCGCCAGGCTGTCGGCGAGATCCGTCGTGACGTGGCCGATGCCGTACTTGTCGGCCACTTCTCGGGTCTTGCCGAGCTCACGGCTGACCAGCGAGACCACCTCGACACCGTCGATGTTGCGGATGCCGTCCAGGTGCTTGATGCCGAAGGCGCCGGCACCGGCGAGAGCGACCCTGATGACCTTGTCGTCGCGCATGTCAGTTGTTCTCCAGGATGAGGTGGCCGACGGCCGTGTTCGACGCCGGCACATGGTAGAAGCGGTGCCGCAGCGTCGGCGCCTTGCCGTGTGGGACATCGGACATGGCACCGCGGGCGATCAGCCACATCACCAGTTCGATGCCCTCGGATCCGGCCTCGCGGACGTAGTCGATGTGGGGCAGCGTGGCCAGGCACGCCGGCTCGGCGATCAGGCGATCGAGGAAGGCGTTGTCGAAGGCGCGATTGATGAGGCCGGCGCGAGGCCCCTGAAGCTGATGGCTCATGCCGCCGGTGCCCCAGATCTGCACCTTCAGCGGTTCGTCGTAGCTTTCCACCGCCCTGCGGATCGCCTTGCCGAGCTCGAAGCAGCGCCGGCCGCTGGGGACCGGGTACTGCACGACGTTGACCGCGAACGGGATCACCGGACACGGCCACGCCGCCGGCTGCCCGCACATCAGCGACAGCGGCACCGTCAGGCCGTGGTCGACGTCCATCTTGTTGACGATGGTGAGGTCGAAGTCGTCCTGGATCACCGACTGGGCGATGTGCGCAGCGAGCTCGGGGTGGCCGATCACCGTCGGCACCGGGCGCGGGCCCCAGCCCTCGTCGGCGGGCCGGAACTCGGCGGCGCAGCCGATCGCGAAGGTCGGGATCATGTCGAGGCTGAAGGCGCTCGCGTGATCGTTGTAGACCAGGAAGATCACGTCGGGCGTGTTCTCCTTCAGCCATGCCTTGGAGAAGTCGTAGCCCGCGAACAGCGGTTGCCAGTACGGCTCCGCGGTCTTGCCGAGGTCGATCGCAGCGCCGATCGCCGGGACGTGCGAGGTGTAGACGGAGGCGGTGATGCGCGCCATGGTCAGCTCCCTGCCTTGCGCCCGGCCCCGCCCTGCGGCTGGTGCTGCGCCTGCGCATCGCCGTCCTCGCCGGTGCGCCGATTGCCTTCGGCCGAACGGCCACCCCGGATCATCATGTCGCGGTATTCCTCTTCGGTCATGCCGGTCATGCTGCCGGCCATCTGCTGGAAGCTCTTGCCATCGGTGGCCCCGATCTTGGCCAGGAAATAGATGTTGCCGCCCGATGCGATGCAGCGGTTCAGGTCGCGCGCGAGCACCGCCTGCTTCTGCTCCTCGGTCATGGCCCACTCGTCGAGGTAGGCGCGCTCGCCGGCCTTGAACCGCGCCCGGTTTTCGGCCTTCATCAGCGACATGCAGAACTGGTTCAGCCAGTAGCCCTTGCGCGACTGCTCGGCGTCGAAGATGGTCGTTCCGGGAACGTCCAGGTAAGGTTTGTCCAGCGCCATCAGGCGGTCTCCTCGGGCCAGTACAGGCGCATGGGGTTCGTCACCAACAACTTGCGCTGCAGCTCGGGCGTAGTGGCGATGTGGGGGATGAAATCGACCAGCAGGCCGTCGTCCGGCATGTGGTCCTTGAGGTTGGGGTGCGGCCAGTCCGTGCCCCAGAGGACGCGATCCGGAAACCCCTCGACCACGCGGCGCGCGAAAGGCACCACGTCGCGATAGGGGTGGCGCTCGCCGTCCAGCGCCTTCGGGCCGCTGACCGAGAGTCGCTCGGGGCAACTAACCTTGCTCCAGACGTTCGGGTGCCGGTCCATGAACTTTAGGAACAGCGCGAACTCGGACCCGTCGACCGGCTTGGAAACGTCCGGCCGGCCCATGTGATCGACGACGACGGTCGTCGGCAACGCAGTGAAGAAGTCCCACAGCTCGGGCAGGTCGACGGCCTCGAAATAGATGACCACGTGCCAGCCCCAGGCCTTGATGCGCGCGGCGATCTCGAGCAATTCGTCCTTCGGCGTGAAGTCGACGAGGCGCTTGACGAAGTTGAACCGCACGCCGCGCACGCCGGCATCGTGCATCACCTGCAGCTCGGCGTCGGAGACGTTGCGTCGCACGGTAGCGACCCCGCGCGCCCGACCGTCGCTGTGCACCAGCGCGTCGACCAGCGCGCGGTTTTCGGCGCCATGGCAGGTGGCCTGGACCACGACGTTGCGGGCGAATCCGAGGTGGTCGCGCAGCGCGAAGAGTTGCGCCTTGGAGGCATCGCACGGCGTGTACTTGCGCTCGGGCGCGAACGGGAACTCGGCACCGGGACCGAAGACGTGGCAGTGCGCATCGACCGCGCCGGCCGGAACCGCGAAGCGAGGCTTCGACGGATTCGCATACCAGTCGAGCCAGCCGGGGGTTTTCTCGAAATCCATGAGCGCTCAGTCCTGGGCAGGTTTGTCGGCGCCGGCGGCCGCGAGGATGCGGTCGGCTTCGGTGCGCCAGTCGGGACTGCGGGCAAAGCGTGGCGTGCCCTTCGGCCCGAACGCGCCCGCATCGGCAAGATCCGCCACCCACGCCTGACGCTCCGCCGTGCCGCTCGCCGACCAGGGCTCGAGGCCGGCATCGCGGACCGTCTCGGCAACCTCGCGAACCTCTTCGCTGCGACGGCGGCCGTGCTCGATGACCCGCTGGAAGAAATAGGCGCCCTGCTTCTCCCAGTCGATGGCCGGAAAGGTTTCCTGCAGCGACGCGATCACCGCGTCCTCCACGCCATAGTGACGCGCCGTGGTGAAGCTTTCGATCACCA
>JBBQCD010000054.1:0-28321 GCA_038318385.1 Burkholderiales bacterium | reverse complement strand
GGCAAGGTCCTGGCGATGCGCGTGCGCTCGCTCTGCAACGTCGGCGCCTACGCCAGCGCGACCGGCGTGCTGATCCAGCTGCTGATCGGCCCCTGGGTCTCGACCAGCGTCTACGACATCGGCACCGTCGACCTCCACTTCCTCGCGGTGTTGACGAACCAGGCGCCGACGGGTGCCTACCGTGGCGCCGGCCGCCCCGAGGCGATCTACATCACCGAGCGCCTGTTCGACGCGGCCGCGCGCGAAATGAAGCTCGACCCGGCCGAGTTGCGGCGCCGCAACCTGATCCGCCCCGAGCAGATGCCCTACACCAACCCGTTGGCCCAGGTCTACGACAGCGGGCGCTTCGAGCAGATCCTCGACCAGGGGCTCGCGCTCGCCGACTGGAACGGCTTCGCGTCGCGGCGCGAGGCCTCGGAGCGCGGCGGCAAGTTGCGCGGCCGCGGCATCGCGACCTTCCTCGAATGGACCGGCGGCAACGTCTTCGAGGAGAAGGTGAACGTGACCGTCACCGCCGACGGCATGATCGAGATCTTCACGGCGACGCAGGCGATGGGCCAGGGCATCGCCACCAGCTACGCCCAGCTGGCGGTCGATGTCTTCGGCGTGCCGCTCGAGAAGATCCGCATCGTCCAGGGCGACACCGACCGCGGCCAGGGCTTCGGCAGCGCCGGCTCCCGCTCGCTCTTCACCGCCGGCAATTCGCTCCACGTGGCCGCCGAAAAGACAGTCGCGCTCGGCAAGGACCTGGCGGCCGATGCGCTCGAGGCGGCGCCGACCGACATCGAATACCGCGCCGGGCGCTTTCAGGTGGCCGGCACGGACCTCGGCATCGACCTCGCCGAACTCGCCGCGCGCCAGCCGCAGGCGCGCATCGTCGTCGATTCGACCAGCAGCGTCGGCGGGCCGACATGGCCGAACGCCTGCCACGTCTGCGAGGTCGAGGTCGATCCGGAGACCGGCCACGTCGAGGTCGTTGCCTACGCCTCTGTCAACGACATCGGCCGCGTCGTCAGCCCGACGATCGCCCGCGGCCAGGTCGACGGCGGCGCGGTCCAGGGCATCGGTCAGGCGCTGTGCGAGCGGGTGGCCTACGATGCCGAAAGCGGCCAGATGCTGACCGGCAGCCTGATGGATTACGCGCTGCCCCGTGCAGCGCACAGCGTGGCCTTCCGCACCGAGTTCGACACCCGCATCCCCTGCCTGACGAATGCGCTCGGCGTCAAGGGCGTCGGCGAGCTCGGCACGATCGGTGCGACCCCGGCCGTCGTCAACGCCGTCATCGACGCGCTCGATCATGCCGGTCTCGGCCGCGACGCCGAGCGCATCCAGATGCCGCTGACCTCGGACCAGGTCTGGCGGGCGCTGGCGCGGGACTTCGCGCCGTCGCCGTTCGCGCGGGTCTGAGTCGCGCCGGGAGCGGGACGACCCGGTGTTCCCGGAACGCAATCTCCCTGATGGCGGGTCTGCCGCTGGCAGGGTCTAGATTGGCTTCCTTTGCCACGATCTGCGAAGGATTCGAGATGACCACCCCGAAAAGCACCCAGCCGACCTCCCAGCAGCAGCGCGACGCCCTCAAGGACTCCGAGAAGAAGGCTGCCGAGCAGCAGCCGCGCAGCTACGACGAACGCAACGAAGACGAGAAGATCGTCAAGGTCAATCCCACCGACCCGAAGAGCGACAAGGCGATCCGCGGCATCGACCCGAAGCAGTGAGTCGACGGGCTCGGGCGGAGGCCCGGAGTCGGCGACTGGACGGCTGACCTGCGGATCTCGGGCCTCGGGCCTAAGGGAAACCCCGTCCTTTGCGGCAGCGTCCTGCGCTCGAACAATGGCTACGCGCCCCGCCGGGGCGCCCGATCGTTCGCTGTGCCATCGAGGAGCCGCCATGAGCCTGCCCATCACGCTGACCGTCAACGGCAAGTCCGTCAGCACCACCGTCGACCCCCGCACCCTGCTGGTCCAGTTGCTCCGTGAGCAGCTGAAGCTCACGGGCACGCACGTCGGCTGCGATACCGCGCAGTGCGGCGCCTGCACCGTCCACGTCGACGGTCGCGCGGTGAAGTCGTGTTCGATGCTCGCGCTCCAGGTTCAGGGCGCCGACGTGACGACGATCGAGGGGTTGAGCCAGAACGGAACAATGCACCCGATGCAGGCCGCGTTCCGCGAGTGCCACGGCCTGCAGTGCGGGTTCTGCACCACCGGGATGGTGATGTCGGCGGTCGACCTGCTGAAGAACAACCCGAAGGCGACCGAGGAGGAGATCCGCGAGGGGCTCGACGGCAACATCTGCCGCTGCACGGGCTACCACAACATCGTCAAGTCGATCCAGTTCTGCCAGTCCGGCGCCGCTCCGTCGGCTTGAGGAGACCATCATGACCGACATGTCCGTTCCCCCGATGCAAAGCCCGATCGGCCAGCCGCTCAAGCGCCGCGAGGACCAGCGCTTTCTCACCGGCGCCGGGCAGTACACCGACGACGTCGTCCTGCAGGGCCAGACCTACGGCGTCTTCCTGCGTTCGCCGCATGCCCATGCGCGCATCCGTTCGATCAAGATCGACAAGGCCAGGGCGGCACCCGGCGTCGTCGACATCGTCACCGGCGCCGAGATGGTCGAGGCGAAGGTCGGCGGCCTGCCGTGCGGATGGCTGATCCACAGCAAGGACGGCACGCCGATGAACGAGCCGGCGCATCCGGTGCTGGCGCACGAGAAGGTGCGTCACGTGGGCGACCAGATCGCGCTCGTCGTCGCCGAGAGCGTCGCCGAGGCCAAGGACGCGGCCGAACTGATCGAGGTCGACTACGAAGTGTTGCCGGCAGTGATCGACACTCGCACCGCAACGACCTGCGGCACCGCCGTGCACGACAGCGTCGCCAACAACGTCTGCTACGACTGGGGCCACGGTAGCAAGGATGCGGTCGATGCGGCGTTCGGACAGGCCGCGCACGTGACGACGCTGGAGTTCGTCAACAACCGCCTGATCCCGAACGCGATCGAGCCGCGCGCGGCGAATGCCGTGTACACCCGGCACGACGAGAGCTACACGCTCTACGTCGCCAACCAGAACCCGCACGTCGAGCGGCTGCTGATGTGCGCCTTCGTGCTCGGCCTGCCGGAATCGAAGGTGCGCGTCATCGCCCCCGATGTCGGCGGCGGCTTCGGCTCGAAGATATTCCTCTACCCGGAAGACACGGCTCTCGTCTGGGCGAGCAAGCGCGTCGGCCGACCGATCAAGTGGACGGCGGATCGCAGCGAGTCGTTCCTGACGGATGCGCATGGCCGCGACCACGTCACCAAGGTCGAGCTGGCGATGGATGCCAAGGGGATGTTCCTGGCGCTGCGGGTCAAGACCATCGCCAACATGGGCGCCTACCTCTCGACCTTCGCCTCGAGCGTGCCGACGATCCTGTACGCGACCTTGCTGGCCGGTCAGTACAAGACGCCGGCGATCTATGCCGAGGTCCAGGCGGTGTTCACCAACACGGCGCCGGTGGATGCCTACCGCGGTGCCGGTCGTCCCGAGGCGACCTACGTGGTCGAGCGCATCGTCGAGCAGGCGGCGCGCGAGATGAAGATGGATCCGGTGGCCATCCGCCGCCAGAACTTCATCACCGAGTTTCCGTACGCGACGCCGGTCGGCCTGACCTACGACGTCGGCAATTACGCCGCTCACCTCGACAAGGCGATCGAGATGGCTGACGTCGCCGGCTTCCCGGCGCGCCGCGAGGCCTCCAAGGCCAGGGGCAAGCTGCGCGGCCTGGGCTATTCCTGCTACATCGAGGCCTGCGGCATCGCGCCGTCGAACATCGCCGGCGCCCTCGGCGCGCGCGCCGGCCTGTTCGAGGCCGGCGAGGTGCGCGTGCATCCGACCGGTACGGTGACGGTCTTCACCGGTTCGCACAGCCACGGCCAGGGCCACGAGACCACGTTCGCGCAGGTCGTCGCCGCCAAGCTCGGCATCCCGGTCGGGAACGTCGAGATCGTCCACGGCGATACCGGCCGCATTCCCTTCGGCATGGGGACCTACGGCAGCCGGTCGCTGTCGGTCGGCGGCACGGCGATCGTCAAGGCGGTCGACAAGGTCATCGCCAAGGGCAAGAAGATCGCCGCGCATCTTCTGGAGGCGGCGGACACCGACATCGAGTTCGAGAACGGCGAGTTCAAGGTCAAGGGCACCGACAAGAAGGTGCCGTGGGGTAGCGTCTCGCTGACGGCCTACGTGCCGCACAACTACCCCCTCGACAAGCTCGAGCCCGGCCTCAACGAGAACGCCTTCTACGACCCGACCAACTTCACCTACCCGGCCGGCAGCTATGTCTGCGAGGTCGAGGTCGATCCGGACACCGGCCAGGTGAAGGTCGAGAAATTCGTCGCCGTCGACGATTTCGGCAACATCGTCAATCCGATGATCGTCGCCGGCCAAGTCCACGGGGGTCTTGCCCAGGGTCTCGGCCAGGCGATCATGGAAGGCTGCACCTACGACCCGGAGTCGGGGCAGTTGCTGACCGGCTCGTACATGGACTACGCGATGCCGCGCGCGATGGACCTGCCGAGCTTCGAGATCGACAACGTCGTCACGCCGTGCACCCACAACCCGCTCGGGGTGAAGGGCTGCGGCGAGGCCGGCGCGATCGGTTCGCCGCCGGCCTACATGAATGCGCTGACCGACGCCCTTGGCGTCAAGGACCTGGCGATGCCGGCCACGGCCGAGCGGGTCTGGCGTGCGGCCCATCGGATGCCCGCCTGAGCGCGGCACGACATCGATACTGCGGAGGAATCATCCATGTATGCATTCGACTACCAGCGCCCGAAGAGCCGTGCCGACGCGGCCGGAGTCTCGACCGGCGATGCGCGCTATCTCGCCGGCGGCCAGAGCCTGATCCAGGCGATGAAACTGCGGCTGTCCCAGTCCGAGCGGCTCGTCGACCTCGGCGGCATTGCCGACCTGAAGCAGATCAAGGTCGACGGCAACGACGTGACGATCGGCGCGATGGCCACGCACGCGGCGGTCGCCGCGTCGGCCGACGTGCGCCGGGCGATTCCGGCGCTGGCCGAACTCGCCGGCGGCATCGGCGACCCGATGGTGCGCAACATGGGCACCATCGGCGGCTCGATCGCCAACGCCGACCCCGCGGCCTGCTATCCGACGGCGGTGCTGGCGCTGGGCGCGACGGTGCACACCAATCAGCGCACGATCGCAGGCGACGACTTCTTCACTGGCCTCTTCGAGACCGCTCTCAAGCCGGGCGAGATGATCACTTCGGTGAGCTTTCCGGCACCGCAGAAGGCCGCTTATGTGAAGTACAAGCAGCCGGCCTCGCGCTTCGCGCTGATCGGGGTGTTCGTCGCCCAGACCGCGGGCGGCGTGCGCGTCGCCGTGACCGGCGCCAAGTCGACCGTGTTCCGGGCCACGGCGATCGAACAGGCCCTGGCGAAGACCTTCACCGCCGATGCCGCGAAGGCCGTGAAGATGCCGACCGACGGCATCAACAGCGACATGCACGGCTCGGCTGCCTATCGCGCCGCGATGATCAGCGTGATGGCTTCGCGGGCCGTGGCCGCTGCGCTGGCGCGGTGACGAAAGGCCGACGATGACCGGGGCGGGCGCGGCCCCGGCGAGCGGCCACGAGCCGGCGCCGCTGGCGCCCGTGGACGCACTGGCGTTGCCCGGGTCGGTGGACGCCGTGATCGCGCTGCTGGCGGCGCAGAACTACGTCTGCGATCGGCGCCTGGCGACGGCGATGTTCCTCAGCCTCAAGCTGCAGCGGCCGCTGTTCCTCGAAGGCGAGCCCGGCGTCGGCAAGACCGAACTGGCCAAGACGCTGGCGCAGGGCCTGGGCACCCCGCTCGTGCGGGTTCAGTGCTACGAGGGGCTCGACATCTCGCAGACCGCCTACGAGTGGAACGTTTCGCGGCAGATGATCGAGATCCGCCTGGCCGAGGCGGCGCACGGCCTCAACGACGATGCCGACCGCGCCCGGCTGGCCCACGACCTGTATGGGCGCGACATGCTGATCGAGCGGCCGCTGCTGCGCGCGCTGACCCAAGCGCGCTCGCCGGTGCTGCTGATCGACGAGCTCGACCGCGCCGACGAGCCTTTCGACGCCTTCCTGCTCGAGGTGCTGGCGGAGAACCAGCTGACGATTCCCGAGTTCGGCACGGTGCGCGCGAGCGCGCCCCCGATCACCATCATCACCAGCAACCGCACCCGCGAGATCCACGATGCGCTGAAGCGCCGCTGCCTCTACCACTGGGTCGATTTCCCGGATGTCGAGCGCGAACTCGAAATCGTCCGCCTGAAGGCCCCCGGCGCGGCCGAGCGGCTCTACGTGCAGGTGGTGGAGTTCGTGCAGCGGATGCGCACGCTCGACCTCTTCAAGTCGCCCGGCGTCGCCGAGACGATCGACTGGACCAACGCGCTGGTGGCGCTGAACGCGATGCGGCTCGATCCGGCGACCGTGCATGACACCCTCGGCGTGTTGCTGAAGTACCAGGACGACATCGTCAAGATGCAGAGCGGCGACACCGCCAAGCTGCTCGACGAGCTCCGGGCGCGCGCGCTGCTGGAGTGAGCGCCGCCGCCACGACGGAGAGGTCGGCGTGATCGCCGAGAACATCGTCCACTTCGCGCGCGTGCTGCGCGACGCCGGCATGCCGATCGGCCCCGACCGGGTGATCGCGGCGCTCGCGGCGGTCGAGCAGGTCGGGCTGGAGCGGCGCGACGACGTCCATGCCGCGCTCTCGGCCGTCATGCTCGACCGGCACGAGCAGCAGGCGCTGTTCGACGCCGTCTTCGCTACCTTCTGGCGCGACCCCAAGCTGCTCGAGCAGATGATGTACGCGCTGCTGCCGAAGATCAGCGGCCGGGGGGAGAAGCGCCTGGCGCCGCGGGCCAACCGGCTGGCCGAGGCGCTCGCGCCGCCGCGCCCGCCGGAAAGCCGCAACCGCGCGAACGAGACCGCACCCGAGGAGGTCCGCTTCGACACCGCGTTCACGTTCTCCGATCGCGAGCGCCTGCAGCGGGCCGACTTCGAGAGCATGACGACGGCCGAATTCGCGCTCGCCAGGAAGCTTGCCGAGCAGCTGCCCTTGCCGGTGGAAGCGGTCCGCCGCCGCCGGCACCAGGCCAGCACCAGCCGCCAGCCGCATGGCCGGATCGACCTGCGCGCGACCCTGCTGCGGATGGCGAGGCAGCCGCAGACGCTGGCGCCGGCTTATTCGCGGCCGCGGACCGAGTGGCCGACGGTCGTCGTCCTGCTCGACATTTCCGGCTCGATGGACCGCTATGCGCGGCTGCTGCTGCACTATGTCCACGGCTTGACGCGACGCTACCTGCGCGTGCACACGCTGACGTTCGGAACCCGCCTGACCAACATCACCCGGAGCCTGCGCAACCGCGACCCGGACGTTGCCTTGAAACAGGCCGATGCCCAGGTTCAGGACTGGAAGGGCGGCACGCGAATCGCCTCCTGCCTGGAGGAATTCAACCGCCTGTGGGCGCGCCGCCTGCTCGGCTCGAACGCTGCCGTGCTGCTGGTCACCGACGGCCTCGACCGTGACGAGCACGGCGACCTCTCGCGCGCCGCGGCGCAACTGCGGCGCGTCGCGCATCGCGTCGTCTGGCTCAACCCGCTGTTGCGCTACGACGGCTTCGAGCCGCGGGCGGCAGGCGTGCGGGCGCTGTTGCCGCATGTCGACCGCTTCCTGCCGGTCCACAATCTGGCCAGCCTCGCCGACCTCGGCCGCGCCTTGCGCGCACCGTCGATCCGGCCCGAATCGCTGCTTCGAGACTGAAAGTCGACCCCATGGAACTGCAAGGCGAACGACTCATCCCCGCTCCGGTCGCGACGACCTGGGAGGCGCTCAACGACCCGGAGGTGCTGAAGGCGTGCATCGCCGGCTGCGAATCGCTCGAGAGAACCGGCCCGGATGCCTACGCGGCCGTCGTCGCGGTCAAGGTCGGACCGGTCAGCGCGCGCTTTCGCGGCAACCTGCAGATGACGAACGTCGAGGCGCCGAATCGCTACACGATCAACTTCGACGGCCAGGGCGGCATGGCGGGCTTCGGCAAAGGCTCCGCCGATGTCGCGCTGACGCCCGAAGCTGCCCAGACGCGATTGAGCTACGCCGCCAAGGCGCAGGTCGGCGGCAAGCTCGCACAAGTCGGCTCGCGGCTGATCGACGCGGCGGCCGGCAAGATCACCGACGATTTCTTCAAGGCCTTCGAGGCCCACCTGCAGGCGCGGGTGCCGATGACCGGCGCGGGCGAGCCGGCTGCCGTCCCGGCGGAACCGACGGTTCGACCCCGCGAGCCGGTCGGCGCGCTCGGCTGGGGTTTGGCGGCACTGGTCGTCGCGGCCGTGCTGTTCTTCGTGCTGCACTGACGCGGCGTCGACGTCCGCGACCCGGCGGCGGCGCTCAACCCTTCATGTGGGTCGGCAGGAAGGTGACGATGCCGGGGAACAGATACAGCAGGACGACCGTCAGCACCATCAATCCGAAGAACGGCAACGCAGCGCGGCCGATGTAGCCGATCTCGCGCTTGGTCATGCCCTGCAGCACGAACAGGTTGAAGCCGACCGGCGGCGTGACCTGCGCCATCTCGACGACGATGACGATGAAGATCCCGAACCACAGCGGGTCGATGCCGGCCTTCTGCACCGTCGGCTGGATCACGCCCATCGTCAGCACGACCATCGAGATGCCGTCGAGAAAGCAGCCGAGCAGGATGTAGAACGCCGTCAGCGCCAGGATCAGGCCGAACTGCGAAAGCCCGAGCGATCCGATCCACTCCGCCAGGTGGCGCGGCAGGCCGATGTAGCCCATGCTGAGCGTCAGGAAGGCCGCGCCCGCGAGGATCAGCGCGATCATGCAGTAGAGGCGCGTGCCGCCCATCAGGGAGTCGCGGAAGGTCGGCCAGGTGAGCGATCCCTGCAGGGCGGAGATCAGCAGCGCTCCGACGACACCGAGTGCCGCGGCTTCGGTCGCCGTGGCGATGCCGGCGTAGATCGAACCGAGGACCGCGGCGATCAGCAGCACGACCGGGATCAGGCTCGCCGACTCGCGCAGCTTGTTGCGAAAGTTCATCGGCGGATCCGCCGCCGGGATCTTGTCGGCGTTGAAGATCGACCAGGCGGCGATGTAGAGAGAGAAGGTCAGCGCCAGCAGCACACCCGGAATCACGCCGCCGATGAAGAGCTGCGAGATCGAGACATCGGCGGTGACGCCGTAGACGATCATGATGATCGACGGCGGTATCAGCAGGCCGAGTGTGCCGGCACCGGCCAGCGAGCCCACGGTCATGATCTCGGGATAGCCGCGCCGGGCGAGCTCGGGCAGGCTCATCTTGCCGATCGTCGCGCAGGTGGCCGCGCTCGAGCCCGAGACAGCGGCGAAGATCGCGCAGCCGACGACGTTGGTGTGCAGCAGCCGGCCGGGCAGGCGCTGCACCCAGGGCGCCAAGCCGCGGAACATGTCCTGCGACAGGCGCGTTCGGAACAGGATCTCGCCCATCCAGATGAAGAGCGGCAGGGCTGTCAGCGTCCAGCTCGAGGCCGAGCCCCAGATCGTCACGGCCATCGCATCGCCCGCCGGCCGCGAACTGAAGAGCTGCATGCCGATCCAGGCGACTCCGGAAAGGGTGAGTCCGATCCAGACCCCGCTGCCGAGGATCAGGAAGAGCGCGACGATCAGCAGACCGGTGACTGCGATGTCATTCATTGCGCAGGGCCTCGCCCGGTGCAGTGCCCCGGCGTCGGCCGCGCCACTCCAGCACCAGTTCGTCGACGAAGGCGATCGCGAGCACCACCGTGCCGACGGCCATCGCGAGCTGCGGGATCCACAGCGGCGTGGCATCGTTCGCGGTCGAGATGTCGTGGTAGACCCGCGACTGCCAGGCCAGCTTGCAGCTGTAGACCGCAAACAGCGTCGCCAGCAGCGACGCCGCGAACAGCGCCCAGAGCTCGAAGCCGCGGCGCCAGCCTCCACGCAACGACGTCAGCAGCACCGTGACGCGGATGTGCTCGCCCTTCTTCAGGGTGTGCGCCAGCGCCAGGAAGCCGGTGGCGGCCATCATGTAGCCGGCGTAGGCGTCGACCCCGGAAAGGTTGAAGTGGAGCTGCCGGCTGATCACGGAGATCAGCACCATGACCAGCAGCAGCACCATGAAGAGCGCGGCCAGGGCGGCCGCGCCGGTGTACAGCCCATCGAGCAGGCGGCGCGGCAGCGACGGCTCATTGACGCCGGAGTCGGCCGCGCCGACCATCACATCTTCTTGTAGGCGTCGACGATGGCCTGGCCTTCGGGGCCGGCCTTGTCGAGCCATTCCTTGAGCATCGTGTCGCCGACCTTCTTCATGTCCGACTTCAACTGGGCCGAAGGGGCGACGATGTTCATGCCGTTCTTCTTCAGCAGTTCGATGTACTCGGTGTTCTTGGTCTGCGACAGCGCCCAGCCGCGGGTTTCGGCTTCGGCGCCGGCCTTCAAGAGAGCCGCCTGGGTCGGTTTGTCGAGGGCGTCGAAGGCCGCCTTGTTGACGAGGACCGCGTTCTTCGGCAGCCAGGCCTGGGTGTCGTACCAGTACTTGATGTGCTCGTAGGTCTTGGTGTCGTAGCCGGTCGAGCCCGACGACATGTAGCTCTCGACGACGCCGGTGGCCATGGCCTGCGACAGTTCGGCCGCCTGCACCGTGACCGGTTGGGCGCCGACGAGTTCGGCGATCCGCGCGGTGGCGGGGCTGTAGGCACGCCACTTGACGCCCTTGAGATCGGCCGCGGAGTTGATCGGCTTCTTGACATAGATGCCCTGCGGCGGCCAGGGCACTGCATACAGCAGCATCATCCCCTGCTCACCGAGCTTCTTCTCGAGCGCCGGCTTCTGCGCGGCATAGAGTTTCTTTGCCTCGGCGTAGCTGTCGGCCAGGAACGGCAGGCCGTCGAGCCCGTAGACCTGCCATTCGTTCTGGAAGTTCGCCAGCAGGATCTCGCCCATCTGCGCCTGCCCGCCCTGGACCGCGCGCTTGATCTCCGGAGCCTTGAACAGCGAGGCGTTGGCGTGGACGGTGATCTTGAGCTTGCCGCCGGTCGCCTTGTCGACGTCGTTGGCGAACTGCGTCAGGTTCTCGGTGTGGAAGTTGTTCGCCGGATAGGCTGCCGGCAGATCCCACTTGGTCTGCGCCGAGGCCGTGCCGGCCAGGCTGGTGAACGCCAGTGCGGCGAGGAGGGAAACGGATCGACGGGTCAGCTTCATGCGCACTCCAGGAGCGTGGTGAGGACAGTCAAAAGCATAGGGCGTGCCATTGAGGCACCGCATCGGTTCTTCTACCGGCTTGCAGTCTATGAATGATTCCGATAAATTGTCAATAAATTTCCAACGTTTTGGGTTTTTACCGTGACCGCACGCTCCGTGACCGCCGCTGACCGCAAGAAGGCTGAAGCGGCTGCGCGCCCGCCGCGCGGCATCGTCTCGTCCTCGCACCTGGTCTCGCCGCGCAGCGTCGAACTCTCCGAGTTCGAGTTCGGGCTGATCGTGGCCTGGAACGCGTTCTCGCGCTGGGCGATCCGCTGCATGGCCGCAGCCGGCTGCCCCGACCTGACCATCACCGACGTGCTGGTGCTGCACCACATCTGCCACCGCGCCCGCAACAAGAAGCTCGCCGACATCTGCTTCGTTCTGAACTACGAGGACTCCCACGTCGTCGCCTACGCGCTGAAGAAGCTGGTCGCCGCTGCCCTGGCGCAGACCGAGAAGGTCGGCAAGGAAGTCTTCTACAGCCCGACCCCGAGCGGCGAGGCGGCCGTTCAGCGCTACCGCGAGGTGCGCGAGGCCTGCCTCGTCGACAACCTCGACGTCGAACGCAACCACGACATCGGCGAGATGGCGCTGCTGATGCGCTCGATGTCCGGGCTCTACGACCAGGCGGCGCGCGCGGCGACCTCGCTGTGAACGCTGCCCCCGCCGCCCTCGGCGTGCTGATGCTCGAAACCGGTTTCGCGCGCATTCCCGGCGACATCGGCAACCCGGCCACGTTCGACTTTCCGGTGCGCTATGCGGTCGTCGACGGCGCCTCGGCGCGGCGTGTCGTCGGCGCTGCCGACCCCCGCCTCCTCGCGCCTTTCGTCGCCGCAGCGCACGACCTGGTGCGAGACGGGGTCGCTGCGCTGTCCACGAGCTGCGGTTTCCTGGTCTGCTTCCAGCGCGAGCTCGAGGATGCCGTCGCAGTGCCCGTGTGGTCATCGAGCCTGCTGCTCGTCGCCGAAGTGCAGGCCGGCCTGCCGCCGGGCCGCAGGGTGGGTGTCGTGACGGTCGATGCCCGGGCCCTCGGCGCCTCGCATCTCGCCGCGGCCGGTGCGCCCGCCGACACCCCGGTCGAAGGGCTCGAACCGGGCTGTGTGTTCCAGCGCTGCCTGCTGGGCGACGGCGCGGACCTCGACGTCGAATCCGCATGCGCGGCAACGGTCGCGGCGTCGAAGCGACTGGTCGCACGCTGTCCGGCGGTGGGCGCGATCGTGCTCGAATGCACCAACATGCCCCCCTATGCGGACGCGGTGCGCCGCGCGACCGGACTGCCGGTCCACGACATCACGACCCTGCTGGCGGAGCGCTTTCCGCCGCGCCACGCGAGACCCAAGCCATGACCTTCGCTTCCTCGTCCGCCACCGCCGATTCCGGAGCGCAGCGCTGGCAGTTCTGGGTCGACCGCGGCGGCACCTTCACCGACGTCGTCGGTCGCCGCCCGGACGGCACGCTCGTCACCCACAAGCTGCTGTCGGAGAACCCCGAGCAATACCGCGACGCCGCGGTCGCCGGCATTCGCCACCTGCTCGGCCTGCGCGCCGGCGCGCCGATCAGCGCGGTGCAGGTCGAGTGCGTGAAGATGGGAACCACCGTCGCGACGAACGCGCTGCTCGAGCGCAAGGGCGAGCCGACGCTGCTCGTCACGACCCGCGGCTTTCGCGACGCGCTGCGGATCGCCTACCAGGATCGGCCGCGCCTCTTCGATCCGCACATCGTCCTGCCGGAACTGCTCTACAGCCGCGTGATCGAGGCCGCCGAGCGCGTTGCGGCGAACGGCGATGTCGTCGAGGCGCTGGACGGCGCCCGCCTGCGCGCCGACCTGGAGGCGGCGTTCGCCGCCGGCCTGCGCAGCGTCGCCATCGTCTTCCTGCACGGCTGGCGCCATGCCGCGCACGAGCTGGCGGCCGAAGCGATGGCGCGGGAGATCGGCTACACCCAGGTCAGCGTCTCCCACAAGGTGAGCCCGCTGATGAAGCTCGTCAGCCGCGGCGACACCACCGTGGTCGACGCCTACCTGTCGCCGATCCTGCGGCGCTATGTCGAGCAGGTCGAAGCCGAGATGCCGGGGGTGCCGATCTTCTTCATGCAGTCTTCCGGCGGCTTGACCGATGCCCATGCCTTCCAGGGCAAGGACGCGATCCTCTCCGGCCCGGCCGGTGGCATCGTCGGCATGGTGCGCACGGCGGAGCTCGGCTTGCGCGAGCCGCAGATGACCGGGAACCTGCCGCAGGCGAGCGGGATAGCGCCACCGGCGAGTCGGGCCGAGCCGATCCGGGTGATCGGCTTCGACATGGGCGGCACCTCGACCGACGTGTCGCACTACGCCGGCGAATTCGAACGCGCCTTCGAGACGCGGGTGGCCGGCGTGCGGATGCGCGCGCCGATGATGAGCATTCACACCGTCGCCGCCGGTGGCGGCTCGATCCTGGGCTTCGACGGCGCAAGGCTGCGCGCCGGCCCGGAAAGCGCCGGTGCCAATCCCGGCCCGGCCTGCTACCGCCGCGGCGGACCGCTGACGGTGACCGATGCGAACGTCATGGTCGGCAAGATCCAGCCGCACTGGTTCCCGAAAGTCTTCGGTCGCGCTGCCGACCAGCCGCTCGACGCGGCCGTCGTCGCCACGAAGTTCGCCGCCCTCGCGGCCGAGATCGAGGCCGCGACCGGCAGTGCGCGCACGCCCGAGGCCGTGGCCGAGGGCTACATCGACATCGCCATCGGTGCGATGGCCAATGCGGTCAAGAAGATCTCGGTGGCGCGAGGCTACGACGTCACCCGCTACACGCTGCAATGCTTCGGCGGCGCCGGTGGCCAGCATGCTTGCCGGGTCGCCGACGCGCTCGGCATGAACCGCGTTTTCGTGCACCCACTGGCCGGCGTGCTGTCGGCCTACGGCATGGGCCTCGCGGACCAGAGCGTGATGCGCGAGGCCTCGGTCGAGGCTGAGCTTTCAGTCGCCCTCGACGCGGCGGCCGCGACCGTCGATGCGCTCGCGGCCGAGGCTGAATCCGAACTCCTGCGCCAGGGCGTCGGCCGGGAGCGCCTGCAGGTCCAGCGCCGCATCCACGTGCGCTACGCCGGCACCGATTCGGCCCTGGTGGTGCCGTTCGGCAGCGCCACCGAGATCAAGGCGGCCTTCGAGGCCGCGTACCGCCAGCGCTTCGCCTTCCTGATGGCCGACCGCGGCCTCGTCGTCGAAGCCGTCTCGGTGGAGGCGATCGCGCGCGGCGACGCGCCGGCCGAACCGCTCCACGCCCTCGGGCCGGCGGTGGCCGCACCGGCGGCCGCCACGGTGCGCTTCTACAGCGGCGGCCGCTGGTGGGACGCCGGACTGGTGGTGCGCGAAGCCGCACGGCCGGGACATGTCATCGACGGGCCGGCGATCATCGCCGAGCGCAACGCCACGACGGTGGTCGAGCCCGGCTGGCAGGCCCGGGTGACGGCGCACGACCACCTGCTGATCGAGCGCGTGGTCGCGCGCGAGAGCCGGCACGCGATCGGCACCCGCGTCGATCCGGTGATGCTGGAGGTCTTCAACAACCTCTTCATGAACATCGCCGAGCAGATGGGCCTGCAACTGCAGAACACGGCCTACTCGGTGAACATCAAGGAGCGTCTCGATTTCTCCTGCGCGCTGTTCGACGCCGCCGGCAACCTGATCGCCAACGCCCCGCACATGCCGGTGCATCGCGGCTCGATGAGCGAGTCGATCAAGACCGTGGTCGCGCGCAATGCCGGGCGCATGCGTCCCGGCGACGTCTATGTGCTCAACGATCCCTACCACGGCGGCACCCACCTGCCGGACGTGACCGTGGTCACCCCGGTCTACCTCGAAGGCGCCGGCAGCGAGCCGACGTTCTACGTCGGCTCGCGCGGACACCACGCCGACATCGGCGGCACCACCCCGGGATCGATGCCGCCGTTTTCCACGCGCATCGACGAGGAGGGCGTGCAGCTCGACAACGTCAAGCTGGTGGAGGGCGGGCGCCTGCGCGAAGCCGAGATCCTGGCGCTGCTGTCCGGTGGCGCCCATCCTTCGCGCAACCCGCAGCAGAACCTCGGCGACCTCAAGGCGCAGATCGCCGCCAACGAGAAGGGCGTGCAGGAGCTGCGCCGCATGACCGACCAGTTCGGCCTCGAGGTCGTCCAGGCCTATATGGGCCACGTGCAGGACAACGCCGAGGAATCGGTGCGGCGCGTCGTCACCCGTCTGCGCGATGGCGCCTTCGTGCTGCCGCTCGACAACGGCGCGGAGATCCACGTCGCGATCCGGGTCGATGCGAAGGCGCGCAGCGCCGAGATCGACTTCACCGGGACGTCGGCGCAACTCGCCAACAACTTCAACGCGCCGACCGCCGTCTGCATGGCGGCCGTGCTGTACGTCTTCCGCACCCTTGTCAACGACGACATCCCGTTGAACGCTGGTTGCCTGAAGCCGCTGAAGGTGATCATCCCCGAGGGCTCGATGCTCAACCCGCGTCCGCCGGCGTCGGTCGTCGCCGGCAACGTCGAGACCTCGACCTGCATCACCAACGCGCTCTACGGGGCGCTCGGCACGATGGCGGCGAGCCAGTGCACGATGAATAACTTCACTTTCGGCAACGCGCGACACCAGTACTACGAGACCATCTCCGGCGGATCGGGAGCGGGGCCCGACTACGACGGAACCTCGGTGGTCCAGACGCACATGACGAACTCTCGCCTCACCGATCCGGAGGTCCTCGAGTTTCGTTTCCCGGTGCGCCTGGACGGCTTCGAGATCCGTGCCGGCTCCGGCGGCGCGGGTCGTCACCGCGGCGGCGACGGCGCGGTGCGGCGCGTGCGTTTCCTCGAGCCGATGACCGCCTCCATCCTGTCCAACGGACGCCACCACGGTGCCTTCGGCATGGCCGGGGGTGCAGCAGGCCAGCCAGGGAGCAATCGCGTCGAGCGCCTCGACGGCAGCAGCGTCGCGCTGGACCACATCGGCTCCGTGGAGATGAATGCCGGCGACGTCTTCGTCATCGAGACACCGGGGGGCGGCGGCTTCGGGCCGGCGTCCGATCCGACCTAAGATCGGTCTTCCGCGAGCGCATCCGGCAGCGGCCGGCTCGCGTAAGGAATTCCATCGGCGCGCGACCCATCGGCAGCGGGGCGCCATGCGTTCGATTCGAAAGTCACGCTGGTCGGGAGTCGCTACATGAACCAACGTCTCGTCGTTTCCTCGGCCCTTGCCTCCGCGCTGGCGATGGGCCTCGTCGCGGTGGCCGTCGCCGCCGACGCGCCGCCGAAGGAAAAGTGCTACGGCGTCGCCAAGGCCGGGCAGAACGACTGCGCAAACATCTCCGGCTCGCATTCGTGCGCGGGGCAGGCCCGGGTCGACGACGGTGTCGACGAATGGGTCTACGTCCGCGGGGGTACCTGCAAGCAGCTCGGCGGCCTGTTCCACGACGAAGCCGTCGTGGCGATGAAGAAGTAGGACCCGCCGGATGTCGCTGCGGCCCGCCCGCCCGACGACGTCGGGCATCGGCCTGCGTCAGCCGCACCACGGGCAGCTGCTCGCGACGACGCCTCCGCTCGGCTTCGTCGAAGTTCACTCGGAGAACTACTTCGCGGACGGCGGCGCCGCCCTCGCGTCGCTGCTGCAGGCGCGCGAGCACTACCCGGTGAGCCTGCACGGCGTCGGACTCGGGCTGGGCTCGGCCGCCGGACTCGACGACTGGCACCTCGATCGCCTGCAGCGACTGGTGGAGCGGGTCGATCCGGTGCGCGTCTCCGACCACGCCGCGTTCGCCCGCGTCGCCGCAGCCAAAGGGGGCATCGTCCACGCCGCCGACCTGCTGCCGGTCGCCTTCACCGAAGCGGCTCTCGATATCCTCGTCGACAACGTCTCGGCGGTGCAGGAGCGGCTGCGCCGGCCGATCCTGGTCGAGAACCTGTCGGCCTACCTCGCCTTCGACGACGACGCCATCGCCGAGCCGGAGTTCCTGGCCGGGTTGTGTCGGCGGTCCGGCTGCGACCTGCTGCTGGACGTCAACAACCTGATGGTCAATGCGCTCAACGCCGGTCCCGCGGCAGGGGGGGGCGAGCGCGACGCGAGCGCCCGCGCGGGTGCAGCGATGGCGCGGTGCCGCGCATTCATCGACGCCCTGCCGCGGGGCTGCGTCGGCGAGCTCCATGTGGCGGGGTATGTCGAAACCGCAGCGTTGGCGATCGACGACCATGGCAGCCGGGTGAGTGACGACGTCTGGAGCCTGTGCGCCTACGCGCTGCAGCGTTTCGGCCCGATGCCGGTGCTGGTCGAATGGGACACCGACGTGCCGCCGCTCGACGTGCTGCTCGGCGAGGCCGCACGCGCGGCGCTGCTTGCCGTCGACCCGGCGGTCGAACCCGCATGACAGCCGCCGGCGCCGACGGCGGTGGTCGCGCCCTCGAAGTGCAGCGGCAGCGCGCGCTCGTGGCGGCGATCCGCGGCGGCGCCATCGAGTCGTCGGCCCAGGTTCGCGGCATCGGCGCCGCCACCCGCGAAGCCGGCCTTGCGGCCTACCGTGGCAATGCGGCGCTGCTGGCGGACCGCGCGCTCGCGCTGGCTTTCCCGACGCTGCGGGCGATGGTCGGTGCCGAGGCCTTCGCCCATCTGGCACGCAGCTTCGGCCGCGCATCGCCGCCGCACTGCGGCGATCTGGGCGAGTGGGGCGAGGATTTCGCTGCGGTGGTCCGCAGCGACTCCCGCCTCGCCGATTGGCCGTGTCTCGCCGACTGCGCCCGCCTCGACTGGGCGGTTCATCGCTGCGAGCGTGCTGCCGATTCGGCCTTCGATGCCGCCTCGATGGCACGCCTGGAATCCGTCGAGCCATCGCGCCTGCGATTGCGCCTTCGACCCGGGACGCAGGTGCTCGAATCCGCGTGGCCGATCGCCACGATCCACGCCGCGCATCGCACGGCGTCCGCCGACGTCGACGCGATTCGCGAGGCGCTGGCTGCTGAGCGTGCGGAGTGCGTGCTGGTCTGGCGGTGCGGCTGGCGCGGGTGTGTGCAGGCAATCGACCGCGCGACGTTCGACTTCACGTCCGCGCTGCTCGAGGGCATCGACCTGTGGACGGCGCTGTCCGGTGCGCCTTCGGGCTTCGCCTTCGAAGCCTGGCTGGCCGATGCGCTGCGAGCCAGCTGGTTGCGCGACGTCGCCCTCACGGCCGATGACTCGGGCCCTGGCGACCCGGCCGAGCCATGAGACCGACCCTCGTGCCTTCGTGGCGCGCGCGCCGGCGCGGGCCGCAGCGGTGATCGACCGGTACGCGATCGCCTGGCTGCGTCCGGGGCTGCAGGCCGCTGCCCGGGTGCTCGCGCGCGGAGGGATCAAGGCCGATCAGGTCACGCTGTCCGGTTTCGCCCTCGGCCTGGCGGGCTCGGTCTCGATCGCGTTCGGTCATTTCGGCGTCGGCCTGGCCCTCCTGGCGGCAAGCCGGCTTTGCGACGGACTCGATGGCGCGCTGGCTCGTCTCTCACGGCCGACCGCGCGCGGCGGCTTCCTCGACATCACGCTCGACTTCATCTTCTACGCCAGCGTGCCGCTGGCCTTCGCGGTCGCCGATCCCGCGGCCAATGCGCTGGCCGCGGCCACGCTGCTGGCGACCTTCATCGGCACGACTTCTTCGTTTCTGGCATTCGCCAGCCTCGCGGCCGAGCGCGGAATGAAGAGCGCGGCCTTCCCGAACAAGGGCATCTACTACCTCGGTGGCCTCGCTGAAGCCACCGAGACGCTGCTCGTCTTTGCGGCCATGTGCCTGTTCCCGGCACATTTCGCGCTGCTGGCCTATCTGTTCGCCATTGTGTGCGCGATCACGACGCTGACCCGCATCGCCGCCGGATGGCGGGCGTTCTCGGCCTGATGGCGCGGCCTGTCGCAGTCACGCTCCGCTCAATCTCCGACGAAGGCATCCATGTCGCGCAAACAGCTCCTGCTTCTCGTCGTCGTCGTCGCGCTCGTCGGCGCCTTCTTCGTGTTCGACCTGCAGAGCTACCTCAGCCTGGAGGCGCTGCGCGCTCGTCAGGCCGAACTGGCCGCGCTCTATGCCGCGCGTCCCTGGGCGGTGCTGGCGGCGTTCTTCGCGCTCTATGTGGTCGCCACCGCGTTGTCGCTGCCGGGGGCGACCATCCTGACGCTGGCCGCCGGGGCGGTCTTCGGGCTGGTGGTCGGCACCGTGCTCGTCTCGTTCGCTTCGAGTGTCGGCGCTTCGCTCGCCTTCCTGACGTCGCGCTACCTGCTGCGCGACGCCGTCGAGCGGCGCTTCAAATCACGCCTGGCCACCGTCAACGCGGGCCTGGCGAAGGACGGCGCGTTCTACCTGGTGACACTGCGCCTGGTGCCGCTGCTTCCGTTCTTCGTCATCAACCTCGTGATGGGTCTGACGCGGATGAAGGTCACGACCTTCTACGTCGCCAGCCAGATCGGCATGCTCGCCGGCACGCTGGTCTACGTCAACGCCGGCACCCAACTCGGCCAGCTGCAGTCGCTGCGCGGAATCCTCTCGCCCGGCCTCATCGCGTCGTTCGTGCTGCTCGCCATCTTTCCGTTGGTCGCGCGCTGGATCGTCCGCGCGATCGCGGCACGCAAGGTCTACGCGCGCTGGGCGCACCTGCGCCCCAAGCGGTACGACCGCAACCTGGTCGTCATCGGCGCCGGCGCAGCGGGACTGGTCGCCAGCTACATCGCGGCGGCTGTCAAGGCCAAGGTGACATTGATCGAAGGCGCAAAGATGGGCGGGGACTGCCTGAATTACGGCTGCGTGCCGAGCAAGGCGCTGATCCGGTCTGCGGGGCTGCTGCACCGCATGGCGCATGCGCCGAGCTACGGCATCGCGCACGCCGAGGCCCGCTTCGACTTCGCCGACATGATGGAGCGCGTCCGCCGCGTGATTGCCGAGATCACGCCGCACGATTCGGTCGAGCGCTATCGAGGGCTCGGTGTCGACGTGCGCCAGGGGCTGGCGAAGATCGTCGATCCCTGGACGGTGGAGATCACGCTGGCCGACGGCCGCAGCGAACGCGTGACGACGCGGGCGATCGTCGTCGCGGCCGGCGCCTCGCCGCTGGTTCCGAAGTTGCGGGGCCTCGACGAGGCGGGCTACCTCACCAGCGACACCTTGTGGGAGTTGCGGGAGCTGCCACGGCGGTTGGTGGTACTCGGCGGCGGACCGATCGGCTGCGAGCTGGCGCAGTGCTTCGCACGCCTCGGCTCCGCGGTGACGCAGGTGGAGATGGCACCGCGGCTGCTGCTGCGCGAAGACGAGGACGTGGCCGGGACAGCGCGTGCCGCGCTCGAGCGCGACGGTGTCTCGGTCCTCACCGGGCATCGCGCCTTGCGCTGCGAGACCGAAGGCAGCGGCGCCACGCGGCGCACCTTCCTCGTCGCGGAGACCGAAGGTCGCGAGGTCCGGATCGAATTCGACCACCTGCTGTGCGCGGTCGGCCGGGTCGCGCGATTGCAGGGCTACGGCCTGGAGGAACTCGGCCTGGTGGATCCCGCCAAGCCGCCGAAGACGCTGCCGACCGACGCCTACCTGCAGACGCTGTTTCCCAACATCTACGCCGCCGGCGACGTGGCCGGGCCCTACCAGTTCACCCACACCGCGGCGCACCAGGCCTGGTATGCGGCCGTGAACGCGCTCTTCGGGACCTTCCGTCGCTTCAAGGCCGACTACGCGGTGATTCCGTGGGCGACCTTCATCGAGCCCGAGATCGCGCGCGTCGGCCTGAACGAGCAGGAAGCCGCGGAGCAGGAGACGCCCTTCGAGGTCACGCGCTACGCGATCGACGACCTCGACCGGGCGATCGCCGATGGCAGCGCCGAAGGCTATGTCAAGGTCCTGACGGTGCCGGGCAAGGACAGGATTCTCGGCGTGACGATCGTCGGCGCGCACGCCGCGGATCTGCTGGCGGAGTTCGTGCTCGCCATGAAGCACGGCATCGGACTCAACAAGATTCTCGGCACCATCCACACCTACCCGACGCTGTCGGAGGCCAACAAGTACGTCGCCGGGGAGTGGAAGCGGGCGCACCAGCCGGAGCGGCTGCTGGGGTGGGTTGCCCGGTACCACGCGTGGCGGCGCGGTTGATCGATTACGATCCTGCGAGTACCGCTTGGAAGGATTCATGATGCTGACGCGCCTTGTGGCTTGCCTTTTTCTCCTCCTCGCGACGACCATGCCGTCCCAGGCGCAGGTGCCGTCGTTGAAGCCGTTCGCCGGCAGCGGCGCAGCCACGGCGGCACCGTGGAAGGTGGTCGGGCTGCCGCAGCAGACCAAGCCGTTCACGCAGTTCTCGGTCGTCGACGTGGACGGCAAGCGGGCCCTGAAGGTCGAGGCCAACGAGTCCTACGGAAATCTCGTCCATCCGCTCGAGTTCAGCGGCAGCGCCGCCCATCTCGCCTGGCAGTGGCGGGTCGAGAAGCTCGTCGAAGGCGCGGACCTGCGCGAGAAGGGCGGCGACGACACGACGCTGAAGGTCTGCGTCTTTTTCGACCTGCCGATGGACAAGATCTCGTTCGGCGAACGCCAGATCCTGCGCTACGCGCGTTCGAAGACCACCGATGCCGTGCCCGGCGCGACCGTGTGCTACGTCTGGGACACGCAGTTGCCCGTGGGCACCGTGCTCGACAACGCCTTCACGAAGCGCATGCGCTACATGGTGCTGCGCAGCGGGGGCCAGCGCATGAACCAGTGGGTCACCGAGCGCCGTGACGTGATGGCCGACTTCCTGAAGCTCTTCGGCTCGGAAAGTGAAACGGTGCCGCCGATCATCGGCGTGGCCGTCGGCGCCGATTCCGACAACACCCACACGCGCAGCGTCGGCTACGTGACCGGGCTGGCTCTGGAGCCCTGACTGGCTGCCGGGGCGCCGCACCTCGTCCTGCTCGGCGGTGGTCATGCCCATGTCCGCGTGCTTCACGCCTGGGCCACCGACCGGGTCCCCGCGGCTCGCCTCACCCTGGTGTCGCCCGAGCCCGAACTGACCTACTCCGGCATGCTGCCGGGCCTCGTCGCTGGCCACTATGAGCCGGCCGACTGCACGGTTCCGGTGGAAGCGCTCGCTGCGAAGGCCGGAGCGACGTTCGTGCGCGCCACCGCGACCGCCATCGACGCTGCGGCACGCCGGGTGATGCTGGCGCTGCCCGACGGCGCTGCGGCCCGACTGGATTACGACCTCCTGAGCGTCGATGTCGGCGGCACCATCGCGCGCGAAGCCATCGCCGGCATGGCCGAGCATGCCGAGGTCGTGCGGCCGATCGAGGACTTCGTCGCCGCGCTCGGACGGCGGCTGGACAAGGGTGCGCAGCCGCCGGGCGACGTCGTCGTCGTCGGTGGCGGTGCCGGGGGCTTCGAACTGGCGGCGGCGCTGTGTTTCCGGCTCGGCGGCGCGGCGCGGGTACACGTCGTCACCGGCGGTCCGCCGCTGCTGGCCGGATACCCGGTTGGCATCCGCCGACGGGCGCTGCGTGCCTTCCGCGAGCGCGCCATCGCGGTCCACGAGGAGCCGTGCGTGGCCATCGAGGCCGACGCGGTGCGCCTCGCATCAGGCGCGCGCCTCCCCTGCGACCTGGCTGTCGTCGCCATCGGCACGTCGGCGCCGCGCTGGCTGCGTTCCAGCGGCCTGGCGCTCGACCCCGACGGGTACCTGGCGACCGGGCCGACATTGCAGAGCGTTTCGGACGCGCGCGTCTTCGCCGCCGGGGACGTCGCCACGCGACTGGATGCGCCGCGGCCTCGAAGCGGCGTCTATGCCGTGCGCGCCGGCCCGCCGCTGGCCCGCAACCTCCGAGCCGCGCTCGAGGGTCGTGCGCTCGAGACCTACATGCCGCAGAAGAACGCCCTCAGCCTTCTGTCCTGTGGCTCGCGCACGGCCATCGCCTCGTGGGGCGGCGGGTCGGTCGAAGGGCGCGCCGTCTGGTGGCTCAAGGACTGGATCGACCGGCGGTTCGTCGCCGTCCACGGCGGCGGGCTCAGTCGCGCGGCTTGAAATCGATCTGCATGACCGACGGCACGCGGCCATCCGTGTCGCGTGGCAGGACCTCGGTGCGATCGACGGCGCGCAGCACCGCCTCGTCCCAGGAGTCGCTGCCGCTGCTCTTGACGAGCTTGCGGCTGACGATGGTGCCGTCGGGCGCACAACGCACCTCGACGGTCGCGACCGGATTGCCGCTGACGCTGTCCGTGTAGAGGATGTTCGGCTTGATTCGCGCGCGGATGCGGGCGGCATAGTTCGCCGAAGGACCACTGCTGCGGGCCGCGGTGCCGGTGCTCTCGGCGCTTCCGGTCGCGTTCGCCTGCCCCTGGATCCGCTTGAGGTAGGCCTCGCGCTGGGCCGCGACGCGGACCTCTTCCTTACGCTGCTGCTCGGCGAGTTCCTTTTTCTGCTTTTCCTCGGCCTCGCGTTCGAGCTGTTCGCGCTTGACCTGTTCCACCCGCGCCTTTTCGCGCGCCTTCTTCTGGGCTTCCGCCTTTTCCACAGCAAGCTTTTCCGTTTTCGCCTTTTCCGCAGCGGCTTTCTCTGCGGCAGCCCTCTGAGCCTCGAGCTTCTGCGCTTCCAGCTTCTGGGCTTCGAGCTTCTGGGTCCGGATCTTCTCGGCCTCGGCCTTTTGAGCCTGAGCCTTCTGCATCTCGCGGCGCTGGGCCTCGCGTTCCTGTTCCTCGCGCCGATCCTTCTCCCGTTTCGCCTGTTCGATCGCGATCTGGGCGTCGATGGCCGGCTTCGGATCGACCTGCGGGAGAGGTGGCGTCGGCCGGGCCAGCGGAACAGGGACAGGCTTCTCCGGCACGGCAGTCGGTGCCGGCTTGACGACAGCTGGAGCCGGTGGCGGCTCGACCGCGCGGGGCGCCGCCACCTGCGGCGTGGCGGACCACAGTTCGGCGACGACAGCTTCGGGCTCGTGGGCATGCCAGTTGACGCTGACCGCCAGCGCGGCGACCAGCAACAGGTGCACCAGAATCGCCAGCGTCGCGCCGATACCGATGCCGTCCTCGGAGCGCGGCCGCATCGCGTCGCGGCCGGGAAGCGTGGCCGCCGTCATGTCAGTTGCCGGCGTTCTTGACCGAGAGACCCACGCGCTGGACACCGGCGCGTTGCAGGGTGTCCATGACCTTGACGACGCTCTCGTACCGGACCGAACGATCCGCCGAGATCACGACCGGCGTCGCCGGATTGCCCTGCTGGGCGTCGCGTACCCGCTGGGCCAGTGCGCTCAGGGCCACCGCGCCCTGGTCGGCGCCGTCGACGCGCAGCTTCAGGCTGGTGTCGCTGGCGACGACGAGTTCGACCACGTGCTCGGGCCGCTGGCTGCTCTTGCCGACCGTCGGCAGGTCGACCATGCCGGTTGTGATGAGCGGTGCGGTCACCATGAAGATGATCAGCAGCACCAGCATGACGTCGATGAACGGCACCATGTTGATCTCGCTGATGGTGCGGCGGCGCGAGCCGCGGTGGCTGACGGCAGGCATCGTCGGCGCGCCTCAGGCCGTCTTCGACGCGGCCGGCATCCCGCCGGCGTTGCGCTGGAGGATGTTCGAGAACTCCTCGATGAAGGTCTCGAGCTGGATGGCGATGCGGTCGATATCGCGCGAGAAGCGGTTGTAGGCGATCACCGCCGGGATCGCCGCGAAAAGGCCGATCGCGGTGGCGACCAGCGCTTCGGCGATGCCGGGGGCGACTGTCGCCAAGGTCACCTGCTGCAGGTTCGACAGCCCGACGAACGCGTGCATGATCCCCCAGACCGTGCCGAAGAGGCCGATGTACGGCGACACCGAACCTACGGAGGCGAGGAACGACAGGTTCGATTCGATGGCGTCCATCTCGCGCTGGAAACCGGCGCGCATCGCCCGGCGCGCGCCGTCGAGGAGGGCGCTGGGGTCGGTGACGCGTTTTTCCCGCAGCTTGAAGAACTCGCGCATCCCGGCGGCGAAGATGCGCTCCATCGCCGAGGCGTCCTTCGTGCGGGTCGCGTCGACGTAGAGGTCGTTGAGGTTGCGCCCGGCCCAGAACTCGCGCTCGAAGGTCTCGTTGAGGTTGCGCACGCGGCGCAATCCGAAGAGCTTGCCGAAGATGACGGTCCAGCTGGCCAGGGAGCCGAGCATCAGCCCGGCCATCACGATCTGCACGACCAGGCTGGCGTGCAGGACGAGGGAGAAGATCGAGATGTCCTGGTTCATCGAATGGAGTCGAGTATCGCGGTTGGGATGCGGCAGGGCCTGAAAGTTCCGAGGGCGACGCAACCGACGCGGATCGTGCCCTCGCACAGCAGGCTCGCCGTGCCATCGCCTTCGGCGCGCCAAGCCTGCTGCATCACGGAGAGACGGGCCGCGCCGAGATGCCGGACACACACGGTCACATCCAGCAGATCGTCGAGCCGGGCCGGCTTGAGGTAACGCACCGAAGTATCGGTGACGACGAAGGCGATGCCGTTCTCGTCGCGCAGTCGCTCCTGCGAGTTGCCGCACGAGCGCAGCCACTCGGTGCGTGCGCGTTCGAAGAACTTCAGGTAGTTCGCGTAGAAGACGATGCCGCCGGCGTCGGTATCTTCCCAGTAGATGCGGACGGGATGGCGAAAGGATTCGCCTGGGGGTGCTGTCATCGGCACGCCAGTTGGCGACCCGGTCAGCGGCGCGCTTCGCGTGGCGCCGCCACCTCGACCGGCCGCAGGTCGGCCGCAGCCTTGTCGAGCACGCCGTTGACGTACTTGTGACCGTCGGTGCCGCCGAAGCTCTTGGCCAGCTCGACGCCCTCGTTGATTGCGACGCGGTAGGGCACCTCGATGCAGTGACGCAGTTCGTAGGTGCCGATCATCAGCACGCCATGCTCGATCGGCGAGAGCTGCGTCGTCTGGCGATCGACATGGCGTGCGAGCACGGCGTCGAGCTCGGCGGCCTCGGCGATGCAACCCGACAGCAGGCGGTCGAAGTGGCCGGCGTCGCACTTGTCGAAGTCGTCCTGTTCGCGCATGTGTGCAGCGATCGTGGTCGGCTCGGCTGCGCTGAGCAGCCATTCGTACAGCCCCTGGAGCGCGAATTCGCGCGAGCGTCGCCGTGCCGATTTGGGAGCCGAGCGGCGCGCAGGCCGCGCGGGAGCGGCGGGTCCGGGGCCGTCAGTCATCGAGGTCTTCGAGGAGGTTGGCCATCTCGACGGCGACGCGCGCTGCGTCACGACCCTTTTCCTCGACCCGCTCCCAGGCCTGGGCCTCGTTCTCGACCGTCAGGATCGCGTTGGCGATGGGCGTCTCGTGATCGAGAGCGACCCGGGTGACGGCCGCGCCGCTCTCGTTGGCGACGAGCTCGAAATGGTAGGTCTCGCCGCGCACGATGCAGCCGATGGCGATCAGGGCGTCGAAGTCCTCGCTGGCGGCGAGCGCCTGCAGCGCGACCCCGATCTCGAGCGCTCCGGGCACGGTCACATGACGGAGCTGCGCGGCGGCCACGCCGAGGACAGCGAGCTCTTCGATGCAGCAGGTCGCGAGGCGGTCGGTGAGGGCGGCGTTGAAGCGTGCCTGGACCAGCCCAATCCGCAACTCACGGCCGTCGAGACGGGTGTCAGGGCCCTTGTCGGCGTTCCGCATGGTCGTGCGTCAGGTCTCGTCGGTCACGAAGCCGGTGACCTCGAGGCCGTATCCGGTCATGCTCGGCATGCGCCGCGGGCTGCCGAGCAGGCGCATCTTCGCGATGCCGAGCTCGCGCAGGATCTGCGCGCCGATGCCATAGGTGCGCAGATCCATCTGTGTCGAGCGGCGCGGCGCACCTTCGCGCGTGCGCTGCAGGACCTGCGGCAGCAGCGCGGCGACGTCCTCGCCGCAGTTCAGCAGCACCGCGGCACCGCGCTCACTCGCCTGGATCGTGGCCAGCGCGCGCGGCAACGGCCACGAATGGCTGCAGCTCCCGGTGTCGAGCAGGTCCATCACCGAGAGCGGCTCGTGCACGCGGACCAGCACCTCGTCGGCTTCGCTCCAGCGCCCGCGCGTCAGCGCCAGGTGCAGCCCGCCAGCGCGGTCGCTGAACGCGGTGCAGTCGAACGCTCCCTGCGCGGTGGTGATCTTGCGGGCGCCGAGACGTTCGATCAGCGATTCGTGGCGGCTGCGGTGCTCGATCAGGCTGGCGATGGTGCCGATCTTCAGGCCATGCGTCCGGCTGAACTCGATCAGGTCGGGCAGGCGCGACATGGTCCCGTCCTCGTTCATGACCTCGCAGATCACCGCCGCCGGGCTGAGCCCGGCCATCGCGGCGAGGTCGCAGCCCGCCTCGGTATGCCCGGCACGCATCAGCACGCCGCCGTCCTGCGCCTGCAGGGGAAAGATGTGACCGGGTTGGACCAGATCGTTCGCCGAGGCGTCGCGTGCGACGGCGGCCTGTACGGTCCGGGCGCGGTCGGCGGCGGAGATCCCGGTCGTCACACCTTCGGCCGCTTCGATCGAGACCGTGAAGGCCGTTCCATGGCGCGTGCCATTGCGACTCGCCATCGGCATCAGGCGCAGGCGCTCGCAGCGCTCGCGCGTCAGCGTCAGGCAGATCAGCCCCCGCCCATGGCGGGCCATGAAATTGATGGCGGCGGGCGTGACGTGGTCGGCAGCGATGACGAGGTCGCCCTCGTTCTCGCGGTCTTCCTCGTCGACGAGGATCACCATCCGGCCTGCAGCCAGCTCGGCAACGAGCTCGGGAACGGGTGCGATGGCCATGCTCGATTGTAGGTGGCGACGCATCGCCGACTGGCGCTGGCGCGCCTGCTTGCCAGGGTGGCGGTGGGCGGCTGTGCCTCGCTCAGTTCCGCGGCAATGCGCCGGTCAGCATCCGTTCGACATAGCGTGCAATCAGGTCGATCTCGAGGTTGACGCGATGGCCGACGGCCAGCGTGCCGAGGGTCGTGTGCTGCAGCGTGTGCGGGATCAGGTTCAGGCTGAAGGCGCAGCCGGTGGGAAGGTCCTCGATGCGATTGACGGTCAGGCTGACGCCGTTGACTGTGATCGAACCCTTGTAGGCGAGGAAACGCGCCAGTTCACCGGGCGCCTCGATGCGCA
>JBBQCD010000053.1:0-31664 GCA_038318385.1 Burkholderiales bacterium | reverse complement strand
GGCGCGGCCTGGACGACGTTGAGGTTCTCGATCTCGGCCATGAACCTGACCCGGGCGTCCGGCGACTCCGGCATGCGCACGCGGACGACGCGGCCGTCGAGGGCCTGGGCGGTGCCGCTGCCCATGCGGTTGTTGATCGCGCGCACGACCTCGTGGGCGGTGTTGAAGTCGGTGCTGTTCAGGTCGAGCTGCAGGTAGTCGCCCTGGTTCAGCGGCGTCGGCACGCTGCGCTCGACCGTGGCGCCTTCGGGAATGCGACCGGCGCTGAGGTGGTTGATCTGCACCTTCGAGCCACCCGCCGAGGCGCCGGCGCCGCCGACGATGAGGTTGCCCTGGGCCAGCGCGTAGACGTTGCCGTCGGCGCCCTTCAGCGGCGTGGCGATCAGGGTGCCGCCGCGCAGGCTCTTGGCATTGGCGAGCGAGGAGACGTTGATGTCGATCTGCTGCCCCGGCTGGGCGAACGCCGGCAGCTGCGCGGTGACCATCACCGCGGCGACGTTCTTCAGCTGCATGTTGGTGCCGATCGGCACCGTCACGCCCATCTGCTGCAGCAGCGCGGTCAGGCTCTGGGTGGTGAACGGCGCCGAAGTGGTCTGGTCGCCGGTGCCGTCGAGGCCGACGACGAGGCCGTAGCCGACCAGCTGGTTGGTGCGCACGCCCTGGATCGAGGCCACCTCCTTGATGCGCGCGGCGGCGGCCGGGGCGGGCCACCACAACGCGGCGCTGGCGAGGAAAGCGGCCAGCCAGAGGGAGGTGCGGATCAGACGTTCGGAAGGATTCATGGGGCCGGTCCGGCACTGTGCCGGTGCCCCATTCTGGGCAGACTTAAATGGGTAGAACGTTCAAAAAGAACCGTCCGAGCCAGCCTATTCCCTGCGCATCGGCCTGGGCGCCACGGCCGCGGTGCTCGATGCGCACATTGGCGATCTGCGCCGAGGCGACGACGTTACCGGGCTGGATGGCGCGCGGGTCGACCTGACCCGAGAAGCGCAGCACGTCGACGTTGAGGTTCACGCCGATCTGCTTCTCGCCGGCGATCATCAGGTGGCCGTTGGCCAGCACGCCGGTGACGGTGGCGGTGATCGTGCCGGAGAAGTCGTTGGTGTTCTCGGTGCTGCCCTTGCCTTCGAAGGTGTTGCTCGAGCTGCCGCCGGCCGTGGCGCGGGCGAACGAGTTCGGCGACAGCAGCGGGAACGCGGTGATGGCGGCGGCGACCTTGCCGCTCTTGTCGATGGAGCTCGTGCTCTTCTGGCTGGCCGAGACCTTCTCGACGATCTGCACCGTCAGCGAGTCGCCGACGAGGCGCGCGCGGTGGTCCTCGAACAGCGGTCGGTACTGCGTGGCCTGGAAGATGGCGCCGTTGTTGACCACCGGCGCCACCACGGGCGCGGGCTGGGCGTAGGTGACCTCGGCGACGTCGACCTTGGGCTTCGGGTAGAGCGTCTGGCAACCGCCGAGCAGCAGGCCGCAGGCGAGGAGGATGGCGGTGCGCAGCGACGAAAGACGCGTGGCGCCGGCCTTCAGGTGCAGCGCGATCGGCGCATTCATCATCATGCTCATCACAGCTGGCCCAGCTTCTGCAGCATCTGGTCGGAGGTCTGGATCGCCTTGGAGTTGAGCTCGTAGGCGCGCTGGGTCTGGATCATCGCCACCAGTTCCTCGACGACGTTGACATTCGAGGTTTCGACGAAGCCCTGCTGCACCGTGCCGAGGCCGTTGAGGCCGGGGTTGCCGGAGTTCGGCGTGCCCGAGGCCGCGGTTTCGGCATAGATATTCTGCCCCTTGGGCTCCAGGCCCGACGGGTTGACGAAGCCGGCGACCTGCAGCTGGCCGACGTTCTGGGGCAGGGCCTGGCCCGGCAGCAGCACGCTGACGATGCCGTCGCTGCCGACCGTCACGCTCTGCGCGTTGGCGGGGATGGTGATGCCGGGCTGCACGGTGTAGCCGTTGTTGGTGACGAGCTGCCCCTGCGAGCTCACCTGGAACGAGCCGTCGCGGGTGTAGCCGGTGGTGCCGTCGGGCATCTGCACCTCGAAGAAGCCGTTGCCGCGGATCGCGATGTCGAGCGGGTTGCTGCTCTGCTGCAGGCTGCCCTGGCTGAAGTTGCGCGAGGTCGCCACCGCACGCGTGCCCAGGCCCGCCTGCAGGCCGGTGGGCAGCGTCGTCTGCTCGCTGCTGCTGGCGCCCGCCTGGCGCAGGTTCTGGTACATCAGGTCCTCGAACACCGCGTGGGCACGCTTGAAGCCATTCGTTGAAACGTTGGCGAGGTTGTTCGAGATGGTGTCCAGCTGGGTCTGCTGGGCCTCCATGCCGGTCTTCGAAATCCACAGGGAACGCATCATGACGGTACTCCGGTCAATGCCGGGGATGGTCGCCGCGAGAGGGGGCTGGGGATGCGGGGAAAAGGGGGGTGGATCGGGGCTATCTTGGAAGCGGCGCAATGGGGCCAATCGATCGGTCAACCCGACGCGCTCCGGGTTACGCTTTCCGCGCCCGGCTTACCTCACACGTTAGGCGTCTCCATCGACCCCATTGGCATGCCTCGCAATCCAAGCTATGCTGGCGCTACTGCCTTAGAGGCAGAACGGAACGCCTCTCTTTGCAGCTTCGGCTGCGACATTGGGGGCACGGCGTCAAAGCCGCGCCAACCAGATGGCAACTTACTTTTACTAGGTTCGTTCCGTGGTCAGCCCGAGACTTGTCTCGGGCTTTCTGTTTTCTGAGGGCCAGTGATGAGTCTAGAGCTACAGCTGAAGGACCGACTTCTAGACGAGTGTGACAAGCTGATCGAACGCTACCACTCGTACCACAACAATCTTCACCTTGATTGGCTCAGGAACCGTAGCCGGATCGATGGAGCACCCCCAAAAGTAGTCAAGGTGCCTGAGTACTGGGAGCTCGATCCAAAGTTCAATCCGTTCTACGTTCGCAGAAACGCTGCCGCGATTGCTAAGTCGATTGCTCGCAAGATCAACGCACACACATATACACCGCACGATCCGCATCGAAAAAAGATTCCCAAGTCGGGCGGTGGCGAACGTGAGCTGACGATCTTCCAGATTCCAGATGCGGCGGTTTCGTCCTACTTCTACTCTCGGCTGTTAGCCAAGAACCGGCATCGGTTTAGTTCCTTCTCATACGCATATCGTAATGATCGCAATGTTCACTTTGCAATTCAAGATATCGCGGTGGACTTAGCCCAGAATGCGCGCACGTTCATAGCCGAGTTCGATTTTTCTGACTTCTTTGGCTCCATCGATCACGCATTCCTGTTCGCACAGTTTCAAGAAAATGGGTTCTTGGTAAGCGCGCAAGACGAAGAGGTCATTCGCGCATTTCTAAACGGTCGCGAGCGCGGAATACCGCAGGGTACTTCACTGTCTCTCTTTCTCGCAAACCTTGTCTGTTGGAAACTTGACAAGTCCCTGGAAAAGGCGGGGCTCAAGTTCGCCAGGTATGCCGACGACACGGTCATCTGGAGCCCCGATTACTCCGCGATATGTGAGTCCTTCAACATCGTTGACGCCTTCTCGCGTGACGCAAAAGTTCCTATCAATCTGAAGAAGTCCGACGGCATCAGTCTGCTCTCCAAAGATGGCTTGGCTGCGGAGATCGCTTCAAAGCCTTCCTTCAATTTCCTAGGCTATGCAATTGGGGTTGATCGCGTCTCAGTCCGAGAGAAGACAGTTCAACGCATCAAAAAACAAGTCTCCTATTTGCTGTACAGGAACCTAGTTCAGCCGCTGAAGAACAAACCGTTGAAGGGGCTCATCATTCCGGCCAATGATCGCGACAAGGCCCTTTTGACTGCCATGCTTCAGGTTCGGCGTTACCTGTACGGCGGACTCCTCCACCGCGACCTTGTTGCGTTCATCAAAGGCCAGAGAAGATCACTGCACTTTAAGGGTGTCATGAGCTTCTATCCTCTACTTAATGACGTTTCTCAACTACGCGAGTTGGATGGGTGGCTCGTTTCAACAATCAATCGATGCATTCAAGCTCGGTCAAAGCATTTGCTCTCGCATGGTTTTGATAGGAGCCACTCTTTCCCGTTTAATGTGAGTAGAGACGAACTCCTTAGAAGGTATCGCAGAAAGCGCATTTTCGGGAAGCGACTCTTGGAGGTACCGAGCTTCCAACTTGTCTACAGGGCTTTAAGGCGCGGTGTGATCGAGGCTGGTATCGAACGAGTCATGCACCCGGAATCCTCCAAATATGGCTACGGAGACGCCTAGCCCTTCGGACAAGCGGACCTGACTTCGGCAGGCCGCTGAGGTCAATGGTTAGGGGTCGCAAGGACACGCATGCGCAACAACATCGTCCTGATCGACTTCGAGAACGTTCAGCCCGAGTCTCTGGAACAACTCGCCCAAGATCACTTTCGTGTCTTTGTCTTCGTCGGAGCCAATCAGAACAAGCTCTCATTCGACGTGGCGGCGTCACTGCAGAGACTTGGCAAGCGGGCGGAGTACGTCAAGATCACAGGCAACGGATCCAACGCACTCGATTTCCACATTGCCTACTACATAGGCAAGTTGGCGGCAGAAGACCCATCTGCGTACTTTCATATCGTGTCCAAGGACGGTGGGTTCGATCCGCTGATCCAACACCTGAAAACTAAGAAGGTTTTCGCGGGGCGAGTCAAGGAAGTTGCCGATATTCCACTACTCAAGGTCGGGGCAAAGAAGACACCCGCCGAGCGGTTGCAAATCGTTGTCGAAAAGCTCGCGCAGCCCAAGGTCACCAAGCCAAGAACCGTGAAGACACTGTCAAGTTCTGTCGGCGCATTCTTCCAGAAGCAATTGTCGGAACAAGAAGTGGCTGCAGTCGTGGAAGCAATGGTGAAGCAAGGCGTCATCTCGATCTCGGGCACAAAGGTTTCTTATGCCCGCACCAGCGACGCCTAATCCGCCACAACCAACGAAGGTCACTTATGCTCCAACTTCGTCCGAACTGCGAGTGCTGCAACCGCGATCTGCCGGCAGAGTCGCCAGAGGCGCGCATCTGCTCCTTCGAGTGCACGTTCTGTGAACGCTGCGCGAGTGAAGTACTTCGGGACCTATGCCCGAACTGCGGCGGAGAGCTTGTCGCTCGACCGCGTCGCCCCGCTGCCAAACTCGCCAGGTTCCCGGCCTCGTCGGAGCGAGTCTTCAAGCCGGGTGGTTGCGCCACGGTCACACGTGTCAACTGAGAACCGCTCCGGTCACCCCCGCCAGACCCCGCTCAACCAGCGTCCACCGTCGCGTCGCAGTCGCATCCGCTTCCTGCCGAGATGTAGCGCCGTGCCAGCTTCACGACAAGCGGCGCAGCCCAGCGCAGGGCCGGATGCAGGTACGCGAAAGGCTGCTCGATCAGGCCGCACCGATACAGCGCCTGGTCTTCACGCCAGACCAATGCGTCGCAACGTCCCGTCGTGCGAAGGCTTGCCACCACCCCCAGCGGGCAGGGTTCGCTCGTGCAGCAAACGCCGCAGCCATTGCAGGTCGATCCCGCAGCCGGCTTGGGCGGGGCGTTCACGTGGATCCGGATCACCTCGTACATCCGCAGATCGTTGCGCACGGGCCCGGGGCATGATCGCCGAATAAGCACCGCACTTCCCGCACTTGAAGCGCTTCGGATGCGGTATTGCTAAGGCGCGACCAGCCGCGAAAATCCCCGCATGGCAAACGTCAGCGTTCACCCGCGATGAGTCTCTCGGCCTTGCTCCCTCGTCAGGCCGGTCCTGCCGTGCTCCGGCGCCTGCAAGCCGACGACCTCGCTGCCTTTCACGCCTACCGAAGCGACGCCACGGTCGGTCGTTACCAGGGCTGGGAACCGATGTCGCGGTCAGAGGCCCTGGCGTTCATCATTCGAATGGCCGCAGCCTCTCTATTCGAACCGGGAGTCTGGGCACAGCTGGCCATCGCACGCGCCGAAGACGGGTCCCTCGTCGGTGACCTCGGCATCCGGGTGGCCGCTAATCTAGAACACGCCGAGATCGGCTTCACGCTCGCTCCTTCTGGCCAGGGGCGGGGCCTCGGCTCCGCGGCTGTGGCAGAGGCGATCCGCCTGCTCTTCGAGCAGACGGACGTGCCTCGCGTCGTGGCGGTCACGGATGCCCGGAACACCCCCTCGGTCAGGTTGCTGGAGCGTGTCGGCATGAGCCGAGTGGAGTCTTGCGAAACCGTGTTCAAGGGAGAGCCGTGCACCGAGTGGACTTACGCCAAGTGGCGATGACGGTTGACCCATCGTTCCAGCCGACGGCTTCCTAGGGCTTTGCCTGTGAAGTGCGCGATGGCAAGATCCGGCACATCCGCGAGTACAAGGACACGCGAGGCGGATGGGCGCAGGTCTTTGGCGACGAAGAGCCGAAGGCGCTCCTGGAATTCATCGAACACTCGTAGTGTTTACTCTCATCGGGAGCAACGTCGTGATGATCGGTTCCGGAGATCCAACCCCTTTCGACGGGTACGCGCTGGTGGTGCTGTGCCTCCTGGGCGCAGCCCTCCTCGTCGGCTGCGTGCTGGGGCCGAGGTGGGGCACTTCGACCGCCACGTTCGTTCGATGGGGTGCCCTTTTCCTCGCCATTGCCGTCACGGCGGCTGTGCTCATACTGACGCCCACCATGAACGGAAGCGTGGGCGCGGGGAGACTGATCACTCTTTGGCCCGCCGCAATCACGGCAGTCGTGTTGTTTCTCGTCTGGAGCTGGCGCCTTGGTCACTTCTGAACCACGATCGATCTCACCTCTGCTGGAAGCCGCACCAGCCCACGGCCGCCGATGAAAACCATCGCACTTCCCGGCCGCCGATTCGAGACTGAATCCTGGCTCCGCTCGCTTCTACTTGCCGCGGCATTGCCGGACGATGGACTCTTGCGATATCGCCACTGGGCACCCAACGTGGAGGCGAGCGTTTCCCTTGAAGCCGAACGATTGGCCGACATGGCGCCTTCACTGGTAGTTGCCAAGTCCTTCGGTACCACGGTCGCAGCGGTTGCCTTCGATCGACACAGGTTCCGACCCGCTGCGACCGTCCTGATCGGCACACCCTATGAGGTTCTTCCAGCCGCTGATCTGCAACAGCTCCGGCAGTTGGCTCAGGGATCTGCGGTGCTTTGCATTCAGCAGGTCGGCGATCCAGGCGGTCCGGCGTCACGACTTGCTTCGGCACTACAGGTCCCGCAAGGCGCGGTACTCGCAGTGCCGGGCGATGACCATCTCTATCAGGACATCGCGTCGATCTCCGCACTCATCCGCAGCTGGGTCGAGACCTTGCCTCCCGGCGGCGTCCATGCGGCGGTCTGACCCTCGCTGAAGCGGAGCACCACGGTTCCCGCGTGCCTCGAACGTCAGACCCCACACCCGTTGAAGCGAGAGATGGGATGCAGGCGCTCGTAGCGTTCCTGCTGATGATCGCGCCGCTGACGACGTTCGCGCAGGGCATGGACCCCGGCTGGCCGTCCTACGGCGGCGACGCAGGCGGTAGTCGCTACAGCGAGTCGGCGCAGATCAGCACGCAGAACATCGAAGGCTTGCGCCAGCAGTGGCTGTACCGCACCGGCGACATCGAGCGCCGGCCGGCGGCGTTGATGAAGCGCGTGAAGTTCGAGACCACGCCGATCCTGGTCGGCGACAAGCTCGTTCTCTGCTCGTCGTTCAACGAAGTCATTGCGCTCGATCCAGCAACCGGTGCTCAGAAGTGGCGCTTCGATCCGCAAGTGCCGACCGACCTGCACCCCGCCAATCGCTACAACTGCCGCGGCGTCGCGCAGTGGGTCGCCCCTTTGCGCGCAGCCGCCAGTGCGTGCGCGACGCGCATCTTCAGCGGCACCAACGATGCGCGGCTGCTCGCGCTCGACGCGGCCGACGGCAAGCCGTGCGCCGATTTCGGACAACACGGCCAGGTGAAGATCGACACGGGCGCGTTGAGCCGGCCGGGCGAATTCCAGATCACGTCGGCGCCGGTCACGGTGGGCGACGTGGTGATCGTCGGCTCATCGATCAACGACAACCAGCGTGCGCAGGCACCGTCGGGCACGGTGCGCGCATTCGACGCGAGGACCGGCGCGCCGCGCTGGAGCTGGGATCCGTTGATCGCGCAGCCGGGCGCGGCCACGGGCGCCGCCAACGTCTGGGCACCGATGTCGATCGACGAACGTCGCGGGCTCGTGTTCCTGCCGACGTCGAGCCCGAGCCCGGACTTCTACGGCGGCCTGCGCCAGGGCGACAACCGCCACGCCGATTCGGTGGTGGCGCTGCATGCGGGCGATGGATCGCTCGCCTGGGCATTCCAGATCGTCAAGCACGACGTCTGGGACTACGACGTGGCGGCGCAGCCGACCTTGACGACGCTGGCCATCGACGGCAAGCCGCGCGACGTCGTCGTCCAGGCGACCAAGCAGGGGCTGGTCTTCGTGCTCGACCGGGACACGGGAACGCCGGTGTTTCCGGTCGAGGAGCGTGCGGTTCCGCAGGGCGGCGCGGCCGGGGAATCGCTGTCCGCGACCCAGACCTTCCCGGTCGACATGCCCGCGCTCGTGCCCTCGACGCTGCGTGCCGACGATGCCTACGGCTTCACGCCGTTCGACCGCCACGGGTGCCGCGACCGAATCGCGGCGCTCCGCCATGAGGGCCTGTACACCCCGCCGAGCGTGCAGGGGACCCTGCTGTTTCCGTTCACCGGCGGCGGGGTGAACTGGGGTGGCGTTGCGGTCGATCCGCGGGGTGTCGTCTACGTCAACACCAGCCGCGCAGCCCATGCCGTGCGCCTGATCGCACGCACGGATTTCGCCGCTGCCAAGGCCGCGTCGCCGGACAAGGAGATCAGCCCGCAGGCCGGCACGCCTTTCGGCATGCAGCGCGAGATGGTCGTGTCGCCGTTCGGAGCGCCGTGCAATCCGCCGCCGTGGGGCGCGATCGCCGCGCTCGACCTGTCGGCACGAAGGATTCTCTGGGAAGTGCCGCTCGGCACCACCGAAGAACTGCTGCCACTGGGGGTCGCGCTCGCCACCGGCACGCCCAACGCCGGCGGACCGCTCGCCACGGCCGGCGGCCTTGTGTTCATCGGCGCGGCGATGGACCGCTACCTGCGCGCGTTCGATGCCCGGAACGGCGCCGAACTGTGGCGCGGGCGCATCCCGGCTTCGGCGATGGCCACGCCGATGACCTATGTCTGGAAAGGCCGGCAATACGTCGTCGTCGCTGCAGGCGGGCACGGCGAGATGGGGGTTTCGACCAGCGACGCGATCGTCGCCTTCGCCCTGCCGGCGCCGGGCGAAGCGACTCGCGGCTGGTGGGACCGGACGATCGATCAGCCCGGGGCACGAGCGACAATGAAACTCGTGGCGATCGCACTGCTCGGGCTCGCCCTGCTGCTGGCCGCCGTCAGGTGGCGTGGAGCAAGGCGGCGGTCGAAGCGAGCGCTCGAGAACTGAAACCCTCGCCCTTGAAGGAGCCGCATCATGAACGCTCGCATCCTCGTCATCGCGCTCGGCATCGCAGCCTGCGGTACCGGCGCCTGGGCCGCATCGCCCTATGCCGGGCAGGAGTCGCGCGAGATCAAGGCGCTCTCGCCGCAGGAAGTCGGCGACCTTCTGGCCGGCAAAGGGATGGGCTACGCGAAGGCGGCCGAACTCAATGGCTACGCCGGCCCCGCGCACGTGCTCGAACTCGCAAGCGAACTGCGACTTTCCGCCGAGCAGCGTGCGCGCACCGAGGCGCTGTTCGCCGTGATGTCCGGGCGCGCCCAGGAACTCGGCCAGGCATTGGTCGAGAAGGAACGCGAACTCGACGGCCTGTTCGCCACGAAGGGGATCACCGCCGAACGGCTGAGCCAGTCCCTGCAGGCGATCGGCGCCCTCCAGGCCCGTGTGCGGCAGGCGCACCTCGAGGCCCACCTGGCGCAGGCGGCGATCCTCACGCCCGAGCAGAGCGCGCGCTACGGCGAGCTTCGCGGCTACGGCGCCGCGCCGCACGCCGGAGGCCATGTTCACAAGCACTGAGCTCGAAACCTCCATGACGAGCGACGCGACTTCCTTTCCCGCCGAGGGCGGCTGCGATTGCCGCGCCGTCCGCTATCGCGTGGAATCCGCGCCGCTCTTCGTGCACTGCTGCCATTGCCGCTGGTGCCAGCGCGAATCGGGCGCGGCGTTCGCGCTCAACGCGATGATCGAGGCGGACCGCGTTACCACGCTCGCGGCGCAGCCGGAGCTCGTGCACACGCCGTCGGCCAGCGGCGCGGGCCAGAAGATCGCGCGCTGCCCGACCTGCCGGGTCGCGCTCTGGAGCCACTATTCGGGCGCGGGTCCGGTGCTGAAGTTCGTCCGGGTCGGCACGCTCGACGACCCCGACCTGCTGCCGCCCGATATCCACATCTTCACGGCGACACGACAGCCCTGGGTCCAGCTCGCGCCGGATGCGCTGGCGGTGCCGGAGTACTACGACCGCAAGCAGCACTGGCCGGCCGCGAGCCTCGCGCGCTGGCGGGCGGTCCTGCCGCTCGTCGAGGCTTACCGAAGCTCGAAGTAGTAGACGCGAACGAGCGTCGGCGCCGCGCGGCGTGGCTAGGCGCTCTCGCCCAGGTCGATCGCGGTGCCCATGCGTTTCAGCGCGTCGGACTGCGCCACCAGCTGCGCGCGCAAAGTTGCCATCTCGGCGTTCTGCTCGACCAGGCGTTCCTCCGTGCGAGCACGGATGGCGGTGGCGCGGCGCACTTCGGCCTTGAGGTCGGCGACAGCCGGCTCCTTCACGGCGACCGCCTGCGCGAGCTGCTCTTCGAGGGCCTTGATCTGGGCCGCGCGGGCGGCGATCAGATGGGCGAAATGCGACTCGCGGCGTTTCTGCGAACGCAGCCGCACGCGCAGCGAGGCATGCATGATGGAAACGCTGACCAGCGTGATCGTGCTGATCAGCAGCAACCCCCAGAGGATGTGGATGATCGCCTTGGTCTCGACGGCGTAGATCGCGATTTCGGTGGGGCTCATGCGCGGGCGCCTCGGTTCGGTTTCACGGCGCCGGGTGAACGGACATCGGGTTCGGCACTCAGTTCGTCGACAGCAACTGCGCCGCGGCCTTCTCGTCGCCTTCGGCGGTGGTCAGGATCTTCATCTGGGCCTCGAACTGGCGCGCCGCGGCGATCATCTGGATCATCGTCTCGACGGCGCTGACGTTGGAGCCCTCGAGGGCGCCGTCCTGCAGGCGCGCGGTCGCGTCGGCCGGCAGCTCGCCGTCGGCGCCGCGGAAGAGGCCGTCGGTGCCGCGCGTGAGCGGCGCCTCCGGCGTCACCAGCTTGAGGCGCCCGACCGGGGAGGTCTTGCCGTTGGCCGCGGTGGCGCTCACCGTGCCGTCGCCGCCGATCGAGATCTGGGTGTTCGGCGGAACCTGGATCGGGCCGCCGTCGCCGAGCACGGTGATGCCGCTGGTCGTCGTCAGGGTGCCGTCGGCCGAGACGTCGAGCGAGCCGCCGCGGGTGTAGGCCTCGGTGCCGTCGAGCGCCTGCACGGCGAGCCAGGCGTTGCCCTTCATCGCCACGTCCAGGTTGCGACCGGTGCCGCTCACCTGACCCGGCGTGGCGTCGTAACCGGGCGTGGTCTCGATGGCGTAGACGCGGGTGCTGGCGCCGCTGCCTTCGACCGGCACCGCGCGGAACGCCGCCAGCTCGGCCCGAAAGCCGACCGTGGAGACGTTGGCGAGGTTGTGGGCGAGCGCGTCCTGGCGCTGCATCGTCGCCTTCGCGCCGGCCATCGACAGGTAGATCATCCGGTCCATCGCAGCTCCGCCGGTGAGGGGTCAGTCGGGCGCGTCAGCGCAGGTTGACGATCGTCTGCAGGACCTGGTCCTGCGTCTTGATGGTCTGGGCGTTGGCCTGGTAGACGCGCTGCGCGGTGATCATGTTGACGAGCTCGGCGGTGAGGTCGACGTTCGATTCCTCGAGCGCGCCGGCCTGCAGCACGCCCAGGTTGCCGTCGCCCGGTACGCCGACGACGGGGTCGCCGGAGATGAAGGTCCGCGCCCAGGCGTTGCCGCCGAGCGATTGCAGACCCTGCGGATTGCGGAAGTTGGCGATCTCGATCTGCCCGGCCGGCTTGGTCTGGCCGTTCGAGTAGCGCGCGGTGATGATGCCGGTGGCCTCGACGCGCACGCCGATCAGCTGGCCGGCGGCGTAGCCGTCCTGGGTCAGGTCGGTGACGCCGAACTGCGCGCCGTACTGGGTCGCCCCGGAAACGTTCAGCGCCACGCCGAGGATCGGCACCGTCACCGCACCGACGCCGTTGGTCACCGACGGGATGTCGAGCGGCACCGTGCCGACCGGCGCTGTCGGCGCCGAGCCGTTGGCCGGGAAGGTGAAGCTGGTCGATGCGGCCGGGTTGCCGCCGGCGGTGGCGAGCGGCGTACCGTTGGCGGTCACGTAGACGTTCCACTGGTCGGTGGCGCTCTTCTGGAAGTAGTACGTCAGCGCGACGTCCTGGCCCTTGGCGTCGTACACCGTCACCGAGGTGGCGTTGTTGTAGGTCTTCGGGTCGGCGAAGTCGATCGGAGCGCCGGCTGCCGGGAGCGTCACCTGGGACCGGGCGTCGAGGTTGAGCTCCATCTTGATGGCGGTGGTGGGCGCGGGGGTGATGCCGGCCGTCGGCATCTTCAGCGGCGCCGCGGCACCGGCCAGGATGGCGCCGGTGGCGTCTGCCGGATAGCCCATCAGGCGCTGCTGCTGGTTGTTGACGATGAAGCCATTGCGGTCGACCTTGAACTCGCCGTTGCGCGTGTAGAGCGGCGCACCGGCGCCGTCGGCGACCTGGAAGAAGCCGGCGCCGTTGATGGCGAGGTCGAGCGGGTTCTCGGTCGAGGTGATGTTGCCCTGCGTGAACTGCTGGGCCACCGCGGCCAGCGTGGTGCCGATGCCGATCTGGTTGGAGCCGCTCGCGCCGATGGCGTTGGCGTACATGTCGGCGAACTCGGCGCGCGAAGCCTTCGACCCGTAGGTGTTGGCGTTGGCGATGTTGTTGCCGATCACCTCCAGGTTCTTGCTCGATGCGTTGAGACCGGAGAGACCTTGCTGGAAGCTCATGGGGTGTCCTTGGTGCTTGCTGGGCGTTGATTCAATTGAAGGCGCGGACGGCGCTGTACGGCACCGTGCCGGAACTCGCCAGCTCGAGGCCGACGACGTTGCCGGCGGTGGTGACGGCATCGACGCGGTCGCGGATCAGGGTCGTCGCCGCGGTGCTGGTCGCACCGCTCGTCGCGGTGACGCGGAAGCGCAGGCCGCTGCTGGGCGTGGCGCTGCCGGCGGGCCATTCAAAGCTGTGCATGCCGCCGCTGGCGGCGCCGAGGTTCAGGGTGTCGACGACCTGGCCGCTGGCGGCGAGGATCTCGACCTTGATGTTGTCGGCCGGCCCGGCGAGCTCGAAGCCCCCCTGCCCGACCGCGTCGGCGATCTGCAGCGCGTTGCCGGGAACGACGACGTCGTGGCCGACCAGCGAGGCGCTCTGCACGGCCTGCAGCTGGGCGAACTGGCCCGACATGGCGGCGACGGTGGCATTGAGCTTGTCGATCCCGGCGACCGTGTTGATCTGCGCCATCTGGCTCGTCACCTGGGCGTTGTCCATCGGGCTCAACGGGTCCTGGTTCTTCATCTGCGCGACCAGGAGCTTGAGGAAGCGCTCGGACGTCGCCGTGGCGTCGGAAATAGCCGACTGGGCTGTCGAGGCGCCACCGATGTCGGTGGCCGCGGAGGTGGAAGCAATCGCCATGGGATTCCCCGGTTAGCCGCCCTGGCCCATTTGCAGGGTCTTGAGCAGCAGGTTCTTCGCGGTGTTCATCACCTCGATGTTGTTCTGGTAGGAGCGCGACGCCGAGATCATGTTGACCATTTCCTCGACCGCGTTGACGTTGCTGTAGGTCACGTAGCCGTCGGCGTCGGCCGCCGGGTGCTTGGGGTCGTGGACCTTGCGGCCCGGCGTCTGGTCCTCGCTGACGTTGCTGACGCGCACGCCGGCGGCTGTGGCGTCGTTGGCCATCTCGCCGAGCAGCTGGGTCTGGAACGTGACCTGGCGCGCCTTGTAGGCCTGGCCGTCGGGCCCCGCCACGGTGTCGGCGTTGGCGAGGTTGCTGGCGACGACGTTGAGACGCTGGCTCTGCGCGCTGGCCGCGCTGCCGGAGACGTTGAAGATGTTGAGCATGCCCATGCGTGTTCCTATTGCCCGGTGATCGCCGACAGCACCGTGCGGACGTGGCCGTTGATGAAGCGCAGCGTCGCTTCGTACTTGACCGAGTTGTCGGCGAAGCTCGCGCGCTCGCGGTCCATGTCGACGGTGTTGCGGTCGAGATTGGTCTGCGCCGCCGTGGCGTAGGTCAGGTCGGCGCTGCGATTGGCCGCCACGCCACCGCTGCCGCCGCCGATGTGCCCGGGCTGGCTCATCGCCAGCGTGCCGCCAGCCGGCAGGCTGCCGGTCGCGGCGCGCAGTGCCGTGGCGAAGTCGAGGTCGCGGGCGACGTAGCCCGGCGTGTCGGCGTTGGCGATGTTGCTGGCGATCAGGCGCTGGCGTTCGGAACGCAGGTCGAGCGCCTGGGCCTGGAAGTCGAGCGTGTCAGTCAGTCGGTTCAGCATGACGACCCCTTCGGGTGCGGTGCGTCCCCGGCCGGCGGCTGGGGGGCGATGGGCCGGATTGTGGGCAGCGGCCCGGGCCGCGTAGCCATGAACAGAGGTCCGAACCCGCGCCATTTCCCGGCTCCACCAGCGCCCGCCCCCTTCTAGAGTGCTGAAATGGAAGCACTCCCCATCCAGCCGCTGCCGCTGCGCCCCGAGCGCGGCGCCGCCGCCCTGCTCGCACTCGCCCGGGCAGCCGGGCTGGCGCTCTTCACCGCGCTGGCTTTCGTCACTGCGGCGGGCGATGCCCGTGCCGACGAAGCCGCCGGCGCGCCGACGGGTCTCGACCCGTCTCTCGAACAACAGGTGCGCAGCCTGGCGCTGGGAACGCCGGCCGCAGCCCCCGCCGGCGTCACGCGGGTCGAAGTCGTGGTCGGGCAGCTCGATCCGCGGCTCCATCTGGCGCCCTGCCTCAAGGTCGAGCCGTATCTGCCGAACAACGTGCGCTTGTGGGGCAAAGGCCGCATCGGCCTGCGTTGCACCGGCGGACCGACGCGCTGGAGCGTCTTCCTGCCGATCACGGTCAAGGCCTATGGCCTCGCACTGGTCATGACGGGCGGCATCTCGTCGGGCGGAGTTATCAAGGCGGGCGACCTGATCGAGGCCGAGGTAGACCTGGCCGAAGACATGACGCCGGCGGTTCTCGATCCCGAGCAGGCCATCGGCCGCACCGTCGCCCAGGCGCTCAAGCCCGGCCAGAGCCTGCGTCAGGGTCACCTCAAGCCCCGGCAGTGGTTTGCCGCCGGAGAGACGGTGCGGGTCATCGCGAGCGGAGCCGGCTTCAGCCTGGAGAGCGAAGGCCAGGCGCTTTCGAACGGCATCGAGGGCCAGCCGGCCCGGGTGCGCACGGAAAGTGGTCGGGTGTTGACGGGGAACCCGGTGGCCGAGCGTCGCCTGGAGCTGTCGTTGTGATTACGCCGGTCGTGGGTGCCGGTGCCACAGAAAGGCCTAAAGTCGTCCCGCAACACGCCGATACACCGTCCATGTTGAATGGGCCAGGCGTCAAGCGGACCCTTAGGAGAGCATCATGAAGATCGGCAACCCCGTAGACAAACCCGCGCTCCCGGCGCAAGGCAGCGCGGCCGCAGCAGACGCAGCCGCCAAGACCGCGCAGGCCGGATCGGCCAGCGCCGCAGCCGGCGCCGCCGCATCGGCCGCGGCCCCGGACCCGAGCGCCAAGGTCGAGCTGTCGAGCACGGCGTCGACCCTGCTCTCCGGCAGTGCCGACTTCGACGCCGACAAGGTGACCCGCATCTCCGACGCCATCGCTGCCGGCACCTTCAAGGTCAATCCGGAAGTCATCGCCGACAAGCTGATTTCCAACGCCCAGGAACTCCTGACCAAGGTCAAGAGCTGACGCGTTCCCCCGCTTCCGCACGACGCCCCACCCGAGGCACAACTTCGATGCATTTCCCGGTGCTCTCCGCCCCCGCCACCTCTCCGCACCTCGAGCACACGCTCGCCGACGTGGAGGCACGTCTCGCGGCGCTGGGCTCGGCCCTGCGCGCCCGCGACGCCGCCGCGATCGACCAGCACGCCGGCGAGCTCCATCGCTCGCTCGCGAACGCAGTCGAGCAGTTCACCGACGCGGCCCGCAGCGGGCCGGTCCCGCCGGCCCTGCGCCTGCGTCTGGCCAGCGCCAGCGGCGAGGTCGCTGCGCAACGCGAATCGCTGGCTCGCGCGACCGCGGCGCTGGATCGGGCGATCGACGTCCTGTTGCCGCGCGACGCGGCCCCGGTCTATTCGAGCTGGGGAGCGCCGGACCGCGCGATCCGCGGCGGCGTGATCCAGGCCTGACCTTTCGCTTTCTTCCGGCTCAGCCCGGACAGTCGGCCGCGGAGTTTTCGTCCAGGTGACGCTGCGCCGCCGCAGCATCGTCGACCGGTCGAGGCGCTTCGGCGCTGCCGTCGAACAGCACCCGCCAGACCCCATCGCGCCGGTCGCGCACCCACACCGACTGGAACTGGCCGACGCGCCAGCGCACCCGCGCGGCCGGGCGAAGGTCCTCGAGCGCGAACGGGCCGCGGGAGACGGCAATGTCCGGATCGCCGCCGATGTTGACGACTCCCGGACGCCAGCGCAGCGCCACATCCTTGCCGGCGACGAGACCTGACCAGCGGGAGACGACCGCGTCGCGTCCGCGGACCGCCCCGGGCGTGCCGGCATCGAAGACCGCGCCCGCATGCAAGAAGCCGGCGAAGGCTGCGGCGTCGTGAACCTCGAGCGTGCGCGCGAAGGCGAGCTCGCGTCGCCAAACGGTGCACTCGGCCGCGCTGTGCGCCACCTGCAGACGCTTCGGGGAGACGGCGACGAGCGCAGTCGCGGGAGCCAAAGGCCCGGGAGTCATTGGCGCGGGGTCAGCAGGTGCGCGAGCCACAGGCGCGGAAGCTACAGGGGCAGGCGCAAGGGCGGCTGCCCCCGACTGCGCGCAGGCACCGCCCGCGAGCAGCAGCACACCCGCCAGAGCGAAGACGAGACGCGCCGGTGGCCGGCCGCGAGGCCTTGCGGCCGGGACGCGCGCCGGCCGCGTGCTGCGGATCGCCCGATTCACGCCGACGCCGGTTGCTCGAGCCACAGGTCCTTGGCCATGCGGATGCTGGCCTCGACGCCGCGGTAGTAGCCGGGAACCACGGCCACCTCCTCGTAGCCGAGGCGCCGGTAGAACGCCCGTGCGACGTCGTTGACCGCGCGCGCTTCCAGCCAGGCCTGGCCGACGCCGGCGGTGCGCGCACTGGCTTCGAGCCAGGCGACCAGCGCGGCGCCGATGCCGCGCCGTCCGGATCCTGGCTGCACCGCGAGCAGCAGCAGATGCGCCTCTTCGTCCCGGTACTTCATGATGCCGAAACCGACGCGCTCGCCGCCGACCTCGGCGACGACGACGTTGGTGTCGACGTCGGCGATGCTGCGCTGCACCCGCAGCGGGGTCCAGCTCCAGCCGAGCCCGCGCTCGATCAGGTCGCGCGACATCGTCGCGATCGGCAAGGCATCGGCCCGGCAGGCCAGGCGAATCTTCGGAGGGGCGGACAGCGGCATGGTGGATGCGGTCGGCTGCAGCTCGAGCGGCTGCGGCAGCAGGCTATCACCACCTCGAACCGGACGGCCATTCTTGCGGCAACAAGGAGCGCAGGCGTGTCGAAAGTGCACGCCCGTGACTCAGCCGCTTGAAGTTCGCCGACCGAGACGGTATGCTGTATGGAACCACAGCCCGCCTCCATGCCAGCCGATCCTCGGCGACTCATCGCCCACCTCGACATGGACGCGTTCTACGCGTCGGTCGAATTGCTGCGGTACCCCGAACTGCGCGGCAAGCCCGTGGTGATCGGCGGTGGCCGGCGCCACCAGCCGCGGCCGCGGCCCGACGGCACGCACGACTTCGCCACGCTGCGCGAGTACGCCGGCCGCGGCGTCGTCACCACCGGCACCTACGAGGTTCGCGCTTTCGGCGTGCACTCCGGCATGGGCGTGATGAAGGCGGCCCAACTGGCCCCGGGCGCGGTGCTGCTGCCGGTCGACTTCGAAGAGTACCGGCGCTACTCGCGTCTCTTCAAGGCGGCGGTGCGCGAGATCGCCCCGGTGGTCGAGGACCGCGGCATCGACGAGATCTACATCGACCTCACCGACGTGCCCGGCGCGCAGGCCGACGCCGGCCGCTCGGTCGGGCTGCGCCTGAAGGCCGCGGTGCACGCCGCGACCGGACTGACCTGCTCGATCGGCATCACGCCGAACAAGCTGCTCTCCAAGATCTGCTCGGACCTCGACAAGCCCGACGGCCTGACCCTCCTCGATGTCGCCGACATCCCCGCGCGCATCTGGCCGCTGGCCGCGAAGAAGGTCAACGGCATCGGCCCGAAGGCCACCGAGAAGCTCGTCGCGCTCGGCATCCACACGATCGGTGACGTCGCCGCTGCCGATCCCGAACTGCTGCTGCAGCAGTTCGGGCGCAGCTTCGGCGCCTGTCTGCACGACGCCGCGCACGGCCGCGACACGCGTGCCATCGTGACCTCGAGCGAGCCCAAGTCGATCAGCCGCGAGACCACCTTCGAACGCGACCTGCACGCAGTGCGCGACCGCAGCGAACTCGGCGCGATCCTCACGCAGCTCTGCGAGCAGCTCGCCGGTGACTTGTCGAGAAAGGGCTACGCCAGCAAGACCCTCGGCATCAAGCTGCGCTTCGACGACTTCCGCTCCGTGACGCGCGACCTGACGCTGCCGGCGCACACGCTGGATGCGGGCGACATCCGGCGCGCCGCCGGCCAGTGCCTGCGGCGCGTCGACCTGAGCCGGCGCCTGCGCCTGATCGGCGTGCGCGCCGGCGCGCTGGCAACGCTCGCCGAGCTGGTCGCGCCGCTGCCGCCGGCAGCCCTCGACGCGCGCGTGCCCGCGGCCTGCGAGCCCTTGCCCGGGTACGGTCTGCCGCTCTTCGACGCCGTGCACGCCGCGGCCTGAGCGCGAGCGCGCTCGGCCCGTGGCAGCCGGGGAGCGCGCTGCCCTGTCGTAGCATCGGCGTCACAACGGATTCAGGACGCAGGAAGCTCCATGCCAGTCATCACGAACATCGAAGACCTCCGCGTCCTGGCCAAACGGCGCGTGCCTCGGATGTTCTACGACTACGCCGACGCGGGTTCCTGGACCGAGAGCACCTACCGCGCCAACGAGAGCGACTTTCGCGCCATCAAGTTGCGGCAGCGGGTCGCCGTCGACATGGCCAATCGCTCGCTGCGCACGCAGATGGTCGGCATCGACACGGCGATGCCGGTGGCGATCGCGCCGACCGGCCTCACCGGCATGCAGCACGCCGACGGCGAGATCCTCGCCGCCCGCGCGGCCGAGAAGTTCGGCATCCCGTTCACGCTCAGCATGATGAGCATCTGCTCGATCGAGGACATCGCCGCGCACACCAAGGCGCCGTTCTGGTTCCAGCCCTACATGCTGCGCGACCGCGCCTTCATGGAGCGGCTGTTCGAGCGCGCACGCGCCGCGCGCTGCAGCGCCCTGGTGCTGACGCTCGACCTGCAGATCCTCGGCCAGCGCCACAAGGACCTGAAGAACGGCCTGAGCGCGCCGCCGAAGCCGACGCTGGCCAACCTGATCAACCTCGCCACCAAACCGCGCTGGTGCCTCGGCATGCTCGGCACCAAGCGCCGCAGCTTCGGCAACATCGTCGGCCACGTCGACAACGTAGGCGACCCGGCGTCGCTGTTCGCCTGGACCGCGCAGCAGTTCGATCCGACGCTGAGCTGGGCCGACGTCGAATGGGTGAAGAAGCGCTGGGGCGGCAAGCTCATCCTGAAGGGCATCCTCGACGTCGAGGACGCGCGCCACGCCGCCGACAGCGGCGCCGATGCGCTCGTCGTCTCCAACCACGGCGGGCGCCAGCTCGACGGCGCGCCGTCGTCGATCAGCGCGTTGCCGGCAATCGTCGAAGCGGTCGGTCCGCGCATCGAGGTCTGGATGGACGGCGGCATCCGCTCCGGGCAGGACGTTTTCAAAGCGTGGGCGCTCGGCGCCCGCGGGACCCTGATCGGGCGCGCCTTCCTCTACGGCCTGGGGGCCATGGGCGAGGCCGGGGTCACCCGCTGCCTGGAGATCCTGCACCGCGAGATGGACCTGACGATGGCGTTCTGCGGCCACACCGACATCCGCAACGTCGACCGCAAGGTTCTGCTGCCCGGCACTTATTGAAGGCCGCAGCAGCGCGGCGCAGAATTCCCGGATCGCTCGGCATGGAACGCGGGTTGCTTCTCCTGCGGTACACGACGGCCCGACGGGAGCGCGCGATGACGCTGGACCAGTTCCATGACTTGAAGCTCTGGCATCAGGGCCACCTCGGCCAACACCCGGTGGAAAAGCACGTCTGGGACGCCGTGCTGACGTTCTGGCTGATGGGCTGGGTCGGCGCACCCACCGCGTTCCTGATCCACCTGGGCTGGGCCTTCGCCACCTGCATCGCCCTGGTGTTCCTGCCGGGAGCCTACGTCGGCCTGCGCCGGCGCCTGCACCGCGCCCACCTGCTGCGCTGCGACTGGATGGTGGCGTTGCGCTGAGCGTCTCCCTTGGCCATCCCCCATCAGGGGGAATGGGCGCACGGGCCTGCCCCGGTTCCACTGTCGGCGCGACGCCGGACAGCCGTTCGCGAGCGTCGTCAGCACGTTCCACAACGGGAGGAAACCATGTCGAGTCATCGGGCGGGCCTGATCGCGTCACTGGCCATGACGCTGTGCTTCGGAGGTTGTGCGTCGATCGTCAGCGGCCACAACCAGTCGCTCTCGGTCGTCAGCAAGCACCGGGATGCAGACCACAGCGGGGCCCGCTGCACGCTGGTGAACGACAAGGGCACCTGGTACGCGACCACGCCCGGCACGGTCACGGTGCGCCGCAGCTTCGATCCGCTGACAGTGACCTGCACGGCCGACGGCACCGAGCCCGGATCGACCAAGGTCAAGTCGACGACCAAGGCCATGGCCTTCGGCAACATCCTCTTCGGCGGCTTCATCGGCGCCGGCGTGGACGTGTCGACCGGAGCCGCCTTCGACTACCCCGAGATCCTGACCGTGCACATGGGCCGGTTCACGGACATCGAGACGCCCGCGACGAAGGCCGCGGCCGGCGCCACGTCCCCGGTGTCGTCGAACGCAGCCACCGCCCCACTCCCCACGTCTGCTCCGCTCGCCCGCGCCGAGTCGCCGCGGAAGTGACCGTGCCGCGGCGCCCTAGAGCACCAGCAACGCCCGGAAGTCGTTGACGTTGGTGAACGTCGGGCCGGAGACGAGCAGGTCGTCGAGGGGCGCGAAGAAGTTGTAGGCGTCGTTGCGGTCGAGGAAGTCGAGCGCAACGAGACCACTCGCCAGGCCGCGAGCGAGCGTGTCCGGCGTGACGAAGGCGCCGGCGTTGTCCTCGATCCCGTCGATGCCGTCGGTGTCGCCAGCCAGGGCCCAGACCCCCGGCTCGGCCTGCAGGGCGATGGCCGCGCCGAGGAGGAATTCGCTGGCCCGGCCCCCGCGTCCACCCTTTTGGCCGACGGTGACCGTGGTCTCGCCGCCGGAGAGCACGACGCAGGGCTTGGCGAACGGCTCGCCGTGGCGGGCAATGCTGCGGGCGAGCGCCGCATGGACCTTGCCGACCTCGCGCGACTCGCCTTCCATCTCGTCGCTGAGGATGTGCACCGACAGGCCGCTGCGCCGCGCCAGCGCGGCGGCGGCCTGCAACGACTGGCGCGGTGTCGCGATCATGTGCACGATGTTGCCGTCGAAGGCAGGGTCGCCGGGTTTCGGCGTCTCGAAGGCACCGGACTCGAGGCCCGCGCGCACCGCCGGCGGCACCTCGATCGCATAACGGCGGAGGATCGCAAGGGCATCGGCGCAGGTCGTCGGGTCGGGAACCGTCGGACCGCTGCCGATGACCTCGGGGGCATCCCCGGGAACGTCGCTGATCAGCAGCGTCACGACCCGGGCCGGCGCGGACAGCGCCGCCAGGCGTCCGCCCTTGATGGCCGAGAGGTGCTTGCGCACGCAGTTCATCTCGCCGATGGCCGCGCCCGAGCGCAGCAGGGCCTTGTTGATCGCCTGCTTTTCGGCCAGCGTCACCCCGGCCGCCGGCAGCGACAGCAGCGACGAGGCGCCGCCCGACATCAGGCACAGCATCAGGTCGTCGGGACCGAGGCCTCGGGCGAGTTCGGCGATACGCTCGGCCGCGCGCCGACCGGCGGCGTCGGGGACGGGATGCGCCGCCTCGACGACCTCGATGCGGGTCGCGGCTTCGCGCTGGCGCGCTCGAAACGCCGGCGGCACGTAGTCGTAGCGCGTCACGACCAGCCCCGACATCGGCGCGTCGGCCGGCCAGAGCGTCTCGACCGCAGCGGCCATCGCGCCGCCCGCCTTTCCCGCGCCCAGCACCAGGGTGCGCCCCTTCGGCGGCGGCGGCAGGAAGGCGGCCAGGGACGGACCCGGCAGGGCCGCGGCGACCGCGGCGTCGTAGAGCGCGCGCAGGAAGCCGCGCGGATCGGCCGCGGGCGAAGGTGCTGCCACGCTCAGGCGGCGTCGGGCGCGACCGGGTGATCGGCCATCAGTTCCAGCGCGCGGACCGTCGCCGAATGGTCGAGGTCCTGCATGCCGTGGGCGGCACAGACCTGCATCAGCTGCGCCGCGCCAGCCGTCTGCGGCAGCGCCACGCCGAGGGCGCGCGCGCCGGCCAGTGCGAGGCTCAGGTCCTTCTGGTGCAGGCCGATGCGAAAGCCCGGATTGAAGGTGCGCTTGATCATGCGCTCGCCGTGCACCTCGAGGATGCGCGAGGCGGCGAAGCCGCCCATCAGGGCCTGCCGCACCTTGGCCGGATCGGCCCCGGCCTTGGAGGCGAACACCAGCGCCTCGCCGACGGCGGCGATGTTCAGCGCGACGATGATCTGGTTGGCGACCTTGCAGGTCTGGCCGTCGCCATTGCCGCCGACCAGCGTGATGTTCTTGCCCATCAGCTCGAACAGCGGCTTGACCCGGGCGAAGCCGGCCTCGGTGGCGCCGACCATGATCGTCAGCGACGCCGCTTTGGCGCCGACTTCGCCGCCCGACACCGGCGCGTCGAGGTATTCGCAGCCGAGCGCGTTGATGCGCTGGGCGAATTCCTTGGTCTCGATCGGCGAGATCGAGCTCATGTCGACGACCGCCTTGCCTTTCGACAACCCCGCTGCGACGCCGTTGTCGGCGAACAGCACCTTCTGCACGTCGGGCGTGTCCGGCACCATGATGAAGACGATGTCGGCCTGCTCGGCCACGCTCTTGGCATCCGGGCAGGTCGTGGCTCCGGCGGCCGTGACCTCGGCCGGCACCTTGCTGCGGGTCGTGACGAAGAGGCGGTGGCCGGCCTTGGCCAGGTTGAGGGCCATCGGCGTGCCCATGATGCCCAGGCCGATGAAGCCGAGTTTCTGCGGTGCGGTGCTCATTTCAGTGCGGATTCCGTAGGTCGTGAGTCGTGAGTCGTGAGTCGTGAGTCTGGGTCGGAAGGCGGGTTCGGCTCGGAGGCCTCGCCGACGCGTCGAGCCGGTCAGGCTGCCTTGCCGCGGGCCGTCTCCAGCCAGCCGAGTCCTGCCTCGGTGTTGCCGGCCGGCTTGTATTCGCAGCCGACGCTGCCCTTGTAGCCGATGCGGTCCATCAGCGCGAACAGGAACGGGTAGTTGATCTCCCCGGAACCCGGCTCGTTGCGTCCGGGATTGTCGGCCAGCTGCATGTGGCCGATCTTGGCGAGGTGCTTTTGCATCGTCGCCGCGAGCTCGCCCTCGGTGCGCTGGGCATGGTAGATGTCGTACTGCAGCAGCAGGTTCGGAGCGCCGACCTCCTCGATCACCGACAGCGCCTGCGCCGTCGTGTTGAGGTAGTAGCCGGGGATGTCGTAGTGATTGATCGGCTCGATCAGCGCGTCCAGGCCGGCCTTCTTGAGCTCCCCGGCGGCGTGGCGCAGGTTCTCGACATAGGTCTTGCGCAGCACCTCGGCGGCGACGCCCGCCGGCGCCTTGCCGGCCATGCAATGCACGCGCGGCGATCCGAGCTCGCGCGCATACGCGATGGCGCGCGCGATACCGGCGCGGAAGTCGACGCTGCGTGCCGGGTTGCAGGCCAGACCGCGCTCGCCGGCATCCCAGTCCCCGGCGGGGGTGTTGAAGAGCACCACGTCGAGCTTGTTGGCGACCAGTCGCTGCTTGATGTCGGCGGCCGGAAACGGGTACGGGAACAGGAACTCGACCGCGTCGAAGCCGGCCTTCGCAGCGCGCTCGAAGCGGTCGAGGAACGGCACTTCGGTGAAGAGCATCGAGAGGTTGGCGGCGAAGCGAGGCATGGCGGTTCCTGGGTCGATGAAAGGGCTGGGGGAGGATTCTCAGTCGAGCAGGCCGATGGCGGTGGGCGCGTCCGCGCGACCGGCGGCGAGCTCCTCGAACTCGTTGACGGCGTCGATCTCGGTGCCCATGGAGATGTTGGTCACCCGCTCGAGCATCGCCTCGATCACGACCGGAACGCGGTGCTCGGCCATCCAGGCCTCGGCCTGGCGGATCGCCGGGGCGATCTCCTCCTGGCGGCGCACGCGGATGAACTTGCAGCCCAGGCCCTCGACGACGCCCTGGTGGTCGACGCCGTAGCCCTCGAGCTCGGGCGCGTTGACATTGTCGAAGCCGAGTTGCACGCAGTAGTCCATGTCGAAGCCGCGCTGCGACTGGCGGATGAGGCCGAGGTAGGAGTTGTTGACGACCATGTGCAGATACGGCAGCTTGAACTGGGCACCGACGGCGAGTTCCTCGATCATGAACTGGAAATCGTAATCACCCGACAGCGCGACGATTTTGCGCGCTGGATCGGCCGCGCGCACGCCGAGGGCGGCCGGAATGGTCCAGCCGAGCGGGCCGGCCTGGCCGCAGTTGATCCAGTGGCGCGGCTTGAAGACGTGCAGGAACTGCGCCCCGGCGATCTGCGACAGGCCGATCGTCGACACATAGCAGGTGTCGCGGTCGAGATTGTTGTTCATGCACTGGTAGACGCGCTGCGGCTTCAGCGGCACGGTGTCGAGGTTGGTCTTCCTCAGCATCGTGCGCTTGCGCTCGCGGCACTCGCCCACCCACGCGGCACGGTCCTTCAGCTCGCCGGAGGCCTTCAACTCGCGCGCCACCGCGACGAACTCCTCGAGCGCGAAGCCTGCGTCGGAGACGATGCCCAGATCGGGGCCGAAGACCCGGCCGATCTGCGTCGGCTCGATGTCGACGTGGACGAAGGTCCGGCCCTTGGTGTACACCTCGACCGAGCCGGTGTGGCGGTTGGCCCAGCGGTTGCCGATGCCGAGCACGAAGTCCGAGGCCAAGAGCGTGGCGTTGCCGTAGCGGTGGCTGGTCTGCAGGCCGCACATGCCGGCCATCAGGCGGTGGTCGTCGGGGATCGAGCCCCAGCCCATCAGGGTCGGGATCCCCGGCACGTCGACCAGTTCGGCGAACTCCTGCAGCAGCGCGCTGGCGTCGGCGTTGATGACGCCGCCCCCGGCGACGATCAGCGGCCGCGCCGCGGCCTGCAGCATCGCGATCACCCTCTCGGCCTGCTTGCGCGTGGCCCTCGGCTTGTAGACCGGGAGCGGCTCGTAGGTGTCGATGTCGAACTCGATCTCGGCCATCTGGACGTCGAACGGCAGGTCGATCAGCACCGGCCCGGGTCGGCCCGAGCGCATCAGGTGGAAGGCCTGCTGGAAGGCGCGCGGCACCTGCGCAGGTTCGCGCACCGTGACGCTCCACTTCGTCACTGGCTTGGAGATCGACTCGATGTCGACGGCCTGGAAGTCCTCCTTGTAGAGGCGCGCGCGCGGGGCCTGGCCGGTGATGCAAAGGATCGGGATCGAGTCTGCGATCGCCGAATAGAGCCCGGTGATCATGTCGGTCCCGGCCGGGCCGGAGGTGCCGATGCACACCCCGATGTTGCCGGCCACCGCCCGCGTGTAGCCCTCGGCCATGTGCGAGGCACCCTCGACGTGGCGCGCCAGCACGTGGCCGATCGTGCCGCGCTCGCGCAGCGCCGCGTAAAGCGGGTTGATGGCTGCACCGGGCACGCCGAAAGCCTGCGAGACCCCCTCGCGTTCCATCACCAGCACCGCCGCCATCGCGGCCTTCATCTTCGCCATCGTTCGTCTCCTTCGGTGAAATGCCCTGCCGTCGATGGTGACGTGCGGAGCCTTCGAGGAGAACCCCGACCCGGGGATAAGACCTATTCCGCGGGGGAATGCGGTGCTGACTGCACGGTCGAGGCCAGTGCGCCGGCCGCCGGGTCGACCGGGGGGCTCCCCCGAAGGCACGGGTGCTCACGCGCTGGAGCGCCGACTAAACTCGTTCGGGTGAGACCCAAGCCGCAGGCACCCAGCGCCCAGGCGCTGACCATCGGCGCTGCCTTGCAGGGCAGCGCGCCGCTGGCCCGGCTGCGCGAGGCCCTGCGCGACTCCGCCGCGCGCTTCGAGGCGATCCGTCCGGCAATTCCGCGTCTGCTGCAGGCCCACGTCAAGCCCGGACCGGTGGATGCCGACGGCTGGTCGCTGCTGGCGGCCAACGCCGCCGTTGCAGCCAAGCTGCGCCAGCTCGGACCGCACTTCGAGACGCTGCTGCGCGAAGGCGGCTGGACGAACTGCAAGGTGCGGATCAAGGTCGTCACGGCCTAGCCTCGAGAGTGACGCAGGTCCCGGTATGACCTCCAGACCGAGTCGAAGCCGCTAGCCACTCGCGCCTGGAAGGTCAAACGCCCATGTCGGAGACATGGGCGCGCGAGCCGACTGGCGAGAGTGTCGTCAGAGCGTCCGGGGACATGCATCCCCGGCACGCTCGACAAGTCGAACTACTTCTTCATCGTCTCTTTCTTTTCCTTGGCGCGATCGGTGCCCTCGGCATCCCAGAGGTTGGACGCCACGTCGACCTTCTTCGCCATCTTCGTGGCGGGATCGACGTCGATCTGCACTTCGTAGCTGTGGTCGCCCTTGAGGATCTCGTACTCGACGTAATCGGCTTCACGATCGTTCACGGACGTGATCTTGTAGCCCATCTTTTCGAGCTTGGCGCGGTAATCGGCCACCTTCATGTTCGGCGGCATCGCCTTCTCCAGCTGGCCCTTCTCGGTGGTCCAGCCCTTCATGTAGCGGCGATCGCTGAAGCGGCTGTCCTTGTCCGCAACCAGCGGTCCCGGATGCTTGTAGTTCGCATCCCGAAGCATCTGCTTCGTGGCATCGGTCCGCCACATGTTCGTGGCGACATCGATCTTGGTCGCCTGCGCGGCACCCTTGTCGAAGTCGAGCTGCACTTCGTAGCTGTGCTTGCCCTTGACCACCTCGTATTCCAGGTAGTCCTTCTTGTCGGCGTTGATCGACGAAATCCTGTAGCCGTTGTCCTCGAGGATCTTGGCGTAGTCCGCACGGGCCTTGCCCGCTTTCAGCTTCTCCTCGAGCGCGTCCTTCTCGCCCTTGTAGGCCTTGTCGCGGTCCATGCGGGCCTGTCGCGTCATCGGAACCACAGCGGAAGTTCCTGGGGCCGTCACAGCCGCACGCGCAGCCGGCGCAGAGGCCTGTGCCGCAGCCAGGTTCGACGCCACGATCGCAGCCGCCGCAACGGCAATCAAATGTCTCTTCATCATCTTGTTCTCCGCAATAGTTGGGGATGTGGCTTCGGAGCGACCAGGATCCATGATCCGTTTGGGCGCAATCCGAAGGCCTGTCGAGCAGAGAACTACTGTAGGTCGAGCACGCGCTCGGACCCGTGAGACGGGCGCCCAATGCCATGTAGGACACGGGTTGCGTGATCGGGTCCGTACGGACGACACGGAGCAGCGCGCGAGCGCGTTGCGATTGGGGAGGAAACGAGGTATTGGTGCCGGCTGTCCGAATCGAACGGACGACCTTCCGCTTACAAGGCGGGTGCTCTACCAACTGAGCTAAGCCGGCAAGCCGGGAATTCGGCTCTGCGGAACTGCCGCGGCAGTATAGGTGGCGACCGCCCTCCGTGAGGTGCCGAACGCCTTACTTCACGCGCTTGAGCGAAGGCTTCTTGCGCGGCGGCGGGGGCGGCTGCGGAGGGTCGCCGGGTGCCACGTCGCCCCGGACCTGGGTGGGCGCCGACGTCGGGCCTGTCAGGGTCAAGCTGGCGCTGCGTGAGGCCGGCGCTGCCGCATCCGGAACCGCGTTGCCGGAGGCGGCCGCGGGCGCATCGCTCGGCATCGGGAAGGCCATGCCCTGCCCGTTCTCGCGCGCGTAGATGGCGATCACGTGGTCGATCGGCACGACGATCTCGCGCGACGTACCGCCGAAGCGCGCCTTGAACTCGATCGCCTCGTTGCCGAGCTTGAGTGCGCTCGTGGCCTCGAACCCGACGTTGAGAACGATCTCGTTGTTCTTGACGTACTCCATCGGCACCTGCACGTGCTGGTCGACGAACACGGCCACGTAGGGTGTGAAGCCGTTGTCGGTGCACCAGTCGTGCAGCGCACGAATCAGGTACGGCCGCGTGGACGACCCGGCGGTGGCAGGCGCGATCGGCGGCGAACCCATGCGAGGCTCGCTGCGCTACTTGCGCATGACCTTCTCGGACGGCGTCAGCGCCTCGATGTAGGCCGGGCGCGAGAAGATGCGCTCGGCGTACTTCAGCAGCGGCACCGCGTTCTTCGACATGTCGATGCCGTAGTAGTCGAGGCGCCAGAGCAGCGGCGCGATCGCGACGTCGAGCATCGAGAAATCGTCGCCCAGCATGTACTTGTTCTTCAGGAAGATCGGCGCGAGCTGGGTCAGCCGGTCGCGGATCTGCGAGCGCGCTTTCTCGAGTTGCTTGTCGGTGCCCTTGATGCCACGGCTCTCGAGCACGTTGACGTGGGCAAACAGCTCCTTCTCGAAATTGAAGAGGAAGAGCCGGACGCGCGCACGTGCCACAGGATCGCCGGGCATCAGCTGCGGATGCGGGAAGCGCTCGTCGATGTACTCGTTGATGATGTGCGACTCGTACAGGATCAGGTCGCGCTCGACGAGGATCGGCACCTCGTTGTACGGGTTCATCAGCGCGATGTCTTCGGGTTTCGCGAAGAGGTCGACGTCGCGGATCTCGAAGTCCATGCCCTTCTCGAAGAGCACGAAGCGGCAGCGATGCGAATAGGGGTCGGTGGTTCCGGAGTAGAGCACCATCATGGTTGTGAGCTCCCAGGGTTCGGTGAATGGAATGTGGGCGCCGGCCCGATGCCGGGCCCGCAACCGAAAAAGCCCGCCGCCCTCATGAGGCGGCCGGCCGGGAGATCACTTCACGTTTCTCCAGTACACGGCATTGAGGCGCCAGACGAACAGCGTCAGCACGCTCAGGAACAGCAGCACCCAGACGCCGACGCGAATGCGCGTGCCGTGCGCCGGCTCGGCCATCCACTGCAGGTAGGCCACCAGGTCGGCGACGGACTCGTCGTATTCGAGCGCGCTCTGCGTGCCCGGGGAGATCTGCTCGAAGCCCGAGAAACGATGCACCGTCCGGCCTTCCTCGTGAGGATCCTTCTCGTCGACGAAGAGCGCGCGGCGCTGTCCCTGCAGTTCCCACAGCGCATGCGGCATCGCCACATCGGGGAATGCCAGGTTGTTCCAGCCGGTCGCCTTGGATTCGTCGCGGTAGAAGGTGCGCAGGTAGGTGTAGAGATAGTCTGCTCCGCTGCCCTTGCCGATGTCGGCGCGCGAGCGCGCGATCACGGAGAGGTCGGGCGGCTGGGCGCCGAAGTAGTCCTTGGCCTGGCGGGCGTCGAGCGCGATCTTCAACGTGTCGCCGACCTTCTGGTTCGTGAACAGCAGGTTCTTCTTGATCTGGTCTTCGCTCAGGCCGATGTCGCGCATGCGGTTGTAGCGCATGTAGTTGGCCGAGTGGCAGCCCAGGCAGTAGTTGACGAACAGCTTGGCGCCGTTCTGCAGGGCCGCCACGTCGGTCATCTTGGCCTCGGGGAATCGGTCCCACGGGTAGCCGCCCTCGTTGGCCGAGGCGCCCGCGTGCAGGCCGAATGCGAGCAGCAGCGAGAAAAGGATCTTTTTCATGGCTGGGGGTCAGTGGGCGTGGAAGGTCACGCGGTCAGGCACCGGCTTGAACGTGCCGAGTCGGCTCCACCACGGCATCAGCAGGAAGAAGCCGAAGTAGACGAGCGTGCCGAGCTGCGAGAGGTAGTTGCCCGCGGCCGACGGCGGCTGCGACCCGAGGTAGCCGAGGATGAGGAAGAAGAACACCATCACGCCGTAGACCAGCTTGTGCCAGTCCGGACGGTAGCGGATCGAACGCACCGGGCTGCGATCGAGCCACGGCAGGAAGAACAGGATGATGACCGCGCCACCCATCACGACGACGCCCCAGAACTTGGCGTCGAAGGTCTTGAGCAGGGCCACGCCGACGATGGCGCCGACTGCCAGGACGATCTTGCCGCTCGCTCGGAAGTTGCCGCGGACGATGCCGAGCACCGCGGCGATGCCGAGGATCACCGACAGGACGTTGACCATCAGGTCCGTCGTTGCCCGCAGCATCGAATAGAACGGCGTGAAGTACCACACCGGGGCGATGTGCGCGGGCGTCTTCAGCGGATTGGCCTCGATGTAGTTGTTGAACTCGAGGAAGTAGCCGCCTCCTTCGGGGGCGAAGAAGACCACCGCGCTGAAGATCAGCAGGAACACGCTGGCGCCGAGCATGTCGTGCACCGTGTAGTACGGGTGCGAGGGGATGCCGTCGAGCGGATGCCCGTCGGCGCCGCGGTGGGCCTTGATCTCGACGCCGTCGGGGTTGTTGGAGCCGACTTCGTGCAGCGCGATCAGGTGGGCCGCGACCAGCCCGAGCAGCACCAGCGGCACGGCGATGACGTGGAAGCTGAAGAAGCGGTTCAAGGTCGCGTCGCCGACGACGTAGTCGCCGCGGATCAGCAAGGCGAGGTCGGGGCCGACGAAGGGGATCGCCGCGAACAAGTTGACGATGACCTGTGCGCCCCAGTAGCTCATCTGGCCCCAGGGCAGGAGGTAGCCCATGAAGGCTTCGGCCATCAGGCACAGGAAGATGCCGCAGCCGAAGATCCAGAGGAGCTCGCGGGGCTTGCGATAGCTGCCGTAGATCAGGCCCCGGAACATGTGCAGGTAGACGACGACGAAGAACGCAGAGGCGCCGGTCGAGTGCATGTAGCGCACCAGCCAGCCCCAGGGCACGTCGCGCATGATGTACTCGACCGAGGCGAACGCGAGCGAGGCGTCCGGCTTGTAGTGCATCGTCAGGAAGATGCCGGTGAGGATCTGCATCACCAGCACCAGCATCGCGAGCGAGCCGAAGATGTACCAGAAGTTGAAGTTCTTGGGAGCGTAGTACTGCCCCCACTGGTCGTTCCAGAGCTTGGAAAGCGGGAAGCGGTTGTCGACCCAGTTCAGCAGCTTCGTGCCGGTCGAGGCATCGGCGGGCACCTGGTGGAATTCAGCCATTCAATGTTCTCCGAGAGCTGCCGACCGCGGTCAGGCCTTCTTGTCTTCGCCGATGAGGATGCGGGTGTCCGACAGGTACATGTACGGCGGCAC
>JBBQCD010000052.1:0-31760 GCA_038318385.1 Burkholderiales bacterium | reverse complement strand
CTGGAAGCCGGCGTCCACTTCGGACACCAGACCCGCTTCTGGAACCCCAAGATGGCCCCGTACATCTACGGCCATCGCAACAAGATCCACATCATCAACCTCGAGAAGACGCAGCCGCTCTTCGAGGACGCGATGAAGTTCGTGCGCCAGCTGGCGAGCCGCCGCGGCACGATCCTGATGATCGGCACCAAGCGCCAGGCGCGCGAGGTGATCGCCGCCGAGGCCAAGCGCTGCGGCATGCCCTACGTCGACCAGCGCTGGCTCGGCGGCATGATGACCAACTTCAAGACCGTCAAGGGTTCGCTGAAACGGCTCAAGGACATGAAGGCTCAGATCGAGGCCGGCACCGAGATCCGGATCAAGAAGGAAGCGCTGATGTTCCAGCGCGAGCTCGTCAAGCTCGAGAAGGACATCGGCGGAATCCAGGACATGAACGCGCTGCCCGACGCGATGTTCGTCATCGACGTCGGCTTCCACAAGATCGCCGTGGCCGAAGCCAAGAAGCTCGGCATCCCGATCATCGGGGTGGTCGACTCGAACCACTCGCCGATCGGCATCGACTACGTCATCCCGGGCAACGACGACTCCTCCAAGGCGGTCGCGCTGTACGCCCGTGCGGTGGCCGACGCGGTGCTCGAGGGCAAGGCCAATGCGACCAACGACATGGTCCAGGCGATTGCCGCCGAAGGCGATGAGTTCGTGGAAGTCAACGAAGCCGGCTGATCCCGGCCCCGCGCGACGCTGAACGGCGAGCGAAGAAAGGGGCTGGTACAGCCCCTTTTTCACGAGACGAATTGAACCGGCGCCGACCCGATGCGGCGCCCCCAGACCCCGGAGAGACCCAGATGTCCGCAATCACTGCCAGCATGGTCGGCGCCCTGCGTGCCAAGACCGATGCCCCGATGATGGAATGCAAGAAGGCCCTGACCGAGGCCGACGGTGACATGGAGCGCGCCGAGGAGTTGCTGCGCGTCAAGCTCGGCAGCAAGGCCGGCAAGGCGGCCTCGCGCATCACCGCCGAGGGCGTGGTCGCGGCCACCGTCGACGGCGCGACCGGCGCGCTGGTCGAGGTCAACTGCGAGACCGACTTCGTCAGCAAGAACGAGTCCTTCCTCGCATTCGCCAAGGCGTGTGCGGATCTCGTCGCCAAGAGCGACCCGGCCGACGTCGCCGCCCTGTCCGCGCTGCCGTATGCGCAGGACAGCTTCGGGCCGACGCTGGAGGACGTGCGGCGCGGCCTGATCGGCAAGATCGGCGAGAACATGTCGATCCGCCGCTTCAAGCGCTACGCCGGTGGCGGGCGCCTGGCGAGCTACCTGCACGGCACCCGCATCGGCGTGCTGGTCGAGTTCGAGGGCGACGAGATCGCGGCCAAGGACGTCGCGATGCATGTGGCGGCGATGAAGCCGGTGGCGCTGGCCTCCTCCGAGGTTCCGCAGGCGCTGATCGACACGGAGCGGCGCGTCGCCACCCAGAAGGCGGCCGAGGATGCCGAGAAAGCCAAGGCCGAAGGCAAGGCGGTACAGTCGCCCGAGATCGTCGCCAGGCGCGTCGAAGGCTCGGTGGCGAAGTACCTGAAGGAGGTCAGCCTCAACAACCAGTCCTTCGTCAAGAACGACAAGCAGACCGTCGAGCAGATGCTCAAGGAGAAGGCCACGCAGGTGAAGTCGTTCACCCTCTTCGTGGTCGGCGAGGGCATCGACAAGAAGGTCGACGACTTCGCCGCCGAGGTGGCCGCGCAGGTGGCTGCCGCCAAGGCGTCCTGAAGGTCTCATGGGGTTCGGGGACGACGCTCGGGGCGCCCGTTTAGACTCGGGCGCCGCGTGACGTTCACGGGGCCCAGCCCCCGGCCTGTCTACAGGCCTTGAAGGAGTCGACAGCATGGCGGCCTACAGGCGCATCCTGCTCAAGTTGTCCGGCGAAGCCCTGATGGGCGAGGACGCCTACGGCATCAACCGGGCGACCATCGTCCGCATGGTCCGCGAGGTCCAGGAGGTGACGCAACTCGGCTGCGAGATGGCGGTCGTCATCGGCGGCGGCAACATCTTCCGGGGCGTGGCGGGCGGGGCTGTCGGCATGGACCGGGCGACCGCCGACTACATGGGGATGCTCGCGACGGTGATGAACGCCCTGGCGCTGGCCGACACCATGCGTCAGGAGGGCATGACCGCCCGGGTGATGTCGGCCATCGGTATCGAGCAGGTCGTCGAGCCCTACGTTCGTCCCAAGGCGCTGCAGTACCTGGAGGAAGGCAAGGTGGTGGTCTTCGCCGCCGGCACCGGAAACCCGTTCTTCACCACCGACACCGCGGCCGCATTGCGCGGCGCGGAGATCGGTGCGCAGATCGTCCTGAAGGCAACCAAGGTCGATGGCGTCTACAGCGCCGACCCCGCCAAGGACCCGACCGCGACGCGTTACCGACAGATCACCTTCGACGAGGCGATCACCCGCAATCTCCAGGTCATGGACGCGACGGCGTTCGCGCTGTGCCGTGACCAGAAGCTGCCGATCCGGGTGTTCAGCATCTTCAAGCCCGGCGCGCTGAAGCGCGTGGTGCTGGGGGAAGACGAAGGGACGCTCGTCCACGTTTGAGGTGCAACCATGACCATAGCCGACATCAAGAAGACAGCCGAGCAGAAGATGGCGCGCTCGATCGAGGCGTTCAAGAACGACCTGCAGAAGATCCGTACCGGCCGCCCCCATCCGGGCATCCTCGACCAGGTGCATGTCGACTACTACGGCTCGATGGTGCCGATCAGTCAGGTCGCCAACGTGACCTTGCTCGACGCCCGGACGATCAGCGTCCAGCCTTGGGAGAAGGGCATGGGTGCGAAGATCGAGAAGGCCATTCGCGAGTCCGACCTCGGTTTGAACCCGGCCGCACAGGGCGACCTGCTGCGCGTGCCGATGCCCGCACTGACGGAAGAGCGTCGCCGCGACCTCACCAAGGTAGTGCGCAACGAGGCCGAGGACTCCCGGATCGCGGTTCGCAACCTGCGGCGCGATGCCAACGACCATGCGAAGAAGCTGCTGAAGGACAAGCAGATCTCCGAGGACGAGGAACGACGTTCACTCGACGAACTGCAGCGCCTCACCGACCGCACTATTGCCGAAATCGATCGCCTGACCTCCGCCAAGGAAGCGGAGATCATGGCCGTCTGACCGAGCCCCGCCGCGCCTGCCTGGCGACGACACTGGAAACGTGAACGATTCCGCCCTCAATCTGCCCGCCGTGCCGCGCCACGTGGCGATCGTCATGGACGGCAACGGCCGCTGGGCGAAGAAGCGGTTCATGCCGCGATTCTTCGGGCACAAACAGGGCGTCGATGCGCTGGTGCGCACGGTGCTCGCCTGCGCTGATCGCGGCATCGACTACGTCACCGTGTTCGCGTTCTCCTCGGAGAACTGGAAGCGGCCGAGCGAAGAAGTCTCCGGCCTGATGGGTCTGGTGCTGGTTGCGGTATCGAAGTACCTGGCGAAGCTGGCGGGCGACGGCGTGCGGATCCGCATCGTCGGCGATCGCAGCCAGGTTTCCGACAAGCTCCGCGATGCCTGGCAGGAGGCCGAATCCTTGACCTGCCACAACACCCGCATCACGCTGTCCGTGGCGTTCAACTATGGTGGCCGCTGGGACATCGTCCAGGCCTGTCGCCAGGCCATCGCGGCCGGCATCGCGCCGGACGAGCTCGACGAAGCCCGCTTGAATTCGTTCATGGCGCTGAGCTACGCACCCGATCCGGATCTCTTCATCCGCACGGGGGGAGAGGTGCGCATCAGCAACTTCCTGCTCTGGCAGGCGGCGTATTCGGAACTGGTGTTCAGCGACTGCCTCTGGCCGGAATTCGGCGAAGCCGAGCTCGACGCGGCTCTGGCCGAATACGCGCGTCGCGAACGCCGCTTCGGCACCGTTCCCGCGCCGCGTTCCCTCGTTTCGGGCAACGCCTGAACATGCTGAAGCAGCGCGTGATCACCGCGCTGGTGCTGTTGGCGCTGTTGTTGCCGGCACTCTTCGCGCGTCCCGCGTGGCCCTTCGCATGGCTGACCCTCGTGGGCTTCGCCGCCGCAGGCTGGGAGTGGGGCCGACTGAACGGCGCCGGGCGCGGGGCGCTCGCGTGTGGCGTGATTCTCGGTGCCGCCTGTGCCGTGGCGCTGACCGCAGGATGGAGCACCGCAGCGCCCGCGGGAGCGTGGTGGTCCGCCACCGCACTCTGGTTCGTCGGTGGCGTGTGGGTGCTGCGTCGCGGCACCGTCGTCTGGCCTCAGCTCCCCCAGGGCCTGCGCTGGGCGCTCGGCCTCGTGCTCCTGTGGACGGCATGGCTGGCGCTGGTGCACGCCAAGGCGATCGGAATCAATTTCATCCTCTCCGTCTTCTGCCTGGTCTGGGCCGCCGACATCGCGGCCTATTTCGGTGGCCGTGCCTTCGGCCGCAGGAAACTGGCGCCCTCGATCAGCCCCGGAAAGAGCTGGGAGGGGGTGTGGAGCGGGATGGCCGGCGCACTGGCGCTGTCGGTCGCCTGGCTCGTCGCCGAACGCAGTTTCGGTGTCGATGGCCCCAGCTTGTATGCCTTGCTCCGCGAGCGCTTCGGCGACGTCGGCATGGGCCTTGTCGTGGTCGGGCTGGCCGGTGTCAGCGTCGTCGGCGACCTCTTCGAATCGCTCGTCAAGCGCAGCGCCGGCGCGAAGGACAGCAGCGGCCTCCTGCCGGGCCACGGTGGCGTGCTCGATCGCATCGATGCGCTGCTGCCGGTGTTTCCGATCGCGCTCGCACTGGCCGGGGTCTGACATGGCGTGCGCATCGCGTCCGCGCCAGCGAATCTGCATCCTCGGCGCCACCGGCTCCGTCGGGGTCAGCACGCTCGACGTCGTCGCGCGGCATCCGGGACGCTACGAGGTCGTCGCGCTGTCGGCCCATGGCCGCATCGACGAGCTCCTCGCGCAATGCGCGCGCTGGCGTCCCCGCTACGCCGCGGTGCCTGCGGGCGAACCGGCACGCCGCCTGCGGGATCGCCTGGCGGCCGAGAACATCGCGACTCAGGTGCTCGAAGGTCCGACCGCCCTGTGCGAGCTGGCCGCGCATTCCGAGGTCGACACTGTCATGGCAGCGATCGTCGGCGCGGCGGGCCTGGCACCGTGCCTGGCCGCGGCCCGGGCCGGGAAGCGGTTGCTGCTGGCCAACAAGGAAGCCCTGGTCGTCGGCGGAGCGCTCTTCGTCGAGGCCGTGCGCGACGGCGGCGCGACGCTGCTGCCGATCGACAGCGAGCACTCGGCGATCTTCCAGTGCCTGCCTCCGGATCGCGCGGACTGGCCGGCGCACATCGATCACATCGTCCTGACCGCCTCGGGCGGTCCCTTTCTGACGCGCGATCCGAAGTCGCTCGCACAAGTGACGCCCGACGAAGCCTGCGCGCATCCGAACTGGGTCATGGGGCGCAAGATCTCGGTCGACTCCGCGACGATGATGAACAAGGCCCTCGAGGTCATCGAGGCGCGCTGGCTCTTCGACCTGGAACCCGAGCGCATCCGCGTCGTCATCCACCCGCAAAGCGTCATCCACTCGATGGTCGTGTGCCACGACAGTTCGGTCCTGGCGCAACTCGGCACCCCGGACATGCGTGTTCCCATCGCCTATGGACTGGCCCATCCCGAGCGGATCGCCTCCGGTGCGAGCGCGCTCGACTTCGCCACGCTGGGTGCGCTGACCTTCGCGCCGGCCGATACCCAGCGATTTCCCGGACTGGGACTGGCGTTCGATGCGTTGCGCGGGCCGCCCGGTTCCACCGCAGTTCTCAACGCCGCGAACGAGGAAGCGGTGGCGGCGTTCCTGGCGGGAACCATCCGCTTCCACCAGATTCACACCGTCAATGCCGCCACCGTCGCGGCGATCGATCCCGATCGCGGAGCCACCGCCTCGATCGAAGGCCTGCTCGGCCTCGACGCGCGCGCACGGGCCCGGGCGACGCAATTTGTGAAGGGCCTGGCGCCATGATCACGACCATCCTCGCCTTTGCGCTGACGCTCGGGGTGCTGATCGTCATCCACGAGTACGGGCACTACCGCGTTGCGGTGGCCTGCGGCGTGAAGGTGCTGCGCTTTTCGGTCGGGTTCGGGCGGGTGCTGTGGCGTCGCCAGGCGACTCCCGACAGCACCGAGTTCGTCGTCTGCGCACTGCCGCTCGGTGGCTACGTGCGCATGCTCGACGAGCGCGAGGCGACGGTTGCGCCGGCCGACCGGGATCGAGCCTTCAACCGCAAGCCGCTGCTCCAGCGCGCCGCCGTGGTCGCCGCCGGCCCCGCGGCGAACCTGTTGCTCGCCGTCATCCTGTACGCGGCAGCCCACTGGATCGGCGTCGACGAACCGAAGGCGGTACTAGGCCCGCCGGCGGTCGCCAGCCTGGCCGAACGCGCCGGACTGCATGCCGGCGATTGGGCGCAGGCGTATTCCACCGACGGCGTCGAATGGCAGGACCTGCGTTCCCTGGTCGACCTGCGCTGGGTGGTGACCCAGTCCGTTCTCCGCGGCGAGAAGCTCGGCCTGATGGTCACCGACCGCGATGGCCGCGCGCAGCGTCGCGTCACGCTCGACCTCGACACGCTCGACGCCACGGAACTCGATGCCGCACTGATGCGCCGCATCGGCATCGGCAATGCCTACAGCGACCCCGTCCTCGGTGACGTGCGCGCGGGCGGGCCGGCGGCCCAGGGCGGCCTGCGGGCGGGGGATCGGGTGCTCTCCATCGACGGCGAGACGATCACCGACGCCTCGAGGATCCGCGAGCTGATCCGGGCCAGCGGCGCCAGCGGCGTCACGACGCCGATGCGCTGGCGCGTGCAACGCGGCGCGCAGATGCTGGAACTCACCGTGCGCCCCGCCGTCGTCGTCGACGGCGGCTCGCGCATCGGCCGGATCGAGGCATTCCCGGGGCAGCCGCCCGAGATGGTCGCGGTGCGGTACGGCCCGCTCGACGGCCTGACCAAGGCGTTCTCGCAGACATGGGACATGTCGGCGCTGACCGTGAAGATGCTCGGCAAGATGGTGATCGGACAGGCGTCGCTGAAGAACCTGAGCGGGCCGCTGACGATCGCCGACTACGCGGGGCAGTCGGCACGCCTCGGGCTGGCCTACTATCTCGGCTTCCTCGCCGTCGTCAGCGTCAGTCTGGGTGTGCTCAACCTGCTGCCGCTGCCGGTCCTCGATGGCGGACACCTGATGTATTATCTTTTCGAGGGTGTGACGGGGCGACCGGTCTCCGACTTGTGGCTCGAGCGGCTGCAACGTGGCGGAGTGGCCATCATGCTGATGATGATGTCCCTGGCTCTTTACAACGACATGGCCCGCCTGCTGGGTCTGCACTGACCGACCCGCATGCAATTTCCCCGACGCCCACGTTCGTTGCGACCCTCGCTCCTGTCCCTCGCCCTGGTAGCCGCCCTGCAGGCGGGTTACGCCTGGGCGGTCGAGCCGTTCGTTCTGAAGGACATCCGTGTGGAGGGGCTGCAACGCACCGACCCTGGAACCGTCTTCGCCTCGCTGCCGTTTCGCATCGGGGATACCTACAACGACGACAAGGGCGCGGCTGCGCTGCGCGCGCTCTTCGCCACGGGCCTCTTCAAGGACGTGCGCATCGATGTCGAGAATGGCGTCGCCATCGTGATCGTCGAAGAACGACCGGTGATCGCGAGCATCGACTTCGTCGGCCTGAAGGAGTTCGACAAGGACACGCTGGTGAAGTCCTTGAAGGACTTCGGCATCGGTGAAGGGCTGCCGTTCGACAAGGCCCTGGCCGACCGCGCCGAGCAGGAACTCAAGCGCCAGTACCTCACCCGCAGCCTCTACGGCGCCGAGGTGGTGACGACGGTGACGCCGGTCGAGCGCAACCGGGTCAACGTCAGCTTCACGATCACCGAGGGCGCGAACGCACGCATCCGCGAGATCAGGATCGTCGGCAACACGGCGTTCTCCGAGGGCACGCTGAAGGGCCTTTTCGATCTCAACGACGGCGGCTGGTTCAACTGGTACTCCAAGGCGGACCGCTATTCACGCGCCAAGCTCAACGCCGACCTCGAGACGTTGCGCTCCTACTACCTCAATCGCGGCTACCTAGAGTTCAACGTCGAGTCGACGCAGGTCGCGATCTCGCCGGACAAGCAGGACATCACGATCACGGTCAACATCAAGGAAGGCCAGCCGTACGTCGTGACGGCGGTCAACCTCGAAGGCGACTACCTGGGCAAGGAAGACGAGTTCAAGTCGCTGGTGACGATCCGTCCCGGCGAACCTTATCGGGCCGAGGCCGTGGCCGACACGACACGGGCCTTCGTCGATCGGTTCGGCACCTTCGGCTATGCCTTTGCGAAGGTCGATGCACGCCCCGAGATCGACCGCGCCCGCGGGCAGGTCGTCCTGAACCTCAATTCCGAGCCGCAGCGACGCGTCTACGTGCGTCGCATCAACGTGGCCGGGAACACGCGCACGCGCGACGAGGTCATTCGGCGCGAATTCCGCCAGTTCGAGGCCGGCTGGTACGACGGCAGCAAGATCAAGCTGTCACGCGACCGCGTCGACCGCCTCGGCTTCTTCAGCGAGGTCAATGTCGAGAGCAACGAGGTTCCGGGAACGCTGGATCAGGTCGACCTGACGATCACGATCAAGGAGAAGCCGACCGGCAACCTGTCGCTGGGTGCCGGGTTCTCGTCGGCCGACAAGCTGGCGCTGACGGCTGCGATCAAGCAGGAAAACGTCTTCGGCTCGGGCAACTATCTGGGCGTCGAGGTCAACACCAGCAAGTCGACGCGCACGCTCGTGATCAGCACCGTCGACCCGTACTTCACCATCGACGGCATCTCGCGCGCCTTCGACATCTATTACCGCACGACGCGACCGCTGAACAGCCAGGGTGAGGAATACAAGCTGGTCACGCCGGGCGTCGCGGTGCGATTCGGAGTTCCCTTCAGCGAGTACGACACCGTCTTCTTCGGCGCGGGCTACGAGCGCACCGAGATCAAGGGCACGACGGCACTGCCGAACAATTTCTTCCTGTACCGCGAAAAATTCGGTGAGGTCAGCAGCAGCGTGCCGCTGACGATCGGCTGGACCCGCGACCGGCGCGACAGCGCGCTGGTGCCGACGGTCGGACGCTACGAACGCGTCAACCTCGACTGGGGCGCGCTCGGCGACAGCCGCTACCTGCGGGCGAACCTTCAGATCCAGCAGTACGTGCCGATCTCGCGTCGCTTCACCTATGGCGTCAACGCCGAGTTCGGCTACGGCAAGGGCCTCTCCGGTCGCGGCTATCCCATCTTCAAGAACTTCTACGGCGGCGGCCTGGGCACGGTCCGCGGTTTCGACCAGGGCTCGCTCGGTCCGGTCGACGTGACCGGCGCCTACATCGGCGGCAACCGTCGATTCAACATCAACAACGAGCTCTATCTGCCCGTTCCCGGCACCGGCAACGACCGCACCCTGCGCCTCTTCACCTACGTCGACGCCGGCAACGTGTGGGGCGAGAACGAGAAGATGACGTTCAAGAGCATGCGCGCCTCGGCCGGCATCGGCCTGAGCTGGATCTCGCCGGTAGGCCCCCTGAAGCTCAGCTACGGGGTGCCGATCCGCAAGCAGCCAGAAGATAGAATCCAGAGGCTTCAATTCCAGATCGGGACAGCGTTCTAATGAAAAGCATCGGAGTCAAGGGCGCAGTTGCCGCCGTGTTGCTGGCACTGTCCGGTGTTGGCGCCGCAGCCCAGGAGCTCAAGATCGGCTACGTCAACAGCGATCGCGTGTTGCGCGAGGCTGCGCCGGCGAAGGCTGCCCAGGCCAAGCTCGAGGCGGAGTTCTCCAAGCGCGAGCGTGAGCTGACCGATGTCGGCAACAAGCTCAAGGCTGCCGGCGAGAAGCTCGACAAGGACGCGCCGACGTTGTCGGAAGCCGAACGCACCCGGCGCCAGCGCGACCTCATCGATCAGGATCGCGAATTCCAGCGCAAGCGCCGCGAGTTCCAGGAAGACCTGAGCCAACGCAAGAACGAGGAGCTCGCCACTGTCGTCGACCGGGCGAACAAGGTCATCAAGCAGATCTTCGAAACCGATAAATACGACCTGGTCCTCCAGGAAGCGGTGTTCGCCGGCCCGAAGGTCGACATCACCGAGAAGGTGATCAAGGCCTTGAACGCGCAGGGCAAGTAGACAGTGGCCGCCGTTGCTCTGCGCGAGATCGCCGAGCAACTGGGCGGCGAACTGATCGGCGACGCCACGCGTCCCATCGACCGGATCGGCAGCCTCGACGGCGCCACGCCGTCCACGATCACCTTCCTGGCGAATCCGCGGCTGCGGTCGTTACTCGCCGAATCCGCCGCCGGCTGCGTGATCGTTTCCGAAGGCGATCGCGAGGCGGCAGTCGCGCGTGGTCCGACGCTCGTCACCGCCGATCCCTATCTCTACTACGCGCGGCTGTCCCGATGGTGGGCGGCCCGCTTCAGACCCGCGCCGACGGCGTCGCGGCATCCGAGCGCGTTCGTCGACCCGAGTGCCGAGGTCGCGGCCGATGCGGCGATCGGACCCTACACGGTCGTCGAGGCTGGCGCCCGGATCGGTGCGGGCGCGGTGATCGGCTCGCATTGCGCGATCGGCGCGAATGCGTCCATCGGCGCGTCGACTCGGCTGTCAGCGCATGTCACGCTCTACCGAGATGTCACCATCGGGGCGCGTTGCCTGGTTCACAGCGGCGCCGTCATCGGCGCCGATGGTTTCGGCTTCGCCTCGGCCGATGGCGTCTGGGAAAAGATCGAGCAACTCGGCGGCGTGCGGATCGGCGACGACGTCGAGATCGGCGCCAACACCTGCATCGACCGGGGGGCTCTCGACGACACCGTCATCGAGAACGGTGTCAAGCTCGACAATCAGATCCAGGTCGGTCACAACGTGCGCATCGGCCCTCACACCGCCATCGCGGGCTGTGTCGGCATCGCCGGCAGCGCCGACATCGGCGCTCATTGCACGATCGGGGGTGCCGCCATGATCCTGGGGCACCTGCGGATCGGGGACCACGTCAACATCTCCGCCGCGAGCGTCGTCATGCGCTCGATCGCGCGGCCGGGTCTCTACAGCGGCGTCTTTCCCATCGACGACAATGCCGCCTGGGAGAAGAATGCGGCCACCCTGCGCCAGTTGCACGGCTTGCGCGACCGGCTGCGAACCCTCGAGAAGAATGTCGCCGGGAAAGCGCTGCCATGACGATGGACATCCACCAGATCCTCAAGCGCCTGCCGCACCGCTATCCGTTCCTGCTCGTCGACCGGGTGCTCGAGATCGTCCCCGGTCAGAGCCTGAAGGCCTTGAAAAACGTGACGATGAACGAGGAGTTCTTCGTCGGCCATTTTCCACACCGCCCGGTGATGCCGGGCGTGATGATCCTCGAGGCCCTGGCACAGGCGGCGGCGATCCTGGCCTTCGACAAGGTCGGCGCGCAGACCGACGACAAGACCGTGTTCTATTTCGCTGGCATCGATCGCGCACGCTTCAAGCGCCCCGTGGAACCGGGAGACCAGCTGATGCTCCACGTCACGCTGGACCGGGTGAAGTCGGGGATCGTGAAGTTCACGACGTCCGCACGGGTCGGCGATGCGCTCGTCGCCGAAGCCGACCTGATGTGCACCATGCGCCGCCTCGACTGACGCGAACGGGGCAGGCATGGCGAAGGTGCACGCGACCGCGCTGGTCGACGCGAGTGCCGAACTGGCAGAGGATGTCGGCATCGGCCCCTATGCCGTTGTCGGCTCGAAAGTTCGGATCGGTGCGGGCACGACGGTCGGGGCGCATTGCGTGATCGAGGGGCGCACGACGATCGGGCGCGACAACCGGATCTTCCAGTTCTGCTCGATCGGAGCGGTGCCCCAGGACAAGAAGTACGCCGGCGAGGACACCGCGCTCGACATCGGCGATCGCAACACCATCCGCGAGTTCTGCACCTTCAACGCGGGCACCGCGCAGGACGCCGGCACCACGCGCATCGGTTCCGACAACTGGATCATGGCCTATGTGCACATCGCCCACGACTGTCAGGTCGGCGACCAGACGATCCTCGCCAACAACGCCACCCTTGCCGGACACGTGCACCTCGCCGACTGGGCCTTCATCGGTGGCCTCACCGGGGTGCACCAGTTCGTGAAGATCGGAGCCCATGCGATGGCCGGCTTCGCCAGCGCCGTCACGCAGGACGTGCCGCCCTACATGACGGTCGACGGCAATCCGCTGGCCGTGCGCGGCTTCAACATCGAGGGGCTGCGCCGGCGCGGATTCACCGCCGGCCGCCTCGCCGCGGTCAAGCAGATGCATCGATTGCTGTACCGGTCGGGATTGACGCTCGCAGACGCGCGCGCCGCGATCGGCGCGCTGGCCGAGAGCCATCCGGAGTCCGCCGGCGACGTCGCGACGATGACGGACTTCCTTGACGCGACGACCCGCGGCATCGCCCGCTGACGCCGATGGCCACGGATCTCGACCATGCACCTCGCTTCGCGATGGTGGCGGGGGAAGCCTCGGGGGATCTGCTCGCCGGCATGCTCTTGCAGGGACTGCAGGCCCGCTGGCCCCGCCTGCAAGCCGCGGGCATCGGCGGTCCGGCCATGGTGGCGCGGGGGTTCGACGCCTGGTGGCCGCACGACAAGCTCGCGGTCCGCGGCTACGTCGAGGTGCTGAGCCACTACCGCGAGATCGCGGCGATCCGCGCGGCGCTCGCCGAGCGCCTTCTGAAGGAGCCGCCTGATGCCTTCATCGGCATCGACGCGCCCGATTTCAACCTCGATCTCGAGGCCCGACTCAAGGCGCACGGAATCAAGGCCATCCACTTCGTCAGTCCCTCCATTTGGGCGTGGCGCGGCAAGCGCATGGAAAAAATCCGCCGCGCCACGGACCTGGTGCTGTGCATCTTTCCGTTCGAGCCGGAGCTCTATGCCAAGCAGGGCGTGGCCGCGGCCTATGTCGGACATCCGCTGGCCGGGGCGATACCGCTCGAGGTGCCTAGAGCAGCGAGCCGAGAGGCACTCGGCCTCGCCAACGACGACGTCGTCGTGGCCGTACTCCCCGGCAGCCGTCGCGCGGAGATCCAGTACATCGCGCCTCGGCTGCTCGCCGCGGCCGAGGCGATGCATCGTCAGCGTCCCGGGCTGCGCTTCGTGCTCCCGGTGGTGCCCGGCTTGCGCCACATGCTCGAACCGATGCGGCGCCATCATGCGCCGACTGCCGCGATCGACTTGCTCGATGGCCAGTCGCACACCGCGCTGGCTGCGGCAGATGTCGTGCTCGTGGCCAGCGGCACCGCCACACTGGAAACGGCACTCTTCAAGCGCCCGATGGTCGTGGTCTACGCGATGCACGCGCTGAGCTGGCAGATGAGCAAGCGCATGAAGTACCAGCCCTGGGTCGCGCTGCCCAATATCCTGTTGCGCGATTTCGCGGTGCCGGAATTGCTCCAGGGGGATGCGACACCCGAGAAAATCGCCCGGGCCGCGCTCGCCTGGCTCGACGATCCCGCGGCGTGCGAGTCGCTCGAGCGGCGGTTCAAAGCTCTCCATGCCGAACTCCGCTGCGACACCGCGCGGCTCGCGACCGATGCAATCGAAGAAGTTCTTGCCCGCTAGGCAGCTCAGCCTGCTGTTCGATTTCGGCGACGGCCTGATGGCCGGCGTCGACGAGGTCGGCAGGGGGCCGCTCGCCGGGCCGGTCGTGGCTGCGGCCGTCATCCTCGACGCGCGCCAGAAGATCCGCGGCCTGAACGACTCGAAGCTCTTGAGCGCGTCGACCCGCGAGCGCTTGCACGACGAGATCCGCGCCAAGGCCCTGTGTTGCGCGGTCGGCGTGGCCAGCGTCGACGAGATCGACGCCATCAACATCCTCCAGGCGGCGTTGCTGGCGATGCGTCGCGCCGTCGACGGCCTGCGGTTGACGCCGCACGTCGTCTTCGTCGACGGTAACCAGCTGCCGCGCCTGCCGATGGCGTGCCGGGCGATCGTCGGTGGCGATGCCAAGGTGCGCGCGATCTCCGCGGCGTCGATCGTCGCCAAGGTCTACCGCGATCGCTTGTGCCACGACCTCCACGCCGAGCATCCGGAGTACGGCTTCGTCGACCACAAGGGCTATTCGACGCCTGATCATCTGGCCGCGCTGCGTCGTCACGGAGCCTGCCGTCACCACCGCCGCAGCTTCGCTCCGGTGCGCGACGTGCTCGGCGCGGCTTCGAGCCAGCCGCTCGCATGGCCCGGGTGACCTCGATCACCTCGCGCGACAACCCGCTGCTGGTGCGGTTGCGCAAGATCGTGGCTCAGCCCGATGGCTATCGCAAGCACGGTCTCGTCTGGCTCGAGGGTGACCACCTGGTCAGCGCCTGGCTGGCGCGCCCCTCGGTCTCCAAAGCCCAGGCGGTGATCTGCGAAGGCGCGTGGCATGACCCGAAGTGGGCCCGACTGGCTGCACGAGCAGAATCGGTCGCGGTGCTGCCCGAGAGCCTCTGGGCCGAACTCAGCAGCCTCGAGACTCCGGCGCCGCTCGGCCTCGTCGTCGACTGGCCGGGCCCGGGTGCGCTCTCGGTCGGCGTCGCCACGGTGGTTCTCGATCGACTCCAGGACCCCGGCAACGTCGGCACCATCCTGCGGAGCGCCGCGGCCTTCGGCTTCGGCCAGGTGGTGGCGCTCAAAGGCACCGCGGCGCTGTGGTCGCCCAAGGTCCTGCGCGCCGGCATGGGAGCGCATTTCGCGCTCTCACTGGTCGAAGGCGTGGAGGCCGCCGAACTCGGCGCGCTCCAGGTGCCGTTGCTGGCGACGAGCTCGCATGCCAACGACCCGATCCACTCCTTCCCCTTGCCATGGCCCTGCGCCTGGACGTTCGGGCACGAAGGACAGGGACTGTCGAAGACCCTGCAGCAGCGTTGCGCGCAGACCTTGCGGATTCCGCAACCCGGCGGGGAGGAATCGCTCAATGTCGCCGCCGCCGCTGCGATCTGCCTCTACGAGAGCGCCCGGCGCCGGCTCGATTAGGGGCCAGTGCGCGCCGCGCCCTGTACGCCTGCGCCAGGGCGAGAGCGCCCGGAGCCCGTTCAGTACATCAGCCGGTCGGGCTGGAGATCGCGCAGGATCGTCGTCGCGATTTCCTCGATCGACTTGTGGGTCGACGACAGCCAGGCGATGCCTTCGCGCCGCATCATCGCCTCCGCTTCGGCGACCTCGTAGCGGCAGTTCTCGATCGAGGCGTAACGGCTGTTCGGTCGGCGCTCGTTGCGGATGTGGTTCAGCCGCTCCGGGTCGATCGTCAGTCCGAAGCACTTGGCCTTGAAGGGTGCGAGGGTCGAGGGAATCTGGCCCCGGTCGAAATCCTCCGGGATCAGCGGGTAGTTCGCCGCCTTGATGCCGTGCTGCATCGCCAGGTACAGCGATGTCGGCGTCTTGCCGCTGCGGCTCACGCCGACGAGGATGACGTCGGCCTGGGACAGGTTCTTGGCCGACTGGCCGTCGTCGTGGGCGAGCGAGAAGTTGATCGCCTCGATGCGGTCGGTGTACTCCTGGCTCTTGGCGACGTCGGAAAAGCGCCCGATGCGGTGGTTCGAGGTGATGCCGAACTCGGCCTCCAGGGGTTCGATAAAGGTGTTGAACATGTCGAGGACGAGGCCCTTGGATTGGCTCTTGACGATGGCCAGGATCTCGGGGTCGACGAGCGTCACGAAGACGATCGGGCGCTTGCCTTCGAGCAACAGGGCGTGGTCGATCTCCCGCACCACCTGGTACGCCTTGTCGGGCGTGTCGATGAAGGGTCGCCGCACATGGCGCGGCTTCGCGGCGAACTGCGACAGGATCGAGTTGCCGAAGGTCTCGGCGGTGATGCCGGTGCCATCGGAGACGAAGAACACGGTGCGATGCGGCATGGGCGGACTTTCCGAGGGGCTCGCCCGATGATAGGCATGCCGAAAGGCGAATCGACGGCTCGCTAGAATGAGTCGGAACCTTCCAGCCCCCGTGAAAGCCGCTCCCCGCTCCTCGTCATGCGCCGCCCGCCAGGGGGTGGCGCGGGCGGGTCGAAGCCGCACACTGCGCGCTGCCGCCTTGCCGGCGGCCAGGAGCCCTCGGGAAATCCAGATTCTTTGTCATCACGGAGCTTTCCCATGCCATCCAACCATTTGGCGACCGCCCTGGTCGTACCCCTCGACCAGCTGAGGATGACCGATGTCGAGACGGTCGGCGGCAAGAACGCCTCTCTCGGCGAGATGATCAGCCAGCTTAGCGGGTCCGGCGTTCGCGTACCGGGCGGCTTCGCCACCACCTCGCACGCCTTCCGCACGTTTCTGGCCCACGACGGACTGGCCGTGCGCATCGCCAAGCGATTGTCGGGACTCGACGCGGACGATGTCCGTGCCCTCGTCGAAGCGGGCACCGAGATCCGGGGCTGGATCGAGCGGACGCCGTTCCCGCATGAACTCGAAAGCGCCATCCGCGCTGCATTCGAGCAACTCACCGGCGAGGACGCCCCCGGCACTTCGTTCGCCGTGCGCTCGTCGGCCACCGCCGAGGACCTTCCCGACGCTTCGTTCGCGGGCCAGCAGGAGACCTTCCTCAACGTTGTCGGCATCGACGACGTCCTGGCCAAGATGCGCCAGGTCTTCGCCAGCCTCTACAACGACCGGGCGATCAGCTACCGCGTGCACAAGGGCTACGCGCACGGCGACGTCGCGCTCTCGGCCGGGGTGCAGCGGATGGTGCGTTCTGATCTCGGCTCGGCCGGCGTGATGTTCACGATGGACACCGAAAGCGGCTTCACGGGGGTGGTCTTCATCACCTCGAGCTACGGCCTCGGCGAGACGGTGGTCCAGGGCGCGGTGAACCCGGACGAGTTCTACGTCCACAAGCACGCCCTCAAGACCGGCAAGTTCGGCATCATTCGCCGCAATCTCGGCTCCAAGCTGGTGAAGATGGAATATGCGAGCGCGGCCGAGAAGGGCGCGGGCGGGCACCTGGTCAAGACCGTCGACACCTCGCCCGAGCAGCGCAACCGCTACTCGCTCACGGATGCGGAAGTCACCGAACTCGCCGGCTACGCCGTGACCATCGAGCAGCACTACGGACGTCCGATGGACATCGAGTGGGGCAAGGACGGAGTCGATGGCAAGCTCTACATCCTGCAGGCCCGCCCGGAGACCGTGAAGAGCCGCAAGGACGGGCCCGGCGAGCAGCGCTACAAGCTCAAGGGATCCGGCACGGTGCTGGCAGAAGGCCGTGCGATCGGCCAGAAGATCGGTACCGGACCGGTCCGAATTGTCCTCGGACTGGCGGACATGGACACGGTACAGGCCGGCGACGTGCTGGTGACCGACATGACCGACCCGAACTGGGAGCCGGTGATGAAGCGCGCTGCCGCCATCGTCACCAACCGCGGCGGTCGCACCTGCCACGCCGCCATCATCGCCCGCGAGCTCGGCATCCCGGCAGTGGTCGGCTGCGGCGACGCCACCGAGCGGCTGAAGGAAGGCGCTCTCGTCACGGTCGCCTGTTCCGAGGGCGACACCGGCTACATCTACGACGGGCTGCTCGAGACCGAGGTCACCGATGTGCTGCGCGGCGAGCTGCCGTACTGCCCGGTCAAGATCATGATGAACGTGGGCAATCCGCAGCTCGCCTTCGACTTCTGCCAGATGCCCAACAGCGGTGTCGGACTGGCGCGTCTCGAATTCATCATCAACAACAACATCGGCGTGCACCCGAAGGCGATCCTCGACTATCCCAACATCGACCTCGACCTGAAGAAGGCGGTGGAGTCGGTGGCGCGCGGCCACGCCTCGCCGCGGGCCTTCTACGTCGACAAGCTCGTCGAGGGGATCGCGACGATCGCCGCGGCCTTCTGGCCGAAGCCGGTGATCGTGCGCCTGAGCGACTTCAAGAGCAACGAGTACCGCAAGCTGATCGGCGGCTCGCGTTACGAGCCGGAGGAGGAGAACCCGATGCTCGGCTTCCGCGGCGCCTCGCGCTACGTCAGCGAGTCGTTCGGCGAGGCCTTCTCGATGGAATGCGAAGCCCTGCGGCGCGTGCGCTCCGACATGGGCTTGACCAATGTGGAGATCATGGTTCCGTTCGTGCGCACCATCGGCCAGGCCGAGGCGGTGGTCGGGATGATGGCCGCGCGGGGCCTCAAGCGCGCCTCCGCCGGCGGCCAGGACGGGCTGCGCGTGATCATGATGTGCGAGGTTCCGAGCAATGCGGTACTCGCGGAGCAGTTCCTCGAGCACTTCGACGGCATGTCGATCGGCTCGAACGACCTGACCCAGTTGACGCTCGGCCTCGATCGCGACTCCGGGCTGGAACTGCTGGCGCGCGATTTCGATGAGCGCGACCCTGCCGTCAAGGCACTGATCTCGCGCGCCATCGCCGCCTGCCGCGCGACCGGCAAGTACGTCGGCATCTGCGGCCAGGGGCCGAGCGACCATCCGGACTTCGCCGACTGGTTGGCAGCCGAAGGGATCGGATCGATCTCGCTGAACCCGGACTCGGTGGTCGAGACCTGGCAGCGTCTGGCGAAGCGCTAGAGGCAGACCCCGGCCCAGGCGTCCTGCTCGGCAGGCGCGCGCTGGGGAGGCCCGATACTTGCGTCGGGCCTGCGCGCACCGGCAGGAGCAGTCAATCAGCGGTGCTGTTGCGGGAGAACGGTAGTGGCGAAGATTCACCCTGATGTCGGACCGCGTTTCCCCCAGGTCGTCGTGCTGTTCGGCGCCACCGGCGATCTGGCGCGGCGCAAGCTCCTTCCCGGCCTCTACCACCTCTGCACCACCGGGTTCATACCGGCCTGCCGGATCATCGGCGTGTCGCTCGACGAGATCGACGCCGACGCCTTTCGCACGGCGGCCCGGGCGGCCTTGGCCGAATCGCCCAACCGCAGGGTGACGGACGCCGACTGGGAGGCGTTCGCACCCACGCTCGACTACGTGCCGCTCGGCGCCGGTGCGGCGGCGCTGCGCACTGCCGTGGATCGTGCCGAACGCTCGATCGGCCGCGAAAGCCGCCGCCTCCACTACCTCAGCGTGCCGCCGAATGCGGCGCTGTCGGCGGTCCGCCTGCTCGCCGAGGCGGGGCTGGTGGAGCATTCGCACATCGTGATGGAAAAGCCGTTCGGCACCGATCTCGCCAGCGCCGTGGCGCTGAACGGCCGCTTGCACGAGGTCTTTGCCGAGGAGCAGATCTTTCGCATCGACCATTTCCTGGGCAAGGAATCGGCCCAGAACATTCTCGCCTTCCGCTTTGCCAACGGCCTGTTCGAGCCGATCTGGAACCGCAACTTCATCGACCATGTGCAGATCGACGTGCCGGAGACGCTCGGCCTCGGCCGGCGCTCGGGGTTCTACGAGCAGACCGGTGCCTTCCGCGACATGGTGGTGACGCACCTGTTCCAGATCCTGGGCTTCATGGCAATGGAGCCGCCGACCGCGCTGGAGCCGCAGCCGATCAGCGAGGAGAAGAACAAGGTCTTCCGCAGCATGCTGCCGATCGAGCCGGCCGATGTGGTCCGCGGCCAGTACACCGGCTACCGCAGCGAGGAGGGCGTGGATCCCGAGTCGGAGACCGAGACCTTCATCGCCTTGAAATGCTTCATCGACAACTGGCGCTGGGCCGGCGTGCCGTTCTTCCTGCGCACCGGCAAGCGCCTGGCCGAGGGCCAGCGCATCATCTCGATCGCCTTTCGCGAGCCGCCCAAGAGCATGTTCCCGGCCAATTCGGGGGTCGGCGCGCAGGGTCCCGACCACCTGACCTTCGACCTCGCCGACGCCGCGAAGATGTCGCTGTCGTTCTACGGCAAGCGCCCGGGACCGGGCATGCGCCTGGACAAGCTGAGCCTGCAGTTCGCGATGCACGACACCGGCTTGATGGGCGAAGTGCTCGAGGCCTACGAGCGCCTGATCCTCGACGCCATGCGCGGCGACCGCACCCTGTTCACGAGCGCCGAGGGCATCGAGAGGCTGTGGCAGGTGTCGACCCGACTGCTCGAGGCCACCATGCCGGTGCGCCTGTACGAGCCCGGCTCGTGGGGTCCCAAGTCGATCCATCAGCTGATCGCCCCGCATGCCTGGCGCCTGCCGTTCGAGCGCGCCTGGCGCCATCCAAACAAGCTGGCAAGCTGAGGTCAACGCGCTCCTCGACGCGACGTCCGGGGGCGTCGCCCGGACGTCGAGGGGCATCGAGGCGAACTGGGGCTAGATCAGCCCGTCGAACGGCAACACGTCGACGCCGTCGCCGGCCTCGACGTCGCCCTGGCCGTGGTGCAGCACGACCAGCCCGTTGGCCTGGCTCATGCTTCGCAGGATGCCGGAGCCTTGCGCGCCGGTGAGAGTGACCTGCAGGGTCCCGTCCGCGGCGCGGCCGACGATGCCGCGCTGGTACTCGGTGCGGCCCGGCTTCTTGCGGATCGCCTGGACGCTCGCCGCGCGCAGCATCGGGAGCGGCTCCGGCGTCGCTCCGGCCATCGCCAGCAGGGCGTCGCGGACGAAGGCATAGAAGGTCACCATCACCGCGACCGGGTTGCCCGGCAGGCCGAACAGGATCGCGCCGGGATCGGTGCCGATGCGGCCGATCGCCATCGGCCGTCCGGGCCGCATCGCGATGCGCCAGAACAGCACGTCGCCGAGGCTGGCCATCACCTGCTTGGTGTGATCGGCCTCGCCGACGCTGACGCCGCCGGAGGTGATGACCGCGTCGGCGCTGGCGGCGGCGAGCCGGAACGCCTGCTCGAGCGCGGCCGGATCGTCGCGGACCACGCCGAAGTCGAGCAGCTCGACCCCCAGGCGCTGCAACATGCACCACAGCGTGTAGCGGTTGCTGTCGTAGACGCAGCCCGGCGCGAGCGGCTCGCCGAGCGAGCGCAACTCGTCGCCGGTGGAGAAGAACGCGACGCGCAGGCGTCGCAGCACCGGGACTTCGGCCCGGCCGAGCGATGCCAGCATGCCGATGTCGGCCGGGCGCAGCATCCGGCCGGCCTTCAGAGCGACCTCGCCATTTGCCAGATCCTCGCCGGCACGCCTGCGGTTGTCGCCGGTGCGGACCGCGGTCGCCGGCACGGCGACGCGATTGCCGTCGACGCGGACGAACTCCTGCGGCACGACCGTGTCGAGGCCCTCCGGCATGACCGCTCCGGTCATGATGCGCACGCACTGGCCCGGGGCGACGCGCCCCGAATAGTTCCGGCCGGCCATCCCGGTGCCGACGCTGTCGAGCACCGTCTCGCCGTGCGCCGCGAGGTCGGCACCGCGCAGCGCGTAGCCGTCCATCGCCGAGTTGTCGGCCGCCGGCACGTCGACCGTCGAGATCACGTCGCGCGCCAGAACACGTCCGAGCGCACTGCGGATCGGCAGCGCCTCGACCGCCTCGACCGCAGGCACCAGGCGGGCGATGAACTCGCGCGCCTGTGGGACCGCCAACGCCTGCGGGTCGTAGCCGGAGACGGCGGCGGCGATCTGCTGCAGCGTGGACGGGACGCGGCTCACAGCGACTTCACCATGTGGACCTTGTCGTGATAGGTATTGCCCAGCTTGATCGCGCGCGGCAGCAGGCCGAAGCGCACGAAGCCGGCGCGTTCATAGAGCGCCATGGCGGGGGCGTTGCCGTCGGTCACTGTCAGCGTCAGCAGTTCGAGGCGGACGGCTTCGCGCGCCTCGCGGACCAGCGCGTCGAGCAGCGCGCCGCCGATTCCCCGGCCCTGCGCGTCGGGGTGCACCATCATCCCGATCACGTGACCGACGTGGCGCACCTTTGCCCGCAGGTCGCGCTCCAGGCCAATGGCTCCGGCTAGCCGGCCCGCATCGAAGGCACCGAGCGTGAGGTGTCCGTTGTCGAGCTTGTCGAGTCCGAAGCGCGGCAGGTAGTCCTCCGCGCGGCGATGCCCCTCGGTCTGGGCATCAGAAGTGAAGGCCTCCGGATAGCGCTCGAGGGCCGTGTCGCGCAAGACCTTGTAGGCGCGCAGGTCCCCCGCCGTCAGCCGGCGAATGATGATGTCCTCAGTCATCCGACTGGAGGCCCTGGAGCTCGGCCGGGGTGTTGGCGTTGACGAAGGCGCCCGCATCGTCGAACAGCACGGTGGCGCAGCGGTGCTGAGCGGTCCAGCGGTCGATCTTGCGCTGGCCGCCGGTCGTGAAGCGCACCAGGCTCTCGATCAGCGCGGCGCTCATCAGGCAGAAGACCGGATGAGGCTGGATAGCATCGCCGTCGCGCGTCGCCGCGATCGCGATCTCGGCGCCTTCGGATTCGAGTCCTGCCGCCAGGCGCTCCACCAGGTCCTGCGGGAACCGCGGCGAATCGCAGGGCACCGTCACCAGGTACGGCGTCTCGCAGCGCTCCAGTCCGGTGAGAAAGCCCGCGAGAGGGCCGGCGTAGTCTGCCAGGGTGTCGGGCCATACCGGCACGCCCATCGACTCGTAGGCGCCGAGGTTGCGGTTGGCGTTGATCATCAGCTCGCCGACCTGCGGCCCGAGCCGCAGCAGCGCGTGCATCGCCAGCGGCATGCCGAGATGCACCTGCAGGCCCTTGTCGACACCGCCCATGCGGGCGCCGCGCCCGCCGGCGAGGATCAGGCCGGTGATCTGCTCAGGCGCGATCATGCTCAGCCGCCGATGTAGTGCATCTCGACACGACGCGCGCCGTCGCGAGGCGGCTCGCCGGCCCCGCGGAGCTCCGAATAGCGATCGTCGCGAGTGTTCCAGATGAGGCCGATGGCGCCGCTGATCTGCTCGTCGTTGCTGCCGCCTCGCAGCAGGGCGCGCAGGTCGTGCCCATGGTGTGCGAACAGGCAGAGGAAGAGCTTGCCTTCGGTCGACAGCCGGGCCCGGTTGCAGTCGTGGCAGAAGGCCTGCGTGACACTCGAGATCACGCCGATCTCGCCGCCCCCGTCGCGGTACCGCCAGCGTTGCGCGGTCTCGCCGTCGGCGCCGGCATCGACCGGCTCGAGCGGGAACTCGGCGTCGATGCGGCGCAGCACGTCGGCCGACGGCAGCACCTCGTCCATGCGCCAGCCGTTGGTTTCGCCGACGTCCATGTACTCGATGAACCGCAGCACCGCCCCGGTGTGGCGGAAATGGCGCGCCATCGGCAGGATCTCGCCGTCGTTGGTGCCCCGCTTGACGACCATGTTGACCTTGACCGGCCCGAACCCTGCTGCCTGGGCGGCGGTGATGCCCTGGAGGACATCGGCAACGGGGAAATCGGCGTCGTTCATGTGGCGAAACGTCGCGTCGTCGAGCGCATCCAGACTGACCGTGATCCGCGTCAGCCCGGCATCCTTGAGCAGGCGGGCCTTGCGGGCGAGCAGGGATCCGTTGGTCGTCAGCGTCAGGTCGAGCGGGGCTCCAGCCGTCGTGCGCAACGCCGCCAGCATTCCCACCAGCACCTCGAGGTTCTTGCGCAGCAGCGGTTCACCGCCGGTGAGCCGGAGCTTGCGCACGCCGTGAGCACTGAAGAGGCCGGCCACGCGCGTGATCTCTTCGAAGCTCAACAAAGAGGCGTGCGGCAGGAAGGCGTACTGCTTGTCGAAGATCTCCTTCGGCATGCAGTAGCTGCAGCGGAAGTTGCACTTGTCGGTCACCGAAATGCGCAGGTCGCGCAGCGGTCGCCCGCGCGTGTCGACGAGGCGCCCGGTGGGCGCCATGGCGTGTTCGGGAATCCTGGGCCGCGCGGCAGCGTAGCGGTGGTCCGCGAGCGGGATGACTTTGTCCGTCATGTCGTGATTGTGCCCTCGCGGCGGCGCGTCGCTCCGGGCTCCCAGCGTCCCGCGGCGACGCTTCCGAGACCGCTGCGCGGGTTCAGCGCGTCGCGATCGGTTCCGTGGGCTGACCGGGGACCTCGGCGATCGCTTCGGCGCGGCGAGCGCCGGTAAACCGCGAGACCCAGTAGGGGTAGCCCATGTCTTCGGTGCGGACATCCCCGCCCGGCTTCGGAGCGTGGACGAAGCGGTTGTCGCCGATGTAGATGCCGACGTGGGAAAAGGTCCGCTTGAGGGTGTTGAAGAACACCAGGTCGCCGGGTTGAAGCTGATCACGGCTCACCGCAACCAGACCCGGCGCGTGCGCCTGTTCGTCGGCGCGACGCGGCAGCAGCAGCCCGAGGCTGTCCTTGAACACCTGGCGGGTGAAGCCGCTGCAATCGAAGCCGGCTTCTTCGGAGGTGCCGCCGCGGCTGTAGCGCACGCCGACGAAGTTGAGGGCCGTCAGCACCATGTCGGTCGCGCGTTCACGCACCTTGCCGGCGTGATCGCGGACCTGCCGGATCAGTTGCTTGCCGGCCGGTGTCGCAGTGCTGGGGATCAGGCCGCGCTCGAAGAGGAGCTGCGTGACCGGATCGACATCTTCGGGCGCGGCATCCGCCGCCGTCGTCACGGCACCGAGGGCCAGCGCGATAGCCGCGCCGACCAGGCGCTGGCGCCAGGCGTGCGGCAAGGGCATGGTGCGGACAGGCATCGGCGCGCAGCATAGGCGAGGGCGCCGGGAGCGTCAACCGCGCCGGGCGTCGCCGCCCCCCGGCCTGCGCTATCGTTGACGCAATATCCGAAAGGCATTCCATGTTCAAGGCACTCTTGCTCGAAAAGTCCGACGCCGGCTTCCGAGCCGGCATCCAGAACCTCGACGAGGGGCGCCTGCCCGAAGGCGACGTCCTGATCGAGGTTGCGCATTCGACTCTCAACTACAAGGACGGTCTGGCCATCACCAACAAGGGCCCGGTGGTCCGGACATGGCCGATGGTGGCGGGCATCGACGGCGCAGGCCGCGTTCTCGAGAGTTCCCACGCAGCCTGGAAGGCCGGCGACCAGGTCATCCACAACGGCTGGGGCGTGGGCGAGACGCGTTGGGGCTGTCTGGCCGAACGCGCCCGCCTGTCCGGTGACGGCCTGGTGGCATTGCCGGCCGGCTTCTCGACCCGCCAGGCCATGGCGATCGGCACCGCCGGCTACACCGCCATGCTCTGCGTGATGGCGCTGGAACGCCACGGCATCGAACCCGAAGCCGGGGACGTGCTGGTGACGGGGGCCACGGGTGGCGTCGGCAGCGTCGCGACCGCGTTGCTGGGCAAGCTGGGCTATGCCGTTACCTGCGCGACCGGAAAGGCCGCCGAGGCCGACTACCTCAAGCGCCTCGGTGCCCGCCAGGTCATCGACAGGGCCGAGCTGACGGCGCCCGGCAAGCCGCTGCAGAAGGAACGCTGGGCCGCGGTGATCGACGCGGTCGGCAGCCACACCCTCGTCAACGCACTCGCGCAGACACGTTACGGCGGCGTGGTCGCGGCCTGCGGGCTGGCTCAGGGTCCCGATCTGCCGGGCACCGTGCTGCCCTTCATCCTGCGTGGCGTTACGCTCGCCGGCATCGACAGCGTGATGGCCCCCCTGGCGCGGCGGCGCGAGGCCTGGTTGCGACTGGCACGCGACCTCGATCCGGCGCTGCTGGATGCGATCACGGAAGAGGTCGCGCTCGACGACGCGATCGCCAAGGCCGGTGCGCTGATGCAGGGCCAGGTGCGCGGCCGCATCGTCGTTCGGATCTGAGGGTCAGCGAACCAGCTCGAGGATCTTCCGGAACGAGGGATGCGCGCTCGTGCGGATCCATTCGAACAGCACCATCTCGGTGGTCACGATATCGGCGCCCAGGGCGCGGGCCCGCGCAGTCGCGGCGTCGCGATCCTGCGGGCGACGCGAGCCGACCGCGTCGGCGACCCATTTCACCTGGTGGCCGGACTCGAGCAGCCGGGCAACGGTCTGCAGCACGCAAACGTGCGCTTCGCATCCGGCGACGACCAGGGAATTGCGCCCTTGCGGCAAGCGCTCCATGAATCCCGGCTCGTCGACGGCGGCGAAGTGGAGCTTGGACAAGGTCGTGTCGCAGAGCGCGCGCAGCTCCGCGACGTTGGGCCCGAGGCCATCCGGGTTCTCCTCGGTGCCGATGACGTGGATTCGCAGTTCGCGCGCCGCCCGAGCCAGTTGCGTGCAACGCCTGATCACCACCTCGCCGTCGTGGATCGCCGGCATCAGCCGTTCCTGGGGATCCACGATCAGCAGCGTGGAATTCTCGGCCTGGCACAGCATGCTCATCGACGGTTCCTTTCGAGCGGACGCGGGTTCCCGATGGCGCGCATTCTGCGCGCAATGGCGCCAGGTGTCGTCTTCTTAGAATGGTCCATCCGCCACGCCCGGGAGCTTCGCATGTTCATGACCGCCGCCGACTACAAGGAGTCGCTGCGCCGCTACAGACCTCGGGTCTTCGTGGACGGCGAGCGCATCGAGAGCGTTGCGGACGCGGCGCCGCTGCAGCCCGGGATCCGCGCTCTCGGTGTGACCTACGACTTTGCCCTGCGCGACGAACTCGCGCCGCTGATGCGCGCGGAGCAGTCGACGAGCGGCAAGGTCGTCAACCGGATGCTGCACATCGACGGCAGCGCCGCCGATCTGTTGAACAAGCTCGAGGCGGTGCGGGTGCTGTGCCAGGAAACCGGCTGCGCCCAGCGCTATCTCGCCCACGACGCTTTCGCGGCCACGTACCAGGCGACCGCGCAGATCGATGCCGAGGAGGGCAGCCGCTATGCGGAACGCTTCCTGGCCTGGATGCACGACGTGCAGGACCGCGATCTCTCCATCGGCGTGGCGATGACCGACGCCAAGGGCGACCGGAGCCGGCGGCCGCACCAGCAGGCCAATCCGGACAGCTACGTCCACATCGTCGAACGCGGTCCGAAGGGCATCGTCATCTCCGGCACCAAGGCGATCGTCACCGGTGCGCCGTACATGCACGAGTTCCTGGTGATGCCGTGCCGCAGCATGACGGCAGCGGACGCCGAGTTCGCACTCTGCTGCGCGGTGCCGTGCGATGCGGACGGCCTGACGATCGTCGCCCGACCCGCGGGCCGCCCCGGCGAGAAGGCGGCGCTGTTCTCCAACCGCTACGGCCAGTCGACCGGCGTGCTGATCTTCGACCGCGTTTTCGTTCCGTGGGAGCGGGTGTTCGTGGCCGGCGAGTGGCAGCATTCCGCGCACCTGACCTACAGCTACGCCACGCACCATCGTCACACCTGCATCGGTGCCCGCGCCGGCTTCGGCGACCTGCTGATCGGCGGGGGTGCGCTGATGTGCGAGGCCAACGGCTTCGACCCGGACAGCGAAACACACCTGCGCGAGCAGATGGTCGAACTCATCAAGATCACCGAGGGCTTCTACGCCTGCGGGGTCGCGGCGAGCGTCTACGCGACGCGCGACGAGCTGACCGGCACCTTCATGCCTGACACCGTCTTCGCCAACATCGGCAAGCTGCTTCTGGCCACGCAGATCTACGACATGCACCGCATCGCGCATTACGTCTCCGGCGGCCTGATCGTCACCTTGCCGGGACCGGACGAGGACCACAATCCCGAGACTGCGGCGTCGCTCGCCGACGTGCTGCGCGCGAATGCCGAGGTTCCGTACGACAAGCGCATCGAGGCGGCGCGCTTCCTCGAGGACCTGACGGCGTCGTATCAGGGTGGCTGGTACTCGGTCATCAGCCTGCACGGCGGCGGCTCGCCCGCGGCGATGAAGCAGGAGATCTGGCGCAACTATCCGGTCGGCAACAAGGTCGCGCTGGTCGAGCGGCTGCTGGACCGCGGCGTCCTCGACGATCCGGCGCGCAAGATCACCGCCAACCGTCAGCCGGGGCGCTGTTGCGACACCGGCTGTCTGCCGCCCGGCAAGCCGGTGATGGTCGACCTCCCGGAGCCTGTCGGGCGCTGGGCGAAATCCGACTCCTGATGTTCCTTCCCGCGAGGCACCCATGACCGTCACCCCTGCGTTCGCCGATTTCCAGCGTCGCTCGCTCGTCGACCGCGATGGCTTCTGGGCCGAACAGGCCCGCCTGATCGACTGGCAGCGCCCGTACGACAGCGTCTGCGACGCCAGCCGGCCGCCGTTCACGCGGTGGTTTGTAGGCGGCACGACGAACCTGTGCCACAACGCCGTCGATCGCCACGTCGAGGAGCACGGTGATCGCAACGCGCTGATCTACGTCTCGACCGAGACCGACGAGGAGCGCGTCTACTCGTTCCGCGAACTTCATGCCGAAGTACAGCGCATGGCGGCCTGTCTGCTCGAGCTGGGAGTCGGTCAGGGCGATCGCGTGCTGATCTACATGCCGATGATCCCGCAGGCGGCTTTCGCGATGCTGGCGTGCGCGCGCATCGGCGCGATCCATTCGGTGGTGTTCGGCGGCTTCGCGAGCGGCAGCCTGGCGAGCCGGATCGACGACGCCGAGCCGAAGGTCGTGGTCAGCGCCGATGCCGGCAGCCGCTCCGGCAAGGTCGTGGCGTACAAGCCGCTCCTCGACGAGGCGATCCGGATGGCCCGGCATCGCCCGGCCAAGGTGTTGCTGGTCGACCGCGGCCTGGCGCCGATGGAGCGGACTCCCGGACGCGACGTCAACTACGCGACGCTGCGTGAAACCCATCTCGATGCCCGTGTGCCGTGCACCTGGCTCGAATCGACCGCGCCGAGCTACACCCTCTACACCAGCGGCACCACCGGCTCGCCCAAGGGCGTGCAGCGCGACACCGGCGGCTACGCGGTGGCGCTGGCCGCGAGCATGAAATACATCTTCTGCGGCCAGCCCGGGGAGACCTATTTCTCGACCAGCGATATCGGCTGGGTCGTCGGCCACAGCTACATCGTCTACGGACCGCTGATTGCCGGCATGGCGACCATCCTGTACGAGGGCCTGCCGACCCGCCCCGATGCCGGGATCTGGTGGCGACTGGTGGAAAAATACAAGGTCACGGCAATGTTCACCGCGCCGACCGCCATCCGAGTGCTGAAGAAGCAGGACCCGCGCCACCTGCGAGCACACGACCTGTCGTCGTTGCGGGCGCTCTACCTCGCCGGTGAGCCGCTCGACGAGCCCACGGCCAGCTGGATCTCAGAGGCAATCGGCAAGCCCGTCATCGACAACTACTGGCAGACCGAGAGCGGCTGGCCGATCCTCACCGTCGCCAACGGCTATGCGCCGATGGCCAGTCGCTTCGGCAGTCCGGGTGTGCCGATGTACGGCTACGACGTCAAGCTGATCGACGAGGCCACCGGCCTGGACATCGACGAACCGAATCGCAAGGGGGTCGTCGTCATCGAGGGTCCGACGCCGCCCGGCTTCATGCAGACGGTGTGGCGAGACGATGCGCGCTTCGAGCAGACCTACTGGAACAGCATCCCCGGGCGGCAGGTCTACAACACCTTCGACTGGGGCATCCGCGATGCCGACGGTTACTACTTCATCCTCGGCCGCACCGACGACGTCATCAACGTCGCCGGTCATCGCCTGGGCACGCGCGAGATCGAGGAAAGTATCTCGAGCCACCCGAACGTCGCCGAAGTCGCCGTGGTCGGTGTCGCCGACGCGGTCAAGGGCCAGGTGGCGATGGCCTTCGTGATCGCGAAAGACGCCTCCACGCTCGGCGACCCGGCTGCTCGGCTCAAGCTCGAGGGCGACATCATGAAGACGGTGGACCGGCAACTCGGTGCTCTCGCGCGGCCCGCGCGGGTGCGCTTCGTCAACGCCCTGCCGAAGACCCGGTCCGGCAAGTTGCTGCGGCGCGCGATCCAGGCCGTGTGCGAAGGTCGGGATCCGGGCGATCTGACGACCATCGAGGACCCGTCGGCGCTGCAGGCGCTGCGCGACGTGGTGGCGGAGCGGTGAGGGCCCGCCTCTACGCCTCCTGAGGGCCGCGGGCCCGAAACGCTACCGACCGTGTCGTCGCATCGGCAGTCTCGGCCTCTCCTGAGGAGCTGACCGGTTCGGCCGCGCGCCGCTCGCTCGGGGCGACGCTGGCTGGCTAGAGCACTTCGGAGGCGAAATCGGCCAGGCGCGAGCGTTCGCCGCGTGCCAGCGTGACGTGGCCGGAGTGCGGCCAGCCCTTGAAACGGTCGACGGCGAAGGTCAGGCCCGAGCTGCCCTCGGTGAGATAGGGCGTGTCGATCTGCGCCAGGTTGCCGAGGCAGACGATCTTCGTGCCAGGACCGGCGCGCGTGATCAGCGTCTTCATCTGCTTGGGCGTCAGGTTCTGGGCCTCGTCGATGATCACGTACTTGTTCAGGAACGTGCGGCCGCGCATGAAGTTCAGGCTCTTGATCTTGATCTTCGAGCGCACCAGGTCGTTGGTGGCGGCGCGGCCCCATTCACCCGCACCGGTGTCGGTCTTGGACAGCACCTCGAGGTTGTCGTCGAGCGCGCCCATCCAGGGGCTCATCTTCTCTTCCTCGGTACCCGGCAGAAAGCCGATGTCCTCGCCGACCGGGACCGTCACGCGGGTGACGATGATCTCGGTGTAGCGTCGGTCGTCCATCACCTGCGAGAGCCCGGCCGCCAGCGACATCAGCGTCTTGCCGGAACCGGCGGTACCGGTCAGGGTGATGAAGTCGCACTCCGGGTCCATCAGCAGGTTGAGGGCAAAGTTCTGCTCGCGGTTGCGCGCGGTGACGCCCCAGACGGCGTTCTTCTGATGGGTGTATTCCTTCAGCGTGCGCAGGACCGCGGTCTTGCCGGTGATCTCGGTGACCTTGGCGTAGAGCGGTGCGGCGCCGGGCGCCTCGAGGTACACGAACTGGTTGATCAGCAGCACCGGCACCATCGGTCCGCTGATGCGGTACCAGGTGTAGCCGCCCTGCTGCCAGCTCTCCATCGTCTTGCCGTGCCGCTCCCAGAAGTCGGCGGGCAGCGGGAGCACGCCGGTGTAGAGCAGGTCGCCGTCTTCGAGCGTCTTGTCGTTGAAGTAGTCCTCGGCCGGCAGCCCCAGCGCACGCGCCTTGATGCGCATGTTGATGTCCTTGGACACCAGCACGACCTCGCGGCCCTTCTGCTGCGAGCGCAGTGCCTGGACGACACCGAGGATCTGGTTGTCGGCCTTGCCCTGAGGCAGGCCCACCGGCAGCTGGATGTCGACCAGGTTGGTCTGGAAGTAGAGCTTGCCGCCGGCCTCGCGGTGACCGGTCCGGTTGAGCGGGAGACCCTCGCTGAGGCCCGCCGCGTCGCGACTCGGCATGTTCGCCGCCAGCGCGTCAAGGTCGCGACTCACCTGTCGCGCGTTGCGCGCGACCTCGGTCATGCCGCGCTTGTGGCCGTCGAGCTCCTCGAGCGTGATCATCGGCAGGTAGATGTCGTGCTCCTCGAACCGGAACAGCGACATCGGGTCGTGCATCAACACGTTGGTGTCGAGGACGAACAGGCTCGCCGGTCCCGTTCCGCGGGGCTTCTTCGCCGGGCGCGGTGCAAGGGCCTCGGTTCGTCGCACCTCGGGTGCCGCGGGCGCGGTTGGCGTGCGGGCGGGAGCGGGTGGCGTGCGGACCGGCGCGCCGGTTGCCGCCGGATCATGCAGCGGAACCAGGGTCGGCGCGTCCGCTTCAGGCGCGGACAGTTTCTGGGAGCGCCGTCCATGTTGCGGAGCGGCCTGAGCGACGAAGTCGTCGTTGCTGAGCAGCGCCGCGCGTTTCGCGGGAGGCTTGGGCAGGGGCATGTCGGGACTCGGGAAAGGGCGGGCCGCGTCGAAGCGCGGACGTTCGAGACGTGCCGGCGCTCAGCCCGTCTTCTTGATCGACTTGACTGCCTTGAGGACTTCGTCGACGTGGCCGGCGACGGTCAGGCCGCGCCATTCGGCGCGAAGCACGCCGGTGCCGTCGATGAGGAAGGTGCTGCGCTCGATGCCCTTGACCTTCTTGCCGTACATGATCTTGTTCTTGACGACACCGAACATGTGGCAGAGCTTT
>JBBQCD010000051.1:0-32066 GCA_038318385.1 Burkholderiales bacterium | reverse complement strand
CAGTGAATGGTCCACAGCAAGAGGGGTGCCGTTGCGGTCTCTATCCTAAGCACCAACGTCTGTGTGTCGGCAGCCGGCAGCGCCCTGATGCTGCGGATTAGTGGACCTCGGTCGTTGTACGCGGCGGCCATCGCGATTAGGTCTGTCACGCTTCGGACAGCTTCTGTGCACGGGTCAAGGTGGGATGCACCATGACCGCCAAAGTTGGCCGGCCCTCCTCGCTCTTCATCATCAAGGTGCAACGGACTTCGACCCAAGCTTGTTCATGCCTAAGATCGCCCTCGCATGGTCGTGAACACTTCCGTCACTCTCTGAGTCCAAGCTGCCGCAAGGATGGATAACCAGAGCTTCGCCGGTCGCTGACTCGACGGTCATGATGATGTCCTGATCTGCGTACTCGATGATGTACGTCAGCGCATTCCCTGGGCCGGGAAGCGTGCTCAGCACGTTTGAATCCTCGATCAGGTCGGCGACCTGTTGCGAGGTGATGAACTGAACTTGCATGGTTACTCGATTCAATAGATTGACTTGCGGAGTTAACGTGCGCCGGCCACTTTGGAGGGGGCCACGATCGCGGCGCGCCGCATTCTCCAAGGGAGGCGCAACGCATCGGAGTCGATCTCAATGGTCACCGGATGAAGATCCGCGGGGCGAGCTAGAGGCGGATCAGCCCTTCTCGCTGCCGCGATGAAGGCCGCCACGTCGTGTGGGCTGTACATCGGTCTTCCAACCGTGCCCGTACCGGGGGTCCCTAATGCGTATGGCAGCAGCACAAGCCCCTTGTAAGCCGTCTCGCCACTGCGCATGTCCGCGAGCATGTCCTCCCAAGACCGCCCGGGACCAAGATTGCGGCGGAGCAGGTAGGAAACGTCCGCCTGGAGAAGGACACGAAGTCGGATGGTGCGCGACATCAGTGACGAGCCACTGGACGACTTGCAAGCCACGCCTCGATGTCCGTGCGGATGAAGCCGACAGCCTGCTGGCCGAGTTTCAGCGGTACGGGGAAGTCACCGCGGGCGCGAAGCCTGTCGATTGTCGCGAGCGAAATGCCCAAGATCGCCGGAAGCTGGCTACGGCGGAGAACAGTGGGTTGAGGTTGCATGGGACTCCTTCTGGTGTAGAAGGAGTGACTCTCTCAACAATGGCCGAAGATCGCGATGGGGCCATTGTCGCGGCATTGCCCCCCTTGCTATTCCAGGCCATACCTGCTCAAGAGAGCCGCTATCGCACGCGGACTCTCCAGGCCCGAGCGCGATAGGAGGGTCTCAATATCCCGCATGGTCTGCCGATAGTCTCCCTCGTCCTGGGCTCCGGCCTCTCCAACCCTAAAGACGTCATAGGCGGCATCTACCGCGGCCTTGTACGCTCGCTCGCGATCCGCTTTGTTGCGATCGAGATTCATTCGAAACGCCACGTTGGCGCTCTCCACCATTTCTGCGGCCCGCTTCTGGAACTTACCGTGCTTTCCTTTCTGACTGGTTAGGCGAAACGATCGGGCCAGCGCACGGTTGTCGTGCCGAGAGGATTGCTGGAATTCCTGCAACGAGTTGACGATATGACGTACAAGATCGGGCGTCGCGGCGTTCGCCAGCAGTTCCCAGTCGGCTTCTTGCTGGGCATTGTCGAATGCCCGCCGAACGCTGTCGCATAGCCCTAAGAACACATCCACACGCTGCTCGCCGATCGAGCCTTGGGCGGGGTCGAGGGAATGCAGCCTCTCACGTACGGCGACCTGCTCATCGGAGGCAAGGAGTTGGTTCAATTCGGCGACTGTTTGCGCGGCAATCCGTCTCCTCTCTTCCAATGTGACGCTGAGGTGGTTAATCAGGTTAGGACCTTTTGCAGTGCTCATGCTGCGTGCCGAGACAGCGTCACGACCATATTCCCGCTCGCAATTGGCGATACGAGGAACTTTGCCCACGCGCCCATTAGGGTGCGGCGCCTGTCAAGCATGTCGCCCCGCTGGTACGCGGCTTCCACATCGCTGGTTAGTGTGTGAGCCAACGCCTTCTCTGCGAGGTCGCGAGGGAAATTCGTCCGCTCAGCGCACCAGTCCCGGAAGCTGGAGCGCAGTCCGTGCGGGACTTCCGTCCGACCCATGCGGCGCATGACAGCGGTCAAGGTCATATCCGATAACGGGCCGTGCCGCGGTCCCCAAAAAACAGAATTCGTTTCCTCGGACCGCGCCAGTCCTCTAAGCAGCTTCATTGCCGGCCCGCTAAGGGGAACGCGATGTTCCCTTTGTCCCTTCATGCGCGACGCAGGGATGCTCCATGTGCCCGCATCGAGGTCGATTTCTTCCCATGTGGCACCTCGCGCTTCACCAGAACGGACTGCCGTGAGCAGGACGAACTCGAGGGCCTTGGCGCCCATGCCATCACGAGCGTGGAGGTCCGCGTAAAACGCCGGCAACCCATCGATCGGGACCGCGGGGTGATGCTCCACCTTCGCAATCTTCGCAGGGTTTCCAAGAAGCTTTTCGAGATGGCCTCGCCATCTCGCTGGGTTCTCGCCCGCCCGGTAGCCCCGCACACGCGCCCAATCAAGCACGCTTTCAATACGTCCGCGGATGCGGGAAGCCGTCTCCGTCTTCGTCGTCCAGATGGGTTCGAGGCACTGCAGTACGTGCGCTTGGTCTACGTCAGCGACAAGCATCCGACCAATGATCGGAAACGCGAACCGTTGAAGACTTGAGTTCCACTGCTTCAAGTGCTTGGGGTTGCGCCATTCGCCCGACTTAGCATCGATGGAGGCCAGCGCAGCAGCCTCGAATGTCACTGCAGTTGCCTGCTGTGAGACCAGCGCACTCCGGGCACGCTCGCGATCAAGGATGGGGTCATGGCCTTGATCGATCCGGTTACGGGCGTGGCGGGCTTTTTCACGCGCCTGCGCCAGAGTTACGCCGGGGTACGGGCCGAGGCCCATGTCGCGGCGCTTGCTTCCCACCATGGCACGCAGTACCCACGAACGAGCACCGCTTGGGGCGATTTGCATGCAAAGGCCCGGCACGCCTCCGACTGACACCAATCCCGGCGCCTTGAGCCGTCCTACCTCCAGGGCAGATAGTTCCGCGGCAATCTTCGGCATGGCTGGTTCCAATGTGGGCGCCGGAACTTAACCCAACATCTAACCCAACAACATCGGCGCGGTTGGATGATAACCCCTGAGGCTGGCTGCTGACAAGATCGGACTGATCTTTGGGCAAGTCGCCTGGACCGTGAGGTTGCTTGACATCAGGTGAAGCGTCGAGAAGTTCGACAGCGGCGGACGCCCTCTCCGCCAAGTCGGCCGTCTGTGCGGCCTCCAAGACCAACCCGTTTCGGACTCTCGTACGACGTAAATTTCGTCCGACGAGGTCCCTTGACGTCCATTGCCATCCGGCAGGTTCTTCGGGTCCGAGTCTGGAGAAATTCCCCAAGGTTGGCTGGCCGCCGACGTTTTTCCGGTCCGGGCACGCGCCGATCACCGAAGTCACTACTCCGAAGCTCGTGCCCATGGCCAAGAGGATCGAGGCGCGAGGCGCCCTGGACATCGCCAGGCGGGCGTTCCAGACGTGCGGACAGATCTCGCCGTATGTCTTTCCTGGTGAGCGCGATCACGAGCGGCCGATGTCGAACAACACCATCCTCAAGGCGCCTGAGCGCCTCGGACGGGTTTAGACCCAGTGAGTTTCAACCCTGTTGCTGACCTTCGTTGCGACCGCCTTGGCGTCAGCAACGCAGCGTTTGCCATCGGTGGTACCCATGCTTTGGACTTACTGATAAGGCGCGCGACGGCGCCCGGCGCGAACAGGCTCGTCACGGTGGCCCGGTCATGCTCGATCATGAACCACCCTGTCACTTCTCATTCGCAGCAGTCGCGCGTTCACGGCCACAATCACCGTACTCACCGACATCAGTGCAGCACCCAAGGCGGGAGTGAGCAGCACGCCCCACGCGAACAGTGCGCCTGCGGCCAGCGGGATGGCAACGACGTTGTAACCCGTGGCCCAGAAGAGGTTCTGGATCATCTTGCGATAGGTGGCGCGGGACAGCTCGACGATGGCCACGACATCCAGCGGGTTGCTGCGCACCAGGACGATGTCGGCGGTTTCCACCGCCACGTCGGACCCGGCACCGATGGCGATGCCGACATCGGCTTGCGCCAGTGCCGGCGCGTCGTTCACACCGTCGCCGGTCATGGCCACCAACACGCCCCGCCCCTGGACCTCCTTGACCTTGGCGGCCTTGTCCTGCGGCAGCACTTCGGCGAAGTATTCGTCCAGCCCGACCTGGTCTGAAACCCACTTGGCCGTCGCCTTGTTGTCGCCGGTGAGCATCATGCAGCGGATGTTCAGCGCCTTCAGCGCTTCGATGGCCTGTTTCGCCTCGGGCCGGACGATGTCGGCCAGGGCCATCGCTCCCTTCAACTGCCCGTCGACGAGGATGAAGACGACCGTCTTGCCTTGAGCCTGCAGGGGTTCGATTCGCTCGTCCGCCAGATCGATGTCCTGCTCGCGCAGGTAGCCCGGGCTGACGACCTTGACCTCGCGACCATCGACGGTGCCCTCGGCGCCTTTGCCGGGGATGCTCTTGAAGTTCTCGACGCCCAGCTTCGCGTCCGATGACGCGGCGATCGCCTTGGCGATGGGATGTTCGGAGTTCGCGTCGACGGAGGCCGCGTACTTGCGCAGCGTCTCTTCGTCGATGTCGGGGGCCAGCAGCAGGGTGTCGGTGACGCCAAAGCGACCTTCGGTGAGGGTACCGGTCTTGTCGAAGATGACGGCCTGCAGCTTGCGTGCACCTTCGAAGGCCACACGATTGCGGATCAGCAGGCCGTGGCCCGCGGCCAAGGCCGTGGAGACGGCCACCACCAGCGGCACGGCCAGCCCGAGCGCATGCGGGCAGGTGATCACCATCACCGTCACGGCGCGCTCGATGGCGAAGGCAAGCTCCCGGTTCATGAAGAGCAGCCAGACCAGGAAGGTGCCCGCACCGCTGACCAGCGCAATGAGGGTGAGCCACATCGCCGCGGTATCGGCGAGGTTCTGCGTCTTCGACTTGCTTTCCTGGGCCTGCTTGACGAGGTCGATCACCTGCGACAGGAACGAATCCTTGCCGGTGCCTTTGACCTCGATGGTCAGCGAGCCTTCGCCGTTGATGGAGCCGCCGATGACCTTGCCGCCGCTCGTCTTGGTGACCGGCGTCGACTCGCCGGTGAGCATCGCCTCGTTGACCGAACTCTCGCCTTCGACGATGGCGCCGTCGGCCGGGATCTTTTCACCCGGCTTGACCAGTACCTTGTCATCGACCGCCAGCTCGCTCAGCGGCACGTCCTTCACGCTGCCGTCGGGCATCAGCTTGTGCGCGTCGGAGGGCATCAGTTTGGCCAGTTCCTCGAGCGCCTTCGACCCATCACCGACTTCATCTCGATCCAGTGCCCCAGCAGCATGATGTCGACAAGGGTGGCCAGCTCCCAGAAGAACACCTTGCCGGCAAGACCGAACACCACGGCGCTGCTGTACAGATAGGCGGTGGTGATGGCCACGGCCACCAGCGTCATCATCCCGGGCTTGAGGGACCTGAGCTCCGTGGTCAGGCCCTTGAGGAAAGGCCACCCGCCATACCAGAAGACCGCCGAGGACAGGCCGAACAGGACGTAGAGGTCCCCGGAAAAGCGGACGGCTTCGCGCAGGCCCACCAGCGTTTGCAGCAGCGGCGAAAGCGCGAGGATCGGCAGGGTCAGGACCAGAGAAATCCAGAACCGCTTGCGGAAATCCGCCGCCATGTGGGCATGGTGATCCTGATGGCCCTGGCGCTCAGCCGGGTGCTCAGCTGGGTGCTCAGGATGGTCAGCCTGGCCTTCACGGGCGTGCCGCAATTGGGCTTCGGCGTCCGACCAGTTCTGGTCTGCATGTCCTTGCAGACGGCCTTCCTTCACGTAGATGGCGTAGGCCTTGTTCGCCACTTCGTCCTGCGTCGGTTGGGTGGCCGGTTCGTCCTTGACGGTGTGTTCACGTTCGCTCATCGGTCATCTCCGCGGGACGGAATCGGGGTGCGGCGAACGAATGTCCCCTCTCGCTGAAGAGCCCCTCGATAGGGTCACAGACCGCCGGATCACTTGCGCTTTTGCAGGACGGCCCAGACGACGACGCCAACAACGACGATCAGCAGGATCGGCAACCAGTAGCCGCCATATCCACCCATCCAGCCGCCGCCCCACATGCCGCCACCATTCATCATGTTGCCGTTCTGCGCGGACGACTCGCCGCTGGCGAGCACGGACGCCAAACCGACAGCCATCGCAGTCGAGGACTTCATGGAAACTCCTGTGTGAAGTAAAACGTTTGAGCGACCGCTCCGGGCGCCGCCTAGGCGATGAAGGTGCGCTGCAATGTCGGCGCATTGCGTTCGTTCGCACCCCGTGGCGCACGATCACGCCACAGGGAACTCCCCAACATACCCATACGGTAGGTCACGAAGCTGCTGCAGTCTGTTCGGCAGCGCACATCCGGCGGGCCAACTGATGCGGCTTCGTCATTTTGTTCGCCGCAGACCCCCAACGTTCGACAACGGACTTCGCAGCACGAAGCAGGCGACACGTCCACAGCAGCTAGGAGCGGCGAAATGATGAGGCAGTCCGGGTTCGGGGGCGCTGGTCGCCACGCCCAGCGTCTTGTGCATTGACCAGGATCAAGCTTTCGGCCTCCCCAATCACGGAGACTGCTCTTGACTTTCCGATAGATCGGCTTGATTCCGTACCCCGGTACGGAATCGACTTTCGCGACTACGGCATGCCTGGAGGTGTTTCCGCGAATCCGACGACTCCCCATCCCGGGGACGACATCGAATGCCAGAACTCTCCGAACAGAACACCTCATGTACCGGAACAACTCACTCGCCACTCCTCGGCACCGATCTTTCAATGCGGAATAGAGGATGAACGAAGCGGTTTCACATTCCGGCGTCTGGGCCTTCGCCGCGATCATGATCGTGGTGGCGTCCTGGGTGCTCTACCGCTATCTGGCGCCCAAGACCTGGCGCGAATGGGCCAGCGCGGGGCTGGTGCAGGCCTTCATCATCGCTCTGTACGCGGAGATGTACGGCTTTCCGCTGACGATCTACCTGCTGGTCCGCTTTTTCGGCCTGGACAGCCGAAACGTCGATGCCAACTTGTGGTCGACATTGCTCGGCGTGGGCGAGCTGGGAATGATGATCGCGATGGTGCTCGGCTATGGATTGCTCTTCATCGGCATCGGCCTCTTTATCCAGGGCTGGCGCGAGCTCTACCGTGCGCGCCAACAGCATCGGCTCGCCACCGGCGGCCTCTATGGTCTGGTCCGGCACCCGCAGTACACCGGCCTGCTGCTCGGGCTCTTCGGTGAGGGCGTCGTGCACTGGCCTACGGTCTTCTCGGTGACTTTGTTCCCTCTTATCGTGCTGGTCTACGTCCTGCTGGCGCGCAGCGAAGAAAAGCGGGTGCTGGCCGAGTTCGGCGAGGCGTATCGCGCCTATCGGCGACGAGTGCCGGCATTCATTCCACGGATCGGCCAGTGGGGCCAGTTCGTCGAACGTTCGAGCATCCGCGAGCAAACGCCGCCCGGGCACTGATGCGGTAGTCCGCGCGATGACAGGCCCTCGATGCGGAACGCCAACGAGTACGGCCAGCGGGATCGCAGACAGGCCCGCAGCAGTGGGCCTGGCACTCGCTCACTCATGAGGAAAAGCACATGACATGGTTGGCGGAGAACTGGATATGGGTGCTCTTTGCGATCGCCTTCATGTCAATGCACCTGTTCGGCCATGGCTACGGCCACGGCGGCCATGGCGGTGGCTCAAATCACTGGGGCCACGGCGGATGTGGAGGCCACGACCGCAGCCCTGATGCCGCCGGCGCTCAACCCCGCGCCACCGGGAACGCATCAGGGCCGGAAACCCGCGCGACACACCGCCAATAACAGGCCGTCATGTCGAACATCAAGGTCGTTTCCTGGCACGCTCGCCGGGACACGGAGTGATCGAGAGCAAAGCGATGCTCGAAGGCATGATGCTGATGTGGTTCCCGCTCACCGCGGCGTCGGTGCTGTTCGTCTCAATCGACAGTCGCAGCACTCCGGCGTCGCCGGTGCTCAAGTGGGGATTCAACCTCTTCACCTTGTACGGGGGACCGATCGGGGCGTTCTTGTACGTCCTCGGCTGCCGTGAGCCGCTTCGAGACACTCACGAACGCTATGTCGCCGCGATGTGGCGGCAAGCGCTCGGATCGACGATCCACTGCGTGGCCGGCGACGGCATCGGTATCCTGGTCGGCGCCGTGGTCGCCAGCCTGCTGCTGATGAGCACTCCGGTGGAAGTCGCGCTGGAGTATGTGCTCGGGTTCGGCTTCGGCTGGACAATCTTTCAGGCGCTGTTCATGCGAGGCATGGCCGGCGGCAGCTATTCGAAGGCGCTGCGGACGACGTTTCTCCCCGAATTCCTGTCGATGAACTGGCTGATGGCGGCGATGGTTCCCGTCGCGACATTGTTCCGGACGCGCTTCCCCGAGGCGCTGCATCCCGGCAACGCCGCGTTCTGGTTTGCGATGTCGATCGCGCTGCTGGCCGGATTCGTGACGGCGTACCCGATCAACTGGTGGCTTGTGTCCCGTCATCTCAAGCACGGGATGCTGACGGTGCGGCCTGATGGCAGCGGGGACGGCCGCGGGTCGCCAAAACGCGAGCCGAGCGACGCCGTGGCAAGTCGGCCGGCGAGCGGCGGATGGCTCGTCGCCATGACGATCCTGTCCCTCGCCGTGCTCTATCTCGGGCTCTTCGCTGCGAGCCACATCGCAGCGCGCAACTGAATCGATTCATGGTACGGCGTCGGCGGCAAGACGTCTGTGCGGTGGAGCGCAGCAAGCCTCGGCTTGGCTGCGTTCTGTGGTCGCCCCTCGCCTTGGTCAAGCTTTGATCGGTTCGTTGACACCAATCAAGATGGCGGCCCAGACTCGGCTCCAGAATGCAATTTAGGCGCGCTGCGCTCCACAAGCGTTCTCGCACAGCATGAGCTTCTTCTCCAACCGGATCACTCGCAGGACGGCTTTCGCCGTGCTCGTGCGTGGTCGTTGGCGTTGATTTCGGGAATCGCCCATGCGTGCCCCGGCGAAGGGGTTGGCGAACACGTTCATGTTCAGGCCGATGCGTCGCCGGGCAAGGCGCAACTCCTGGGCCTCGCCGTTTTCGGTTCCGAAGCCACCCTGGACGACGGCGCGCCACTGCCGGGGTCTGACGGGTGCGTCAAGGTTCGCGGCGACAACTCCCAGTCGGCCGTCAAGCTTCAGGTCGGCTGGGACTTGATCGGCGCGGTGCTGACGCCGGGCGCCGTGGTCGGCTGGTCACAGTCGGCCGCGCTCGTCCAGGTGGGCAGCGCATTCGGCAACGCGCGGCACGCCCTGTCCGGGCCTCCGCTACGAGTCCTTTACTCGCGCCTGGCGCTATAGAGCGACACTGCGGCTCCCGTCTGCAAGCCGAGCGCTGCGCAGCTTGCGTCGCCACTTCCGGAATGAGGTTTCTTGACTCCGGACATAGCTACGGAGCGCAGATTCCGTCCCAGGCCACTTGGTGTTCGGCGCCAAGACGAAAGGCATTCCGGACAACCCGCTCTGAAGACCGCATTCACCCCTCTCCTGGAGCCGGCCGGCCGGCGGCCCAGTCCGACCGAGTTCCGATAGAACAGACCATGAACGACGACTCCTCCACCGATCGCAGCCGCCGCTTCTGGATCGCGGCAACGTCCATCACTGGCGGCATCGGGATGGTCGCGACGGCAGTGCCGTTCGTGGAGTCGTTCGGTCCCAGCGAGCGCACCCGTGCCCTGGGAGCGCCCGTCGAGGTTGGGCTCCAGGACGCGAAGCCCGGCGTGCTGCGCACCATCGCATGGCGAGGAAAGCCGGTCTTCGTCCTCGAGCGCACGCCGAGCATGCTCGAGGCGCTGAGCGGCCACGACGATCTGCTCGCCGACCCGGCCTCGCGCCGCTCGGAGCAGCCCGACTACGCGAAAAACGCGACCCGCTCCGTCAAGCCCGAGGTGCTGGTGCTGGTCGGTCTGTGCACACATCTCGGGTGCATTCCGACGTTTCGCCCCAACCCAGGCGCCGCCGACCTCGGCGCGTCGTGGCCGGGCGGCTTCTATTGCCCGTGCCACGGCTCCAAGTTCGACCTGGCCGGGCGCGTCTTCAAGAACGTGCCAGCGCCGACCAACCTGGTGGTGCCGCCCTACCACCTTGCATCGGATTCGACGCTGACGATCGGCCTCGATCCGAAGGCCTGACCGATACCCGAGGAGAACCGGTGGTCAAGACCTGTCGCAAGAACAAGCGCGGCAAACGCGTAGAAGGCGACGCGTCCGGCCCCGGCCGGGACCGCGCACGCGGACTACAAGGCGGACCTGCACCTACTTCAGATCGAACTGGTCAAGCTGCAGCGCCACTTCATCCGCTGCAAAGACTCGATTCTCGTGCTTCTCGAAGGCCGCGACGCGTCCGGCAAATTCCCCTCGTGTCCTATCGCGACCGTTCGAGTCCACCGTACGCCAGGAGAACCTTATGCAAGCCAAAGACATCATGACGACCCCTGTGGTCAGCGTCCCGCCGAACACCTCGGTCCGGGAGATCGCCTCGCTGTTGCACAGGCGCCGGATCAGCGCCGTTCCGGTCGTCGACGCGCACGAGCATCTGCTCGGAATCGTCAGCGAGGGCGACCTCATTCGCCGGCCGGAGATCGGCACCGAGCGCCACTCGTCGTGGTGGCTGCGTCTGCTCGCCGATCCGCAGGAAAGCGCTATGGCATACGTCAAGTCGCACGGCGGGCAGGCGAGCGATGTGATGACCCGCGAAGTGATCTCGGTCGGCGAGAACGCCGAGCTCGACGACGTGGCCGAGACCCTGGAGAAGCACCGGATCAAGCGGGTTCCGGTGCTGCGCGACGGCAAGTTGGTGGGCATCGTCAGCCGGGCCGACCTTCTGCACGGTCTCGTCGCACGCAAGGTCGCGGCGGCGCCCAAGCCCGGTGACGACGCGATCCGCACGGCCGTTCAGACCGCGCTCGCCGAGACCGGCGGGCACTTCGAATTCCTCAGTGTCGTCGTCACCGCGGGCGTGGTTCATCTCTGGGGCGCCGCCGAATCGAGCGAGCAAAGGCACGCAGCGGGAGTCGCGGCGATGACGAGTCCCGGCGTAACAGCGGTGCGCAACGAACTCGGAGTGTTGCCGCTGAACGTACGCTCGGCAATGTGGGCAGAGTGATGGCGGTCCTGCCGTGAAGAGACCGGGAAAGCCCCTGAAGCCATCGAGCCGAGTTCCCCTGATCGTGCTCGCCGCCGGCGCCGTCGTCGCCGCCGCGGCACTGATCGCGTGGCATCCATGGCGCGCAGGCCCTGCGGAGCCGACCGTCGCGGTCAGGGTGCCGGTGATGTCGCCCGTCGCCCAGGCGGGCAAGGCCGCCTTCGACGCCCACTGCGCCAGATGCCACGGCCCGAACGGCGCCGGCACTCCGCAAGGCCCTCCCTTCATACACGACATTTACAACCCCGGCCATCACCCCGACGAGACGTTTCGCCAAGCCGTGCGGCAAGGCGTGCGCCAACACCATTGGCCCTACGGCGACATGCCGCCGCAACCGCAGGTCAGCGACGCGCAGCTCGCCGAGATCGTGCGCTATGTGCGCGAGCTTCAGGAAGCCAATGGCATCGTCTCTCACCCGCACCGGATGTGAGTGTCGCGCCTAAGAGCGGCACGAGCGCTGTCGAGGCATGACGAGCCTGCATACCGGGCATGACACCGCCCTGCTCGACACCCTGCAACGACAGGCGCTGCGCTACTTCCTCGACGAAGTACACCCGGTGACCGGCTTGGTCGCCGACAGCACGATGCCCGCGACCCCCTGCAGCATCGCCGCGGTCGGGATGGCGCTGGCGGCCTACCCGATCGCGGCCGCACGTGGGCTGATCTCACGGTCAGAAGCGGCCGCTCGCACGCTGCGCCTGCTCCGCTTCTTTCGCGACAGCCCGCAAGGCGAGGCCCCTGACGCAAGCGGCCATCGCGGCTTCTACTATCACTTTCTCGACATGCAGACGGGGCGTCGGGCGTGGGAGTGCGAGCTCTCGACGATCGACACGCCGGCTCCTACCTGCTGCGCGAGCACTGGAGCCATGTCACGGGCGACTGGATCTACCTGCTGCTGCTCGCCTGTCCATCAATGCACCTCTTCCATGGCCATGGTGGACATGGCGGTCACAGCGCGCCGCCGATCAAACCGGACGACAAGGAGGACTGAAACCATGGACATGCCCTCGCACCACAACCACGGCGCGCACTCCGAAGCGGCAGGTGCTGTCCACGAGATGCTGCAGAAGCAGCGAATGCAGTCGAACATCTACATCTTCCGCTGGCCCTTGGCGCTGCTCGTCCTCACGGGCACGATCAAGCTGCCTGCCGGTGTAGCGCATCAGATGGCCGTGATGCCCTGAACCGGACATACTCACTTCCTCGGTGCACGGCTTGTTCGTCGCGCCGTGCAGCGTCGTTTCACGCTCGTCAAGGGGCTCGCGTTGCTATGTAGCGTTATCGCGTCAGCCAGCGCGATCGGAGACTACCCATGTGCCACCTCTTCCTAGCGCTTCCGTTGCTGGCATTGCCGGTGTTCTGGCTCTGGCCCCTGTCGGTCGCATTGCCGCTGTACGCGGGCTTGGTGACAGTGTCGCTGCTTGCCTACTTCTATGCGTGGAAGGCATGGCGTATGCCGCGACTCAACGGATTCGAGGCCATGATTGGCCGGCAAGGCAAGGTTGTCGCCGTGGGTACGCGCGACATCACGTTGCAGTTGGGCGGTGAGTTGTGGTCGGCGCGACCAGTTGGCGAGCAACCTCTTATCGGAGAAAAGGTGGTCGTAATCGGCGCAGACAGCCTTACGCTTTGCGTTCGAGGCGCCGTGACGAAGCCGGGTCCCACGTGATGCAACCCCCGCGCACGCCGTATGCCACGGCGAATACGACCTTCCACGGAGGCGCGGGAGACGCGATGACACGGTGAATTCCTCGATTCGTTCGGAGCTGCTTGAGCGCGCGCTCGCCAGATGGGGGAACGAAGGCGGACTGGGCGCCGCAAGCGTTCGGGCGAACATCGCCACGCTGCCACCAATGGTTGCCCAGCCGGAGGCGACGACGACCGAACCCCTGCCCCTTCGTCCGAGGATCATTAAAGATCCCGCCGTGCAGATCGTCAGTCGGGCGGAGCGGACCGACCGGCTGCGAACGTAACCCTTCGGAGCATCATGCAGCGACCCAAGAACCAGCCAGCCGCCCAGGTGGCCGATGCCCTCAATCAAGGCTGCTTCTGCTTCGACCTCAGCCCGGAAGCGCTCGCAGAGGGCCTCGAATCGGCACTTGGAAGTGCCGAGCTGGCAGAGGAGATCCGGGAGCGCAACCCGCACCTCTTTGCCCGGCAGCCCGTGTTCGTGAATGCAGCGCAGCTCCAACGAATGGCCGAGGTCGTCGCCGCCGTGGAATCGGTGGTGGCCCTGCCAGCCTACGAGCAGCAGATCCTCGCCAGTTCCCCCGAGATTGCGCGCCTAGGTCCGGTGGGACCGCGCAGCGCGTTCTTCGGCTACGACTTCCACGCCGATGCGAAGGCGCTGAGCCTCATCGAGATCAACACCAACGCCGGTGGTGCGATGCTCAACGCGGCGTTGGCAAGGACCGAGCGAGCCACCTGCCCCGCACTGTCTGGCCTCGTGCCCACGCTGGACAGCGTGCTTGCATTCGAGGCGCGCATCGTCGCCATGTTCCGCAACGAGTGGCGCCTCGCGGGGCTCCCCGGCGAACTCGCCAGCATCGCCATCGTCGACGAGGCTCCCGAGCTGCAGTACCTTCATCCCGAATTCCTGCTTTTCAAGCGCCTTTTCGAGCGAGAGGGCCTGACCCCGATCATCGCCGACCCGGCAGCGCTCGACTGGCGCGACGGCCGGCTCTGGCACGACGAGCAGCCGATCGACCTGGTCTACAACCGTCTCACCGACTTCTACCTCGAGCAGCCCGGCAGCGCCGCGCTGCGCGAGGCCTACATCCGGCAGGCGGTCGTGCTGACACCGCACCCGCGAGCGCACGCGCTGTACGCCGACAAGCGAAGGCTCGCCGTCTTCAGCGATGCCGCGCAACTGCAGGCGCTCGGCGTGCCGCCGACGGTGCAGGACGTCCTGCTGGAGCACGTGCCGCGCACCCGCGTCGTCGACTCGGTCGATGCCCCGCGCCTCTGGGCCGAGCGACGGCGCCTCTTCTTCAAGCCTGCGTCGGGATTCGGTAGCCGTGCCGCGTACCGCGGCGACAAGCTGACGCGGCGCGTCTGGGAGGAGATCCTCGCAGGCGGTTACGTGGCTCAGGATCTCGTCCTTCCCGGGGAACGCAGGAGCAGCGAGAGGGCTGGCGAGAAGAACTTGAAGTACGACTTGCGCGCATATGCCTATGAAGCAGAGGTGCTGTGGGTGGCGGCGCGCCTCTACCAAGGCCAGACGACCAACTTCCGAACGCCGGGCGGAGGCTTCGCACCGGTCTACAGCACGACGGACGCGACACCCGCGTCGTGCTGTTCCGAACGCCGGGGCGACCTGGCGTCCTACATCTTCGTGCTCGATGAAGCGGACGCCGTGCATCCGCTTCCGCACGCGCTCTACGTGGCACTCGCTCGCGGCGAAGCGACGGCGCCTGACTGGGCCGGCGTCACTGTGCGGCTGGCGGACTGGTATGTCCGCCTGAAGGACGGCGAGCCGAGCACCGTGGTCAACGAGACATACAGCCTGATGTCCTTCGACGCCCGAGGAAGGGTTGACTGGACCGAAACCCCGTCGCCCCATCCGCATCGGCCCGGCGTCGCGCGTGTCAGCGAGGACACTGCCTGGCCGACCGTGGCGCAACGGGAGCACATGACGAGATTGCTCTTCAGTGCATCGACGGACGGGCGAGTAGCCGCTCGTGCGGGAGCATAACGACCCCGCTGCGCGACTCGACGCCGGAGGAACCGCCTTGACAGAAGCCACCGTTCTCATGACGCTCTCGCCGCGCGACTTCGACGCCGTGCTGTTCGACCTCGACGGCGTGCTCACGCAGACCGCCCGCGTCCACGCGCACGCGTGGAAACAGACATTCGACGAGTTCCTCGAACAGCGTTCCAAAGAGGAACGCTTCGCCCCCTTCGACATCGACACCGACTATGCCCGCTACGTCGACGGCAAGCCGCGGCAGGACGGCGTGGCGTCGTTTCTCGAGTCCCGCGGCATCGAGCTGCCGATCGGATTGCCCGACGTCGGCCCCGGCACCGGCAGCGTCCAGGCGCTGGGCAACTTGAAGGACGGGTATTTCCTGCAGCGTCTGGGCGAGCACGGCGTCGAGGTCTACGCACCCGCGATCACGTTGGTGCACGCGTTGCGTGCCCGAAGCATCAAGACGGCGGTGGTGTCGTCCAGCAACAATTGCGCTGCCGTGCTGGATGCCGTCGGCATCTCTTCGCTTTTCGATGCCCGCGTCGACGGCCTGGATGTGTCGCGACTCGGGCTCAAAGGCAAACCGGCGCCGGACGCCTTTCTCGAAGGGGCACGACGGCTCGGAATCGCCCCGCTGCGTGCAGTGGTGGTCGAAGACGCGGTTGCCGGCGTCGCCGCCGGTCGCGCCGGCGCATTCGGTTCCGTCATCGGCGTCGACCGGGGCGGTCGCTCGCTGGCGCTGCGCCAGGCCGGGGCCGACATCGTCGTCACCACGCTCGCCCAGATCGACGTGGCGAGCGAGCCTCCATCGGCGTGGTCGTTGGTCTTCGATGGCTTCGACCCCGCGAACGAAGGCACCCGGGAAGCGCTCTGCACGCTCGGCAACGGCTATTTCGCGACGCGCGGCGCGTGGCCGGGCGCCCGTGCCGACGGCGTGCACTACCCCGGGACCTATCTCGCCGGAGGCTACAACCGGCTGTGCACCGAGATCGCCGGCCGAACGGTCGAGAACGAAGACCTGGTCAATCTGCCCGATTGGGTAGACCTGCGCTTTCGTGTGGGCGACGACGGTTGGTTCGACGTGCGGACGACGAAGCTCCTGATGTACCGGCAGCGGCTCGATCTCGAGAGAGGCATGTTGCTGCGAACACTTCGATTCGAGGATGGCGAAGGCAGGCGCACGGCGCTCGAGGAGAGTCGGCTGGTTTCCATGCACGACATGCATCGGGCCGCCTGCGAGCTGCGCCTGACAGCCGAGAACTGGTCGGGTCGCCTCACCCTGTGCTCGGGGATCGACGGCCGCATTGTGAATACAGGGGCGAAGCTCTACCGCCATTTCGCCAACAAGCATCTCGAGCCAGCCGGCACGCAGGCGCGGCAAGTTGACGGGGTGAGCCTCGTGATGCGCATGTCGCAGTCGAAGGTGCGTATCGCCCTGGCAGCCCGAACCCGCCTGTTCCTCGGGGCCGAGCCGCTCGACATCGAGCGCTCGTTGATCGAGGAGCCGGGCTACATCGGCCAGGAGATGGCCGTCGATCTTGGAAAGGGACAAACGCTCTCGGTGGAGAAGCTGGCCGGCTTCTACACCTCACGCGATCACGGCATTTCCGAGTGTGCGCTGGAGGCTGACCGATCAGTTGCCCGTGCGGGAAACTTCGAATCGGCCATGAAGAAGCACGTGCGCACGTGGAAGAATCTGTGGACACGCTTCGATGTCTATGTCGAGCCGACCGCGCCCGGCAAGCTGAACATGCTGATGCTGCTGCGGCTCAATACCTTCCATCTGCTTCAGGCCGTCTCGCCGCATTCGATCGGCCTCGACATGGGCGTTGCGGCGCGAGGCTGGACGGGCGAGGCCTATCAGGGCCATGTCTTCTGGGACGAGCTCTTCATCCTCCCGTTCTTCAACTACCGGATGCCCGAGATCACGCGCTCGTTGCTGATGTATCGCCACCGGCGCCTCGGCGAAGCGCGCGCCGCCGCTCGCGCTGCCGGATACCGGGGCGCCATGTTTCCTTGGCAAAGCGGCAGCAACGGCGAAGAGGCGACACAGGTCCGCAACTTCAACGCCCGCTCGCAACGCTGGGTGCCCGACCACTCCAAGCTGCAGCGCCATGTCGGCAGTGCGATCGCCTACAACGTCTGGCAGTACTTCCAGGTGACGCAGGACACCGAGTTCCTCGAGTTCTACGGCGCCGAGCTGATTCTCGACATCGCCCTCTTCTGGTCGAGCAAGGCCACGTTCGACGACAGCCGGCAACGCTACGAACTGCGCGGCGTCATGGGGCCCGACGAGTTCCATGAAGGCGACCCGGATGCGCCCGATCCCGGCCTCGCCAACAACGCCTACACCAACGTGCTGGCCGTCTGGGTGATGTGCCGCGCTCTCGACGTGCTCGGCCGCCTGTCCGGCATGCGGCGCGCCGAGCTCGTCGCCAGCCTCGGCCTGACGAAAGACGACATCGGTCGCTGGAGCGACATCAGCCGGCGCATGGTCGTTCCCCTTCGTGAGGACGGCATCATCGATCAGTTCGAAGGCTACGACGTCTTGCGCGAGCTCGACTGGGACGACTATCGGGCCCGCTACGGCAACATCCAGCGGCTCGACCTGATCCTGGAAGCCGAAGGCGATTCCGCGAACCGCTACAAGGTGTCCAAGCAAGCCGACGTGCTGATGCTGTTCTATCTCTTCTCGGCCGACGAGTTGCGCGAGCTCTTCGCTCGCCTCGGCTATCCATTCGAGTACGAGACGATCCCGAAGAACGTCATCTACTATGACCAGCGCACCTCGCATGGCTCGACGCTCGGGCGGGTCGTGCATTCCTGGGTTCTGGCACGTTCCGATCGGCCACGTTCGATGCAGTATTTCGCCGAAGCGCTGCAAAGCGACGTGAACGACATCCAGCAGGGAACCACCGCGGAGGGCATTCACCTGGGCGCGATGGGAGGAACGGTCGACCTGGTGCAGCGGGTATCGACAGGCGTGGAAATCATGGGCGATGTTCTCGGCCTCAACCCGGAACTCCCGGCCGAGCTCGACCGGCTCGAGATGCGAATCCGCTTCCGCGGACACTCGCTCGACCTGCATCTGACCCGCGACAACCTTGCCGTCCACTGTCGCGATGGCGGCCCTATGAAGATCGCGCTCGGCTTCAAGAACAAGGTGTACCCATTCGCTGGCGGCGCGACGCAAGTGTTTCAGCTGCATGACGAGGCCGATGCGCGCCGCACGTCATGACGGAACATGCGGCGTCGCAGATGGTCATTCTCGTCGAGCGCGCCGAGCGGTTTCGAGGCTAGGCGCACACGGCATCACACCTCCCGCCACGCTACCGTCGCGGCCGATTTCAGCGGCTCATCTGCGATTGCTGCCGCGCTTCCTCGTAGCGCCGGAATTCCCGACATTCCTGGTGCTCTCGGAACGCCGGTTCGCTGCATTCGCGGGTCATGCACACGGCCATCGACACGAAGTTCCGGTCCCCACAGGCCGCTCGCGGACTGGCACCGACTGCCGTCGTGGTGGCGCCGCGTTCCGTGGCCCGACCTGCAATCGTTGCGCTGCGCACCGACTTCGCGGGAAGCGCCACGGCGATCTCCGCGTGAGGCTCTGACGCCGCTGGCGCAGCCGCGGGAACCGGCAATGCGCCGCGGCGGCGCGCCGCGGCGGCATCGGTCGGCGTCGATGCTTCGCGAGCAGCGCCAGCATCGCGTGAGACCGTGCTGGCCGCCGACGCGTCTGCCGGACGGGTAGCGCCGGATTCGGGCGCGGCCCCCTGCGCACTCGCACCCGACGCCCGGCCCGCCCCCGCCGAGTTGGCGCGACCGGTCGGGGTCAGCGGCTCGGCTGCAGCCGCGATGGGAGCGTCGGCGACGGCCTGAGGCGGCACCGGCGCAGGGGAAACCACCACCTCGCCCGCGTCAGCGGGCGTGGACGGCACGGCCGGAGCAGACATGCGCAAACCGGTTGTCATGCCGAGCCCCCAGACGGTCACTGCGGCGACAGCCAACGCCAGCGCGGCGCCGGTCGCGACCCCGCGCCAGCCCATCCCAGACCGCACGCGAACCTCGCCCGGATGGCCGACCCGGGTCGTGCCATCCTCCCCGCCCGCTTCCACCGGCGGGACGCTGGCCCCGGACGCATCGGGTCTCTCGATGCGCGTCGTGGCCTGCACGGTGGGGGTCCAATCGGCAGACGCAGGGCCAGCCTCGGGATGGCCGCTGCGGGCCCGCAAGTCGCTCCCATCGACCCACCGCACGACCGGGGGCGGCTGGACGATGCCTTCGAGCGCGTCGCGCAGCATCTGCGCATCACGCGGTCGCTCCTCCGGCCGAACGCCGAGCGTCCAGTCGATCGACGCCAGGAATGCAGACGAGAGGCCCTGCATTCCGGTCTCGGGCGCCGACAGCGCCGGCATCGCGTCGTGCACCGCCCGCACCATCGCCGGCATCGGCGCATGCCCGGTCAGCATGAAATGCACCACGGCGCCGAGTGCATACAGGTCGGTCCACGGCCCCTGCAGAAGGCCGGGAATCTCGCCGCACTGCTCGATCGGTGCGAAGTTCGGCTTGAACACCGCGGTCAGCGCCTGCGGACCGTTGCCGACGACGTGGCGCGCGGCGCCGAAGTCCAGCAGCACCGGACAGCCGTCGGGCAGCAGCAGGATGTTGTCGGGCGAGATGTCGCGGTGGAAGACGCCCTGGGCATGGAGCACGTCGAGCGCGCCGAGCAGCGAATAGACCAGGCCGCGCAGCCACACCTCGGACGGCGCCGCGGTCAGCGCCCGTCGCTCCTGTTGCAGGGTGCGGCCCTCGTAGTACTGCATCGCCATGTAGGCCGTGCCGTTGCCTTGCCAGTAGCGATACACCTTGACCAGCGACGGATGGTCAAAGCGGGCCAGCAGCTGGGCTTCCTTGACGAAAGATTGCAGGCCCGCGGCGAAGGTTTCGGCGTGGGGACCCCTGCGGACGGAGATGCGCATGTCCGGCCGGCGGCGCGCCAGTTCCGATGGCATGTATTCCTTGATCGCCACCTGCCGCAACAGGGCATGGTCCCGAGCCAGGTAGACGATGCCGAATCCGCCGATGCCGAGCACGCGAATGATCTCGAACTCGTCGAGTCTCGTGCCCGCGGGAAGCGCGCCCTCCTGATCCTCGACGTCGACGTCGAGGCTCGGGGGCGGCGCGTTGCGGCGGGCCGCCGTCTTGGACGCGGGTTTGAGGCGAGGTTGAGGCACGGTTTCGAGGCAGCGGCAGGATCGGGACGATGAACCGCGTGCCCAGGGCCGCGGTTCTCCGATATCGGACATCGGCGCGAGGACTGAAGCGCCGCTCGCCGATGGCCCCTCCCTCGATCGGGCCATTGGAGACCTGTGAGAACGAGGCCCGCCGCCCGGGCTTCCGTCCGGCCAGGCCCCCGGCTTAGACTTTCGCCTCGTTCGTGCGCCTCCGGCGCCAGGAAGCGGCCATGGAAAGCACCACCTACGAAGACTTCGAAGCCCAGGCGCTGAAGGAGGGCTTCGACGAGGTGGTGACGCGTCACTGGGCGCCCGGCACCCTCGTCGAACCCCACAGCCATCCGTTTGCGGTCGAGGCCCGAGTCGTCGCCGGCGAGATGTGGCTCACCGTCGGCGACCGGTGCCGGCATCTGCGGGCGGGTGAATGCTTCGATCTCGGGCGCGACGGGGTCCATTCGGAGCGCTACAGGCCCGAAGGCGCGACCTACTGGGTCGCGCGCCGGAACGACCCCACCGGGGCCGGCACCGCCTGACCGTGGCACGGCCGTTGAAGCCGACGCTGCGCCTGGAAGTCAAGGCGGGCGTGGCCATGGGCCCGGGCAAGGCGGCACTGCTGGAGGCGCTGGCGGCGACCGGCTCGATCGCCGCCGCGGCGGCCGCGCTCGGCATGAGCTACCGCCGCGCCTGGCTGCTGATCAACAGCATGAACGAGCACTTCCGCGAGCCGCTGGTCGACAAGTCGCGGGGCGGCGCGACGCGGGGCGGCGCGACCCTGACCGACTTCGGCCGGCTCGTCCTCGGTCAGTACCGCGCGCTCGAGGCCGCGGCGATGGCGACCATCGCGGCACGGGCGGGCGAGTTCCAGAAGCTGCTGCGCTGACCGCGCGGTCGGTCAGAAGGCCGGTTCCGATATATTCCTGAGAACATATCGGAGTTCTCATGCTGGGTTGGATCCGCACCTGGGTGCTGCTGGCGTCGTGCACTCTCGCCCACGCGCAGGACGTGACCACCGTCGCCGCGGCATCCGACCTGCAAGGCGCGCTCGAGGAAGTCGTGCGCAGCTACGCCGCCGGCCCTGGCGCGAAGGTCCGCGTCACGTATGGCTCGTCGGGCAACCTGCTGCGCCAGATCGAGCAGGGCGCGCCGTTCGACATCTTCCTGTCCGCCGACGAGGCCTATGCCGACGAGCTCGCCGCCCGCGGCATGACCGCGGAGCGCGGCGTCCTCTACGCACTCGGCCGCCTCGTGATCTACGTTCCGCGGAATTCGACGCTGCACGCGGACCCGGCGCTCGCCGACCTCGCGGCGGCGCTTCGCGACGGCCGGCTGAAGAAGTTCGCGATCGCCAATCCGGCGCATGCCCCTTACGGACGCGCCGCGCGGGAAGCCTTGACCGCCGCCGGTCTGTGGACGGCGATCCAACCGCATCTCGTGCTCGGCGAGAACGTCTCTCAGGCGGCCCAGTTCGCGGCCTCCGGTTCCACCCAGGGCGGCATCTTCGCGCTGTCTCTGGCGCAGTCGCCGGCTCTCGCCGCGGCCGGCACCGCGGTCACCCTGCCGGCCGGTCTGCACGCTCCGCTGCGCCAGAAGATGGTGCTGCTGAAGCGCGCCGGTCCAGGGGCGCGCGCCTTCTACGCCTACCTGCAGGCGCCGCGGGCGCGCACAATCCTGCAGCGTCACGGCTTCGTCCTGCCGGGGTCCTGAGATGGACTGGACCGCGCTGCGGATCTCGGCGCTGCTGGCCCTGCTGACCGCCGTGACCCTGCTGCCGCTCGGCGGCCTCGCGGCGCGCTCCCTGGCGCGCACGCGGGTGCGCGGCAAGCCGTTCCTCGAAGCGATGCTGGCCCTGCCGCTGGTGCTGCCCCCGACCGTCCTGGGCTATTACCTCCTCGTGGCGATGGGCTCGCAATCGCCGCTCGGCGCCGCCTACGAACGGGTCGTCGGGCAGCCGCTCGCGTTCTCGTTCGCGGGCCTGTGGCTCGCCTCGGTCATCGTCAACCTGCCGTTCGCGGTGATCCCGATGCAACGCGGCTTCGAGGCCATCCCCGCCGAGGTGCTCCAGGCCGCGCGGGCCTGCGGCATGAGCCCGCTGCGCTCGCTCTGGAAGGTCGAGGTGCCGCTGGCGCTGCCCGGCATCGTGACCGGACTGGTGCTGACCGCAGCCCACACCCTCGGCGAGTTCGGCGTCGTGCTGATGGTCGGCGGCAACATTCCGGGGGAGACGCGGACCGTGGCCGTGTCGATCTACGACCGGGTCCAGGCGTTCGATCTCGCCAGCGCGGGAATGATGTCGGCGGCGCTCCTCGGCACGTCGGTACTCGCCCTCGCCGCGACCGCACGTTTCGGCCGCGGCGCCAGGACGCTGTGATGGCAGCCCTGGAGGTGTCCCTGAACCAGCGCGACCCCATCGGGTTGACGGTCGAACTGGCCTGCGAACGCGGCGAGTTGCTGGCCCTGGTGGGACCCTCGGGATCGGGCAAATCGACCGTCCTGAAGACGATCGCCGGGCTGCTGTCGGGCGCCGTCGGACACGTCCGGGTGGACGGCCGAACATGGCTCGACACGGCGGCCGGCGTCCACCTCGCAGCGCATCGCCGCAAGGTCGGTCTCGTCTTCCAGAGCTATGCCCTCTTCCCGCACATGACGGCGCTCGAGAACGTCATGGCCTCGATTGACGGCTCGAAGCCGCTTCGCCGCCGCGGCGCGCTCGAATGGCTGGCGCAGGTGCGGATGAAGGGCCTCGAGGATCGGCGGCCGGCGCAGTTATCCGGCGGTCAGCAGCAGCGCGTCGCGCTGGCGCGCGCACTGGCGCGCGAACCCGACCTGCTGCTGCTGGACGAACCCTTCGCCGCAGTCGACCAGATGACCCGGGAGCGTCTCTACGAGGAACTCGCCGAACTCCGGCGCCAGGTCTCGGCGCCGACGGTCTTCGTGACCCACTCCATTCCAGAGGCGCAGATGCTCGCCGACCGCATGGTGGTGCTGCATCGCGGCCGCACCCTGCAGGCGGGCACCCCCGACAGCGTCTACCGCCGTCCGCACGAGCCCGACGTGGCCCGTCTGATGGGCCACAAGAACATCTTTCGGGCCGAGATCCGGCGCGTGACGCCGGCGGGCGCCGTGCTCGACTGGCAAGGCGTCGAACTGCACACCCGTCAGTCGATCGCGTGCGGACCGGCGAGCTTCGTCATCCCTGCGCTCGACATCCGCCTCGTCGACGCCGGCCAGGCGACGGACCGCCCGAACCTGCTGGATGGGCGGGTGGAGGCGATCGTACCGCTCGGCGGCATGGCGGTCGTGCGAATCGTCCTCGACAACGCGCAGCGCATCGCCCTCAGCGCGCCGACCCACATCGTCGAGCGCCGCGGGCTGCAGGTCGGCGAGACGGTGCGGGTGGCGCTGCTGCCGGACGCCATTCACGTGATGGCCGACGATTCGCCGGAGGGCACGGCCGTAAACTTTCGCAAACCGAGCGGAGTTTCATGAACAGCCCAGCCTTCCTAGCGGTCTTCGGCGGCGCCGGACTCGGCGCGCTCCTGCGCTGGCGGCTGGGCGTCTGGCTGAATCCGGTTTTCCCCACCGTGCCGCTCGGAACGCTGGCGGCGAACCTTTTCGGCGGCTTCCTCATCGGCCTGTTCAGCGCCTACTTCACCCACAACGCCGGCGTATCCCCGGAAACGCGGCTGCTGATCGTCACCGGCTTTCTCGGCGGCCTGACCACCTTCTCGACGTTCTCCATCGAAGTCGTCACCCTGCTCGGCGAACGCCAGTACGCCTGGGCACTTGGTGCGGCAGGCGCGCATCTGGCCGGTTCGCTGGTGCTCACGGCGCTCGGCGTTGTCGCCGCCCATGCGTTGTTCATGAAGGCCTAGCCAGGAGACATCCCATGCAAGGCTGCTACCTCAAGTTCTACGTCCAGGAAAGCCGGCGCCATCATGGCGTTCTCGCCTACGAGTGGCTGCTGGAGGCGGCGCGCCGCTTCGGCATCCCCGGCGGCTCGGCCTTCCGCGCCATCGCCGGCTACAGCCGACACGGCACGCTGCACGAAGAGCACTTCTACGAGCTCGCCGGAGACCTGCCGGTGGAGGTCGGGTTCGCCGTCGACGAGTCCCAGGCGCAGGCATTCCTCACCCACCTTGCGCAAGAGAAGCTCGAGATCTTCCACGTCAGGATCCCGATCGAGATGGGATTCGGCGGCGCGGCGCAGCCCGCCCCGCCGATCGCCTGAGAAGCTACTTGACGTTGATCACGCGCATGCCGAGCAGTCGGCCGCCGACCTTGTCGAGCACGCGGATCGTGGTCTGGCGCGGCGTGAAGCCCGGTGGCAGCGGTACCGTGCCGCGCACGCTGTCGTAGCGATCGATCGAGACCGGCACCGGCTTGGACGTCATCGAATCGGTCGCGCCCTTCTCGGAGGCCCCCGCAACGACGAACTGGAGCACGCCGCCGAACGGTGCGCCGCCGGTTCGGTCGCGCGACAGGACGACGTCGTAGGCGAGCGATCCTCGCTCGACGGAAAAGCGCGCGGCTCGCACTGCGACCGTGCCACCGCGAGGATCCGGGGGCAGAGCCTCGATCAGGGCGGCGGCGTCGGCGCGCAGGTCCTGCACGGCCTGGTTGCGCTCGCCGAGCTTGGTCGTCAGGTCCTTGTTGTCGGCCTGCACCAGGTCGAGCCGCTGCAGGGCGCCGGACAGCTCGGTCCGGAGCCGGGTGCGCTCGGCGTCGGCGAGGTCGAACGATTGCTGCAGCTTCGCGGAGGCGTCGGCGGACAAGCGCGGCGGCAGATGACGTTCCTGGACGTACACCACGCCCGCCGCCCCGAAAACGACGCCGAGAAGGATGAGCACCAGCCAGCGTGGCATCAGGCGGCGCGAGCGACGTCGGCGATAGGGATCGAAGGGGATGGACTTGGAATTTCCGAACATGGACAGGAACAGGCGTGGTCTGGCGCCCAGCGATACGCTGGCGCCAGCCGGTGGACTTCAGGCGGCAGGCTCCAAGACTACAGATATCGAAATGACTTGCTGAAACAACAGGTATCCAAAGCAGGCGACAACCGACGAGACTCGCGCCGCGCTTCCTACGCCACCGAGCGCTCCGCACCGATGGCGGCGCACGCGCGGCGGGCCCACGATCATCCGATGCCATCACCTGCCCCCACGACACCGGCACCGTGTTCCTCCCCGCGCCCCACGGCCAGTCTTCGGCGCGCCGAAGAAGTCGGCTTTGCGGCACGCTCGCGCGGCCTCGGACGGGAGTCAAACCCTCACTGCGGCGAGCTCCCCCTCCCGTACGTCAATCTCCCCGACGCCGCGTTGCGCCCCGAACTGGCCACCGCCTGGTGGCGGGGATGGGATCGCGCCGACACCGAGCTCGCCTGACCTGTCGTCGCCCAGACAACCGAGGGTGTGCGCAATGCAACGAATTCCCTGCCCCGCGGGCATCTGTTCGGCGGATGCGGGGTTCGGTGACGCGCAACAATGGAGGCTTCGCAGATCCGTTCCAGGGGACCCCGAGTGGCATTCAACCAGTTCATCAATGCAGGCGCTACGCTCAAGCTCGAAACCGAGAAGGCTCAGCGCTTCGTCATCACCGGTCGGGCCAGCGGAACCGTCATCGAGGCCACCGTCGGCGCCGGGCAGAGCCTGTCCGTCACCGCCAACAGCGAGTCCCTGCGCGTCGATACCTTCGAACCGGCCCTCGAGGCCGACGATGTCGGCGGAATACCGTTCCAGATGACCGGCCTCTGAGTCGAAAAAAAAGGGCGCCGAGGCGCCCTTTTTCCTGGCTCGGAAATCCGCTCAGCGGACCACCGCCATCTGCTCGCGCTTGTCGCCCTTGTAGGTGTACAGGGTCAAAGCGCCGTTCTTGATGTCGCCCTTCTCGTCGAAGCCGATGACACCGGTGACGCCCTTGTAGCCGTCGGTCTTGGCCAGCACCGGCAGGTAGACCTTCGGGTCCGCCGAACCGGCCTTCACCATCGCCGCCACCATCACGTTGACGGCGTCATAGACGTAGGGCGCGTAGATCTGGACGTCGGTACCGAACTTCTTCTTGAAGTCGGCCCTGAACTTGTCCATGCCCACCTTCTGCGCGCCTTCGACGCCGCCCGCCTCGGCGCAGACCACCTGGCCGTCCGCCATCGCGCCGGCTGCCAGCTTCGGCAGCTCACCCGTGCAGATGCCGTCGCCGCCCATGAACTTGGCGTTCAGGCCGAGCTGCTTCATCTGCCGGATCATCGGGCCGGCAACGGCGTCCATGCCGCCGTAGAAGATGATGTCGGGATTCTTGGCCTTGACCGCGGTCAGGATGGCGGTGAAGTCGGTTGCCTTGTCGGTCGTGTACTGGCTGTCCTTGATGGAACCGCCCGAAGCCTTGACGGCCTTGGCGAACTCGTCGGCGACGCCCTGCCCGTAAGCGGTGCGGTCGTCGATGGTGACGATGGACTTGCCCTTGAGGTCCTTGACCGCGTAGCGGCCGAGCGTGCCACCGAGGTGGACGTCGTCGGCGACGACGCGGAACGCGGTCTTGAATCCCTGGCGCGTGTACTTCGGGTTGGTCGCCGACGGCGAGATCTGCGGAATGCCGGCATCGTTGTAGATCTTCGATGCGGGGATCGTGGTCCCGGAGTTTAGGTGGCCGATGACGCCATTGACCTTCGCGTCGACCAGCTTGTTGGCGACCGCGGTGCCCTGCTTCGGATCGGCCGCGTCGTCTTCGGCGAGAAGTTCGAACTTGACCGTCTTGCCGCCGATCTTCACGCCCTTGGCGTTGAGCTCGTCGATGGCCATGCGGGCACCGTTCTCGTTGTCCTTGCCCAGGTGGGCGATGCCACCGGAGGTCGGCGCTACGTGGCCGATCTTGACGACCATGTCCTGTGCCGACGCAACGCCCGCGAATGCGAACGCCGTAGCGGCGACGATCAGGTTCAGTTTGACTTGCATGCAGATACCTCCGGTTGAGATTGGGGTTCAGACGACATCGCGCCTGTCAAGGGGCGTCACAATACCGCAAAAGCAACCCCCGATCCATCGGGAAACTCCAGTCAACGGCCGATCAGCGCCCGCGTTGGCGTTGCAACTCCTGGGCCACCAGCTGGGCGACGAGGTCGCGCACGGATCGGGAAAGCTCGCTGCGGGCTTCGCGCACCACGGTATCCGTCGCCCGGGCGAGGATCGGAGCGAGAACCTCCCGAACCCGGTACTCGAGGACACCGTCGACCTGACGCTGGAGTTCCTCCAGCACCTGGCGCATCAACTCCGATTCGCGGTCCGGCGAGGCCACCGCGGGCGCCGGGAGTCCGCTGGCGGGGTGGGTCTCGGCCGCGACCGGCGGCGACTCGGCCACTTCGGGTGCATCCTGCACCAAGGAAGTCGCGGCCTGAGGCTGGGGCAGCGCCGGCTCGGGGGAACGCGGTGCCGTCGGCGCCGATTCGGCGATGTCCGACCGCCCTGCTTCTGGCAAGTCGACGACCTCGGTCAGGGTGGGCACGCTCTGCAGCGGGCCCGGACGCTCGGCGCTCATGCAGCGACCTCGTGGCGCACGATCGGGTAGCCGCGATCGGCGTAGTGCTTCCAGCGCTTGCGCGCGGCCATCCGATCGTCCTCCTCGGTCGAGACGATCTCGATCAGCCGCGCATAGCTTTCGAAGCCGGCGGGTGACTGTGCACCGAGATTGAGGAGCACGTCCTGGTGGGGCGAGTCGGACGCCGCCTCGACCAGCCAGACCGGCGTCGGACTCAGCCGCGTCGCCACGGTCCCACCCTGGATCAGCCGGGCATGAGGAATGAACTCGACCGGATCGAACGACCAGAGCTCGCGATCGAGCCCCTCCAGAACATCGGCGGGAGCCGTGACCGCCACCCGGGCGCCGCTGCGGGTGGCCTTGCGCAACAAGCGGCAGGCGTAAGCGGCGCGATCCGGCACGTTGAAGTGGAACGTGATCTCGGTCATCGCAGCGGCCCGCCGGAGCCTTGCGTTCAGGCGCGGGCGGCCTGCGCGAGCACGAAGTGGGTCAGCAGGCCGACGGGACGCCCGGTCGCGCCCTTGTGGGCGCCGGAGCGCCAGGCCGTGCCGGCGATGTCCAGGTGCGCCCAGGGATAGCGTGCGGTGAAGCGGCGCAGGAACATCGCGGCGGTGATGGCGCCGCCGGCGCGGCCGCCGACATTGCCCATGTCGGCGAAGTTGCTCTTCAGGGCCTCGTCATATTCCTCGTCCAGCGGCATCCGCCAGCAGGGGTCGAGTGCTTCGACGCTGGCTTCCTGCATCTGCCGGGCGACACCGTCATCGGCGGTAAAGAGTCCGGAGTGGTGATGGCCGAGGGCGACCACGCAGGCCCCGGTGAGTGTGGCGATGTCGACCACCACGGACGGCTTGAAGCGCTCGGCGTAGGTCAGCGCGTCGCAGAGGATAAGGCGGCCCTCGGCGTCGGTGTTGAGGATCTCGATCGTCTGGCCCGACATGCTGGTGACCACATCACCGGGCTTGACGGCCGTGCCGCTGGGCATGTTCTCGCACGACGGGATGAGGCAGACCAGGTTCACGGCCGGCTTGAGTTCGGCCACGGCGCGCAGAGTGCCGAGGACACTCGCCGCGCCGCCCATGTCGAACTTCATCTCGTCCATGTCGGCGGAGGACTTGATCGAGATGCCGCCGGTGTCGAAGGTGATGCCCTTGCCGACCAGCACCACCGGAGCGCTGCTCTTCGGCGCCCCGTCGTAGCGCGCGACGATGAACCGCAGCGGTTCGGCGGAGCCCTGCGCGACCGCGAGGAAGGAGCCCATGCCGAGCTTTTCGACCGCCTTGCGGTCCAGGACCTCGACTTTCAGGTCGAACTCCTTGCCGAGCTTCTTCGCCTGCGCGGCGATCACGCTCGGCGTGCAGTGGTTGCCCGGGCGGTTCGCATATTCGCGCGCCAGTTCCACGCCGGCGGCGATGGCCTGGCCGCGTCGGATGCCCTGCTGCACCGCCTTGGCATCGGTCTTGGCGCACAGCACCGTCAGGGACTTCAGCGCTGGCGGCTGACCGGCGCTCGGCTTGGTGTGTCGATACAGGTAGGTCGCGTCGGCTGCCGCCGCGACCAGGGCCTCGGCATGGGTCTCGCCGAGCGCACCCGAACCCGCGAGGCCGATCGCGACCTGGCGGGCGCCACTGCCCTTGACCTGCGCCAGCGCCTGGGACGCTGCAGCCTTGAGGGCCTTCGGGGTGGCCGATCCGGCAACCGCCAGGACGAGCCTCGCCGACTTGACGCCGGCCGGTCGGTGAAAGTAGAGGCACTTCCCCTTCTTCAGCTTCAGGTCGCCATGTTCGACCGCGTCGTCGAGAAGGTTCGCGATCACCGGGTCGAGCGAAGCATCGGCGGCCTCTCCGACGATGACCAGCACGAGTGCGTCGAAGCGCAGCGCGGCAAGCGCGCCAGGGGCTGCGACCTGATGTCTGAAGTCCATAATCATCGGTCCTGTCAACAAGCCGGCGATGTTATTCGATTCCACCTTGCGCCGAGAGCTCGCGCGCAACTTCGGCGCGACCCTGGTCGTCATCCTGACCGTCGTGCTGACCATCATGCTGATCCGCACGTTGGGCCAGGCCGCGCTCGGTCGGATCGCGCCGCAGGACGTGGCCTTGCTGCTAGGCTACGTCGCCCTCGGCTATCTGCCGCTGATCCTGTCGTTGTCGCTGTTCATCGCCGTCGTCGCGACGCTCGGCCGTATGTACCGCGACAGCGAGATGGCGATCTGGTTCTCGAGCGGTGCCGGGCTGACGCGCTTCGCGCGGCCGGTGCTGGCCGTGAGCTGGCCGGTGCTGGCCGTCGTCGGCCTGCTGGCCTTGCTGGTGTGGCCGTGGCAGAACGAGCGCGGCGTCGAACTCAAGGAACGTTTCGAGCGCCGTTCCGACCTGTCGCGGATCACGCCGGGACAGTTCCAGACCTCGAGCGACGGTCGCCGCGTCTTCTTCATCGAGCGCGATGCCGCCGACGCTCGCACCGGGCGCAACGTCTTCATCCTCTCGCGCCAGGGCGAGAACGAGTCCGTGACCTCCGCGCGCAGTGGCCGCATCGAGGTCGAGGGCGACGGCCGCTACCTGATCCTCGACAAGGGCCAGCGCAACGAGCAGAACGCGCGCACCGGCGAGAAGGGGCTGTCGCGCTTCGAGAGCTACCGCGTGCTCGCCGGCGAGCGCATCCTGTCGAGTGCCGCCGACCGACCACCGAAGGCGCGGCCGACGCTCGAGCTGCTGGCCGTGCCGACGCCGCCGAACCAGGGCGAACTCGTGTGGCGCCTCGGGCTGGTTCTCGGCGGCGCCAACCTGGTGCTGCTCGGCATCGGCCTGTCGGCGTCGAACCCGCGCCACGCCAGCAACTGGAATCTGCTCTTCGCGCTGCTGACCTTCGTTGTCTACTACAACGTCATCAACCTCTCGCAGGCCTGGGTCGCCGGCGCCAAGGTCGGCATGGGCATGGCCCTTCTGGTGACCCACGGCAGCGCGTTCCTGCTTGCCCTCGCGCTGCTCTGGTGGCGTGACCACGCGAACAGCCGCCCGGCCTGGCCGGTGCGCGCCGTGTCGACCTGAACCATGCGCACCGTCCGCCGCCTCTTCTACGCCGACATCGTCTCCGCGGTCGCCTTCGTCGCCGCGGCGTTCCTGTCCCTCTTCTTCTTCATCGATTTCGTCGACGAACTCGGCGACATCGGCGCGCGGGGCTACACGGCGCTGAACGCCGCGGCCTACTCGCTGCTGCTGATGCCGGGACACTTCTACGAACTCGTGCCGATCGCGGTGCTGATCGGGGCGATCTATGCCCTCGCCCGGCTGGCGCAGACCTCGCAGTACACGATCCTGCGCACCGGCGGACTCGGGCCGGGGCGTGCCCTCTGGCTGCTGTCGAGTCTTGGGCTGATGTTCGCCCTTCTGACCTACGTCGTCGGCGACTGGGTCGCGCCGCAGAGCGAGCGTCTGGCGAGCGAGCTCCAAGCGATGAGAAAGGGCAGCGTCAAGCTCGGGCGCTCGGGGGCCTGGCTGAAGGACCATGCCGTCACCCCCCAGGGCGAGCGCAGCTACTCCGTCAACGTCGGCTCGGCCGAGGGCGGCTCGGTCCTGCACGACGTGCGGATCTTCGAATTCGATGCCGACGGCCGCCTGCTGCGACGGATCGCCGCCGCCGGGGCCCGTGTCGCCAGCGATTCCGTCTGGACCTTGCAGGACGTGGCCATCACCCGCTGGATCGAGGGCCCGGAGGCGCGCGCCGCCGAAGAGCATCTCGCGGAGTACGCCTGGCCGAGCACGCTGTCGGCCGCCGTCGTCGCCGCGGCGGTGCTGCCGGCGAGCACCATGTCGACGACCGATCTCTACCGCTACATCGGCCACCTTGCGAGCAACGAGCAGGCGGCGCAGAGCCAGCAGATCCAGTTCTGGAAACGGGCGTTCTACCCGTTCGCCTGCCTCGTCATGATCGGCCTGGCCCTGCCGTTCGCATACCTGAGCGCGCGCGCCGGAGGCATCAGCCTGAAGGTCTTCGGCGGCATCATGCTGGGCATCAGTTTCGTGCTGCTGAACAACGTCGCCGGGCACCTCGGCCTGCTGCGCGACTGGACCCCCTGGATGGTCGCGGCCGCGCCGAGCGCGCTCTACATGCTGATGTCGTTCGCCGCGTTCAGCTGGCTGGTGCGCTACCGGTGAGTCACGGACTGATCCTCTTCGCCCACGGCGCGCGCGATCCGCGCTGGGCCGCACCGTTCGACGACGTCGCCCGACGCGTGCGCGAGCGAGAGCCGGCGCTCGCGGTACAGCTCGCCTTCCTCGAATTCATGACGCCGAGCTTGCGCGACGCCGGCGAGATGCTGGTCGGCG
>JBBQCD010000050.1:0-32126 GCA_038318385.1 Burkholderiales bacterium | reverse complement strand
CAGTTCAGGTGGGCGAGGTCAGCCCGGCTTCGGGTTCATCTGACGCGAGACGATCACACCAACCGGGCGATGTTCCAAGCCCTTGCTCTTGCGAGCATCGGTTCAAGGAAATATAAAGCTCGCGCGAACGCGACGGACTCGATCGATTCTACGCGCGAGCCGCTCGCGGTTCAGAGCAATTGACCGTCGGCGCGAAGGGCTGAATCGATGCGCTTGACGAGGCCGTCGATGTCCACCGCAGAGGCGTTCTCGCCGGACCCGGCCGCTGCCGCCGGTGGTCGCTCCGTCAGCGCGTAGGCGAGGTTGAGGGCGGCCAGCACGGCGATGCGCTCACGCGCCTTCACCTTGCCGCCGTCGCGAATCGCGCTCATCTCGCGGTCCACCTGGCCGACCGCATCGAGCAGCGCCATCTCGCCGCCATCGGGGCAGCCGAGGATGTAGCTCTGGCCGAGGATCGTCACTTCCATCTGCTTCACGGCGTTCTCCGCAAGGTGTCTGGCGGCGCCACGTCGTCGGCGTGCGCATCGGGTTCGCGCGGCATGCGCTCGAGCAGCCCGTCGATGCGGTGCCGCGCAGCGTTGAGGCGCGAGCGCAGGTTGTCGCGTTCCTGGGCAACCGCAGCGAGTTGCTCCTGCAGCAACCCAGCCGTGCGCTGCAACTCGACATGGCGCAACAGCAGCCGCTCGACCCGGTCCGCAAGTTCTTCGATCGTGGCCATCGCGCGCCGCAGTGCTGGGGTGGGCCGATTGTAGGTTGGCGTCCGGGGCCTCATTACAATCGCGACCGTTGGTGCCCGTGCCGGTATTCACGCCGGCACAGTTAAACGGGAAGCAGGAGGACCGGGCCGATCCGGGCCCGGTTCGAAACTGCGCTGTCCCCGCAACGGTACGGCGGACGAAGTCGCTCTCGGGCGCTTCAGCTCTCGCGCGCACACCACTGAAGGCTCCGGCCTTCGGGAAGGTCGCGAGGGTCGGTCCGTCAGCCCGGATACCGGCCAACAGGGTGGTGGCGCGCTGGTCGCGTCGCCGAACGCCGACGCGACCGCGGGGAACCGGGAGCGTGGCTCCTGTCGTTGGAAATTCACATGTCCCCTGATCGGCTTCCGGTGCCTCGCGCACGGTTCCTGGCCGCTGCCTTGTCCGGCCCCTGCGCGGTCGCCGCGCTGTTCCATCCGGCTCCGGCCGGCGCGCAATCTCCAGGCGGCACGAACAACCTGGCGCCCGTCGTCGTGACCGGCACGCGCGAGCCCACCGCGCTCGACCGCGTCGTCGGCGACGTCGTCGTGATCGACGCGGCGCGCATCCGCGATTCCGGCGCCGACACGCTGGAGGATCTGCTTCGCCGCGAGGGCGGCATGCAGCTGTCGCGAAACGGCCCGCCGGGGCAGAGCGCCGCGCTGCTGCTCCGGGGGCTTGGCGCCAGCAGCACGCTCGTCCTGGTCGACGGCGTGCGCGTCGGATCGGCCACGCTCGGACAATTCGACTTTGCCAGCCTCGGCGTGGCCGGCATCGAGCGCATCGAGATCCTCCGCGGCCCGGCCTCGAGCCTCTACGGGCCTGACGCGGTCGGCGGCGTGATCCAGATCATCACCCGGCGCGGCGCCGGGGAGCCGCGGCTCGCCGCTCACGCCGCCCTCGGCGAACGTCATTCGGGCAGCGCCGATGCGTCCGTGTCCGGTGCGTCGGGCCCCGTCGACTACGCGTTGACGGTGGCCCGCGATGCGAGCCGCGGCATCTCGGCGCTGAAGCCGGGCGACACCTTCGGCAACTTCAATCCGGATCGCGACGGCTACCGCCGCAGCAGCCTGCAGCTGCGCGGCGGCTATACCCTGGCGCCCGATCATCGCATCGGCGCGAGCATCGTCGAGACGCGCCTGAACGCGCAGTACGACAGCGCCGAGTTCGCGCCGCCGTCCTTCGCACCTGACCCATCGTCGGACTTTCGCAATCGCCTGAGGACACGGGTCGCCGCCCTCGACTACCGTGGCACGCCGACACCGGCGTGGACCACCAGCGTGCAGCTCTCCCAGCAGGCCGACGACCTGACCAGCGGTGGCAACGAAGAGGCGCGCTACCGCACCCGCCGCGAGCAACTCACCTGGCAGAACGCCTGGCGCCCCGACGCGCGGCAGCAGTGGATGGTCGCCATCGAGCGCCTGCAGGAGAAGGTCGATGCCACGCCGTTTCCGTCGGCGCAACGGCGCGACAACACCGCGGGCGTCGTCGGCTACACCGGGACCTTCGGCCGCCTGAAGGTCCAAGCCGATGCCCGTCACGATCGCAATTCCGCCTACGGCAGCGTCGACACCGGCAAGCTCGGCCTGGCCTTCGACCTGCTGCCCGAGCTGACCGTCCGGGCGGTCGCCGGCAGCGCCTTTCGCGCACCGACGTTCAACGACCTCTACTTTCCGGGCTATGGAGTCGCTTCGGTCGGTCCTGAACGCTCTCGCAGCGTCGAGTTCGGCGTGCAGTGGCAGCGCGACGCGTCGTCGGTGGCCGCCACGGTCTACCGCAACCGCGTCCGGGAACTGATCGCGTTCGAGCCGGATGCCAGCCTGTGCCCCGCCGATCCCTCGTACGCATTCGGCTGCGCCCGCAACGTCGATCGCGCGACGCTGCAAGGGGCGACGCTGACGGCCACCCATCGCCGAGGGCCGCTTGCCCTGCGCGCCAGCGTCGATGTCCTCGATGCCCGCAACGACGCCACCGGTGAGCGGCTTCCGCGCCGTGCCGCGCACCAGGAAGCGCTCGGCGCCGACTGGACTCGCGGCCGCTGGACCGGCGGCGTCGCCTTGTTGCGCGTCGGCGCGCGCCCCGAGGGCGGCAGCGTCCTGCCGGCCTACACCGTCGTCGACCTGCAGGCGCGTCTTCGGCTGGGCGCGAAGTGGCAGCTCGAGGCGAAGCTGTCGAATGCGCTCGACCGGCGTTACGAAGCCGTCCGCGACTACCCGGCGCTCGGCCGGCAAGGCTGGATCGGTCTGCGCTACGACAGCCGGGGGCTTTGACGGCGTCGGCGCATGATGCGGAATCTGCTCCTGCTCGCGGCCGTCGTCGTCGCAGCGCTCGCGCTTGGCCTGGCGGCCGGCTCGTCGGGGTGGGGCTACGCGTCCGCGGATATCGTCTGGCAGATTCGCCTGCCGCGCGTGCTCGCCGGCTTCGGCGCCGGTGCCTGCCTGGCACTGGCTGGGGCCCTGATGCAACTCCTGACCCGCAACCCGCTGGCCGATCCGTATGTCCTCGGCATCTCCGGCGGCGCCTCGGTGGGCGCGCTGACGGTGCTCTGGCTCGGCGGGGCGGTCGGTGCGACGACGCTGCCGGAATGGGGCGTCGGGCTCGGCGCGGCCGGCGGGGCGCTGCTGGCCGCGGCACTCCTTTTCGGGTTGTCGTGGCGCATCGTCGGCAGCAGTGGCATCGCCTCGACGCCGGAATCGTCCGTGGCGTTGCTGCTCGTCGGCGTGATGATCGGCACCGCCGCATCGGCGTTTGTCTCGATGCTGCTGGCGCTGGCCTCGGAAGCGCAGCTTCGCGGCATGGTCTTCTGGTTGCTCGGCGACCTCAACGGCGCCACCCGCTGGGGCACCGCCTGCCTGGCCGCGGCGGTCGCGCTGGCCCTCGTCTGGCCGAGCGCGCACGAGCTCGACTGGCTCGCGCGGGGTGATGCCTGGGCGGCTACGCTCGGCGTGCCGGTCGTGCGGCGACGCCGAGTCGCGCTGGCCGCGGCCGCGCTGGCGACCGGCGCGGCCGTCGCCACCGCCGGGGCGATCGGCTTCGTCGGCCTGGTCGTGCCGCACGCGCTGCGCCTGGCCGGCGCGCGCGCGGCGCCGCAGCTCCTGCCGGCCAGTGCGCTCGGCGGCGGCGCCTTCGTCGTGCTGGCAGATGCGGTCGCGCGCACCATCGTCGCTCCCCTGCAGCTGCCGGTCGGCGTGCTGGCCGCCGGCGTCGGCGTTCCGGCGTTCCTGTTTCTGCTGCTGCGCCGGCCGCGTGGAGGCAGCCGGTGACGGCAACCAAAGGCGTTCTCCTCGAAGTCCGCGATCTGGCGCTGCGGGCGGGCGGGCGCGGCGACGGCCGCGTGTTGCTGCAAGGGCTGTCGTTCGATGTCCGACCCGGGGAACGCTGGACCGTCCTGGGCCCGAACGGCGCCGGCAAGACCTCGTTGCTGGCCGCGCTCGCCGGCGTGTTTCCGATCGCGTCCGGCAGCGTATGGGTCGACGGCCGCAGCCTCGCCGAGTGGAAGCCGGCGCTGCTTTCTGATCGGCGCGCCTGGTGTCCGCAGTTCTGGAGCGACCCGTTCCCGGCGACGGTCCACGACACCGCGCGGCTGGCACACGATCGCACGGGCTGGTGGCGCGCGGCGGCGCGCACCGCCACAACCGACGTCCAGGACGTTCTCGAGCGCTTGGATCTCGCCGCGCTGGCCCAGGCCGACGTGCGCACCCTGTCTGGCGGCGAGCGTCAGCGCGTCGCGATCGCCACGACGCTGCTGCAGGGCGCGCCGCTGTTGCTCCTCGACGAGCCAGCCGCACACCTGGACCTCGGTCACCAGCATCAACTTCTGGACGTGCTGGACGCGCACGCGAAGGCTTGCGGCTCGGTCGTTGCGAGCCTGCACGATCTCAACCTCGCCTGGGACCTGGCCAGCCATGTGGTCCTGCTCGATGGCCGCGGCGGCGCACAGGCCGGGGCGCGCGCGGACCAGATGACGCCGGCGCGGCTCGGCGCCGTCTTCGGCGTGCCGATGTTCGAGACGAGTCTCGGCACGCGGCGCCGCTTCTGGCCCGGTCGGGCCGACGAAGGGGTGGTGCGGTGATGCGGAGCGCTGGCCGTTCGAGCCTGATCGCCGACCTCGCGCGCGGCACATTCAGCCGCGCGCTTGCGCTGCTCGCCGCACTCGTCTCGACGGCGCCTGCGCAATCCGCCGACATCGAGCACGTCGTCGACGATGCCGGCCGCAGCGTCGCCGTGCTGAGTCCGGGAGCACGGGTGGTGACGCTGGCGCCCAGCCTCACGGAGCTCGTCTATGCGGTCGGTGCCGGTGCCGCGCTCGTCGGCACCGTCGGGTACAGCGACTACCCCGCCGCCGCGCGGACGTTGCCGCGGATCGGCGACTTCCAGCGGTTCGATGTCGAGCGCATCCTGGCGTTGAAGCCGGACCTGGTCCTCGTCTGGAACCACGGCAATCCGGGGCGCGAGGTCGGCCAGCTCGAGGCTGCAGGCCTCCGGCTCTTCTACCTCGAACCCAGGCGCCTGGACGACGTGGCGGTGGCGCTGGAGCGCGTCGGGGTGTTGCTCGGCCATGCGGCGCAGGGCCGGGCCCGGGCGCGCGAACTGCGCACCCAGATCGATCGCTTGCGCCGCAAGCATGCGGATGTCGCACCGGTCGCGGTCTTCTACCAGGCGTGGGCGAATCCGCTGATGACCCTCGGCGGGGGCCAGATCGTCAGCGATGTCATCGAACTGTGCGGCGGCCGCAATGTGTTCGCGTCGCTGCCCCAGCTGGCGCCGCAGCTGTCGACGGAGTCGGTCGTGGCCGCCGCTCCCGAGGCCTTCCTCGTGGCACGCGAGACCCCGGCCGAGCGCCCCGGCGCCGAACGTGATCCCCACAATCCGGCCTTCGCGACCTGGCTGCGCCATCCTCATCTCGTCGCGGTGCGCCAGCGCTGGCTCTACACGTTGCCCGGCGACGCCATCACGCGCCAGGGACCGCGCATCATCGAGGGCGCGCGTGCCGTCTGCGCGGCGCTCGACCAGGTCCGTCAGGAGCGCGATTCGAAGCCGCGCTGACGATCAGCGCCTGAACTCCGGCGGCGCCGAGTCGCACCAGCGCGCCACGGCGCAGCGCTCGCACAGCGGGCGTCGTGCCAGACAGACATAGCGCCCGTGGAGGATGAGCCAGTGGTGGGCATCGGCGAGGTAAGCCGGTGGCACGCGTTCCAGCAGCCGCATCTCGACTTCCAGCGGCGTCGCCCCCGGTGCCAGACCGGTGCGGTTGCTGACCCGAAAGACGTGGGTGTCGACCGCCAGCGTCGATTCGCCGAAGGCCACGTTCAGCACCACGTTGGCGGTCTTGCGACCCACCCCGGGCAGCGCCTCCAGCTCGTCGCGCGAGCGCGGAACCTGTCCGCCGTGCCGCTCGACGAGGATGCGCGACGTCTCGAGCAGGTTCCTGGCCTTGTTGCGATAGAGCCCGATGGTACGAATCGCCTCGGTCAGCCGCTCCAGGCCGAGGGCGACGATGGCGGCCGGTGTCCCGGCCACCGGGAAGAGGGCGCGCGTGGCCTTGTTGACGCTGACGTCGGTCGCCTGCGCCGACAGCAGCACCGCGGCAAGGAGTTCGAAGACGCTGGTGTACTCGAGTTCGCTGGCCGGGTCCGGATTGGCCGCCCGCAGCGTCGCGAAGAAGGGCTCAATGGCGGCCTCTTTCATCAGCTGGCCCTCATCGGCTGGCCCTCATCGGCCGTCGCGCTGTTCCCGGGCGCGCGCCAGCACCGCGGCGAGGCGGTCGGGGACGGCGGTCGCCTCGGAGCGCGCCGGTTCCGCCGCCTCGCGGTCGAGGCGCGCCCGGCGAGCTTCATAGCGCCGACGCGATTCATCGGCCTGCGCGGCGCTCCAGGCCTGCCAGCCGGTGCGCTCCGCGGTGACCGGTTCGAGCACGATGCAGTCGACCGGGCACGCCGGGATGCAGAGTTCGCAACCGGTGCACAGCGAGGCCATCACCGAGTGCATCGATTTCGGCGCACCGAGGATGCAATCGACCGGACAGACCTGCAGGCAGAGCGTGCAGCCGATGCATTCGGCTTCGACGATGCGGGCGAGCTGGCGCGGGCCTTCGCGGCCGGTGGCGGGGTCGAGCGGGCGCAGCGCCCGGCCGGTCAGCGCGGCGAGGCGGGCGATGCCCTCGGCGCCGCCGGGAGGACAGCGATCGATCTCGGACTCTGCGCGGGCCACCGCCTCGGCATAACCGCGGCAATCGGCGTAGCCGCAGCGCGTGCACTGCGTCTGCGGCAGCGCATCGTTCAGGGTGTCGGCGAGCGTGCGGGCAGAGGTCACCGCAGTGATTATCGGTGGCACCGCTGCCGGGCCGCGACCCGCGGCGATGTGCCGGGTGCTTGCAACGGAAGGCCGACGTCAGGCCGGCTTGCGCGCGCTGCCGGTGGCGCTGCGGACGGTGCTCCGCTTCGCGCCGTTGCCGGCAGATTTGGTACCGCCGGCGGTTTTCCGCTTGGGCGTTGCATGGCCGTTCGCGACGATGGCGCCGTTTGGCGTGCCTGATTTCCGGACGGCGTGACCGTTCGTCGATGGGGTAGGGCTGTCGAGGGCCGCTTTGCGGGGCCGTGCCGGCGACGCGGGACGCCCCGCCAGGACGCCGGCTCGCGCAGGCTGCTGGTGCGAGGCGATGAAGTCGCGCACCTGCGGATAGACCTTCTCGCGCCAGCGGCGGCCGGAAAAGATGCCGTAGTGGCCCGCGCCGATGGCGTCGTAGTGGAACTGGCGATCCTTCGGCACGCCGGTGCACAGCGCGTGCGCGGCCCGCGTCTGGCCGGCGCCGGAGATGTCGTCGAGCTCACCCTCGATGGTCAGCAGCGCGGTGGTGCGGATGTCCTGCGGGCGGACCAGCTCGCCGTTGATCTTCCACGTGCCGTTGACGAGCGCGAAGTCCTGGAACACCACCTGAATGGTGTCGAGGTAATACTCCGCCGGCATGTCGAGGACGGCGTTGTACTCGTCGTAGAACGCGCGGTGCGAGTCGACGCTGTCGCCATCGCCGCGCACCAGGTCGAGGAAGTAGTCGTAGTGCGAGCTGAGGTGGCGATCCGGATTCATCGCCACGAAGCCGGTGTGCTGCAGGAAACCGGGATACACCGGCCGGCCGCTGCCCGGATAGTTCGTCGGCACGCGGTAGATGACATTGCGCTCGAACCAGCCCAGGCTCTTGGTCGTGGCCAGGTTGTTCACCGCGGTCGGGCACAGGCGGGCATCGATCGGCCCGCCCATCATCGTCATCGTCAGCGGCGTCGGCTCGCCGTGGGTGGCCATCAGGGAGACCGCCGCGAGCACCGGGACCGTCGGCTGGCAAACGGAGATGACGTTGACATCGGGACCGATGTGGCGGATGAACTCCTGCACATAGGCGACGTAGTCGTGCAGATGGAACGGACCGGCTTCCTGCGGCACCATGCGCGCGTCCGTCCAGTCGGTGACGAAGACCTTGTGGTCGTGCAGCAGTTCGCGCACGGTTTCGCGCAGCAGGGTCGAGTGATGTCCGGAAAGCGGCGCCACGACCAGCACCTTGGGCTGATCCTTCATGCGGGAGAGCATCGGCAAGTCGTCGCTGAAACGCTTGAAGCGCAGCAGCCGGCAGAAGGGCTTCTCGATCGCGACCTGCTGCTGCACGGCGACGTCGACCGCGCCGACACGCACCGAATGGATGTTGAACTCGGGCTTCTCGTATTCCTTCGCGAGCCGGTGCATCAACTCGAGACCAGCCGAAACGCGCTGGGCCATCGGCAGGTGCGTGAAGGGCGATAGTGGGTGGTTGTAGAGCTTGGAAGAGGCGCTGGCGAACTCGGAAAAGGGGCTCAGCAGGGCACGTTGCGATTCATACAATTGATAGAGCATGGGCAGGCCTCGGTTGGGCATCAGCGTCGTGTCCGACGGACGCCGGCGCTGCTTGTGCACCGCAGCATTTTACGGCAAACGTCGTGCCTGCCGCTTCGTCACGACACCTTCGCGATCGCCGCGACCACCGCATCGATGTTCCGGTCGTTCAGCGCTGCGACGCAGATCCGGCCGGAATCGACGCCGTAGATGCCGAATTCGGTTCGCAGGCGCTGCATCTGCTCCTTCGTGAGGCCGGAATAGCTGAACATTCCGCGCTGCCGGGTGATGAAGCCCATATCGCGCGACAGGCCCGCCTTGCCGAGCTTCTCCTGGAGGGCCACCCGCATCCGCTGGATGCGCTCCCGCATTCCGGCCAGTTCCTGCTCCCACTGCTCGCGAAGGCGCGGCGTCGTAAGAACTGTGGTGACCACCTGGGCGCCGTGGGTCGGCGGGTTCGAATAGTTGGTGCGGATGACGCGCTTCAGCTGGCTGAGCACGCGATCGGCTTCGTCCTTGGAAGCGCAGACGATGCTGAGCGCACCGACGCGCTCGCCGTACAGCGAGAAGCTCTTCGAGAAACTCGTCGCCACGAAGAAGTCGATGCCCGCCTCGAGGAACTGACGCACGACGGCCCCGTCCTCGGCGATTCCGGCGCCGAACCCCTGGTAGGCCATGTCGAGGAAAGGAACCAGGCCGCGAGCGCGGACGGCTTCGATGACTTGCGGCCATTCGGACGCCGGGATGTCGTAGCCGGTGGGGTTGTGGCAGCAGGCGTGCAGCACGACGATGGTTCCGGGCGCGGCGGCATTCAGCCCCGCCAGCATGCCGGCGAGGTCGATGCCCTGGGCCTTGGCGTCGTAGTACGGATAGGTCGAGACCGGAAAGCCCGCGCCTTCGAACAGGGCGCGATGGTTCTCCCAGCTCGGGTCGCTGATCAGGACCTCGGCGCCTGGCTTCATGCGCTTGAGGAAGTCGGCTCCAAGCTTGAGACCGCCGGTGCCGCCGAGCGCCTGCACGGTGGCGATTCGGCCGGACTTGCGGATCGGATGGTCGGCACCAAATACGAGGTCCTGCACGGCGCTGTCGTAGGCGGCAATCCCGTCGATCGGCAGGTAGTTGCGCGCCTTCGGCGATTGGTTCATCTGCGCCTCGGCAGCTTTCACGCACTCGAGCAGCGGCAGCTTGCCGTTCTCGTCGAGGTAGACGCCGACGCCGAGGTTGACCTTGGCCGGGTTGGTGTCGGCGTTGAACTGGTCGTTCAGGCCGAGGATGGGGTCTCGGGGGGCGAGTTCGACGGCGGCGAAGAGGGAAGCCATGGTCACGGATCCTGGGTGCGGAAAAAGCGCAATTTCCGGTAGTCTTATCGGTTGCCCTGCGATCCGGGGCACCGGCGTATCGAAGGAATTTTATCCATCATGGCGGAATTGACCGAAGTCGCGTCCCTCGAGGAAGAGGCCGAGCCTGCCGGCGAGTTCGTTTCCTATCCGGATTCGCCGTTCCAGCTGTTCCGCCCGTACGCCCCTGCCGGCGATCAGCCGGCCGCCATCAGCAGCTTGGTCGAGGGGATCCGCGACGGCTTGTCGTTCCAGACGCTGCTCGGCGTCACGGGTTCCGGCAAGACCTTCACGATGGCCAACGTGATCGCCCAGATCGGCCGACCGGCGATCGTCTTCGCCCCCAACAAGACGCTCGCGGCGCAGCTCTACAGCGAGTTCCGGGAGTTCTTCCCGAAGAACGCGGTCGAGTACTTCGTCAGCTACTACGACTACTACCAGCCAGAGGCCTACGTGCCGCAGCGCGACCTGTTCATCGAGAAGGACAGTGCGATCAACGAGCACATCGAGCAGATGCGGCTGTCGGCGACCAAGAGCGTGCTCGAGCGTCGTGACGTCGTCATCGTCGCCTCGGTGAGCGCGATCTACGGCATCGGCGCGCCCGAGGACTACACCGAAATGCGGATGATCATCCGCACGGGCGACAAGCTCGGCCAGCGCGACGCGATCGCCCACTTGATCCGCATGCAGTACTCGCGCAACGAGACCGAGTTCTCGCGCGGCACGTTCCGCGTGCGTGGCGACACGATCGACGTCTTCCCGGCCGAGCACAGCGAGCTCGCCATCCGGATCGAGCTGTTCGACGACGAGATCGAGTCGCTGCAGCTCTTCGACCCGCTGACCGGCCGTATCCGGCAGAAGATCCCGCGCTTCGTGATCTATCCCGCGAATCACTATGTGACGCCGCGCGGCCGCGTCGTCAACGCGATCCAGACCATCAAGGACGAGTTGCGCGAGCGCCTTGCCGAGCTCGTCGCGCAGGGCAAGCTGGTCGAGGCCCAGCGGCTGGAGCAGCGCACCCGTTTCGACCTCGAGATGCTGCAGGAGATCGGCCATTGCAAGGGCATCGAGAACTACACCCGGCATCTCTCGGGCGCGGCCCCCGGCCAGCCACCGGCCACGCTCGTCGACTACCTGCCGAAGGACGCGCTGATGTTCCTCGACGAGAGCCACGTCATGATCGGCCAGCTCGGCGGCATGTACAACGGCGACCGGGCTCGCAAGACCACCCTCGTCGACTACGGCTTCAGGCTGCCCTCGGCGCTCGACAACCGGCCGCTGAAGTTCGAGGAGTTCGAGGGCAAGATGCGCCAGGCAGTCTTCGTCTCGGCCACGCCCGCGGCGTACGAGCAGGGCAAGACCGGTCAGGTGGTCGAGCAACTGGTGCGTCCGACCGGACTCGTCGATCCCGAGGTCGATGTGCGCCCGGCCGTCAACCAGGTCGACGACGTGCTGCAGGAGATTCGCGACCGCGTCGAGGTCCGGGAGCGGGTCCTGATCACGACGCTGACCAAGCGCATGGCCGAGCAGCTCACCGACTACCTCGCCGACAACGGCGTCAAGGTACGCTACCTGCACAGCGACATCGACACGGTCGAGCGGGTCGAGATCCTGCGCGACCTGCGCCTGGGGACGTTCGACGTGCTCGTGGGCATCAACCTGCTGCGCGAGGGTCTCGACATACCCGAGGTCTCGCTGGTCGCGATCCTCGACGCCGACAAGGAAGGATTCCTGCGGTCCGAACGCAGCCTGATCCAGACGATCGGGCGCGCCGCACGCAATCTCAACGGCCGCGCGATCCTCTACGCCGACCAGATGACCGACTCGATGCGCCGGGCGCTCGACGAGACCGGGCGCAGGCGCGCGCGACAGCTCGCCCACAACGAGGTGATGGGCATCACGCCGCGCAGCATTGTCAAGAAGGTCCGGGACCTGATCGACGGCGTCTACAGCGAAAAGAGCGCCAAGGACGACCTGAAACGCGCCCACGACGCGACACTGGTGCTGACCGAGCGTGATCTCGGCAAGCGCATCAAGCAACTCGAGCGCGAGATGCTCGAGCACGCGCGCAATCTGGAGTTCGAGAAGGCTGCTCGGGTCCGCGATCAGCTCGCCGTGCTGCGCGAGCAGGCGTTCGGAGCCTCGGGCACCGACAACGTCGTCGCGATCCAGCGTGGGGTTTCCGGGGGTTGAAAAGGGCTTGATCGGCCCACCCTGTAGGACATAGGGCTTCGGCTTTGTGGGACTTCGCGCCGCAGGCTGAAAGACCCTTCTATCCAGCGGAACTTCGGGGTCCAATGCCGACCGAATTGGTCGGCTTCCTCTATACTCGACTAAATTGCTCGGGATAGTGGAAGGCATCTTTCAACCCAGCCCCCGCTGTCTGCCCAAGAGGAGATTTCCATGCGTTTGACCACCAAAGGCCGTTTCGCGGTGACCGCCATGATCGACCTCGCCCTGCGCGAGCATTCCGGTCCTGTCGCCCTGGCCGCCATCAGCGGCCGGCAGCAGATTTCCCTGTCCTACCTCGAACAGTTGTTCGGCAAATTGCGCCGCCACGAACTGGTCGAGAGCACGCGCGGCCCTGGAGGCGGGTATTCCCTCGGTCGCAAGGCCGAGGAGATCACAGTCGCGGACATCATCGTCGCGGTCGACGAGCCCATCGATGCCACCGGTTGCGCCGGCAAGGAGAACTGCATGGGCGACGACGCCGGGCGCTGCATGACGCACGACCTGTGGGCGAGCCTGAACTCCAAGATGATCGAGTTCCTGGACTCGGTGTCGTTGAAGAAGCTGGTCGACGAGCAGATCGCCAAGGGCGTGTCCGTCGAGGAGCACCCGGTGAAACGCGCGATCTCGACCCAGCCGGTCGTCAAGCCCATCAAGATCACCGCCCCGAACTCGGTGTTCGCCCTCGGCGCTGCTTTCTCGAAGTAAATGCCGGCGCGGCCCGAGCGCCGCCCCCTCGACTTCCCATGGACATGACCCCCCACTTCCCGATCTACATGGACTACGGCGCAACCACTCCGGTGGATCAGCGCGTCGTCGACGCCATGATCCCGTGGTTGCGCGAACACTTCGGCAATCCGGCCTCGCGCAGCCACGCCTGGGGCTGGGAGGCGGAGGCCGCGGTCGAGAAGGCGCGCGAGGAAGTGGCCGCGCTGGTGGGCGCGGACCCGCGCGAGATCGTCTGGACGTCGGGGGCCACCGAGTCGGACAACCTTGCCCTCAAGGGTGCGGCGCAGTTCTACAAGACGCGCGGCAAGCACCTCGTCACGGTGAAGACCGAGCACAAGGCGGTCCTGGACACCATGCGGGAGCTCGAGCGCCAGGGTTTCGAGGTGACCTACCTCGATGTCGAGGAAGACGGCATGCTCGACCTCGGCAAACTCGAGGCCGCCTTGCGCAAGGACACGATCCTGGTCTCGGTCATGTTCGTCAACAACGAGATCGGCGTGATCCAGGACATCGCCGCCATCGGCGCGATGTGCCGGCAGCGCGGCATCATCTTCCATGTCGACGCCGCGCAGGCGACCGGCAAGGTGGCGATCGACCTGGCCGAGTTGCCGGTGGATCTGATGAGCCTGGCGTCGCACAAGACCTACGGACCGAAGGGCATCGGTGCGCTCTACGTCCGCCGCAAGCCGCGGGTGAGGATCGAGGCCCAGATGCACGGCGGCGGCCATGAGCGCGGCATGCGCTCGGGCACCTTGCCGACGCACCAGATCGTCGGCATGGGCGAGGCCTTCCGCATCGCTCGCGAGGAAATGGGAACCGAGATCGAGCGGATCCGGATGTTGCAGACGCGCTTGCTGGAAGGCCTCAAGGGCATCGAACAGACATACGTCAACGGCAACCTCGAGAAGCGCGTGCCGCACAACCTCAACATCTCCTTCAACTTCGTCGAGGGCGAGTCGTTGATCATGGGCGTCAAGGGCATCGCCGTGTCGTCGGGTTCGGCGTGTACCTCGGCGAGCCTGGAGCCGAGCTATGTCCTGCGGGCGCTGGGACGCAGCGACGAGTTGGCCCATTCGAGCCTGCGCATGACGATCGGCCGCTTCACCACGGTGGAGGAGATCGACTACGTGATTGCCACGCTGACGGACAGGGTCGCCAAGCTGCGGGATCTATCGCCGCTGTGGGACATGTACAAGGAAGGCATCGACATCAGCACGATCCAGTGGGCGGCGCACTGATGAGTCGTAGCCCCCGCGCTCACTTCGTTCGCTTCCCCCCGAGGGGGAGCGCAGCCGCCTTGGGTGCGCCCGGCGGCGATTGCATTCGCGTTAAGGAGAATTTGTCATGGCATACAGCGAAAAGGTAGTCGAGCACTACGAGAACCCCCGCAACGTCGGGTCGTTCGAGAAGGGTGACGAGACGGTCGGCACCGGCATGGTCGGTGCGCCTGCCTGCGGCGACGTGATGAAGCTGCAGATCAAGGTCAATCCCCAGACGGGCCTCATCGAAGATGCGAAGTTCAAGACCTATGGCTGCGGTTCGGCGATTGCCTCGAGTTCTCTCGTCACCGAGTGGGTCAAGGGCAAGTCGCTGGACGAGGCACTGACGATCAAGAACACCCACATCGCGCAGGAGCTGGCGCTGCCGCCGGTCAAGATCCATTGCTCGATCCTCGCCGAGGACGCGATCAAGGCCGCCGTCGACGATTACCGGGCCAAGAAGCCCGCTGCGAAGGCGCATTGACAACATGGCGGTGACCCTGACTGAAGCGGCAGCGCGCCATGTCACGCGCTACCTCGGCAAGCGTGGCAAAGGCGTCGGCGTGCGCCTGGGCGTGAAGACCACCGGCTGTTCAGGCCTCGCCTACAAGCTCGAATATGCAGACGCGCTCGCGCCGGAGGATGTCGTCTTCGAGGGCCACGGGGTGAAGATCCTTGTCGACCCGAAGAGCCTGCCGTACATCGATGGCACCGAGCTCGACTTCGTCCGGGAAGGGCTGAACGAGGGTTTCAAGTTCCACAACCCGCGCGAGAAGGATCGGTGCGGCTGCGGCGAGTCGTTTCGCGTCTAGCCGGCCGCTTCGCAGCCGGTCCGTCGATCCCGAGGCGCGGCTGCATGCCGCGCCTCGTCGTTTCCACCCCCAGATTGCCCATGAGACTCGACAGCGACGATTTCGAACTCTTCGGGATCGAGCGCCGCCAGGCCCTCGATCGTCCTGCCCTCGATGCCCGGTGGCGTGCGCTGCAGGGCGAAGTCCACCCGGACCGGTTCGTGCACGAAGGTGCGGCGGCGCAGCGCGTGGCGATGCAGTGGGCCATGCGCGTCAACGAGGCCTACGAACGCCTGAAGGATCCGCTGAAGCGGGCGGCCTACCTGTGCGCATTGGCCGGCGTGACGATCGACGCTGAAGACAACACCGCGATGCCAACGAGCTTCCTGGTCCGGCAGCTCGAGTGGCGCGAGGCGCTCGATGAGGCATCGTCGCTCGATGCGGTGCAGGCGCTGGCCGGCGAGGTCGACGAGCAGTGGCGGGTGGGATTGACGCGTCTCGAAACGCTCCTCGATCAGGCGCACGACCCTTCGGCGGCGGCGCAGGAGGTGCGTGCCCTGATGTTCGTGGAACGCTTTGCCCATGACGTCGATCGGCGCCTCGAGGCGCAGGGACAATAGCGCATGGCTCTCCTGCAGATTTCCGAGCCGGGCGGTACGCCCGATCCTCACCAGCGGCGCATTGCCATCGGCATCGATCTCGGCACGACGAATTCTCTCGTCGCGGCAGTCCGCAACGGCGTGGCCGAGTGCCTGCCGGACGAGGCCGGACGCGTGATCCTGCCGTCGGCGGTGCGTTACCTTGCGGGCGGGCGGCGACAGATCGGTCGCGCCGCCCTTGCCGAAGCCTCCAACGACCCCGCGAACACCGTCGTGTCGGTCAAGCGCTTCATGGGCCGCGGCTACGGCGACATCGAAGGCCGCGAGCGCCTGCCGTACGCTTTCATCGACGCGCCCGGCATGGTGCAACTGACGACGGTGGACGGCATCAAGTCACCGGTCGAAGTCTCCGCGGAGATCCTCGCGGCGCTGCGCCAGCGCGCGGAGGACACCTTCGGCGACGACGTCTTCGGCGCCGTTGTCACCGTGCCGGCGTATTTCGACGAGCCGCAGCGCCAGGCGACGAAGGATGCCGCGAGGCTCGCGGGCCTCAACGTCCTGCGCCTCATCAGCGAGCCGACCGCGGCGGCCATCGCCTACGGACTGGAGAATGGCTCGGAAGGCCTGTACGCGGTCTATGACCTCGGCGGCGGGACTTTCGATATCTCGCTTCTGCGGCTGGCCGAGGGCGTCTTCGAAGTCGTCGCCACCGGAGGGGACTCGGCACTCGGCGGTGATGACTTCGACGCCGCGCTGGCTGCATGGGCCTTGCGCGAAGCGGGCGTCGTCGCCGAGAGCCCACAGGACAAGCGCGCCGTGCTGGTGGCGGCACGCGCGGCCAAGGAAAAGCTGACCGCGCACGATCACGCCGAGCTGGCCTGTCCGCTCGGCAGCGGCGAACTGGCGGTGCGCATCACCCGGGAGCGATTCGAGGCCCTGACCGAGCCGCTGCTGGCGCGCACGCTCGCCGCGACTGGCAAGGTGCTGCGAGACGCGAAGGCCGCGAAGGGCGACGTCAAGGGCGTCGTTCTCGTGGGCGGATCGACGCGCATGCCGATGGTTCCGGCTGCGGTCGGATCGTGTTTCGGGCAGGCCCCCCTGACGAACCTCGATCCCGACCAGGTCGTCGCGCTCGGCGCGGCCATTCAGGCCAACGCGCTGGCGGGAAACGCCGGCGCGGACGAGTTGCTGTTGCTCGACGTGATCGCGCTTTCGCTCGGCCTGGAGACGATGGGTGGGCTGGTGGAACGCATCATTCCCCGCAACAGCACCATCCCGACGACGCGCGCGCAGGACTTCACGACGTTCAAGGATGGCCAGACCGCCATCGCGATCCACGTCGTGCAGGGCGAGCGCGAGCTGGTGAGCGACTGCCGCTCGCTGGCGCGCTTCGAGCTGCGCGGCATCCCGCCGATGGTCGCAGGCGCGGCCCGGGTGCGCGTCAGCTTCGAGGTCGATGCCGACGGGTTGCTGAACGTCACCGCCCGCGAGCAGACCTCGGGCGTCGAGGCCGCCATCACGGTCAAGCCGAGCTTCGGCCTGGCCGACGACGAGATCGCGCGGATGCTGAGCGAGAGCTTCAGCAGCGCCGAATCGGACATGCGCGAACGCAGCCTGCGCGAGTCGCGGGTCGACGCCGAGCGCATGCTGCTGGCCACGCGCGCCGCGCTCGCGGTCGACGGCGATCTGCTGCAGGCGGCGGAGCGCGAGGCGATCGAACTGCTGCTGGCGCGGCTGGAGGCGCAGTGTGGGGGCCCGGATCACCATGCCATCGACGCTGCCGTCGAGGCGCTGGCAAAGGGCACCGAGGCCTTCGCGGCCGAGCGCATGAACCGCGGCATCCGCCGCGCACTTTCCGGCCGCCGGGTCGAGGACGTCTGAAGATGCCGATCATCACCGTGCTGCCGCATCCCGAGTATTGTCCCGAGGGCGCGAAGATCGAGGCGCCGAACGGGACGTCGGTGTGCGAGGCCCTTCTCGAGCACAACGTCCCGATCGAACATGCCTGCGAGCTCAGCTGCGCCTGCACGACCTGCCACGTGGTCGTGCGTGCGGGCTTCGAGTCGCTCGGCGATCTCGACGAGAGCGAGGAGGACCTGCTCGATCGCGCCTGGGGGCTCGAGCCGACGTCGCGGCTGTCGTGCCAGGCGATCCTCGCGAATTCAGACGTGACGATCGAGATCCCGAAATACTCGATCAACCACGCCAAGGAAAAGCACTAGAGCCGGGTGTTCGGCACAGCTTCACGCGTCCAGATGCCCCAGCGTGCGCTTGACGACGCTTTGCCACGGCAGTTCGTGCACCAGCTGGTTCAGGCGGACCGCGGCCTGCATCTCGGTCAGTTCCGCGCCGTCGGCATCGACGAGGCGGATGTTGGTCACCAGGCCGAGCGGATCGGCCATGGCGACGATACCGTCCTGGATCTCGACCCAGTCCCAGGCGACGCCCGCGGACCGGCTTTCGTTGGCATCGCCCCACAGGGTCTGGCCGCTGCAGGGGTAGTCATCGTCGCCGGATCTCAACACCCGGGTGCCGAGGTGAGTCAGATGCAGTTGGGGCGCGCGGCTGGCCTGCCACAATAGGGGGGGCCACGCGCAGACGATCCATGCGGGGGTCGTGGTGGTTGCCGTGTCGATGATGTGACCTCGTTCGTGAGTGGTGAGCGGCAGTTTGGCAAGTCCGCGCATTCTTGCCATCTGTCAAAGTTGTCAGGTGCCGCCTTTCAGATGCCTCTCAGGGGCGGCGGCGCCAATTCAGTCGCGTTTCAAGGCCCAACGATGCTCCAGCCTGGTTTCACTGCGGTGCTGCAGAGCCGGAACCGAGACGAGTTCCAGAACGAGGTGGTCTCGTTCACCCGTCGCCTCGGCTTCGAGACGGTGGCCGCCATGGTCGTCATCGATCACCTGCTCGGCGAGCCGGAATTCATCACCGTCGACAACACGCCACGTGGTTACCTCGAAATGTTCAAGGACCACGGGAACATGCGCCGCGACCCGGTCATGCAGCACTGCCGGCGCTACAGCATGCCCATCATCTGGGACCAGGACACGTATTCGCGCGAGGGCCAGGGCGAGAAGTGGGAGGAGCAGGCGCGTTTCGGCTATCGCCACGGCATCGCCATGGCCTTGCACCTGCCGGAAGGCCGTCACTTCGTGCTCGGCGTCGATCGCGACCAGCCGCTGCCGCCCGACCCCGGCGAGGTCACCCGTCTCGTCGCCGACCTGCAGCTGTTTGCCGTGCACGCGCAGGATGCCGCGCAGCGCATCCTGACGCCGGCGCTGGCCGCACCCGGGGCGCCGTCGCTGACACCGCGGGAGCTCGAGGCCCTGCGCTGGACCATGGAAGGAAAGACCGCCTGGGAAGTCGGCAGCGTCCTGGGGATCAGCGAACGCACCGCTGCCCTGCACGTCAACAACGCCACCCACAAGCTCGGTTGCGTCAACAAGCACCAGGCGGTGCTGAGGGCCCTGCGCCTGGGCCTGATCCGCTGACGCGTTTCCGCTATGCCATCCTGGCGTCGGCCGGGACACTGTAAGACTTGACAGTTACGGCATCGGACCGGTGCTGCTCGAATTCGACTGTGCGCGATTGCAGGCGCAGGCGATCAGGAGCAGAGATGCAGCAGTCCCAGAAGTCGAAGTCCGTCCCGCAGAAGAATCTGCCGGCAGCCAAGGCCCAGCCCGCCAAGCCGGGCCCCGTCTCCATCGACGAGAAGGCCTTGCGCCAGATCGCCGGAGGCATCCTGCAGATTCCCAACGGAGGCTGGTAGCCGGACGCAACGTCCGGGGCCGCGGCGCCATGGCCAACCTGTTCCGCGCCGAAGTCCTCGAAGGTCGCCAGCGCGAGTGGCTGGGGAGCGTGCAGCTCACCCGACCGGTCTCGCTGGCGGTGCTGACGACGTTCGTGCTGGTCGTGGCGCTCGCCGTGGCCGCTTTCCTGCTGTTCGGCGAGTACACCCGCAAGGCGCGGGTCAGCGGCTACCTCGTCCCGGATCGCGGGCTGATCCGCCTGGTGCCACCTCAGGCGGCCACGGTCCTCGAGAGCCACGCCGCCGAGGGTCAGGTCGTCCATCGCGGCGATGTTCTCTTCGTTCTCAATGTCGGCCAAGCCACACCGGTCGGCGACACCCAGGAGGCCGTGCAGCGCAGCCTCGCGATGCGCGAGCGCAGCCTGCAAAGTGCCGCACGTCGTCAGGCCGTGCTGCTGGAAGGCCGCAGGGCCGCGCTCGACCGGCAGATCGACGGCATGCGCCATGAACTGTCGGCGCTCGCCAGCGAGGTCGATCTGCAGACCCAGCGCTTGCGCCTGGCGCAGCAGGCGGTGGCGCGGCTCGAATCGTTGCGCAGCGACAACTTCGTTTCCTCGGCGCAGGTCCAGAACAAGGCCGAGGAGGTGCTCGGCATCCAGGCGCAGCTCCAGGCGCTGGCGCGGCAACGGGCCACGCGGGATCGCGAGATCGCCATGCTCGACTCGCAGCGCCGGGAGTTGCCGCTGCAGACGCAATCCGCGCAGGGCGAGATCGACCGCGACCTGGCGGCGATCGCCCAGCAGGCGGCCGAAAACGAGGCGCGCGGCCGCGTCGTCGTCCGGGCTCCCCAGGACGGGGTCCTGACCGGCGTGCTGGCCGCCTTCGGGCAGAGCGTGACACCGGCCGCCGCCCTGGCGAGCCTCGTGCCGGCGAACACGAAGCTGCAGGCGCAGCTCTACGCGCCGTCGAGCGCCGTCGGATTCGTCCGGCCGGACCAGCCTGTCTTGCTGCGCTATCAGGCGTTTCCGTACCAGAAGTTCGGTCATCAGGGCGGCCAGGTGACACAGGTGTCGCGTTCCCCACTGCAGGCTTCCGAGCTCGCGGGCCTGCCGTTTCTCAGCGGGGCGAGCGCCGAGCCGCTCTACCGCATCACCGTCACGCTCGACCGACAGAGCGTACTGGCCTACGGACATGCTCAGCCGCTGGCGCCCGGCATGCAACTCGAGGCCGACGTGGTGCTCGACCGTCGCCGCCTGATCGAGTGGATCTTCGAGCCCGTGCTGGGCATCGCGGGCCGGGTGTGAACACCGCCGTCCGGGGTCCACGGCTGGGCGGCCGGCGGCGGCGCGTTGCCGGCCGAGCACCTCGCGCAAGGGGGACCGCATGAGCTCGGCTGCGTTCATCGATGCGCTTCGCCTGGGCCTCGGCGGATCGCGGCTGCCGCTGCTGCTGCAGACCGAAGGTGCGGAGTGCGGCCTGGCGTGTCTGGCCATGGTCGCGACGCACCACGGCCTGAAGACCGACCTGCCGACCCTGCGCCGCCGCTTCTCGCTGTCCCTCAAGGGCGCGACGATGGTCGACCTGATCCGCATGGCCGGCGACCTGGCGCTGAATCCGCGGGCGCTGCGCGCCGAGATGGAGCACCTGACGCAGCTCGAGCTGCCTTGCATCCTCCATTGGGACCTGAACCATTTCGTCGTCCTGCGCGAAATTCGTCGCGGCAAGGCCGTGGTGCACGACCCGGCGCGCGGCGTGCGCACGCTGTCGATGGCGGAGGTTTCCCGGCACTTCACCGGCGTGGTGCTGGAACTGACGCCGCAGGCCGATTTCAGGCCGCGGGTCGAGCGCCAGAGCGTCAGCCTGCGTCAGTTGCTCGGCCGCGTCTCCGGGCTCAAGCGCTCGCTGCTGCAGATCTTCGCGCTGGCGTTCGCGCTCGAAGGCTTCATGCTGCTGACGCCGTTCTACCTGCAGTGGGTGGTCGACAGCGTCCTGGTGAGTGCGGACCGCGACCTGCTGATCACGCTCGGCCTGGGCTTCGGCCTGCTGATACTGATCCAGGTGGGGGCCGGCGCGATCCGCTCGTGGGCCGTGCTGCACCTCTCGAGCACCCTGAACCTGCAGTGGCTCGGCAACGTCTTCGCCCACATGATGCGGCTGCCGGTGGCGTGGTTCGAGAAGCGCCACACCGGCGACGTGATGTCGCGGTTCGGCGCCATCCAGCAGATCCAGCAGACCCTGACGACGAGCTTCATCGAAGCCGTGCTCGACGGTCTCCTCGTCGTTGTCACGCTGGCAATGATGTTCGTCTACAGCGGCCTCTTGACGACCATCGCGCTCGCCAGCGTCGGCGCGTACGCATTGTTGCGCTGGGCGTTCTTCCGGCCGCTGCGCGAAGCCACCGAGGAGGCGATCGTCTTCGATGCCAAGCGCAGCAGCCACTTCCTCGAATCCCTGCGCGGGGTGCAGTCGATCAAGCTCTTCAACGCCGAGGAGGACCGCCAGGGCCGCTTCATGAACCTCGTCGTCGACTCGATGAACGCCCACATTGCAACCCGCAAGCTCGACCTGCTCTTCGGCGTGCTGCACAAGCTGGTCTTCGGCCTCGAGCGCGTGGCGGTGGTCTGGGTCGGCGCACTGCTGGTGCTGGACCATCGCTTCTCTGTCGGCATGCTGTTCGCCTTCCTGGCCTACAAGGAGCAGTTCGCGCAACGCGTCAGCGGCCTCATCGACAAGCTCGTCGAGGTGAAGATGCTCAAGCTGCAGGGGGAGCGCCTGGCCGACATCGTGCTCACCGAGCCCGAGGCCCGCGGCGACGCGACGGTGTCGCGCCCGGGCGACGGTGCGGTCGGGATCGAACTCGATGACGTGAGCTTCGGCTACTCCGATGCCGAGCCGGACGTGCTGCGCAAGCTCAGCCTGCGGATCGAGCCGGGCGAGTCGGTGGCGGTCGTCGGCCCTTCGGGTTGCGGCAAGACGACCTTGCTCAAGGTCATGCTCGGAATCCATGCACCGCGGTCCGGCGAAGTCAGGATCGGCGGCCTGGCCCTGCGCCGGGTCGGCCTGCGGTCCTGGCGCGACATGATCGGCACGGTGATGCAGGACGACCACCTTTTCGCGGGATCGATCGCCGACAACATCTGCTTCTTCGACAGTCGCCCCGACGTCGCCTTCATCGAGGAATGCGCGGCCGTAGCGGCAGTTCATGACGAGATCGAGGCGATGCCGATGGGCTACCACACGCTGGTCGGCGACATGAACGCCGGCATCTCCGGCGGCCAGCGCCAGCGCATCCTGCTGGCCCGGGCGCTCTACAAGCGGCCGCGGATCCTCTTTCTCGACGAGGCCACGAGTGCGCTCGACGTCGATCGCGAGCGCGAGGTCAACCTCGCCATCCGCAAGCTCCAGCTGACGCGGATCATCGTCGCCCACCGCCCCGAGACCATCGCCTCGGCGAGCCGGGTGATCGTGCTGAGCGAGGGTCGCGTCGCGCAGGATCTGCGCAGCGTCCCTGGCGGCAGCAACAACAACAACCAGGCGCGCTGAAGCCGCCCCCGCAAAGGCCCGCGTCCGCAGTGCGCGCCTCACGGCGCCCTAAACTCGGACGATGAATGTCCTGGGCATCGAGTCGTCGTGCGACGAGACGGGGGTGGCGCTGGTCCGGGCCGAAGGTCCCGGCACGCCGCGTCTCCTCGCGCAGGCGCTGCACAGCCAGGTCGAGATGCACCGCGCCTACGGCGGAGTGGTGCCGGAACTGGCCTCGCGCGATCACATCCGCCGTGTCGTGCCGCTCGCGCGCGAGGTGCTGGCCGAGGCCGACGTCGGCCTCGACGCGATCGACGTCGTCGCCTACACCCGGGGTCCCGGTCTCGCCGGTGCGCTGCTGGTCGGCGCGGGCGTTGCCTGCGCCCTGGCGGCTGCGCTCGATCGCCCGGCCCTCGGTGTGCACCATCTTGAGGGGCACCTGCTGTCGCCGTTCCTCTCCGTGGATCCACCGTCCTTCCCGTTCGTGGCACTGCTGGTCTCCGGCGGACACACCCAGCTGATGCGGGTCGACGATGTCGGGCGCTACCTGCTGCTCGGCGAGACCATCGACGATGCCGCCGGCGAGGCCTTCGACAAGTCGGCCAAGCTTCTCGGCCTGGGTTACCCCGGAGGGCCGGCACTGGCACGCCTGGCCGATTTCGGCAGTGCCGAGGCCTATAGCCTGCCGAGACCGCTGTTGCACAGCGGCAATCTCGACTTCTCGTTCGCCGGACTGAAAACGGCCGTCCGCACGCAGGTGATGAAGCTCGGCAGCAATGTCTGCGAGCAGGACCGTGCCGATCTCGCCGCCTCGACGCAGGCGGCGATCGTCGAGGTGCTGATCCGCAAGTCGACGGCCGCACTGCGCGAGACCGGGCTCGATCGCCTCGTCGTCGCCGGAGGCGTCGGCGCGAATGCATGTCTGCGCGAGGGCCTGGATCGAGCTTGCGCGAAGCAGGGTGCTCGCGTCCACTACCCGGAACCTGCGCTGTGCACCGACAACGGGGCGATGATCGCCCTGGCGGCGGCGATGCGACTGCAGCGCGACCCCCACGCGGCAAGCCGCGATCGGGGATTCGAGGTGCGGCCCCGCTGGCCGCTGGCAACGGAGGCTGCCGCGTGAGAGAAGTCATCGAGAACCTGCCGGCGTCGAAGATCCGCGAAGTCGCGAATGCCGGCATCGGACGCGACGACGTCCTCGCCTTCTGGTTCGGGGAAAGCGACGAGCCGACCCCACTGCACATCCGTGCCGCTGCAACGCGGTCGATCGAGGCGGGCGAGACGTTCTACGCGCACAACCTCGGTCTCGCGGAACTGCGTGCAGCCATCGCCGGTTACGCCAGCGCGCTGCACAGGCCGGTCGATGCGCGGCGCATCGCGGTGACGTCGTCGGGCGTCAGCGCGCTGATGGTGGCGATGCAGGCGCTCGCCGGCTTCGGCGACGAGGTGGCGGTCGTCGTTCCGGTGTGGCCGAACCTGACGGCACAGCCGGAGATCCTCGGCGCAGTCGTCAAGCGCATCCCCTTGCGGCCGCAGGGCGGCGCCTGGCGCCTCGACCTCGCACGCCTGCTCGATGCGGTGACACCGGCGACCCGGGTGTTGCTGGTGAACGCTCCGAACAATCCGACCGGGTGGACGCTGACCGCCGACGAGCAGCGCGAGATCCTCGCCCACTGCCGACGCACCGGGACCTGGATCGTCGCCGACGAGGTCTACGAACGCGTCTGGTTCGGCGCCGGGACGGCGGCACCGACCTTTCTCGATGTCGCCGAACCCGACGATCGACTCGTCGTCGTGCAGAGCTTCTCCAAGAGTTTCCTGATGACCGGCTGGCGCCTCGGCTGGATGGTCGTGCCGGCCACCCTGACCGACGCGATCGGCAAGCTGATCGAGTTCAACACGTCGTGCGCCCCGGTCTTCGTCCAGCGCGCAGGACTCGCCGCGCTGGCCGAGGCCGACGCCTTCGTGCCCGGTCTGGTGCAGCGTCTTCGCAGTTGCCGCGACACGCTGCTCCCCGCCCTTGCGGCGCTTCCCGGAGTCGCCGTCGCCGTGCCCGACGGCGGCATGTATGCGTTCTTCCGGGTGGCCGGCCGGGACGATTCGCTCGGCTTCGCCAAGGAGCTCGTCGTCGACGCCGGGCTCGGCCTGGCACCCGGGGTGGCGTTCGGCGCCGAGGCCGAGGGCTGGCTGCGCTGGTGTTTCGCCTCGCGCGACCCGGCACGCCTGACCGAGGGGGTGCGGCGTCTCGAACGTCACCTCCGGCTATAATCTTCGGGTTGTTCTTCAGGCGCTTTCGAGAGCCGAGAAGACGACAAGAGCACGGCGCTGGTCGGTTTCACCGGTGTCCGCAAGTGTACGAATCGAAACCGTGGCGTCCTTTCTCGCACCTGCGGGGCGGCGGGTGTCCCGGTTTCATCCACAGGAAACGAGAATGCCCGCTACCAAAGAACGCACCGCAGAGGTCGTCAAGACCCATGCCCGCAGCGCCACCGACACCGGCTCGCCCGAGGTCCAGGTCGCCCTGCTGACCGACCGTATCAACGAGCTGACGCCGCACTTCAAGACTCACCTGAAGGACCATCACGGCCGTCGTGGCCTGCTGAAGATGGTCAACCAGCGCAAGAGCCTGCTGTCCTACCTCAAAGGCCGGGACGCCGAGCGCTACCTGGCGCTGATCCAGAAGCTCGGCCTTCGCAAGTAGCGGCCCCGACGTGACGAAGCCTGGCCTGGACTCCTCCGGCTCGGGCTTCGCGCTGTCCCACACGGGAACGAAGCCGACCGGCGCCGCTGTGTCATTCCACCGATGTTCCGCCCGGAGCACCCTTGGAATGGCATCCCGCCTGAAGCCCATCGTTCCGGGTTGAAAGTGCCACCCTGAAGGCACCGCACCAAACCGGAGATAGACGCATGAGCATGTTCAACAAAGTCACCAAGAGCTTTCAGTGGGGCCAGCACACGGTCACCCTCGAGACGGGCGAGATCGCTCGTCAGGCCGGCGGCGCCGTCATGGTCAACATCGATGACACGGTCGTGCTGGCCACCGTCGTGGCCGCCAAGAACCCGAAGCCGGGCCAGGACTTCTTCCCGCTGACGGTCGACTACATCGAGAAGACGTATGCGGCCGGCAAGATCCCCGGCAGCTTCTTCAAGCGCGAAGGACGCCCGAGCGAGCTCGAGACGCTGACTTCCCGGCTGATCGATCGCCCGCTGCGACCGCTCTTTCCGGAAGGCTTCTACAACGAGGTCCAGGTGGTCATCCACGTGATGTCGCTCAACCCCGAGGTCCAGGCCGACATCGCCGCGCTGATCGGTGCGAGCGCCGCCCTGGCGATCTCCGGGATCCCGTTCAACGGCCCGATCGGCGCGGCCCGCGTCGGCTACATCGACGGCCAGTACGTGCTGAACCCCGGCAAGACCCAGCTCCTCGACTCGAAGATGGACCTGATCGTCGCCGGCACCGAAGCCGCGGTGCTGATGGTGGAGAGCGAAGCCAAGCAACTGAGCGAAGAGATCATGCTCGGCGGCGTCGTCTTCGGTCACGAGCAGGGCAACATCGCCGTCACCGCGATCCACGAGCTGGTGCGCGACGCCGGCAAGCCGGCCTGGGACTGGGCTGCGACCGCGAAGGATGATGGCTTCGCCGCGAAGGTAGCCGCACTCGCCGAGCAGCCCCTGCGCGAGGCTTACCAGATCCGCTCCAAGCAGGCCCGCACGCAGGCCACGCGGGCCGTGACGGCCGCGGCCGTGGCGGCACTGAAGGACGAGATCGCCGACTTCGACAAGGTCAAGCTCGACAACGTGCTGTTCGACATCGAGGCCAAGATCGTCCGCAGCCAGATCCTGGCCGGCGAGCCGCGCATCGACGGCCGCGATACGCGCACCGTGCGCCAGATCGAGATCCGCAACGGCGTGCTGCCGCGCGCCCATGGCTCGGCGCTCTTCACCCGCGGCGAGACCCAGGCGCTGGTCGCCGCGACGCTCGGTACCGAGCGTGACTCGCAGCGCATCGATGCGCTCGCCGGCGAGTTCACCGAGCACTTCATGCTCCACTACAACATGCCCCCGTTCGCGACCGGCGAAACCGGCCGGGTCGGCACGCCCAAGCGGCGCGAGATCGGTCACGGGCGGCTCGCCAAGCGTGCGCTGGTGGCAGTTCTGCCGGATCGTGCCGACTTCCCGTACTCGATGCGTGTCGTCTCCGAGATCACCGAGTCGAACGGTTCCTCGTCGATGGCTTCGGTGTGCGGCGGCTGCCTCGCGCTGATGGACGCCGGCGTCCCGCTGAAGGCGCACGTCGCCGGCATCGCGATGGGCCTGATCAAGGAAGGCAACCGCTTTGCCGTGCTGACCGACATCCTCGGCGACGAGGATCACCTCGGTGACATGGACTTCAAGGTCGCCGGCACGACCGCCGGCATCACGGCGCTGCAGATGGACATCAAGATCCAGGGCATCACCAAGGAAATCATGCAGGTCGCCCTGGCGCAGGCCAAGGAAGCGCGCCTGCACATCCTCGGCGAGATGACCGGTGCGATGGGTGGCGCCAAGGCCGAGGTCTCGCAGTTCGCGCCGCGCCTGTACACGATGAAGATCAACCCGGAGAAGATCCGCGACATCATCGGCAAGGGCGGCTCGACCATCCGCGCACTGACCGAGGAAACCGGTTGCACGATCGACATCGGTGAAGACGGCACGATCACGATCGCATCGACTGACGCCGACAAGGCGGCATTCGCGAAGAAGCGCATCGAGGAGATCACCGCAGAGGTCGAGGTCGGCAAGATCTACGAAGGCCCGATCACGAAGATCCTCGACTTCGGCGCGCTCGTGAACCTGATGCCCGGCAAGGACGGCCTGCTGCACATCAGCCAGATCGCGCACCAGCGCGTCGAGAAGGTGACCGACTTCCTCAAGGAAGGACAGGTCGTGCGCGTCAAGGTCCTCGAGACCGACGAGAAGGGTCGGGTCAAGCTGTCGATGAAGGCACTGCTCGATCGCGACCAGCAGCCCCCGTCCCACAACGAGTGAGATCGCCCGCGGCGCGCTGCGGCGCGTCGTGTACGCGACGCGAAAGCCCATGAAAGCAGTCGAAATCTCCGCCTACGGCGCGCCCGACGTACTGCGCCTGACCGACCGGCCCGATCCGGTCGCCGGGCCGGGCGAGGCCCTGATCCGCGTCGCCGCTTCCGGGATCAATCGTCCGGACGTGCTGCAGAGGAAGGGCATGTACCCCGTGCCCCCCGGCGCGTCCGACCTTCCCGGCCTGGAAGTCGCCGGCGTCATCGTCTCCGGCGACAGCGCGGCACTCGGCGCCGCCGGCCTGAAGGTCGGCGACCGGGTCTGTGCCCTGGTCGCCGGTGGCGGCTATGCGGAGCTCTGCGTCGCGCCGGTGGGACAGTGCCTGCCGTCGCCGGGAGGCCTGAGCGACGTGGAGGCAGCCAGCCTTCCGGAGACGTTCTTCACCGTCTGGTCCAACGTCTTCGACCGCGGTCGTCTGCAGTCGGGCGAGACCTTTCTGGTGCAGGGCGGCACGAGCGGGATCGGCGTCACCGCGATCCAGCTTGCCAAGGCGGCCGGCGCGACGGTGATCGCCACGGCGGGCAGCGACGACAAGGTCAAGGCCTGCAAGAGCCTCGGCGCCGACCACGCCATCAACTACAAGACCCACGACTTCGTCGCCGAGGTGGCGCGCCTCACCGGCAGCCGCGGCGTCGACGTGATCCTCGACATGGTGGCCGGCAGCTACGTCGCGCGCGAGCTCAAGTGCCTGGCCGAGGATGGCCGCCTGGTGATCATCGCGGTGCAGGGCGGTGTCGATGCCCAGGTGGATGCGGGGCAGGTGCTTCGGCGCCGTCTCACGATCACCGGGTCGACACTGCGACCCCGTCCCATCGCCTTCAAGTCGGCGATCGCGAGCACGCTGCGCAAGCAGGTCTGGCCGTGGCTCGAGGCCGGCACCGTCAAGCCGGTGATCCACAAGGTCTTCGCCCCGGCGCAGGCCGCCGAGGCGCACGCGCTGATGGAATCGAACCAGCACATCGGCAAGCTGGTGTTGCAATGGTGACACCGATCGTGGAACCGCGCGGCGCGCGTCGCAACCTCGTCGTCGGCAACTGGAAGATGAACGGCAGTCACGCCGCCAATGCGGAACTGCTGGGTGCGTTGCAGGCAGCAGGTCCGTGGGTCGCGGAGGTTGCCGTGTGCGCACCCTTCCCGTACCTGGCGGAGGTGGCGTTGTCGTGTCAGGGCAGTGCGATCGGCTGGGGAGCGCAGGATTGCTCGGCACACGACTCCGGTGCGTACACCGGTGAGGTCGCTGCGGGCATGCTGGCCGAGCTCGGCTGCCGCTACGTCATCGTCGGCCACTCCGAGCGCCGCGCCTTTCACGCCGAGAGCGACCAGCTCGTGGCCGACAAGGCCAAGGCGGCGCTCGCCCACCGCCTGACGCCGATCGTGTGTGTCGGCGAGACCCTGGCCGAGCGCGATGCCGGGCAGACCGTCGATGTCGTCAAGCGGCAGATGTCGGCCGTGATCCACACCCTGGCGCAATGCATCTCCCAGATCGTCGTGGCCTACGAGCCCGTCTGGGCGATCGGCACCGGCAAGACCGCCTCACCTGCGGAGGCTCAGGCCGTGCATGCACTGCTCCGCGCGCAACTCAAGGCGGCGACCGCGCACGCGGGCGAGATGCGCATCCTCTACGGCGGCAGCGTCAAGGCCGACAACGCGCCAGCGCTGTTCGCGCAGCCCGACATCGACGGAGGTCTGATCGGCGGCGCGGCGCTGAAGGCTGCAGATTTCGCGGCAATATGCCGTGCCGCTGGCTGACCCTCGCGCACCCCAGACAAGAACAATCCCGGAGTTGGAAGAATGAATTGGATGCTCAACCTCGTCGTCGCGCTGCAGATACTCGCGGCGCTCGTGATGATCGGGCTGGTGCTGATCCAGCACGGCAAGGGCGCCGACATGGGCGCCTCGTTCGGCAGCGGCGCTTCCGGAAGCCTCTTCGGTGCGACCGGCAGCGCCAACTTCCTGTCGCGCTCCACCGCTGTCTGCGCGGCGCTGTTCTTTGCCTGTACCCTGGCCCTCGCGTTCTTCTCGAACGATCGCGCGCGGCCGTCGACGGGCAGCGTGCTCGATCGGCCGGTGCTCGGAGCTCCCGCGGCAAGCGCGCCGGCGACCGGTGCGGCACAGATCCCGTCGGCCGGCAGTGCGCCCGCGGCGCCGGTGGTGCTCCCCGCCGCACCGGCGTCGGCGGCGCTGCCGAGCGCCCCCGCATCAGGTGCTGCAGCCGTACCCAAGTGACGCGCCGCCGCGCTGCGTGCGGTTAGAATTCCATGTTGTCCGGGGGCCAGTCCTCATGCGTCTCGGACTTGTTCAGAGTGTGTGGCCGACGTGGTGAAATTGGTAGACACGCTATCTTGAGGGGGTAGTGGCGAAAGCTGTGCGAGTTCGAGTCTCGCCGTCGGCACCAAGCGTAGTTCGAAGGGTTGCGGAGCCACTGCGGCAAGGCGCCCGTATCCGTTTCGAGCGCGTCCCGCGACGCGCAGCATCATGTACCTCGAACCCTACCTTCCCGTCATCCTGTTCATCCTGATCGGCGTGGCGGTCGGCGTGGCGCCCCAGGTTCTGGGCTTCCTTCTCGGTCCGCGACGGCCCGACAAGGCCAAGAATTCCCCCTATGAATGCGGCTTCGAGGCGTTCGAGGACGCGCGCATGAAGTTCGACGTGCGCTACTACCTCGTCGCGATCCTCTTCATCCTCTTCGATCTCGAGATCGCGTTCCTCTTCCCGTGGGCCGTGGCTCTGCGCGAGATCGGCGCGCCCGGCTTCTGGGCCATGATGCTGTTCCTGGGCATCCTCGTCGTCGGCTTCGTCTACGAGTGGAAAAAGGGCGCGTTGGACTGGGAATGATCAAGCCCACCCGCCACCAGCGCCACTTCGGGCACACAGCATGAGCATCGAAGGCGTCTTCAAGGAAGGCTTCGTCACCACGAGCCTCGATACCGTCATCAACTGGTCGAAGACCGGCTCGCTCTGGCCGATGACCTTCGGCCTGGCCTGCTGCGCCGTCGAAATGATGCATGCGGGTGCGGCGCGCTACGACATCGACCGCTTCGGCATGCTGTTCCGCCCGAGCCCGCGGCAGAGCGACCTGATGATCGTGGCCGGCACGCTGTGCAACAAGATGGCGCCGGCGCTGCGCAAGGTCTACGACCAGATGGCCGAACCCCGCTGGGTGCTGTCGATGGGCTCGTGCGCCAATGGCGGCGGCTACTACCACTACAGCTACTCCGTCGTCCGGGGCTGCGACCGCATCGTCCCAGTGGACGTCTACGTGCCCGGCTGCCCGCCGACGGCCGAGGCGCTGCTCTACGGCATCCTTCAACTGCAGGCGAAGATCCGCCGCGAAACCACGATCGCCCGTTGAGCCAGCCATGACCAAGCTCGACACCCTGCAGGCAACTCTCGAGGCGACATTCGGCAGCCGCGGCAAGCTCGTTCGCGACCTCGAAGAACTGACCCTCACGGTGCCCGCTGCCGACTACCACGCCGTGGCGCTCGCACTGCGCGACCACGGCGAGCTCCAGTTCGAGCAGCTCATCGACCTCTGCGGCGTCGACTATTCCTCCTACAAGGACATCGAATGGGAAGGGCCGCGCTTTTGCGTCGTCTCGCACCTGCTGTCGGTGAGTCGCAACTGGCGCCTGCGCCTGAAGACCTTCTGCCCCGAAGACGACGTGCCGATGGTGGCCACGATCACCGACGTCTGGAGCGCGGCGAACTGGTTCGAGCGCGAGGCCTTCGACCTCTTCGGCGTCATCTTCGACGGCCACCTCGACCTGCGCCGCATCCTCACCGACTACGGGTTCATCGGCCACCCGTTCCGCAAGGACTTCCCGGTCTCCGGCGAGGTCGAGATGCGCTACGACCCCGAGCAGAAACGGGTCATCTACCAGCCGGTAACGATCGAGCCGCGCGAGATCGTGCCGCGCGTCATCCGCGAAGAGAACTACGGCGGCCTGCGCTAGGACCATGGCAGACATCAAGAACTACACGCTGAACTTCGGCCCGCAGCATCCCGCCGCGCACGGCGTGCTGCGCCTGGTCCTCGAGCTCGACGGCGAGGTGATCCAGCGCGCCGATCCGCACATCGGCCTCCTGCATCGCGCGACCGAAAAGCTCGCCGAGACGCGCACCTACATCCAGTCGCTGCCGTACATGGATCGTCTCGACTACGTGTCGATGATGTGCAACGAGCACGCCTACTGCCTGGCGATCGAGAAGCTGATGGGCATCGAGGTGCCGATCCGGGCG
>JBBQCD010000049.1:0-32323 GCA_038318385.1 Burkholderiales bacterium | reverse complement strand
GCGAAGGTCCGCATGGGCGTCGATCCGCTCGGCGGCGCGGGCGTGCACTACTGGGCCCGGATCGCCGAGCACTACCGGATCGACCTGACGGTGGTGAACGACGTGGTCGACGCCACCTTTCGCTTCATGACGCTCGACTGGGACGGCAAGATCCGCATGGACCCGTCGTCGCCCTACGCGATGCAGCGCCTGCTCGACCTCAAGGATCGCTTCGACATCGCCTTCGCCTGCGACACCGACCACGACCGGCACGGCATCGTGACGCCAGGGGCCGGGCTGCTGCCGCCCAACCACTATCTTGCGGTCGCGATCGACTACCTGTTCCGGCACCGGCCGCAGTGGCCGGGCCGCGCCGCGATCGGCAAGACCGTCGTCAGCACGCGCCTCATCGACCTCGTGGCGAAGCGGCTTGGCCGCACGCTATTCGAGTCGCCGGTCGGCTTCAAGTGGTTCTCGCCGGGCCTCTTCGACGGCTCGCTCGGCTTCGGCGGCGAGGAGAGCGCAGGTGCGTCGTTCCTGCGCCGCGACGGCACGGTGTGGACGACCGACAAGGACGGCATCGCGCCGGCCCTGCTCTCGGCCGAGATCACCGCCCGCTGCGGGCGCGACCCGGGTCGCCTCTACGTCGAGCTCGCGCGCGAGCTCGGCACGCCGCTCGCCGACCGGGTCGAGGCGCCGGCCACGGCCGCGCAGAAGAAGCAGCTCGCCGCGCTTGCGCCCGACCGGCTCGATGCGCGCGAGCTCGCCGGCGAGAAGATCGACGCCGTGCTCGACAAGGCGCCGGGCAACGGTGCGGCGATCGGCGGCATCAAGGTCATCGCCAAAAGCGGCTGGTTCGCGGCCCGCCCGTCGGGCACCGAGGACATCTACAAGATCTACGCCGAGAGCTTCGCCGACGCGGGCCATCTCGAGCGGATCCTGAAGGAGGCGCAGGCGATCGTCGATCGCGCGATCGCGGCGCCGGGAAAGAAGGAGCGTTGACATGCAGGCACAACGGCTCATCGACTGCGCGCAGGCGCTCGTCGCCGACGATCGCGGCCTGCTCGCGATGGACGAGAGCACCGGCACCTGCGACAAGCGCTTTGCCAGGCTCGGCATCCCGCAGACCGCCGACGCACGACGCGCCTATCGCGACATGATCGCGACGACGCCGGGCCTGGGCGAATCCATCAGCGGCGCCATCCTCTACGACGAGACGATCCGCCAGCAGACGCTTGCCGGCGTGCCGTTCGCGCAGGCGCTGGAGCAGGCGGGCATCGTCCCCGGCATCAAGGTCGACGCCGGCGCGAAAGCCCTGGCGGGGCATCCCGGCGAGCTCGTCACCGAAGGGCTCGACGGGTTGCGCGAGCGTCTGGTCGAGTACGCCTCGATGGGCGCGCGCTTCGCCAAGTGGCGCGCCGTCATCACGATCGGGGCCGGCATCCCGAGCCGCGCCTGCATCGTCGCGAACGCGCACGCGCTCGCGCGCTACGCGGCCCTTTGCCAGGAGGCGGGGCTCGTGCCGATCGTCGAGCCCGAGGTCCTGATGGACGGCGATCACGACCTCGAGCGCTGCGCCGATGTCACGACCGAGACCTTGCAGGCGGTGTTCGCCGCCTTGAGCGAGCAGCGCGTGCTGCTCGAGGGCATGCTGCTCAAGCCGAACATGGTGCTGCCGGGGCTGGCGGCGGCCGATCAGTCGGGCGTCGACGCGGTCGCCGATGCGACCGTGCGCTGCTTCCTGCGCACCGTGCCCGCGGCGGTGCCCGGCATCGCCTTCCTCTCGGGCGGCCAGAGCGCCGAGCTCGCCTCGGCGCGGCTCAATGCGATGAACGTCCGTTTCGCGGGCCGCCTGCCGTGGGCGCTCGCGTTCTCGTTCGCGCGCGCCATCCAGCAGCCGGCCCTCGAGATCTGGCGCGGCGTTGCCGGCAACGTGCCAGCGGCGCAGAAGGCGCTGCGCCATCGTGCCGACTGCAATCGACTCGCGCGGCGCGGCCGCTACGACGGGAACACCGATGCCGAGGTGGCCGCGGCGCCCGGTCACTGAACCCCGAAGGAACGATCATGTCCGACACGCTCGACCAGCAATGCTTCGACACCCTGCGCTTTCTTTCCGTCGACATGGTGCAGAAGGCGAACAGCGGCCACCCCGGCCTGCCTCTCGGCGCCGCGCCGATGGCCTATGCCCTGTGGGCGAAGCAGCTCAAGCACAACCCGGCCGACCCGCTCTGGCCCGACCGCGACCGCTTCGTGCTCTCGGCCGGGCACGGCTCGGCGCTGCTCTACAGCCTGCTGCACGTCACCGGCTACGACCTGTCGCTCGACGACCTCAAGCAGTTCCGCCAATGGGGCAGCAAGGCGCCGGGGCATCCCGAGCGCGGCCACACCGCCGGCGTCGAGGTCACGACCGGGCCGCTCGGCCAGGGACTGGCCAACGCGGTCGGCATGGCCATCGGCGAGGCGCACCTCGCGGCGCGTTACAACCGTGACGGCCACAAGATCGTCGACCACCATACCTGGGCGATCGTCAGCGACGGCGACCTGATGGAAGGCGTGGCGTCGGAAGCGGCGTCGCTGGCGGGCCATCTCCAGCTCGGCAAGCTGATCTGCCTCTACGACGACAACGCGGTGACGCTCTCGGCCGGCACCGACATGACGTTCTCCGAAGACCCGGCGAAGCGCTTCGACGCCTACGGCTGGCAGACGATCCGCGTCGGCGACGGCAACGATCTGGCGGCGATCGACGCCGCGCTCGCCAAGGCGCGCGCCGAGGCGACGCGCCCCAGCCTGCTCCTCGTGCGCACCCATCTCGGCTTCGGCTCGCCGGAGCAGGACAGCTTCAAGGCGCACGGCTCGCCGCTCGGCGTGGCCGACGTCGCCAAGACCAAGCAGAACCTTCGCTGGCCGCAGCAGCCTGCGTTCCTCGTGCCCGCGCCGGCGCTGGCCCGGTTTCGAGAGGCGCTCGAGCGCGGCGCGAAGGCCGAGTCCGACTGGAACGATCGCATTGCCGCCTACGCCCGCGCCTTTCCCGAACTCGCCCGCGAGTTCGAGCTGCGCCAGAAGGCCGAACTGCCCGCGGGCTGGGATGCCGACATCCCGGTGTTCGCAGCCGATGCCAAGGGCATGGCGACGCGCGTCGCCGGCGGCAAGGTGATGAACGCGATCGCGGCGAAGCTGCCGGCGCTGGTCGGCGGCTCGGCCGACCTCGACCCGTCGACCCACACCGCGCTGAAGGGCCAGGGCGATTTCAACCCGCCGTTCGTCGCCGGAGAAGACGGCGAAGGGTCGGACTCGGGGGGCTGGAGCGCAGCCGGCCGCAACGTCCACTTCGGGGTGCGCGAGCACGCCATGGGCGGGGTCGTCAACGGCCTGGCCGCGCACGGCGGCTTCATCGCCTACGGTTCGACCTTCCTCATCTTCTCCGACTACATGCGGCCTGCCATCCGGCTCGCCGCGCTGATGGGCCTGCATGTCGTCCACGTGTTCACCCACGACAGCCTCGCCCTCGGCGAGGACGGGCCGACCCACCAGCCGATCGAGCAACTGGCGAGCCTGCGCGCCATCCCGAAACTGACGCTCATTCGTCCGGCCGACGCCAACGAGACCGCAGTGGCCTGGAAGGTCGCGCTCGAGACGCGCGATCGCCCCGTCCTGCTGGCACTGACGCGCCAGGACGTCGCGACGCTCGACCGTACGCGCTTCGGTAGCGCCGAGGGCCTGCGCCGGGGCGGCTACGTATTGAGCGATGCCGAAGGTGCCGGACCGGCATTGATCCTCATCGCCAGCGGCTCCGAAGTCGGCCTCATCCTCGCCGCCGCGGAGCGTCTGAGCGACGGCGGCGTCGCGGTCCGCTGCGTGTCGATGCCGAGCTGGGAACTCTTCGATGCCCAGCCGCAGCGCTATCGCGATCAGGTTCTGCCGCCCGACGTAAAAGCGCGGCTTGCCGTCGAACTCGGCGTCGCTCAGGGCTGGGAGCGCTATGTCGGCGACGCCGGCGCTATGCTCGGCATCGACCGGTTCGGCGCTTCGGCCCCCGCCGACGTGCTGCTTCGCGAGTTCGGGTTCACGGTCGACAACGTCGTCTCGCGTGCCCAGGCCTTGCTGACCGGATGAGGTCGGTGGCTGCGGAAAACTTACCGAGGGATTGGATGGACGATCTCAGCCTCGTGATCCGGGCGGCCGCGTTCGCGGCCCACAAGCACCGCGACCAGCGCCGCAAGGACGCCCACGCGACGCCCTACATCAACCACCCGCTCGCCCTGGCACGCATCCTGACGAGCGAGGGCGGAGTCACCGACGCCGCCACGTTGTGCGCGGCGCTGCTGCACGACACGATCGAGGACACGGAGACGACGGCAGCCGAGATCGAGGGGGAGTTCGGCGCCGAGATTGCCGCGATCGTGGCCGAAGTGACGGACGACCAAAGCCTCGACAAGCCCGAGCGCAAGCGCCTGCAGATCGAGCATGCGGCGCACATCAGCCACAAGGCCAAGCTGGTGAAGCTCGCCGACAAGATCGCCAACCTTCGCGATGTCGCCACCTCGCCACCCGACCGCTGGTCGCTGGAACGCCGGCAGGAATACTTCGACTGGGGCAAACGGGTCGTCGATCGTCTGCGCGGCTCGCACCCGCGGCTCGAGCAGATCTTCGACGAGGCTTACGCGACCAAGCCGGTGCACTGAAGCGTCGATTCGGGATCGGTCGGCAAGGACCGGGGAGGCGGTCCCCGACTGTCGTGCAGAGGCATGCTGACGCTTCGGCGACTTCGCTCGCTCAGCTGGCCGGCTCCAGAAGCCACATCTGAAGGATGCGCTGCATGTCGCTGCGGGAGAACGGCTTTCCCAGGTGATCATCGAAGCCGGCTTCGAGGCAGCGATCGCGGTCGCCCACCATGGCGTTGGCGGTCACTGCGACCACGGGGGTACGCCGGCTGGCGGGCTGCGCCGCCTCCACCAGACGCCAGCGGCGGACCGCTTCGTAGCCGTCCATGTGCGGCATCTGGCAATCCATGAGGACGATGTCGAAGGGCTGACTGCGGAGTGCGTCGAGCGCCAGCGCCCCGTCCGTCCGCGTCGTCACCATGAGTCCGAGGCGTTCGAGCTGCGTTTCGGCGACGATCATGTTGATCGGGTTGTCCTCGACCAGCAGGGCTCGACATCCCGTCCATCGGCCCGGCCCCGGCAGACTGGCGGCAATCGATGAAGGCAGAAAGTCATCGATGTCCAGCGGCAGCTCGATCCAGAACAGGGTGCCGCATCCACCATCGCTGCGCAATCCGATGCGCCCGCCCATCAGCTCGACCAGGTGCTTGGAGATGGCGAGCCCCAGTCCGGTGCCGCCGAAACAGCGCGTCGTCGACGCATCGGCCTGCGTGAAGGGTTTGAACAGGCGCTCGGCCACGTTTGCCGGGATGCCGATGCCCGTGTCTTCCACCTCGAATCGGACGGGCTGGCGCGGCTGCGATGCCGGCACGGGGTCGTTCCCGGCCTGTATGCGCAGCGTCACCTGCCCGGTGGCGGTGAACTTGACAGCGTTGGACAGCAGATTTCCCAGCACCTGCTTCAGCCGCCCGGGATCGCCCAGCAGACGCGGCGGCAGCGACGCGCAGAAGTCCAGTTCGAGACGCAACCCCTTGGATGCGGCCAGCAGCGAGTAGGTGCGGAGCAGTTGCTCGACACTGTCGCGAAGATCGAATGCCACGTGATCGATCTTGAGATGGCCGATCTCGATCTTCGAAAAGTCGAGGATGTCGTTGATGATGCCGACGAGGGCGTCGCCGGAATCGACGAGCAACTGCACGCGCTCGCGCTGCGGGGCGGTCAGGGGTTCGTCGAGCAGCAGGGCGGCCATGCCGAGAAGGCCGTTCATCGGCGTGCGGATCTCGTGGCTCATGTTGGCCAGGAAGCGCGACTTGGCCGCGTTCGCCGCCTCCGCCTCGCGCTTCGCATGGCGCAGGGCACGGTCGGCTTCGACCCGCTCGGTGACGTCGCGCGCAAGGCCGTGATAGCCGGTGAACTCACCATCGGCGCCGAAGGTCGGCGTGCCGCTGACCTCGACGTAGTAGCAGCCGCCGTCCGCGGTCCCGCGTTGCAGCAGGAGGTCGAGGAAGGGTTGCCGGGCCTCGAGCGTGGCCCTGTGGGTCTCCCAGGTCGTACTCACGGGAGTGGTGCGGGGCAGCTCCCAGCGGCGCAGGCCGAGGTGCTGCTGCGGCGTCAGCCCGCCCCGGTCATCCGTGCGACTGACGGTGTCGATGAAGCGGAACTCCGTGTCCTGCTCCCAGTACCAGGCCGACGACAGGCGCATGAGCGAACGAAAGCGCGCTTCGCTGGCTGCCACCCGGAGCTGCAGCGCGCGCAGCGTTTCCCGCTGCTGCACCGACTCGGGAGACCCGGCGGCGTACGGCGGCGCGTGCGTCCAGGCATCGACGGGGTTGTCGACATGCGAACGGGCGGGGGGCATCGAATCACTGTATCCGCGGGGACGTACGTCGATCGCTCGAACATCGTGGCCTTTGGCACGCAGTTGCACGCCAGCCGCTGGCCGTTGCGCAGCCACGAAGCGTCGTCGCGTTCAGGTTTTTTGCGGTGCTGTTGCCGCGACCTGGATCGCCTCCAGAAGGGCATCGAGGGCATAGGGTTTGCGCAGCACCTGCGTCCGGTCGTCCAGCCTGTCGGCGGTGTACCCGGTGGCGACCAGCAGGGCGACCTCAGGGCGGTGGGCGCGACACCACTTGACGAGATCCATGCCATTGCGCTGTCCCGGCATGACCACGTCGGTGAATACCAGGTCGAACGGCTCTCCGCCGGCAAGGATCTCGACGGCATCGTCGGCGGATCCGCAGGGACGGACCCGGTGTCCGGCGCCGAGCAGTGCCGGCACCACCACGGACGTGACGAGGGGATCGTCCTCGACGAAAAGGATGGACAACGGGCGACTGACCGGCGCAGGCGGTTGCTCCTCGGTCTCCGCGGTCACGGGACCGTGCGCGATCGGCAGGAGGATAGAGACCGACGTGCCGACGCCAACCTGGCTGCGGATCCCGACAGTGCCGCCGGACTGCTTGGCAAAGGCGGCGACCTGCGCCAGGCCGAGGCCGCTGCCGCTTCCGACGGGCTTGGTGGTGAAGTACGGCTCGAAAACCTTTGCCAGCGCATCGGCCCCGATGCCTTCGCCCGAGTCCTCGACCTCGAGACTCACGAAACCGGATCTCGTCGGGTCGCGCCGGCCGCGAATGAAGACCACGCCGCCCCCGGGCATGGCGTCGCGGGAATTGAAGATCAGGTTGAGGATCGCCAGTTCCATCTGCGTCGGATCGACGAAGACCGGCGGCAGGTCCGGCTCGATCTGGGCTTGCAGGCGCAGCCGGGAGCCCACCGCCTTGCCGATCAGCTCCTGGCTGCGCAGCAGGAAGTCGCCAAGATCGACCGCCTGCGGCTTGAGCGGCTGGCCGCGGCTGAAGGACAGCATCTGGCGCACCAGTCCCGTCGCCTTGCGCGTCGCGCGGCTGCTGGCGTCCAGCATTCGCCGCCCCATTTCATCGGTCGTGTGCCGCTCCAGCACGCTCAGTCCCATGCTGATCGTCTGCAGCAGGTTGTTGAAATCGTGTGCCAGTCCGCCTGTCAACCGTCCGATCGCTTCGTGCTTCTGGCCATCGAGCAGCCGGGCCTGCGCGATCTCGGCATCGCGCACGGCCTCGGCGACCTTGCGTTCGAGCGTGTTCGTCGCGTCCGCCGAGCGCTGCCCCGCGGCGTTCAACGCGGCACCGACTTCGTCCGCTTCGGAGAGACCGGTGTGTATCGCCGCCGGCACCGCTTCGCGGCCCAGTTCGTCGGCGGCGCCCTTCAGCGCCAGCACCGGGCCGGCGATGCTGCGCGCCACGTACAGCGCCAGTCCGAGGCCGATGATCAAGAGGATGCCGGCGGCGGCGAACGCCTGGCTCGTCGCGATGCTCGCATGGTCGCTCAACGCGGACACCGGGATGCCGACGACGTAGGTCCAGCCGTAGCGGCTCGAGCGCGCCAGAAAGGCGAGCGTGGTGACGCCGTCGAGGGTTCTGGATTCGACGTAGCCATCCTGCCCCGACGCAGCCAGGGCGGCGATGTCCGGTGTCGCCTTCGAACCCAGCCACTTCTGCGGATCACGGCTGCGCGCGACGACGCTCTGCGAGCGATCGAGCACCGCCGCAATCGATTCCTTCTGCAGCGGCTGCTGCTCGACGATCGCCTGGATCACCGCGGGCTCGAAGGCGATGCCGACGTTGTAGCGCGGCGGTTGGTGGCCGAGTTCGGGTGCCAGCACGCTGAGAACGGGGCGGCCCGTGAGCGGGCCGATGAGGAGGTCGGAAATCTGGGTCCCGCTGGCAGGCCGAGGCGAGACCCCGGTGGGGGGTGGCGGCAGCGGCGTGCCGAACGGCACCCGCGTGTTCACGAACTGGCTGGTCGGCGAAACCAGCATGGCCCAGCCGCCGGTGCCTTGGGTCGCGGCCGTCGCTTCGGCATGGAAGCGCGCGAGATCGCTGTCGGCGAGCGCGCCCGAAGCGCCCAGCGTGCGCGCAATCGCGCCCCGCTTGTCGATCTCGCGATCCACCAGCAGGGCCAGCGAACGCGCCGCCTCCTGGATGCGCAGGCGAGAGGCCTGAACCTCCTGGACATAGGTCGCCCGGGCGAGCAGCGCGAAGGCGGCCACCGCCGGCAGCCAGACGGCGAACACGAGCAGCAGCAGCCGTCCCCTGATCGTCACGCGTGCGGCTCCACGAAGTTGCGCGCCGGCATGTCGAGGATGTCCTCCAGGTCGACGGGATCGAGCGGCTTGGTGACGTGCCGGTCGAAGCCGGCGGCCCGCGCGGCAGCCTTGTCCTTCTCCTGTCCCCAGCCGGTCACCGCCACCAGATTGACGCCCGTTGCCCAGGCCTCGCGCCGGAGCCGGCGGGCGACTTCGTAGCCGTTGACCAGCGGCAAGCCGATGTCGAGCAGGATCGTGGTCGGCGCGAACGTGCGTGCCGTCTCCACGACGGCGGCCCCGTCGTGCACGAGAGCGACATCGTGGCCCATGATCTCGAGCAACGCCGCCAGGCTCTGAGCCGCATCGAGGTTGTCGTCGACGACGAGGATGCGCTGCCGGCGCGGCGCAGGCGGGGCCGCCGCGTCCGTGTCCGCGGTGGGCGGCAGGGCGCGGGCTTCGGGGTCGGCGAGCGGCAGGCGGATGACGAATTCGCTGCCCCGACCTATGCCTTCGCTGAATGCGTCGACCGAGCCGCCGTGCAGTTCCACCAGTGCGCGCACCAGTGCCAGGCCGATTCCCAGGCCGCCACCCGGATTCTCGAGCGCAGGCGCCACCTGTTCGAACATGCCGAACACGCGTGGCAGGTTCTCCGGGGCGATGCCGATGCCGCTGTCGCGCACGGCGATCAGCGCCTCGCCGCCTTCGCGTCGACCCTCGACCCAGATGCGCCCGGGCGGCGGGGTGTACTTGACGGCGTTGTTGAGGAGATTGAGGATCGCCTGGACGATGCGCGTCATGTCCGCTTCGAGCACGACGCCCGGCTCGGGGATCGAGACGATGACCTCGTGTTTGGCCGCCTGCACGGCTGACGCGGCGGCCTCCAGGGCGTCCTTCATCGCCGTGGCCAGGTCGAAGCGCGTGCGGCGCAAGGCCAGCTTGCCCTGAGTGATGCGCGAGATCTCCAGCAGATCGTCGACCAGGTGCGTCATCTGCTGCAGCTGGCGCTCGAGTACATCGAGCGACCGCCGCGAGTGCGGATTCCCGTCGTGCTGATGATGCAGAAGGCCGACGATGTTGCGCATCGGCGCCAGCGGATTGCGCAGCTCGTGAGCGAGCGTGGCCAGGAACTCGTCCTTGCGCCGGTCGGCGATGGAGAGCTGTTCGTTCAGCAGCTGGAGCTGCGCGCGGGACTTGCGGCTCTCGGTCACGTCGCGGTTGATGCCGACCGTGGCGTAGATGGCGCCCTGGGCGTTGATCAGGGGCTTGAACACCGACTCGCAGATTCCCCGGCTTCCGTCCTTGCGGATGAACTCGATCTCGCTTTGCCACTGACCATCGCGCAACAGCAGCTCGGTACCGTGCTGCAGGACTCGCTCCGCCTCTTCGGATGGGTGAAAGATCGAGATCGACTGGCCGAGCACTTCGGCTGCCGTGTATCCCAGCATGCGCACGGCGGCGGGGTTGAAATCGATGATCCGCCCCTTGAGATCGGTGAGGATGATGGCATCGGTCTGGTGCTCGAAGATCGCCGCTTGACGCAGCATCACGGACTCGGTGCTCTTGCGCTCGGTGATGTCGATGCCCAGGCCGTACATCATGGTGGCCTTGCCGCCCTGGTCGTAGATGGCACGGCCCCGGCCCTCCATCCAGCGCCACTCACCGCTGCGGTGGAGGAAGCGGAACTCGACGGTGTAGTCGCTTTGTGTCTCGAGCGCTCCTGCCACCGCGGCTTCGAGCGCCGGCAGGTCCTGGCGGTGAACGAAATCGTGGAATCCGGCCCGGGTTCCGGCGAAGGCACCTTCCTCCAGTCCCACCAGTTCCTCGAGTTCGCGGCTCCACCAGACCATCCCGGTGTCGAGATGCCGCGTCCAGATTCCCATCTGCGAACTTCGCATGGCCAGGCCGAGCACGTCGCGACTCTCCTGCAGTGCGCGTTCGGCCTCGACGCGCTGCTCGAGGGCAGCCTCGGCGACCTTGCGCGCCTGCAGGAGCTCACGTTCGTACTGGTGGCGGTCCTGCACCACGATCAGGGCCAGTTCGTCGTGTCGGTCGTCGCCGTCCGCTCCCCGACGCGCGTTGATCAGCATCGGCACTGTGTGTCCGTCGCGATGCCGCAGTTCGAGCTTCACTTCAGCCAGGGAGCCCTGCATCTGCAGCAGTGGTGCCCAATGGGTCTGGTGGAAGACCCGCCCGCCCATCGTCAGGAGATCCTGGAACCTGAGCGTGTCGACGAGTTGACCGGCCTCGTAGCCCAACCATGCGCACAGTGTCGTGTTGACGCGCCGGATGGTGCCGTCGGCGGAGGTCAGCAACAGGCCGCAAGCGGCGTGGTCGTAGAGCGCGTCAGCCGCTGGAAGCGCCTGTCCGCCGGTCGGCATGACTCAGTGTTCCAGGCGCTGGAGAAAGCCTTCGATCGCGGCGACGCTGGCGCTCGGCGCGCTCAGATGGGGGCAGTGGCCCACGTTCTCGATCACGTGCAAGGTGCTGAGCGGAAGGGTTCGCTGCATGTACTGGCCGACGGACTGCGGCGCGATCAGATCGTCGCTGCACTGCAGGATCAATGCCGGCGTCTTCGACCGGGCGAGGTCGGCACGGTGGTCGGACAGGAAGGTGACGCGCGCGAAGTGCTTCGCGATCTCGGGATCCGTGCGACAGAAGCTGTTCGTCAACTCGACGCCGAGTTCGGGCTGCCCGGGCGCACCCATGATGGCCGGTGCCATCGAACTCGACCACCCGAGGTAGTTGCTCTCGAGCGTCTCGAGGAGGTTGTCGATGTCGGCGCGCGTGAACCCGCCGACGTAGTCGCCATCGTTGATGTAGCAGGGCGACGGGCCGACCATCACCTGCGCGGCGAACCGTTCCGGGGCCTCGATGGCCGCCAGCAGGCCGATCATCGCGCTCACCGAGTGGCCGACGAAGACGACCGGCCCTTCGGCGAATTCCTCGATGATCTCCAGCAAGTCGTGCGCATAGCCATGGAGGGTGCCGTACTTGCGACGATCGTAGGCCGAGAGGTCGGAGCTTCCGCTGCCGACGTGATCGAACAGCACGGTGCGGTAGCGGTCTTCGAAGGCCGGCGCCAGCAACCGCCACATGTTCTGGTCACAGCCGAAGCCGTGGGCGAGGACCATCGTCGAGGGCCCTTCACCGGCAACGTGGACGCTGTTTCTCTTCTGGACGTTCATGCGTGGTGGGGCGGTCGGACCGGCGCGCCGCACCGCGCCGCGCGCATCGATTCCCGATGGACTGCAACTTTAACCCAGCCCCCTTCCGGCCAGAGGCCTGGGAGACGCCTTCAGACTCCCGCGACACGCAGGGAAATGGTCTTCGATGCTCAGCGCTGCCCCGGCGCCCGGCGCAACGCTGGGGGATCGCCGCGTCTCCGGATCTCGGAAAGGCCGTGGCGGGTCAACGCCAGGCGAAGCGTGGTTGCTCGAAATGGGCCACGCGCGTGAGCCTCCCGAGGATGCAGACCTCGCGAAACTGGTAGAGGATGGCCGCCGTCGGCGCGGCGATCCAGCTGGTGCCGATCGGCATGCGCAGGATCGGCTCGGCATGCTCCGGCAGCTTTTCCAGCATTGGCGCGTCCGTTCGGAGGAACTCGTCGACGGGAATGCGGTGCACGCTCTGGACCTCGCCGGGATTGGCGATCAGCCGGCTGCCGCTGCCGGCCCAGACGATCACCGGCGTGATGACAAAGCCCGAGCGCGTCGCGAAATCGTCGAGGCGGCCGAGCACGCAGGAAGCGTCCACGGGCAGCGCGACCTCTTCCTCGAGTTCGCGCAGGGCGGCCTGTTCGGGGGTCTCTCCGGGATCGATGAGTCCGCCGGGAAGCGCCCACTGGCCCGGATGGTTGCGCATCGACGCGGCACGGCGCGTCAGCAGGATCGCGGCGCGATCGCTCGGCTGCTGGTGTCGCGGCAGGCCGTCGAGGTCGGCGCCCGGCCCCTCGTCGATCAGCGCGACCGCGACCGCGGCATGCCGGGTCGCGGTGACGCTCCGGACCTCGAAGTCGCGCAGGCGTTCGAGGATGGCGGCGCGTAGGCTGTCGTCGCGCCGGATCGAGGTCGCGCCCGGCGTCGGATCCATGGAAGGGGATTGTGCCGAGGCGCGTCGGATGACGCACCAAAGGCCGTGAACGCCTGTCGCGATGCCGCCGGGCCGGCGGTCGCGGAGCCCCTAGACTCGCCGTCCATGGACGAGCCGCGCTACGGTTGGGTCGTGGTCGGGGGGGCTTTCATGAGCCTCGCCGTGATTTTCGGCGTGGCCTATTCGTTCGCGGCGTTCTTCGCCTCGTTCGCCGCAGAGTTCGACGCCCATCGTGCCGACGTGTCCCTCGTCTTCGGTCTGTGCGGCCTGATCTATTTCGTGCTCGGCGCCGGCGCCGGCATCCTCGCCGACCGTTTCGGGCCGCGCGCCGTCTGTTCCGTCGGCGTGCTGTTCATCGCCGGCGGTCTCTTCGCAACCAGCTTTGCCGGCGCGATGACCGACATCTACCTGGCCTACGGCGTGGGGATCGGAATCGGCGTCGGTCTGGTCTACGCGCCGGCGATCGCCTCGGTCCAGCCCTGGTTCACGCGGCGGCGCGGACTGGCAGGCGGTATCGCGAGCGCCGGCATCGGCGCGGGCACCGTGGTGCTGCCACTGATCGCCGCCGCGGCGATCGCCGCACTCGACTGGCGTGGTGCATTGCGGGCGCTCGCCGTCGGCGTGCTCGTGGTCGGGTTGGCCGCGGCCTTCGTGCTGCGCCGCGCGCCGGGCGCCACGCTGCCGGGCGCCGGCGCGCGGCCCGGCGAGACGCTCGGCGAAGCGCTGCGCGACCGTCGTTTCTGGTGGTTCTATGCCTTCACGCTGCTCTCGGCGCCGGCGATGTTCATTCCCTTCGCGCACGTCTCGGCCGCGGCGCGCGACCTCGGCATCGGTGAAGCGAGTGCCGTGGGTCTCGTCGGCCTGATCGGCATCGGCAGCCTGAGCGGACGCTTCCTGATCGGGGCCCTGGCCGACCGCATCGGGCGGACCCTGACGCTGGCGCTGATGCAAGGCTCGATGGCGACTTCCTACCTGCTGTGGCAGGCGGCCGACAGCTATGCGGCGCTGGCGGTGTTCTCGCTCTGGTTCGGCCTGAGCTACGGCGGCATCGTTTCGCTGATGCCGGCGATCTGCATGGACATGTTCGGCGCGCGCGCCGTCTCGAGCATCGTCGGCACGCTCTACACCGGTGCGGCGCTCGGCAACCTGCTCGGCCCGGTGGTCGCTGGCGCGGTCTTCGACCGGACCGCGAGCTACGTGCCGGTGATCTGGGGCTGCGTCGTCCTCGCCGGCGTGGCCACGCTGGCCGCCGTCAGGCTGATAGAGCGGCGCGCGCCGGCCTACTGAAGCTCAGCGCACGCTCGCCGGAAGCTCGGCCTCCCACCGCATACGCTCAGCGCACGAACCGGTCGACGTAGTCTGCGCCCAGGCCGTTGCCGGCGTAGTGCGCCCTGCACATCGCGAGCTTGGAGTGCACGTCCTCGTAGCCGATCTGCCTGCCGTCGGCATCGAGGTAGATCATCGCCCCCTGGATGTTGAAGAACGTGATCATCTCGTCGTGGCCGGGCTCGACCACCAGCGTGTGGATCTCTCCCGGCGGTTCGTAGACGAACGCGCCGGCCTCGGCGACCCAGTCGTGCTCGAGGTATCGCCACGCGCCCTTGATGACATAGCCGACCACCACCGACGGATGGATGTGGCGCGAAAGGACGCCGGCCTTGCGCACCCGCAGCAGGTTGCACCAGCTGCCGGTCACGGTGTTGAGCAGCAGCGGCCGGAACCAGATCTCCGGCGCCTGCGGCACCCAGACCCTCTCGTCTTCGGGGATCGCGGCGATCGCGATTTCAGGCTGGATGCCGGGATGCTGGATGACCATGGCTGTCCTTTCAGGCGACGAGGTAGCCGCCGTCGACCGGCAGCACCACGCCGGTGACGAAGCGAGCGGCCGGGGAGGCGAGGAAGAGCGCGGCGTCGGCGACGTCGTCGGGTCGGCCCCAGCGGCCGAGCGGCGTGCGCGCGAGGATCGCCGCGCTGCGGGCGGCGTCCTGCTGGAGCCCTTCGGTCAGCGGCGTTGCGATCCAGCCGGGCGCGAGGGCGTTGACGCGGATGCCTTCGGCGGCATAGGCGATGGCCAGCGATTTCGTCAGTTGCGCAATGCCGCCCTTGCTCGCGGCATAACCCGGGACCAGGCCACCGCCGAAGAAGCTCAGCATCGAGGCGGTGTTGACGATGCAGCCGCCGCTGCGGGCGAGGCGCGACCGCGCGGCGCTGCAGGTGCGCATCGTGCCGCCGAGGTTGATGTCGACGACGCTGTCGAAGACCTCGGGCCGGTGCTCGTCGCCGCGACGGATGATGCCGGCGCAGTTGACCAGGACGTCGATCGCGTCGAGGCTTGCGATCAGCGCGCGCACCGCCTCGTCGTCGCGCACGTCGAGTCGCCGCAGGTCTGCATCACCGGCCGTCCGCGCGCGTGCGGCATCGATCTCGGCGTCGGTGGCGCCGGTGGCGGTGACCCGCGCGCCGTGTGCCGCGAAGGCTTGCGCGATGCCGCGGCCGATGCCACTGGTGGCGCCGACGACGAGGACGGCGCGTCCGTCGAAGAGGCCGGGGAGGAAGGTGTTGGCGGTGTTCGTCGGGGTCATGTCTTCTCCAGCGCCGCCTGGACGCGGGCGCGGGTGGGGATCGGTTCCACGGCACCGTAACCCTCGGTCGAAAGTGCGGCGGCCACGGCGGCGTAGCGACCCGCCTCCTCGAAGCTGTCTCCGGCAACCAGCCGGGCGACGAAGGCGCCGCCGAAGGTGTCCCCGGCGCCGGTCGCGTCGACGGCCTTGCAGGGGTGCGGCGCAATGCGGTGGCGCTGACCGGCGTCGGCGATCAGGGCCCCTTCGGCGCCCATCTTCAGCGCCACGACCTTCGCGCCGAGCGTCAGGCAGTGGTCGACCAGATCGTCGGCGCGGGTGAGGCCGGTGATCGCGGCGAGATCGTCCTGGCTCGGCAGGCAGATGTCGGCGCGGGCGATGACTTCGTTCATGACGGCACGGGCGCGGTCGATCGACCAGAGCGCGGGCCGCAGGTTGGTGTCGAACGAGACGCGGACTCCGGCGGCACGGGCGATGTCGATCGCGGCATGGCAGGTGTCGCATGCCGTCGCGGAGATCGCCAGCGAGATGCCGGAGAGGTGCAGCACGCTCGCTGCCTCGATCTGCGCCCGCGGCAGGGAGGCTGCTGCCAGCCGGCTCGCCGCCGAGCCCTTGCGGAAGAAGCTGAAGTGGTGGCCGCGCTCGTCGTGCGTGACGAAATAGATCGCCGTGAACGCATCCGCGTCGGTCAGCACGCCGCTCTGGTCGATGCCCTCCCTGCGCCACAGGTCGCGCAGCATGGCGCCGTAGACGTCGTCGCCGAGAGCCGAGACGTAGCCGGCGCGGGCCCCCTGTCGCGCCGCCGAGATCGCGAAGTTCGAGGTGTCGCCGCCGAAGCCCTGAAGATAGGTGCGGCCGGAGGCCTCTCCGGTCTGGTTGAACTCGACCATCGGTTCGCCGAGAGCGAGGATGGATCCGTCAGGCATGTCGTGGCTCCGCGCGTGGGTCAGGTGCGGCCGTATCGTGCCAGACCGTGCGCAGCGTCCTTCGGCGACGACCCGACGTCGCCGGAGTCGCCGGGGTCGCCACTCGGAGCCGTGCGATCGTGCCGGCTGCGCGATGGCGACCACAAGGCCATGCGGCGCGGCTACAGTGCTCGCATGACCTACGAACTGCACTATTGGCCCTCGATCCAGGGTCGCGGCGAATTCGTCCGCCTGGCGCTGGAAACGGCCGGCGCGGCCTACGTCGACGTGGCCCGCGGCCCTGAGGAGCAGGGACGGGGCATGGCGGCCATGCAGCACTGGCTCGAGGACGCCGGCGTCAGCCATCCGCCATTCGCGCCGCCGTTCCTCAAGGACGGCGACCTGATCGTCGGTCAGACCGCGGCCATCCTGCAGCACCTCGGGCCCAAGCTCAAGCTCGTGGCCCGGGCGGAGGCGCAGCGCCTGTGGACGCACCAGATCCAGCTGACCATCGCCGACATGGTCAACGAGGCCCACGACGCCCATCATCCGCTCGGCCCCGGCCTGTACTACGACGACCAGAAAGCCGAGGCGCGGCGCCGCGCCGCCGACTTCTGCCGGGCCCGCATGCCCAAGTTCCTGGGGTGGTTCGAGGCCGTCCTGGCGCGCAATGCGGCCGGCTCGAAGCAACTGGTCGGCGGGCGGGTGAGCTACGCGGACCTGTCGCTGTTCCAACTCGTCGAAGGGCTGCGCTACGCGTTTCCGAAGGCGGCCGCCAAGTCCCTGGCGCAGGCGCCGCTCGTGGTCGCGTTGCACGACCGAGTGGCCGCGCTGCCGCGCCTGGCCGCCTATCTGGCCAGTGAGCGGCGCATTGCGTTCAATGAAGACGGAATCTTCCGGCACTATCCGGAACTCGACGTCGTCTAGGACATCGAGGCTCGCCCGTGAAGGGTTCAGGCCCGACGTCGGCCTCGTGCCGGCCGGGGTCTTCGGCCGCGCTCCCGCCTCACCAGCCCAGCCCGATGTGCAGCGGCAGGTAGATCGCCATGCCGGCGAGGATCGTGCCGAGCATGCCGCCACGCAGCGCGTACCAGGCGATGCCGGCGCCGACCGCGAAGAGGCGCGCATCCTGCCAAGTGGCGATGAGCTCGCCGTGGGTCATCACGACCTCGGGCACGACCACGGCGGCGAGCGCGGCCACCGGCGCGTAGTGCAGGCCGCGCTCGGCCCACACCGGCAGCCGCCACGGGCGGCGCGAGATGAAGAAGAACGAGCGCGTGACGACGGTGACGAGCGTCATGCCGACGACCACGCCGAGCGTGCCGATGTCGGCGCCGCTCATTGGTGCTCGCCCGGTCCTTGGCCGGTGCCGATGCCGGACCGCGCCTGGCGCCGGGCAGCAACCTGGTGCTCCAGCGTCATCCCGGCAGCGACCGCCGCCGCGATCGCGACGACGATGTTGAGCTTGAGTGGCAATCCGTAGGCGGCCACGGCGGCGGCGCCGGCCACGGCCGCGGCCAGGGCGCGCAGCCGCGTCGCGACCAGCGAGCAGAGGATGCCGAGCAGCGCCAGGATGCCGGCGAAGCCGAGGCCCCAGGAGAGCGGGATCGAGTTCGCGAGGGCGATGCCGACGAGGCTGGCCACGACCCAGCTGGTCCAGCCCGTCAGGCAGTTGCCGAGCCAGTAGGCGTCCTGCGCGGCGATGCGTTCGGCGGTGTCGCCCGGGACGGGGTAGCGCTGCACGAACAGAACGTAGTTCAGGTCGGCCATGACGTACCCGCTCAGCATGCGGCGCCAGAAGCGCTGGTGCATGACATAGGCGCGCAGGTGGGCGCTGAAGACGATGAAGCGCAGGTTGACGCAGAACGCCGTGGCGAGGATCACCCACGCCGGCGCCGCAGCGGCGATCAGCGGCACGGCTGCCAACTGCGAACTGCCGGCGAAGACGAAGACAGCCATCAGCAGGAGGGCCGGCAGGCTCATGCCGGCCTTGACCATCGCCACGCCGGTCATCAGCCCCCAGGCGACGATGCCCGGCGAGATCGCTGCCATGTCGCGGGCGCCGAGGCGGAACTCGGGGTGGCGCAGCGTGGCCTGGAAGGAGGGGGGGAGCAGGGACAAGCGGCTGTCGTGAGGGGTCGGTCGGCGCCCATTGTCCTGGGCGGTGAGGGAAGACGCAGCGGGCGCATCGATTGCTGCCTTCCTGCAGGAGGTCCGACTTGTTCCCGCACTGGTTCCACAACCTCGCCGTCGCCGCCTTGTGGCTCGGCGGCGCCTGTTCGATCGTGGTCCTGGTCGACGTCATCCGTCACCCTCAGAAGATGGTGGTGATGAACGTCGTCTGGCCGGTCACGGCCCTCTTCGGGACGATGTTGACGGTGTGGGGCTATTTCGCCTGGGGGCGCGCGTCGGCGGCCGACGCGGCGACCGGTCGGCGCGGGGGTGGCGCCGAAGCTGCATCGGCGCAGCCGTACCCGGTCGTCGTCGGCAAGGGCACGCTGCATTGCGGCGCCGGTTGCATGCTCGGAGACCTGCTCGCCGAGTGGCTGGCGTTCTTCTTCCCGGTCGTCGCGGTCTGGTTCGGCTGGCACAGCCTCTTCGACGACAGGACGTTCGCGGTCTGGGTGCTCGATTTCGTCTTCGCGTTCGTGATCGGCATCGCCTTCCAGTATTTCGCCATCGTGCCGATGCGCGACCTGTCACCGGGAGCCGGAATCGTCGCGGCGCTGAAGGCCGACACCCTGTCGCTCGCCGCGTGGCAGGTCGGCATGTACGGTCTCATGGCGATGGCCCAGTTCGTCCTCTACCGCCATGCCTTCGGCGCCATGGCCGAAGTGGATTCGGCCGAATTCTGGTTCACGATGCAGGTGGCGATGATCGCCGGCTTCGCCACCGCGTACCCGGTCAACGCCTGGCTGATCAAGGTCGGGATCAAGGAGAAGATGTAGCGCGCCGCGGGCGCACCCGCGCGTCGGTTCCGGCGACCAGTCCCTCGTGGATGGCAATGGCTTCGAGCGCCTCCTCGAACAGCGCGCGCGCGGTTCCGGCGATCCGGTGGAGGTAGGCGTGCAGCGCGGCATCGGTCGGACCGAGGCTCTCGCACTCGGCGCTGTAGGCCTCGAAATGCGTCAGCTGCAGCAGGAGTTCGGCGACGTGCCGGGGACATTCGCAGGCGATCGTGGTGGAAAGGCCCGCGAGTTCGGCGAGCGCGGCGTCGTCGTAGCGGCGCGGCGCCGCGGCGGTGGCAGCTCCGGGGCCGGGCCGCGTCGGCTGCTTCCGGCGCGCGCCGCGTGCCGCCGCGCCGGCATGGCGTGCCGCGACTGTGCCGGCGTGGGTTGCCGCCACCGCCCGGAGCTGTGCCATGTCGAGCGTGGCGATCGACCCGATCGCGTGTCCGAGCCCGGTAAGCTGGCGCAGCATGGCCACGCGCTGCACGTCGGCCGCGAGGTACTGCCGATGGCCGGAGAGGGTGGGTGCGGCCGCGGTCAGCCCGTAGCGGCGCTCCCAGATTCGCAACGTAGACACCGGCATGCGCACCATGCGGGCGACGGCGCCGCTGCGGAAGATCACGGCCGCCTTTGCCGGCTGGGCCAGGGGATCGATCGGTCTCAGGGTGGTCATGGTCGTCCTGTGCCGTGAACTGCCTTTGCATCGGATCAGGGCGATGCCGCGTGAGTCTATCGACGCCGGCCGAGCACGCGGGGCGCTTCGTCGCTAACCTGCCGGCTTGATGGAGAACAACCGATGAATATCGACAGACGCATGATCCTTCTGGCCGCCGCGGGCGGTGGCGCCGCTTTCGCCCTTTCGGCCCGGGCGCAGGCCCTGGTGGACGAGAAGAGCCCGCAGGCCGTGGCGCTGGGCTATGTCGCCGACGCGACGAAGGCCGACGCGAAAAAGTATCCGAAATACGCCGCCGGCCAGCACTGCGCCAATTGCGCGCTGTACCAGGGCAAGTCCGCCGACGCCGCCGGCGGCTGCCCGCTCTTCGCCGGCAAGAACGTCGCCGCGATGGGCTGGTGCAGCGCCTGGGCGAAGAAGGCGTGAATGTCCTCCCGGCCCGGATGGAGACTGATCCGATGATCCCGCGCGCCTCCCGCCTCGGCTTGGCGACGGCCCTGTCGATCCTGCTCGGCGCTTGCGCCGCTCCCGCCGGCGGCGATGCGGCCGGGTCGCCGACACAGACTACGGACCTCGGCTGCACGCTGCCGACCAACTGCATCCGTTCGAGCGTCGGCAGCGCCCATGCGCCGCTCGGCTTCGAGGGCCCGCCGGCGCGCGCGATGGCGTTGCTCCGGGCGACGCTGGCGGAGTTCCCGGAAGCGCGCATCGTGCGCGCCGACGCCTCCACACTCGAAGCCGTCTTCACCACCCCCGCCGGGTTTCGCGACGACGTCGACTTCCGCATCGACGCCGAGCGCCAGCGCGTCGACTACCGCTCGCGATCCTCCTTCGGGCTTTTCGACTTCGGCAAGAACCGCTCGCGCATGGCGGCATTTGCCGCCCGCTTCGAAGCGAAGGCGCGGCAGTCGAACTAGGGCAACGGCAGCCCTTTGCGAGCGGCGCGATGGTGCCGCCGCGCGCAGCCGCCGCCGGAGCGCGCCACAGCGGCGGCCCTCAGTCTGCCGCCGCCGCTCGCGGCGCCGCGAGCCGCTGCAGCAGGCCCGTGGCCAGCGCCGTCCCGAGGAGGATGACAGCGCAGCCGGCGATCGTGCGCCCGGTCAGGCGCTCGCCGAGAAAGAGCGCGCCCCAGGCGACGGCGAACGCCGGTACCAGGAAGGTCACGCTGATCGCATTGGCGGGGCCGGCGTGGGCGATGAGGCGGAAGAAGAGCACGTAGGCAAAGCCGGTGCAGAAGACCGCGAGGCCTCCCGCCTGCAGCCAAGCGTCGGCCGACGGTGGCTGCTCCGGCCATAACCAGAGCGTCGCCGGCAGCAGCACGAGGGCCGCGCCGGCCTGGCTGCCGGCGGCGACCGCGAGCGGCGCCGTGGCCGCGAGGTAGCGTTTGGCGAAGCTCGCGGAAAAGCCGTACGAAACGGTGCCCACCAGGCACGCGGCGACCGCCCACGCAGCGCTCGTCGCTTCGACGCCCGACTTCACGCTCGCGCTCGCCCACGCCAGGCCGAAGACACCACCGAATCCGATCACCAGCCCGGCGATGCGCGACGCGCCCGGAGCGTCCTTCAGCCAGAGCCAGGCGATGGCCGCGGCGAAGAGCGGCGTGGCGGCGTTGAAGATCGCACTGAGGCCGGCGGTGAGCGTCAGGGCGGCATAGGCGAAGCAGACGAAGGGCAGCGCGGAGTTGGTGATGCCGACGAGGACGATCGGCTTCCAGTGGTGCCGCAGCGCGCCGAACCCGCCGTGCGCGGCGAGGAGCGGGAGCAGCACGACCGTCGCGCCGATGACGCGCAGTCCGGCGAGTGCGAACGGACCGAACGCCGGCGCCGCCGTGCGCATGAACAGGAACGACCCGCCCCAGAGCGCGGCCAGCAGCGCGAGCTCGCCGAAGTCGCTGCCCGACATGGTGTTCGCAGGCTTCAATGGATGGCCCGCAAGCGCGCCGAAGGCGCGGCGCGGCGCCCGGCTTCAAGCGCGAGCAGTGCGACCTTGCGATCGATGCCGCCAGCGTAGCCGGTGAGGGCGCCGTCGCTGCCGACGACGCGGTGGCACGGCACCAGGATCGAGACCGGGTTGCGGCCGACCGCCGAGCCGACCGCGCGCACCGCGACCGGGCGGCCGATGGCGCGGGCGATCGCGGCGTAGCTGCGCGTCGTGCCGGGCTCGATCGCCAGCAGCGCCGCCCAGACAGCCTGCTGGAAGGCCGTTCCCTGGAGGTCCAGCGGAACGTCGAAACGCTGCGCCGTGCCGTCGAAATAGGCTTGCAGCTGCGCGGCGGCGCGCTCGAGCAGCGGATCGTCGTCGCGACGCCGCGCGGTCAGCAGCGGCGGATGGTGGCGCTGGCCCTCGAACCAGGCCCCGGCCAGGCCCCGCGCGGTGCGGGCGAGGAGCAGCGGGCCGAGCGGCGAGGCGTAGACCGCTTGCGCGGTGCAGTGGGTGCAGATCGAGTCGGTGGCGTAGGTCATGGCGGGTTCCCCAGAGAGTTCCACAGGCGCAGCACCGCGTAGGAGCGCCAGGGCTGCCACGCCTGCGCGTGCGCCTCTACCTCGCTCCTCGACGTGGTGCGGTAGAGCCGGTTCATCGCCTTCAGCACGGCGACGTCGTTCGGCGGAAAGGCGTCGGGCCAGCCGAGCGCGCGCATCGCAATGTAGTGCGCGGTCCACGGGCCGATGCCGGCAATGCGGCGCAGGCGTTCGATCAGCGCATCGGGATCGCTGCGCGGCCGCATCAGTGGCGCGAGTTCGGGCCACGCCTGCGCGATCGAGCCGATCGCCGCCGCGCGATTGCGGATGATGCCGAGTTCAGCGATGGCCGCTGGCGCGGCGGCGGCCAGATCCTGCGGCGCCGGGAACGCGCGCCCGACGTCGGGCCAGGGCGTCGCGACCGCGGCGCCGAAGCGATCCACGAGCCGCCGCGCCAGCGTGCGCGCCGCGGCGACGGTGACCTGCTGGCCGAGGACGGCGCGCACCGCGAGCTCGAAGGCGTCGAGGCTGCCCGGCAGGCGCAGGCCCGGCGCGCCGGGCAGGGCCGCGAGCGCCGCGTCGATCGCGTCGGGCGCGGCGTCGAGGTCGAGCCAGCGCCGGGCGGCGGCGACGATGCGTCCGCTGGACGCGGCGAGCGCCGGCGCGTAGCGCAGCTTCACCTGCGAGGTTCCCGGAAGGAACGCCGCCTCGATCCAGCCCGGTGCCGCACAGAAGGTGCCGGCGCGCAGCGTGCGCCGTATGCCGCCTGCATCAACCGCCTCGACGTCCGGGATCGCGCGCTCGGCCATGAAGCGCAGCAGTGCCGTGGCGTCGTAGGGCGCGCGGTAGGCAAGCGTGACGCAGACCGCCGCCGTCGCGTCGCCGTCGGCAGACGGCTCCGTCGCAGCGCGACGCAACCGCAACGGGTTCATGCGATAGCTCGCGGCGAACGCGGCGTTGAAGCGGCGCAGGCTGCGAAAGCCACTCGTCAGTGCGACCTGGGCGACCGGCAGCTGCGTGTCGGTCAGCAGCTGCTTGGCCAGCAGAAGGCGGCGCGTCTGCACGTACTGCAGAGGCGTCACGCCGTGCTCGGCCGCGAAGATGCGGCGCAGGTGGCGGTCGCTGACGCCTAGCCGGGCCGCGAGCAAGGCCATGCTCGTCGGCTCGTCGGCGGCATCGTCGGCATCGAGAGCGAGCGCCGCCTGGCGCGCGAGCGTCCGCGACGCATCCATCACCGTCCACGGCAGCCCGGCGCCCGGCGCGATCTCAGGCCGGCACTTCAGGCAGGGTCGGAAGGCCGCCGCCTCGGCCTGCGCCGCCGAGGCGAAGAAGCGGCAGTTCCTGCGCATCGGCGTGCGCACCCGGCAGATCGGCCGGCAGTAGATGCCGGTGGAGGTGACGCCGACGAATAGCCGGCCGTCGAAGCGCGCGTCGCGGGCGAGGACGGCCTGGTAGGCGGCATCGGGCTCGAACGTCATGCCGTCATTATGGCCAGCGCGTCCTGCCGGACTGGCCGTTTCCGGACATCTCCAAGGGGTCCTGTTCGCCCGGACCCGAGCGCCGTCGTCAGTCGGGAATCGCGGGCGGGATCTCACGGCGATCCCGTGCCGCAGAATCCGCGCTCAGCAAGGCGTCGAGGATGCGCGTCGCGGAGTCGCCCGATCCGAACTCTTTGGACGGGTTCGACATGCTGCGGCGTCGGGCGCGATCCGTGAGCACCTCGTACGCGGCTTCGACGATTCCGTGGGTCTCGGTTCCGACCACGACGGCCACCCCGGCCGTCACCGCTTCCGGGCGCTCGGTCTGCTCCCGCAGGATCAGCATCGGCTTGCCGAGGGCTGCGCATTCCTCCTGGATGCCGCCCGAGTCCGACAGCACCATCACGCAGCCGTCGAGCGCAGCCACGAAGGCGCGATAGCCGAGGGCATCGGTCAGGCGCACGCGTGGGTGCCCGCCGAGGCGCTGCTGCAGGGCCTTTCGAACGGCCGGGTTGGGGTGCATCGGCAGCCAGATGTCGAGGTCGGGCTGGAGGTCGAGCAGGCCGAGCACAGCCGCGCAGATGCGTTCCAGCGCGGCGCCGTGGTTCTCGCGGCGGTGGACGGTCACGAGCGCGTAACGTCGTTCGCCCGGTGTATCGACACGGCTTGGGGAGCGCGGACCGAGCGCGTGGCGCAGCGCGTCGACCACGGTGTTCCCGGTGACGACGACATCCTTCGCCTCGATGCCTTCGCCGAGCAGGTTGCGGCGCGCGCCCTCGGTCGGTGCGAGGTGGAGATTTACCAGGCGCGTTGTCAGGACGCGATTGGTTTTCTCGGGAAACGGACTGTGGCGAGTACCGGTACGCAGGCCGGCTTCGACATGGCCGATCCGAATCCGGTTGTAGAAGGCCGCGAGCGCCCCCGCCAGCGTCGTGGTCGTATCGCCCTGCACGAGCGCCCAGTCGGGCCGATGGGTCGCGAAGACGTCCGACAAGCCGCGAACGCTCTCCGCCATCACGTGGGCGAGATCCTGGCCGGCGCGCATGATCTTCAGATCGACGTCGACGCGCAGGCCGAATTCCTCCATCACCTCGTCCACCAGTTCGCGGTGCTGGCCCGTTCTCACAGTGCTGATGCGGAACTGCTGCGGCCGAGCCTGGGCGGCGAGGATGACGGGAGCGAGCTTGATGGCCTCGGGCCTCGTTCCGATGACCACGGCGAGATGCAGCGGATAGGCGCCGTGTCGGGCTTCAGCCATGGCCTCGACCGCGCCAGAGCGCCTGCAGGATCAGGATCAGGAACAGGGCGTTCGTGTAGGCGTAGCGTGGCAACAGGCGGCGCGGCTCCTGCAGGAGCCGCACGAGCCATTCAAGCCCCATCCTGCCGACCCAGGCAGGCGCGCGGCGCACGGCGCCCCCGGCGATGTCGAAACTGCCGCCGACGCCCACGGCCACCAATGGCCCGAGGCGCGCCCATTGCTCCTCGATGAAGGCCTCCTGCAGCGGGCTTCCCATGCCGACGAAGAGCAGCCGGGCGCCGCTCGCCCGGATCGCATCGGCTCGCGCGGCCGCTTCCTCGGTCCTGAAATACCCGTCGGCGCCGTGGACCTCGAGCCCCGGGTGGCGCCCCCGCAGCGTGTGCAACGCCCGCTCGAGGATCTGCGGCCGCGCCCCGAGCAGGTAGACCGGCGTGCCCTGCCGCGCCGCGCGCGCGCACAGCCTGTCCATCAGGTCGACACCGGCGACCCGTTCGGGCAGGCGGCCGCCGAAGAGCGGGGCGGCCCACACCAGCGGCTGGCCGTCGGCCACCGTCAGCATCGCGTTGTCGGCGAAGGCCTGCAGGCGGGCTTCATGACGCATGAAGACGAGCATCGACACGTTCAGGGTGCAGACCCAGCCGCGGCCACCGGCGGACAGGGTCTCGAACACGGCATCGACGGCCTGCTCGAGCGTCAGCGGATCAAGCGCGGCATTGAGTACGTGGGTGCGCTTCACGCGGCTTCCAATCCCTGGCGCAGCCACAACGCGTCGACGAAGAACTTTGTCGCCCAGTTCGGGAAGGACATCGGCGCGTAGCGGCCCCAGACCGGATGCGAGCCCTTGATCGCGCCGCGGACGGCCAGGTCGCTCGTCTCCAGATCCTGCGTCGACATGACGTAGTCGAGAGCGCGGGCGATCGCTTGCCGATATTCCGGGCGTGAACCCAGCGAGGCCAGGCGCGCCCAGATGATCGCGAACTGGCAGTTGCCGGTCAGGCAGCACGACGAGGCCATCGCCCGGCCCTGGGGCGAGATCGTCGACGGCAGTTGTCCGTCCGGGCGCAGATGACCGCGGGCCGCGTCGGCGCAGCGCGTGGCGGCGTCGAGGTAACGCGCGTCTCCCAGCAGCAGCCCGGATTCCAGCAGGCCGCGGGCGGTGTACGCGAGCGTGTGGGTAAACGGCGCCTCGCCGCGGCGAAACGAGCAGTGGTCGAAGAATCCGGAAGCCTGCTGTTCGGCGACGGCCCAGTCGAGATTGGCTCGGGCCACGGCTTCGCGGCGCGGGTCGCGCTCCACGTCGTCCAGGCGCAGCAGGGCCCAGGCGGTGCGGGTGTTGTAGACATGCGGCACGCCCCGGTGTTCGTGTCGCGTCCACCGGCCGTCGGCGTCCGCGACCTGCGCCAACCAGGCTGCGGCCCGTCGGGCTGCATCGAGGAAGTCGGCCCGCCCCGTCTCCTCGTGGCCGCGGACCAGGCCGAACAGGACCTGACCGGTATCGAAGACGATGCCGCCGCGGCCGTAGCGCGGGTTGCAGAAGGAGCCGTCCTCGTTCTGCACGCCGAGCAGCCAGTCGAGGATGCGCACGGCCCGATCCGCGTAGGCCGGGTCTCGGGCCCGTGCCAGGCGAAAGAACGTCGTGGCGATGTAGCCGGAGGTCTCGGGATAGGACGGCCGCCAGCCGCCGCGCAGCGAATAGCCGTAGCTGATGCCGCCGTCGGGGGTCGCGTCCTGGGCCCGGCACAGCCATTGTTCAGCGGCCAGGAGATGGCGCTCGGGCGTCGAGAGGGCGCGGCGGCCGCCGCGTGCATCGCGCACGGCCGCTTTCGCGAAGGCCAAGCCGGCGGCAAGCATCGGACAGGATCAGGACCGAATGGAAGTCGAGGAGCAGCGGAGTCGCGATGCCGGGCCTTCGGGAGTTGCACTCGGGCCGACGAAATCTGCAACGTCGCGCATGTTTCGGAATGTTTCGGATGTGTTTCGGATCGTTGCGCATTATCGTGGTGCGCGGTCGGCCATTCCGTCGCGGACCCCCCGGGAACGGGGGAGTCGTCAGCTGTCGCCGAAGACGCCGTGCCGGCCGTCGCCGCCGGCGAAGCGGCGCGCGCCGTCGACCGCTTCGCCTGAGGCGAGGGTGCGCATGCCGTGCGCGAACTCGTTCGCCAGCGCCCCGTCGACCGTCAGCCCGTCCTGCTCGCGGGCGCTGCGCCGGTCGTTGCGCAGGCATTCCTGTGGGAACGCGGCGATCTGGCAGGCCAGCGCCAGTGCGGCGGCGTGGGCCTGCCCCGCCGGCACGATGCGGTTGGCCAGGCCGAAGGAAAGCGCCTCGACCGCGTCGACGGGGCGGCCGGTGAGGATCATGTCGAGCGCGCGGCTCGCGCCGATGAGGCGGGGCAGGCGCACCGTGCCGCCGTCGATCAGCGGCACGCCGAAGCGCCGGCAGAAGACGCCGAAGACGGCGGTCGAAGCGGCCACGCGCAAATCGCACCAGAGCGCGAGCTCGAGCCCGCCGGCCACGGCGTAGCCTTCCACGGCCGCGATCACCGGCTTGGCGAGCTGCATCCGGCTCGGTCCCATCGGGCCGTCGTGGGCCATGTCGGTGCTCCAGGCAAGCGCCGCATCGTGACCCTCCAGGCCGCCGGCGACCGCCTTCAGGTCGGCGCCGCCGCAGAAGTGCTCGCCGCTGCCGCGCAGGATCGCGACCCGGGACCCGGGATCGGCATCGAAGGCGCGGAAGGCGTCGGCGAGCGCGCGCGCAGTCGGTCCGTCGACGGCATTGCGGACTTCGGGCCGGTTCAGGGTGACGGTCCAGACCTCGCCGTCGCGTTCGATGATCACGGTATTCATTCCGGGTCCTCCTGATGGGTTGCGCTCTCGAGGACCGGGGAGCGCGAAATCGCGCGGGCGTCCTCAGCGCTTTCCCGGCAGCGTGTGCATGTACTTGGCGATGATGCCGAGCATGACCTCGTCGGCGCCGCCGCCGATGGAGGCGAGCCGCCCGTCGCGGTACATGCGCGAGACCCGGTTGTCCCAGGTGTAGCCCATGCCGCCCCAGAACTGCAGGCAGGCATCGGGCACCTCGCGCAGCAGCCGGCCGGCCTTCAGCTTGGCCATCGATGCCCACTCGGTGACGTCGCGCCCGGCGATGTAGTGCTCGGTCGCCATGTAGGTCAGGCCGCGCAGCGCCTCGATCTCGGTTTTCAACTCGGCGAGGCGGAAGTGGACGACCTGGTTGTCGAGCACCGGCCGGCCGAAGACCTGGCGCTCGCGGGCGTAGTCCGCCGTCAGGGCGATGCAGTTCAGCAGGCCCTGGATCGAGTTGGCCGCGGCCCAGAGCCGCTCCTCCTGGAACTGCATCATCTGGTAGGTGAAGCCCAGGCCCTCCTCGCCGATGCGGTTGGATTGCGGCACGCGCACGTCGTCGAAGTGGATCAGGCCGGTGTCGCTGGCCATCATGCCGATCTTGCGGATCTTCTTCGCCTTGGTGATGCCGGGCGTGGTCATCGGCACCACGATCAGGCTCTTGTTCTTGTGGGCGGCACCTTCGGAGGTGTTGGCGAGCAGGCACATCCAGTCGGCCTGCAGGCTGTTGGTGATCCACATCTTGGCGCCGTTGATGACGTAGTCGTCGCCGTCCTTGCGTGCCGTCGTCCGCACGCCGGCGACGTCGGAGCCGGCGCCGGGCTCGGAGACGCCGATGCAGGCGACCGCCTCGCCGGTGATCGCCGGGACCAGGAACTCGCGTTTCAGTGCGTCCGAGCCGAAGCGCGCCAGCGCCGGCGTCGCCATGTCGGTCTGCACGCCGATGGCCATCGGCAGCGCGCCGCAGTCGATGTCGCCGAGCGCCTCGGCCATCGCCACCGAGTACGAGTAGTCCAGGCCCATGCCGCCGCAGTCGGTAGGCTTGGTGAGGCCGAGCATGCCGAGGTTGCCGAGCTTTCGAAAGACCTCGTGGGCGGGGAAGATCTCGGCGGCCTCCCACTCATCGACATGCGGGTTGATCTCGTCGGCGATGAAGCGCTTGAGCGTGCGCCGGATCTCTTCGTGTTCGTGGGTGAATTGCATGCGTCGTTTGCCTGCGTGGAGCGTCGGTCTTGGGGCGGGGGAGGGACGTTCCGGGACGCCGTCGCCGCAGCATCATCAAAGAACCATAATGGACTGTCAATCGGCGCGCGCCCCTGACGCAGCGCGGCGCGGGCCCGGTCAACCAGGAGACACCCAATGACCCACGCGATGATCTTCGAGGCCGTGCGCACGCCCCGCGGCAAGGGCAAGAAGGACGGCAGCCTGCACGAGGTCAAGCCGGTCGACCTGCTCGCCGGCCTGCTGACGCAGTTGCAGAAGCGCCTCGACTTCGATCCGGCCGAGCTCGACGACGTCGTCATGGGCGTGGTCTCGCCGGTGGGCGAGCAGGGTTCGGTCATCGCCAAGACGGCAGCGCTGAAGGCCGGCTGGGACTTCAAGGTCGCCGGCATGCAGATCAACCGGTTCTGCGCCTCGGGCCTCGAGGCGGTGAACATCGCCGCGCAGAAGGTCGCGAGCGGCTGGGAGGACATGGTCGTCGCCGGCGGCGTCGAGAGCATGTCGCGGGTGCCGATCGGCTCGGACGGCGGCGCCTGGTCGCAGGACCCGCAGACCAATTTCGCCATCGGCTTCGTGCCGCAGGGGATCGGTGCCGACCTCATCGCCACGCTCGGCGGCTGGGACCGCGAAGACGTGGACCGCTACGCGCTCGCCTCGCAGCAGCGCGCCGCCGCGGCCCAAGCCGACGGGCGCTTCGACCGTTCGGTGATCGCGGTGGAAGACGAGATCGGCCTGCCGGTGCTCGAGCGCGACGAGTTCATCAAGCCGCGGACGACGCTCGAAGGTCTGGGCCAGCTCAAGGTCGCGTTCGGCGAGCTCGGCGCGATGGGCTTCGACGCGGTCGCGCTCGCCCGCTATCCGCAGGTCGAGCGCATCCGCCACGTTCACACCGCCGGCAACTCGTCGGGCATCGTCGACGGCGCCGCTGCGGTGCTGATCGGCAGCGAGGCCAAGGGACGGGCGATGGGGCTGACGCCGCGCGGTCGCATCGTCGCCACCGCGCTCTCGGGGGCCGACCCGACGATCATGCTGACCGGTCCGATGCCGGCCGCGCGCAAGGCGCTGGCCAAGGCGGGCCTCACCATCGACGACATCGACCTGTTCGAGGTCAACGAGGCCTTCGCGGCGGTGCCGATGCGCTTCATGCGCGAGCTCGAGGTTCCGCACGAGAAGGTCAACGTCAACGGCGGCGCGATCGCGATGGGCCATCCGCTCGGCGCCACCGGGGCCATGCTCCTCGGCACGCTGCTCGACGAGCTCGAGCGCCGCCAGCTGAAGCGCGGCCTGATCACGTTGTGCGTGGGCGGTGGCATGGGCATCGCGACGATCGTCGAGCGGGTCTGATGACCACCGGCAACCCGGGAGCCGACGAGATGAAGACGCTGAGACTCGAGATCGAGGGCGATGGCATCGCCACCCTGACGTTCGACGAGCCCGGGTCGCCGGTCAACACGATGAACGTGCAGTGGCAGCACGACCTGGCCGAGGCCGTCGCCCGGCTCGAGCGCGACAAGGAACGCATCCGCGGCGTCTTGCTGGTCTCCGCGAAGTCGACGTTCTTCGCCGGGGCCGAGCTCAAGAGCGTGCTGTTGCTGAAGGCATCCGATGCGGCGGAGGGCTTCGGTCGCATCGAAGCCATGAAGAGGAGCTTTCGGCGCCTCGAGACACTCGGCCGGCCGGTTGTCGCCCTGCTCGGCGGTGCCGCACTCGGCGGCGGTTGGGAGGTCGCGCTGGCGGCGCATGCGCGCTTCGCCCTCGACGATTCGAAGATCCGTTTCGGCACGCCGGAGGTGACGCTCGGACTGATTCCCGGCGCGACCGGCATCACCAAGACGGTGCGCCTGCTCGGCCTGATGGCCGCTCAACCCTACCTGCTGGAAGGCAAGCTGTTCGGTCCGCGCGAAGCGCTGGAACTCGGCCTCGTCGACGGCTTGGCCGAGGATGCGCAGGGTCTGCGCAGTGAGGCCCTGGCATGGATCGCGAACCATCCGGATGCGGTCCAGCCCTGGGACCGCAAGGACTACCGGATGCCGGGCGGCGGCCCGTCGAATCCGAAAATCGCGGCCGGCCTCGCGGTCGCGCCGGCGATGCTCGCCCAGAAGACCCGCGGGCTCTACCCGGCCCCGCAGGCCGTGCTGGAGGCGATGGTCGAAGGCGCGCTGGTCGACTACGACACCGCCACTCGCATCGAGAGCCGCAAGCTGGCGCGGATCATGGTCAGCCAGACGGCCAAGAACCTGGTGACCGCGTTCTTTTTCAACCTGAACGCGATCAAGTCGGGCAAGTCGCGTCCGCAGGGCTTCCCGCGCTGGAAGCCGGCGAAGGTCGGCATCCTCGGTGCCGGCATGATGGGCGCCGGCATCGCCCACGCCAATGCCGTGCGCGGCATTCCCTGCGTGCTGAAGGACGTGTCGATGGACAACGCCCAGGCGGGCCTGCAGGCGATCGCGAAGATCCTCGCGCCGCAGCTCGCCAAGGGCCGGATCAGCGAGGCCGAGCAAACGCGCCTGCTCGGCCTCGTCACGCCGACGGCCGACGCCGCCGACCTGCGCGGCTGCGACCTGATCATCGAGGCGGTGTTCGAGAAGCGCGACCTGAAGGCGGCGGTGACGCGCGAGGCCGAGCCGATGCTCGCCGCCGGGGGAGTATTCGCCTCGAACACCTCGACGCTGCCGATCAGCGGCCTGGCCACGGCGAGCACCGCGCCCGAGCGCTTCGTCGGCCTGCACTTCTTCTCGCCGGTGCACAAGATGAAGCTGGTCGAGATCATCCGCGGCAAGTCGACCAGCGACGAGACGCTCGCGCGCGCCTACGACTACGTCGTCGCGCTCGGCAAGACGCCGATCGTCGTCACCGACTCACGCGGCTTCTTCACCAGCCGCGTCTTCGGCACCTTCGTGATGGAAGGAGCGACGATGCTCGCCGAAGGAATTGCCGCGCCGCTGATCGAGCACGCCGCGCTCGCCGCCGGCATGCCGGTCGGGCCGCTCGCCGTCCTCGACGAGACCTCGCTCGCGCTCTCGGTCCACGTGCTCGAGCAGACGCGCGCCGACGCGCAGGCCGAAGGCCGGGTCCACGAGCCGTCGGCCGGCGAGGCGCTGGTCGAGCGGATGGTCAAGGAGCTAGGCAGGCCAGGGCGTGCCGGCGGCGGCGG
>JBBQCD010000048.1:0-32692 GCA_038318385.1 Burkholderiales bacterium | reverse complement strand
GTGCTGTCGCTCGGCTCCTGGGTCACGTACCACAACCAGGTCGATGTCGCGAGCGCGAAGGAGATGCTCGCCGCGGCGATGGACGCCGGCGTCAACTTCTTCGACAACGCCGAGGTCTATGCCAAGGGCGAGAGCGAGGTGGTGATGGGCCAGGCCATCCGGGAACTGCGCTGGCCGCGCCTGAACTACATCGTCTCGACCAAGTTCTTCTGGGGGCTGGACCGCGACGGCGACGCCGTCAACCGCAAGGACACGCTCAACCGCAAGTACCTGAGCCAGGCGATCGACGGCTCGCTGCAGCGCATGGGGCTGGATTTCATCGATCTCGTTTACTGCCACCGCCCGGATCCGGAGACGCCGGTCGAGGAGACGGTCTGGGCGATGAGCGACATGATCACGCGCGGCAAGGCCCTCTACTGGGGCACGAGCGAGTGGTCGGCCGACGAGATCCGCGCCGCCTGGGACATCGCCGAGCGCCATCATTTGCACAAGCCGGTGATGGAGCAGCCTCAGTACAACCTCTTCCACCGCCGCCGCGTCGAGAAGGAGTACGCGCGTCTCTACACCGACATCGGCCTGGGCCTCACCACCTGGAGCCCGCTCGCCAGCGGCCTGCTGACCGGCAAGTACCGGGGCGGGGTGCCGGCCGACAGCCGCGGCGCCATGGAAAGCATGGGATTCCTGCTGAAGGGCCTGACCGACGAGAAGCGCAACGCCGCCGTGGCCGAACTCGAGACCGTCGCCGCGGATCTCGGCTGCACGGTCGGCCAGCTGGCCATTGCCTGGGTCGCGGCCAATCCGAACGTCAGCAGCGTGATCACCGGGGCCTCGAAGCTCGAACAGCTGCGGGCCAACCTCGGCGCCGTCGACGTACTCGCGAAACTGACCCCCGACGTCATGGCGCGGATCGACGCGATCAGCGCGCCGCTGGCGCAGTAGTCGCGGCGGATTCAGGCGGCGTCGGCGGCGCGGCGTTCAGCGCCTCCAGCTGCGCCGGCGTGCCGACGTTTTCCCAGGGCCCGCGGTAGAGCTCGGCGCTGATCCGGCGCTCGCGCATGCCCGCGTAGAGCAGCGGGCCGAGTGCGGCGCGGGTGCCGGGGGCGATGCCGGCGCAGAGCCCGGCGCTGCACAGCGCGAGGTTGGAATAGGTCCAGCGCTGCCCGTCGGGACCCGGCCCGTCGGCCAGGCCGAGGCCGTCGACGCCGAGGCCGAAGTCGCCCTGTGGATGGAAGGCGGGATTGGGCACCAGCCAGAGCCGTGCCAGCTGCCTGCTCGCGACGAAGTCCTCCGCGGCGGCACGGCTGAAGCGGAAGTGCGGCGCGTAGATGTCGCCGGAAACCAGCCAGAAGTGCTCGCCCAGCAGCGGCAGGGCCTTGGCGATACCGCCGGCGGTCTCGAGCGCGCCGCCATGGTCGCGGCCTTCGAGCGAGTAGCGGATCGCCAGGCCCCAGCGCGAGCCGTCGCCGAGCGCCTCGACGATCTGCGCCTCGTGCCAGGCGGCGTTGACCACGACCTCGCGGATGCCGTCACGGGCCAATGCCTCGAGGTGCCATTCGATCAGCGCCTTGCCGTGGACCTTGAGCAGCGGCTTGGGCGTGGCGTCGGTCAGCGGTCGCATGCGCTCGCCGCGGCCCGCCGCCAGCACCATCGCCCGCGGGACCCGGTTTTCCGGCGGCAGCGCTCGTGTCGTCACGCCGCCGCGTCCTCGGGATCGCGGGCGCGGCCGCGGTCGAGCGACTGGCGGTCGACGCGCGCGGCTCCGAAGACGGTGACCAGGCGCTCGAGCAGGTCATGCGCCCGCGCCGAGTTGTCCTGGCCGAGGTTGCAGACGTAGACGTCGAGCGTGGCGGCGGCGAGTTCCGGCCAGGTGTGCACGGCCAGGTGCGACTCGGCTAGCAGCACGACGCCGGTGATCCCGGCCGGCGCGGCGCGGCCGGGCGCCGGCGCGTAGCGGTGGAAGAGCTCGCCGACCGCCGACAGGCCCGCGGCCGCGACAGCGTCCAGGCAGACGTGGCGCAGCACCGCTGGGTCCGTCATCGCCGCCGGCGCCGCGGCGCAGCCGTGCAGGTCGGCGGTCAGGTGGAGTCCACGCATCGGGCCGATTATCCCGCCCGTCGGCGTGTCGGCCCCGACCCGTAAAATCGATGGTTTCGTCGCGCAAACCAGGATCCGCATGGCCGCCATCGCATCATCCGCCGCCGCTTCGACGGCCCGCACCACGCTGATGGCCAACGCGATCCGTGCGCTGGCCATGGACGCGGTGCAGCAGGCGAACTCGGGCCACCCCGGAGCGCCGATGGGCATGGCCGAGATGGCCGTCGCCCTGTGGGGCCGGCATCTGCGCTTCAACCCCCGCAATCCGCAGTGGACCGAGCGCGACCGTTTCGTGCTCTCCAACGGTCACGCCTCGATGCTGCAGTACGCGGTGCTGCACCTGACCGGCTACGACCTCGCCCTTTCCGAACTGCGCAACTTCCGCCAGCTGCACAGCAAGACGCCGGGCCATCCCGAACACGGCCTGACGCCGGGTGTGGAGACGACGACCGGGCCGCTCGGCCAGGGCCTGGCGAACGGGGTCGGAATGGCGCTCGCCGAGAAGCTGCTGGCGCGCGAGTTCAACCGCGACGGCCACACGATCGTCGACCATCACACCTATGTCTTCGTCGGCGACGGCTGCCTGATGGAAGGGATCAGCCACGAGGCCAGCGCGCTCGCCGGCGCCTGGAAGCTCAACAAGCTCATCGTCATGTACGACGACAACGGCATCTCGATCGACGGCAAGGTCTCACCCTGGTTCGTCGACGACACCCCGAAGCGCTTCGAGGCCTACGGCTGGAACGTGATCGCCGCGGTCGACGGGCAGAGCGTCGACGCGGTCGACGCCGCCATCGCCCAGGCCAAGCGTTCGCCGGACCGACCGACGATGATCTGTTGCAAGACGACGATCGGCAAGGGTTCGCCGAACCGCGCCGGCACCGCCAAGGCGCACGGCGAAGCGCTCGGCGTGGAGGAGGTCAAGCTGACGCGCGCCGCCCTCGGCTGGACGTCGGAACCCTTCGTGCTGCCGGAGGAGGTCTATTCCGACTGGGATGCAAAGGCCCGCGGCGAGGAGATCGAGGCCGAGTGGGAAGGTCGCTTCGCGGTCTACAAGGCCGCCCATCCGGAGCTCGCCGCGGAGTACGTGCGCCGCATGCGCGGCGAGCTGCCGTCGAACTGGCCCGAGATCGTGAGACGCCTCGCGCTCGCTGCGCACGAGAAGGCCGAGACCGTCGCCAGCCGCAAGGCCAGCCAGATCGCCCTCGAGGCGTACACCGCGGCCATGCCCGAGCTCCTCGGCGGCAGCGCCGACCTGACGGGATCGAACCTCACCAACACCAGCAGCACGCCACCGCTGCGCTTCGAGGCCGACGGCGCCCCGGTGCTCACGGCCGACGGCAAGATCGGCCGGCACATCAACTACGGCGTGCGCGAGTTCGGCATGGCTGCGGTGATGAACGGCATCGCGCTGCACGGCGGCTGGATTCCCTACGGCGGCACCTTCCTGACCTTCAGCGACTACAGCCGCAATGCGATCCGCATGGCCGCGCTGATGAAGGCGCGCGTGGTCCACGTCTTCACCCACGACTCCATCGGCCTCGGCGAGGACGGGCCGACCCACCAGTCGATCGAGCATGCGGCGTCGCTGCGGCTGATCCCGAATCTCGACGTCTGGCGCCCCTGCGACACGCTCGAGACCGCGGTCGCGTGGGCGGCGGCGCTCGAGAGCCGGCAGCGTCCGACGGCGCTGCTGCTGTCGCGCCAGAACCTGCCGTATGCGCCCAAGCCGGTGCTCGACGCCGCCGATCCCGAGGCCGGGCTCGAAGGCATCACCCGCGGCGCCTACGTGCTGGCCGAGCCGAGCGAGGTCGGCCTCAACAGGAAGCCCCAGGCCGTCATCATCGCCACCGGCTCGGAGGTGCAGCTGGCGCTCAACGCCCAGCAGCAGCTCGCCGCCGAAGGCATCGCCGTGCGGGTCGTGTCGATGCCGTCGACCACGGTCTTCGACCGCCAGAGCGCGCCCTACAAGTTGCGCGTCCTGCCACCGCGGGTGCCGCGTATCGCGGTCGAGATGGGCGTGACCGACGGCTGGTGGAAATACGGTTGCGCCGCGGTGATCGGCATCGACACCTTCGGCGAATCGGCGCCGGCCCCCGCCCTGTTCAAGCACTTCGGCTTCACGGCGGAACACGTCGCGGCCACGGTGCGCCAGGTCCTTTCCAAGCCTTCCAAGGAACTCTCATGACCATCAAAGTCGCGATCAACGGCTACGGCCGCATCGGCCGCAACATCCTGCGCGCCCACTACGAGGGCGGCAAGAAGCACGACATCCAGATCGTCGCCATCAACGACCTCGGCAAGCCGGAGACCAATGCCCACCTGACGCGCTACGACACGGCGCACGGACCGTTCCCCGGCAGCGTCAGCGTCGACGGCGACTCGATGATCGTCTCGGGCGACAAGAGCGCCAAGGGCGGCGACCGGATCAAGGTGCTGGCGGTGCGCAACCCGGCGGAACTGCCGTGGAAGGAGCTCGGCGTCGACGTCGTCCTCGAATGCACGGGGCTGTTCACGTCGAAGGCCAAGGCCTCGGCGCACCTCACCGGCGGGGCGAAGAAGGTCATCATCTCCGCGCCCGGTGGCACCGACGTCGACGCGACCATCGTCTACGGCGTCAACCACGGCGTGTTGAAGGCGAGCGACACCGTCATCAGCAACGCCAGCTGCACGACCAACTGCCTGGCGCCGCTGGTCAAGCCGCTGCACGACAAGATCGGCCTGGTCAACGGCCTGATGACGACGATCCACGCCTACACCAACGACCAGGTGCTGACCGACGTCTACCACGAGGACCTGCGCCGCGCGCGCAGCGCCACTCACAGCATGATCCCGACGAAGACCGGCGCCGCCACCGCGGTCGGACTGGTGCTGCCGGAGCTCAACGGTCGCCTCGACGGCTACGCGATGCGCGTGCCGACGATCAACGTGTCCATCGTCGACCTCTCGTTCATTGCCGCGCGCGACACGACGGTGGACGAGATCAACGCGATCATGAAGGAAGCCTCGACGAGCGGTCCGCTCGTCGGCCTGCTGGGCTACAGCGACGGCCCGCTGGTGAGCGTCGACTTCAACCACAACCCCGCGTCCAGCACCTACGACTCCACGCTGACGAAGGTCTCCGGCCGCCTCGTCAAGGTCAGCAGCTGGTACGACAACGAATGGGGCTTCTCGAACCGGATGCTCGACACCACCGTCGCATTGATGGCGGCGAAGTAGAGGGCATCGGAACCCCGGCAGGGACGCGGGTCGGGCGCCGTTCCGGCGCCCCCTGTCGTCAGCGCCAGTGGCGGTGCCGCCCGCCGCCACCGCCCCAGTAGCCGCCGATGCCGATGCCGATGCTCGGGCCGTAGTACGCCGGAGCACCGTAGTAGACCGGAGCCGGGCTGTAGTAGACCGGGTTGGGCGCGTAGTAGTCCGGCGGCGCGGCCTCGACGACCTGGCCGGGGGCGTAGGCATTGGCGTCGGGATAGGCCGGCGCGCCGCCCCGGGCGGACAAGGTCTCTGCCGAAGGACGGACCTCGATCCTGATCTCGCGACCGGGGTCCTGGTCCATGCGCGTCGAGTAGCGCTGGCCGGCGTATTCGTAGACCACGTCGTAGCCCACCGTGCGGTTCTCGTAGGACGACACCGTCTGGCAGCGTTGCACCGGGACCTCGGCCCCCGGGTGACCGTTCATTTCGACCGAATTGCCGAGCGCCGCGCCGGCAACGGCGCCGAGACCCGTGGCCGCGGCCCGGCCGGCTCCGCCTCCGCCCACCGTGTTGCCGAGCAGCCCGCCGGCGATCGCGCCGATCACCGCGCCGGCTCCGGACGACTGGGGCCGCACGTACTGGCGCTCGTCGCTGCAGACGCGGCGCGGCACGCCGACGGGGGACGTGATCGGCGTTGCCGAGATCACCGTGGCGTACTCGGCGGCCTCGCTCGACAGCGGGAGAAACGCCGTGGTCGCGACTGCTGCCGCGATGCCCGCCATCTTGAAAGAATTCCTCATCATGATCGACTCCTGGTGCGGACGGATGGACTCCGCTTCGTCACGATAAGTTCGCATCGCAGCACCGATGCGTGTGACAGGTAAAGTTTCTTTGCCGGCGCCTGCCCTTGCGACTCGGGCGCTGCGGCGGCGTGATGGAATCCGCGCTTCGGCGTGAGGCCCGGTAAGGCTTGGTAAGCACATCCATCGGTGCCTGGACCGGCCCCCTAAACTGACCGCGATGAGAATCTCGCTGGCCGCCGTGGGCCTGGTCTGGCTCGCCGCGCTCGCGGCTTGCGGTGCGCCGGCCGACGCGGCGTCGCCCCAGGCCGACCTGCGCCTCCTGGTCAAGCTCAAGGAGCCGTCCGCCGATGGCGACGCCATCGCGCGGGCCGCCGGCGCCGCTGCGAAGCGCCCGGCGCGCTACCTGTCGTCGTCCGGGGGGCAGTGGCATGCGATCGTGGTGCGCTGCGTCGCGGGAGCCGATTGCGACGCTTCGATCCAGCGCCTGCGAGCCGACGCAGCGACCTTCGAGAGCGTCGAAAGAGACGAGCCCAAGCGACCGGCGAAGCCCTGAGCGGCGCCGGAACCGGCGCGCTCTTATCCTTCGCCCTCAGCACGACCGCCGGAGACATCTTTCGATGCGCAGATTTCTTCTTTCGCTGAGCCTGACCTGCGCCGCGTTGATCGCGCCGTTCTCGCTGCAGGCGCCGCTGGCGCAGACCGTCACGACGCAGTCCGCCGGCACGGCACGCGTCATCGTCAAGTACCGGGTCGATGCGACCGAGCTGCGCAAGAGCATCCAGGCGGCGACGGCCACGCCTGCGGCCGTGGCGCTGAGCGGCCGCACGCAAGCGCTCGGACAGCGCATCGGCATCGCGCTGGTGCCGGGCGCGATGGTTTCGGCGCGCAGCCATGTCGTCTTCGCCGCCGGTCTCAGCTCCGAGCAGCTGGCCGCGCGACTCGGCGCCGATGCCGAGGTCGAGTACGCGGTGCCCGACCTGATGCGCCGGCGCTTCGCGGTTCCGAACGATCCGTACTACAAGACGCGGGCCTACACCAACGGCAACACCGCCGGTGGCCCGCTGGTCGGACAGTGGTATCTCAAGCCGCCCGGCCCGGCGACGACGAGTCCGACCGCGGCGACGCCGAACACCGCGCCGGCGGCCATGAACGCCGAGCAGGCCTGGGACCTGACGACCGGCAGCGCCTCCGTCGTCGTGGCGGTGCTCGACACCGGCATCCGCTTCGACCACAGCGATTTCAAGACGGTGGCTAACGGCGGCAACCTGCTGCCGGGCTACGACATGATCAGCGGCGACGCCGATGGCTCGTTCACGACCTCGGCCGACGGCAACGGCCGCGATGCCGACGCGTCGGATCCCGGCGACTTCGTGCTGCAGGCCGACGTCGGCAAGGGCGGCTGCACGGCAGCCGATGCCGGCGACCTCAGTTCCTGGCACGGCACCGAGACCGCGGGCCTGATCGGCGCCGTCACCGACAACGCGGTCGGCATCGCCAGCGTCGGCCGCAATGTCCGCGTGCTGCCGGTGCGGGTGCTGGGCCGGTGCGGCGGGTACGACTCCGACATCGTCGCCGGCATGCGCTGGGCCGCCGGCATCGATATCGGCGGCGGCGTTCCGGTGAACGCGAACAAGGCACGCGTCATCAACATGAGTCTCGGCGGCGTCGGTGCCTGCAGCCAGGCCTATGTCGACGCCGTCGCCGACGTCCGGGCGCAGGGCGTCGTCGTGGTCGCCTCCGCCGGCAACAGCGCCGGCCATGCGGTCAGCACACCGGCGAACTGCCCCGGCGTGATCGGCGTGCTGGCACTGCGCCACATCGGCACGAAGGTCGGCTTCTCCGACCTTGGGCCGGCGATCTCGATCGCCGCGCCGGGCGGCAACTGCGTCAGCCTGTCGGGTCCTTGCCTCTACCCGATCATGACGACGTCGAATGCCGGCTCGACGACGCCGGTGGCCGGCGCCTCCGGCGCGACCTACAGCGACAGCTTCAAGAGCTCCATCGGCACCAGCTTCTCGGCGCCGCTCGTTGCCGGCACGGTGGCACTGATGCTCTCGGCACAACCCGCGCTGACGCCGGACGAGGTGCGCTACAAGCTGCAATCCTCGGCGCGTGCCTTCCCGACACCGACCGTCGACGAGAGCGGAGCGGCCGTCGCGGCCTGCGCCCCCCCGGACGCCTCGGTGCAGCAACTGCAATGCGTCTGTTCCACGGGCCTGTGCGGCGCCGGCATGCTCGACGCGCATGCCGCGGTCCTGTCGGCGATCGGCGTCCAGGCGCGCATCGGCGTGTCGCCCGCCACGCCTTTGGCTGGCCAGACGGTGACCTTCGACGCGGTGCCGTCGATCCTGCCGGCCGGCCACACCATCACGAGCTATCGCTGGGCCCTCGCCGACGGCGGCGGCATCGTCACCGGCCTGGTCGGCGCGACCGACGGCCCGAGCGTCTCGGCCACGCCGAACGCCGCCGGCACCTTCACCGTCACGCTGACCCTGACCGACAACGCCAACATCGTCTCGGCCGAGTCGCTGAGCGTCACCGTCGGCGCCGTGGCCGCGGTCGCGCAGTCGTCGGGTGGCGGCGGGGGCGGCGCGCCGGGCTTCGGCTGGCTGCTGTTGCTCGCCGCCGCCATCGTCGCGTTGCGGCTCGAATCGAGGGCGAACCGGATGCGAGGCCCCGCCGCCTGAGCCGTCCCCGGCTCAGCGTCCGGTCGAGGGGCTGGAACAGGCGATGAAGCCCGCGCCGAGTGCTTCCGATTTCAGGACGGAGAGTTGCGCCGCGACTGCCGGCTCGGCACGCTCGACGCGCAGCATGTGCAGAACGGCCGGTGCGAGCTGGACGACACGGGCACTGCGGATGCCGCGCTGCTGGGCCGCGTCGAGCGCGCGCTCGGCGGCACCGCGATCGTCGTAGCGGCCCAGCGAGAGGCCGAGGGCGCCCTCGCCGGGGACGGATAGTTCCTCGAACTCGGCGCGCGCGCGGCGCAGTTCGTCTTCCTTGCGCTTCAGCGTCTCGCGGTCCGGATAGCTGCCCATGTAGAGCAGCCACGCGCCGGGCCTTTCGGCGCGGACATCGTTCCAGGCGGCAGCCGGCGCGGCGCTGCGCAGCGCGGCTTCTGCCGCGCCGACTTCGCTGGCGCCGAACGGCCCCGCCTCGAGGCAGGTGCTGGATCCCGCGGAACTGGCGCCGACGGCCCGCGGCAGAATGACGACGGACTCCGGTCGGACCTGGCGGGCCAGGCGCTCGGGCTCGCGATCCCCGCCCGCCCGGAATCCGCTGATGCCGTCGATCCAGCCTTGCGTCCAGACGAAGAACACGAGGTTCGCCAGCACCAGCAGGACGACGAGTGCGCGCAGCATCACGCGGTCGGACTTTCTGCCGCCGAATCCCCGGCGCGCAGGCGAACGCTGACCTCTCCGCTCGAGACCTCGATCACCGCTCCGTCGGGGCGGCGCACCCGAAGGCTTCCTTCGGCACCGATCCCCGCGGCCGTGCCGTGCCGCGCCTCGGGGTGACTGGTCGTCACCGGCCGGTCGCACAGCAGGTCGCGCCGCGCATAGCGCGCGCGGAACGGCGCGAAGCCGGCGGCGTGGAAGTCGCGCAGCGCCCCGGCCAGCGGCACGGCGACGCGCGCCAGCAATGTCGGCGCGGTGGCGCCGGCATTGAGCTCGCGGACCCAGGCGCAGCCGCTTGAAAAGCCAGTGCTGTCGTCGACCGGGCCGACGTTCAGGCCGACGCCGACCACCGCGACGCGCCCGGTCCCGAGCGGCGCCGTCTCGATCAGTACGCCGCCGAGCTTGCGGCCCCCGGCGGCGTCGAGCAGCCAGAGGTCGTTCGGCCACTTCAGCATCAGGCGCGGCGCCTCACCGGGATCGAGGGCCTCTGCCAGGGCCACGCCGACCGCCAGCGAAAGCCCCGCCCCGGCCGAGGGGCCAAGGGCGAACGCCAGCGAGAACGTCAGCGACTGGCTTCGCTCGGCCTCCCAGTGACGGCCGTTCCGGCCGCGGCCGTTGGTCTGGCGCTCGGCGACGAGCAGGCGCGGCTGGAACGCAGCCTCGGCGGAGGCGGTGGCATCCCCACGCGAAGCGCTGGCGTAGGCCCGGCTCTCGACGCTGCGGCGGACGTGAATGCCCTCCTGAGCAGCCGCGCGCACGGCCTCGAGCAGGTCGGTGTTGGTCGAGCCGGTCTCGGCGACGACGTCGACGGCGATGCCCGGCAGCAGCGCCGCGAGCTGCTGGGTCAGCACCTCGGCGTTCCAGTCCAGCTCGGCCATGTCAGGCGCGGTTCAGGTCTTCGGGGCGAGAAGCGTGCCGCGGCATTTGCGGCTGCCGCAGCGGCACTCGAATTCCTTCTTCACCTTGGCGGTGTGGCGGCCATCGAGGACCAGCCCGTAGTCGTAGTTCAGTTCCTCGCCCGGCTTGATCGCCCGCAGCGCCTTGATCCACACTTGGCCCGCTTCCTCGTCGGTGTCGGACTCGCAATTCGGCTGGCAGGAGTGGTTGATCCACTTCGCGGCGTTGCCGCCGAACTTGCCGTCGATGACCCGTTTTTCGTCGATGTGGAAGTAGAAGGTATGGTTGGGGTCGTCGGGATCGTGGGGGTGGCGACGCAGCGCCTCCTTCCAGGTGATCACCTGGCCGGTGTATTCAAGGATGCGTTCGCCCTTGGCGAGCGGGGCGAGGGCGAAGACGCCCTTGCCATGGACGCCGCTGCGCCGCACCTGGATGCGTGGGCCGGTCGCTTTGGAGGAGCGGGTTTTCGGGGTGCTGGAGCGCGCGATTTCCGCCATCGGCATCTTTGGGTACATTGAATTCATGGGTGCGCGCGCGTGTGCACGTGCGCGCGAGAAGCCCGGATTGTAGGGACGCGACGAAGTCGCGTCGCCGGATACACAGAAAGAGCCATGACCAAGTCACTCATCATTGCCGAGAAGCCCTCCGTCGCCCAGGACATCGTGCGCGCGTTGACACCCACGGCCGGCAAGTTCGACAAGCACGACGAGTACTTCGAGAGCGAACGCTACATCGTCACCTCCGCTGTCGGCCACCTGCTCGAGATCAAGGCGCCGGAGGAGTACGACGTCAAGCGCGGCAAGTGGAGCTTCGCCAACCTGCCGGTGATCCCGCCGCACTTCGATCTGAACCCGATTGACAAGTCGAAGTCGCGCCTGAACGCGATCCTGCGGCTGGTCAAGCGCAAGGACGTCAGCGAGCTGATCAATGCCTGCGACGCGGGGCGCGAGGGCGAGCTGATCTTCCGCCTGATCCAGCAGCACGCGAAAGCCAAGCATCCGGTGCAGCGCCTGTGGCTGCAGAGCATGACGCCGGCGGCCATCCGCGACGGCTTCGAGCACCTGCGCAGCGACCAGCAGATGCTGCCGCTGGCCGATGCCGCGCGCTGCCGCTCCGAAGCCGACTGGCTGGTCGGGATCAACGGCACCCGGGCGATGACCGCTTTCAATTCGCGCGACGGCGGCTTCTTCCTGACGACCGTCGGGCGGGTGCAGACACCGACCCTCTCGATCATGGTCGAGCGCGAGGAGAAGATCCGGAAGCACGTCTCGCGCGATTACTGGGAGATTCGCGCCAGCTTCGCGGTTCAGGCCGGCGAATACGAAGGCAAGTGGTTCGACCCGCAGTGGAAGAAGGGCATGCTGACCGGCGCACCCGCAGCGCTGCAGGCGAAGTCGGACGAGGCCGGCATCGCCGACCCGGACGCCCGCTCCGACCGCCTCTGGAGCGCCGCCGACGCCCAGGCAATCGCCGATGCCGTGCAGGGTCAGCCGGCGAGCGTCACCGAGGAGGCCAAGCCGAGCTCGCAGGCGCCGCCCGCACTTTTCGACCTCACGAGCCTGCAGCGCGAGGCGAACTCGCGCCTGGGTTTCTCGGCGCGCACAACGTTGTCGATCGCCCAGGCGCTGTACGAGAAGCACAAGGTCCTCACCTACCCGCGGACCGACAGCAAGGCCCTGCCGGAGGACTACGTCAGCGTCGCCCGGCAGACGATGGAGATGATCTCGACCGAACAGATGCCGGGGCCGCTGCGTGCCCTCGCGGTCCACGCCCGGACGGCGCTGAAGGAGGGCTACATCAAGCCGAACAAGCGCATCTTCGACAACGCCAAGATCTCCGACCACTTCGCCATCATCCCGACCTTGCAGGCGCCGCGCAGCCTGAGCGACATCGAGGCCAAGCTCTACGACATGGTCGTCAAGCGCTTCATGTCGGTGTTCTTCCCGCCGGCCGAGTTCATGGTGACCACGCGGATCTCGACCGTGCGCGCCGCCGGCCGCGAACTCGCCTTCCAGACCAACGGCAAGGTGATGGTCAAGCCGGGCTGGCTGGCGGTGCACGGCCGCGAAGCCCAGGAGGACGACGCCAACCTGGTCGCGGTGGCGCCGGGCGAGATGGCGCGCACCGAGGGCGTCGACGTCAAGGCGCTGAAGACCAAGCCCCCGGCGCGCTACACCGAGGCGACGCTGCTGTCGGCGATGGAAGGTGCCGGCAAGCTGATCGACGACGACGAACTGCGCGAGGCGATGCAGGAGAAGGGCCTGGGCACGCCGGCGACGCGCGCCGCGATCATCGAAGGCCTGATCTACGAGAAGTACATCCACCGCGAGGGCCGCGAACTGGTGCCGGGTGCCAAGGCGTTCCAGCTGATGACGCTGCTGCGCGGACTCGGCGTCGAGGACCTGACCAAGCCCGAACTCACCGGCAACTGGGAGTACCAGCTCGCCGAGATGGAGAAAGGCCGCCTGGAGCGCGACGACTTCATGCGCGAGATCGCGGCGATGGCCGAGCGCATCGTCAAGAAGGCCAAGGAGTACGACCGCGACACCGTGCCGGGCGACTACGCGACGCTGGCCACGCCGTGCCCGAACTGCGGCGGCGTCGTCAAGGAGAACTACCGCCGCTATGCCTGCACCGGCAAGCCTCCGGCGACCGAGGGTTGCGGCTTTTCGATCAGCAAGATTCCGGGTGGCCGCGCGTTCGAGCTCGACGAGGTCGAACGCTTCCTCGCCGACAAGAAGATCGGCCCGCTCGAGGGCTTCCGCTCGAAGGCCGGCTGGCCCTTCACCGCCGAGATCAAGCTCGCGTACGACGACGAGATCAAGAACTGGAAGCTCGAATTCGACTTCGGCGAGGACGCGCGCAAGGAAGGCGAATCCGGCGAACCGGTCGACTTCTCGGCCCAGGAAAGCCTCGGCTCCTGCCCGAAGACGCAGGGGCACGTCTACGAGCACGGCAACAGCTACGTCTGCGAGCACTCGGTCGGCGCCCACGTCACCTGCGACTTCAAGACTGGCAAGATCATCCTGCAGCAACCGGTGGCGCGCGAGCAGATCACCAAGCTGCTGGCGACCGGGCGCACCGACCTGCTCGAGGGCTTCGTCTCGAACAAGACGCGCCGCAAGTTCAAGGCGTATCTCGCCTACGACAAGAAGGAAGGCAAGGTCTCGTTCGAGTTCGAGCCGCGCGCGGCCAAGTTGCCGGCGGGTGCGAAGAAAGGTGCTGCGGCAGGTGGCCGCTATGCGCCGTCGTCCGCGGCCGCGGGGACGGCGGACGGCGACGCACCGGCAGGCACGTCGGTTGCTCCGGCGGCGGCAAGGGCTTCGACGAAGAAGACTTCCGCCAAGAAGACTCCTGCGAAGAAGTCTCCTGCGAAGAAGGCGCCAGCCAGGAAAGCCTCGGCGAAGAAGGCGTCGACGAAGAAGGCGACGCCGCGCGCCGGTGGGTCGAGGGCTGCAGGCAAAGCGACGAACGAGGACGGCGCGTAGGATTTCTCAGGCCCGCCATTGCCGCGCCACGTCTCTTCCTTCCCTGAAACGCCCCCAAGAGGTCGAGCGCGCCCGCGAATTCGCAAGATCTCGATCCCTGCTTCCACCCTCAACTCCAGGAGTCCGCCGTGAGGATCCCCCATCCCGTTCGTTGCGCCCAGGCGCTCGCCGTCGCGTTGTTGCTCGCAGGGCCGCTGGCGGCCTCGGCCCAGGGCAACATCCTGCAGCGCTCCAAGGGCACGCTGCAGCCGACGCCGCCTCCGACCGGACAGGCGGCGATACCCTCCGGCACCGATCTGGGCACCGGGCCTTCGAGCAAGAGCGTGCCGCTCGGCACGCCGACGGTGCCGGCCAACGATGCCGAGCGCGAGGACTTGAAGCGCGCCTCGGCCGCTGCCCGTGCGGCGGCGCGCCGGCGCGCAGCGCCGGCGGCCCCGCCCGCCTCGGCGGCGAGCGCCGCGGTCGATTCGGCCGCGGCCCGGGCGGAGGCCGCGGTGCCGATGTCGCCGAGGCCGACCCCGAAGCCGGCGCGACGCGCGTCCGCGCCTCGCTGAGGCGCGCCGGATGGCCGAATCCCGCCTGGCGATCTACGGCGCCATCGGCGCCAATGCGGTGATCGCCGTGATGAAGTTCGCCGGCGCCGCCTTCACCGGCAGCTCGGCGATGCTCTCCGAAGGCATCCACTCGCTGGTCGACACCGGCAACGGCGTGCTGCTGCTGGTCGGCCTGGGGCTGAGCCAACGCCAGGCCGATGAGCGCCACCCCTTCGGCTACGGCAAGGAGCTCTATTTCTGGAGCCTGATCGTGGCGGTGCTGATCTTCGGCGTCGGCGGCGGCGTCTCGGTCTACGAAGGCATCCTCCACATCCTCCATCCGGCACCGGTGGAAGACCCGTTCTGGAACTACGTCATCCTCGGCGCCGCCACCGTGTTCGAGGGTGCGAGTCTGGCGATCGCGGTGCGCCAGTTCGTCCGTGACAAGGGCGACGAGCCCTTCGTCCAGGCGCTGCGCGAGTCCAAGGATCCCGCGGTCTACACGGTGATGGCCGAAGACAGCGCGGCGCTGCTGGGGCTGGTCGCGGCGGCACTCGGCGTCTGGGGCAGTCACGCCCTCGGCATGCCGGTGCTCGACGGCGTCGCCTCGGTCGTGATCGGCCTGCTGCTGTGCGCAGTCGCGAGCCTGCTGATCCGGCAGTCGCGGACCCTGCTCGTCGGCGAGGCCGTCGATGCCGAGACCGCGCGCGCGATCCGCGCCATCGCCGCCCAGGAGAAACCGGTGTGTCGCGTCGCCTGGCCGCTGACGATGTACTTCGGGCCCGAGGACGTGCTGCTGGCGCTCGATGCGGAGTTCGAGCCTGATGCCACCGCCGAGGAACTGCAAGCCACGGTCACGCGGATCGAGAAGGCGATCCGGGCGCGCTTCCCGGAGGTCCGGCGGATCTACATCGAGGCACACCGCGTCGGCGAAGGCAGCATGCAGCAGTCGATCACCGCCAGCTCCGGACTGCCCGCCGGCTGAGACCCACAGACCGGGCCGCGCGCCCGCCGCGGTCGAAGAGGCGGGGCCGGCCTCAGCCTTGCCCGACGACCGACGCCGTGGCGACGAGCTCGTTGAAGAGCGCCATCGAGACCTTGCCGGAGACCGAGTACGGGTCGAGGGTCGCGGTCTCGGAATAGCGCAGCAGCAGCGCCGGATTGAGCCGGTTCATGTTGACCTGTCCCATCGACCAGCCGGCGAACGCGCGCTCGCCGATGTCCTCGTAGCTGAGAAGCTCGACGTCGGCGTGGCGCGGATCGCGGGCGATGCGGTTGTAGAGGCGACTCACCGGCGAGCGTCCGCCTTCGAGGACCTGCATGAAGACGCCCGCGTTGAAGCAGAAGCAGAGCACGCCCGTCACGCCGATCGCCGGGTTGTGCGCCTTCGACTGCTTCAGGATCGTGTGCAGCTCCTCGGGGTTCACCGACTTGGCGGCGCGGCTCGCATACAGCAGACGGACCAGCATGGCAGACCTTTCAGAAAGTGTTCTTCTTCGTCAACAGCGAGAGGAATTCGCGCCGCAGGTTGGGATCCTTCAGGAAGGCCCCGCGCATCACGCTGTTGGTCATCATCGACTCGTCGTCCTTGACGCCGCGCCAGTGCATGCAGAAGTGGTCGGCCTCCATGACGATCGCCAGGCCGTCGGGCTTGACGCGCTCGGCGAGTTCGTTGGCGAGCATCGTCACCGCCTCTTCCTGGATCTGCGGCCGGCTCATGATCCACTCGCAGATCCGGGCGTACTTCGACAGCCCGATCAGGTTCGAGTGCTCGTTCGGAAGCACCCCGATCCAGACCCGGCCGAGGATCGGGCAGAGGTGGTGCGAGCAGGCGCTGCGGACCTTCACCGGCCCGACGATCATCAACTCATTCAGGCGCTCGGCGTTCGGGAACTCGGTCACCGGCGGCATCGGCACGTAGCGCCCCTGGAAGACCTCGGTCAGGAACATCTTCGCGACGCGCCGCGCCGTTTCGTTGGTGTTGTGGTCGCTGTCGGTGTCGATGACCAGCGCGCGCAGCACTTCCTGCATCTTCTCCTCGACCTCGGCCCTGAGCTCGTCGATCTCGCCGGGCTCGATGTAGGCTGCGATGTTGTCGTTGGCGTGGTAGCGGCAGCCGGCTCCCACCAGCCGGTAGCGGATGCGGTCGGACGCCGGGAGTCGCGCCAGGTCGGCCTCGGTGCGGAAGATCGGGGTGGGAAGTTCGCCGGCCATGGATGCCCCAGCAGTCGTTCGAAGGTCGAGCGTACCGCAGCGGCCCCGGTGCTGTGCGCAGCGGGGGATCGTGTGGAGCCGTGGCTTGCCCCCACAGAGAGGCTGCAGTCGCGTCGAGCAGGTACGCTTGCGGCATGAGCGACGCGCTGCGCATCGAAGACTACGCACTGATCGGCAACCAGCAGACCGCCGCGCTCGTCGGCATCGACGGCTCCATCGACTGGCTCTGCATCCCGCGCTTCGACTCGCCGGCGTGCTTCTGCGCGCTGCTGGGTACGGCCGAGAACGGCCGCTGGCGGCTCGCTCCCGCCGCCGCGGCGCGGTCGACGACGCGGCGCTATCGCGACGGCACACTGGTGCTGGAGACCCTCTTCGAGACATCGAAGGGTGCCGTGCGGGTGATCGACTTCATGCCGACGTGGGGCGAGCGCACCGACGTCGTGCGCATCGTCGAGGGTGTGCGCGGCAAGGTGGCGATGCAGATGGAACTCGTGCTGCGCTTCAGCTACGGCCACGTCGTGCCGTGGCTGCGGCGGGTCGACGGCACCTTGCTGGCCACCGGCGGCCCACTGTCGGTGGAGGTGCGCTGCGAGGTCGAGACGCGCGGCGAGAATTTCCGCACGCTGGCCGACTTCACGGTGTCCCGTGGCGAACGCGTCGCCTTCGTCATCACCGCGTTCGCCTCGCACCTGCCGCCACCGCTGCCGATCGATCCACACGCGGCCCTGGTGGCGACCGAGCGCGGCTGGACCGAGTGGTGCGCGCGCTCGACCTACGACGGCCGCTGGAGCGATGCGGTGCAGCGCTCCCTGATCACGCTCAAGGCCCTGATCCACAAGCCGACCGGCGGCATCGTCGCCGCGCCGACGACGTCGCTGCCCGAGCTGATCGGCGGCGTGCGCAACTGGGACTATCGGTTCTGCTGGGTGCGCGACGCCACGTTCACGCTCTACGCCCTGCTGCTCGCCGGCTATCGCGACGAGGCCACGGCGTGGCGCGAATGGCTGCTGCGCTGCGCCGCCGGCCGACCCGAGGAGTTGCAGATCCTCTACGGCGTCGGTGGCGAGCGGTCGTTGTTCGAGGTCGAGCTGCCGTGGCTGCCCGGCTACGAAGGCTCGGGGCCGGTGCGCGTCGGCAATGCCGCAGCAGGGCAGTTCCAGCTCGACGTCCACGGCGAACTCGTCGACACGCTGTCGCTGGCGCGTGGCGCGGGCCTCGAGCCGATCGCCGACGCCTGGCAGTTCCAGAAGAAGCTGCTGGCGTCGCTGGAGGAGACCTGGAACCAGCCCGACCACGGCATCTGGGAAGTGCGCGGCGAGCCGCGGCACTTCACCCATTCGAAGGTGATGGCGTGGGTCGCCTTCGACCGCTCGATCGCCGACGTCGAGAGGTACAAGCTCGACGGCCCGGTCGCCCGGTGGCGGGCGCTGCGCCGGAAGATCCACGCCGACATCTGCTGGCGCGGCTACGACCGCGAACGCAAGACCTTCGTGCAGTACTACGGCTCGGCGGAGGTCGATGCCAGCCTGCTGTTGCTGCCGATCGTCGGCTTCCTGCCACCCGAGGACGCGCGCATCCGCGGCACCTTGGCCGCGGTGCAGCGCGACCTGTGCGTCGACGGCCTGGTGGCGCGCTACCGCACGCGGCCCGGCGTCGATGGCCTTCCCGCGGGCGAAGGGCACTTCCTGCCGTGCTCCTTCTGGCTCGCCGATTGCCTGGCGCTGTGCGGCCGCCATGACGAGGCCGTGGCGCTGTTCGAGAGCCTGCTGGCGCTGCGCAACGACGTCGGCCTGCTGGCCGAAGAGTACGACGCGGTCGCCCGGCGCCAGCTCGGCAATTTTCCTCAGGCGCTGACCCACATGGCGCTGGTCAACACCGCGCGCAACCTGTCGCGTCCCGGCGGGCCGTCCGACCACCGCAGCCATCGCATGCAGCCGGAGCCACCGGAGGGCACGAAGCCATTGCAGGGAGCGGGCGGGTCCGGATCGGCGGACGCTGGCAAGAAGACGAAGTCGACGGGCGCAGCGAAGAAGGTCGCGAAGAAGTCCGCAGCGAAGAAGACCGCGACGGCGCGGTAGCCGCCGCCGCTCACCAGGGCTCGGTGCCCGTCTCCAGGCCGCGAACGGCCAGCAGGAAGGTGGCAGCGTTCCAGCTCTGCCCGGCCATTCCCATCGGCACCAGCGTTCGGCCGTGGAACCACTCGGTGAAGCGCCAGTCGTCCAGGGCGTTGACGGCGGCCAGCCGCGCCAGCGCGGCGCGAGCCTCGCTGCGCAGGCCCAGGCGCTGCAGCGCCTGCACCCAGAAGCCGCCGACGAACGGCCAGATGCCGCCGTTGTGATACTGGTGCGGGTGGTTCTGGCCGTGCCGGTCCATGTAGGCGCGCCAGAGGTTGTGGCTGCGCACCAGCGGATGCAGCACCACCCGGATCGGATGCGGCTCGGCCGCCCCCGCCGCCTGCACCGCCTTGACGATGGCCAGGCCGCCCGACTCGTCGGCCAGGCCGCACAGGATCGCCAGGATGTTGCCGAAAACGTCGCCCTCGACGCCGGCGCTGCCGAAGTTCAGGAAGCTGAGGTAGAGACCCGTGTCGACGCGCGCGCGCCGCACGTAATGCTGCAGCAGTCGGGTGCGGTGGTAGCCGGCGCGCCCGCTGCGAAAGGGCTGCAGCAACTCGTTGAAGTGGCTGCGCGTGGCCTCCGCGTCTTCGGGGATGAAGCGCTGCTTCACGCGGTGCCAGAGCGCGTTGCTGTAGAGCACGAAGCCCGAGCGCGGCATGATGTCGGCCCAGTCGCTGGCCTCGTTCTGCTGCAGCAGCCGGAAGCGCGGATGCTCCTGCGCCTGCAGCCACGCCAGCGCCCGGTCGACCTCCGCCTGCCAGCGCGTCGCGTTGCCGGGCAGCGTGCCGTTGCGGCGCACATGGTCGACGGCGAGCAGCCACCACAGCGTGGCATCGATGCAGCCGAGATACCAGAAGTCGGCCTCGCGGCCCTCGGCGTCGACGTACTTCGGGATCTGACCGTTCGCCGCCTGCTGCGCGGCGAGCGCGTCCAGGCTGGCGACGGCGCCCTGTTCGAGGGTGGGGACGCCGCTGCCGCACATCGCCAGCACGCAGATCGCCGCATCGCGGCCGAAGATGCGGTTGTAGCGCCGCGCATCCGCGGCCGCGCCACGCGTCGCCGCGAGCACGCCCTGTGGCGTCAGGTTGCGCTCGAGCAGCAGCAGCGATTCGCGCCGGCAGCGCTCGATCGCATCGGGAGCGTCCGCGCCTTCGCTCACGCGCAGTGCCTTGGCGGTGCGTCGCGGTGACCGCGGGCCTCGTCGCCGCTCACGACGTCTCCGTGGCTTGCCCGTCGAGCACCGCGACCGGGAAATCACGCAGCAGCGTGGCCAGAGCGAGTCGCCCGCCTTCGAGCCGATGGCTGCGACCCCCGATGACGTCCACGAAGCGTTCCGGCGCCGCGACGCCTTCGGGCCATTCGATCGCGGTGTCGCCCCAGACCTCGCCGAGCGGCGCCTGGCCGACCTCGAGGCCGAGCTTGGCGTAGAGGCGGGGCGCGACGACCACGATCCAGTCGGCGCCGTCATGGCGTGCGAAGGCCACGACGTGGGCGGCGCGCGCGCCGACCGCCGCGAGCGCAACGTAGCCGGCGCGCGTCAGCATCGCCTCGCGTGTGCGACGCAACTGCAGCGACTGCCAGACCGTCCAGAACTTGGCCCGCCCGTCGGCGGCCTCGGCCAGCAGCGCCCGGAGCGATGCTGCCCGATCGGGCTGCGCTGCGATCTCGCGCGCCGCGTCGATCAGCCCGTGGCGGCGGTCGTAGTCGACCGGCTCGCGGTTGTCGGGATCGACCAGCGTGAGTTCGATCGCCTCGTGCCCCTGGTAGAAGTCGGGCACGCCGGGCGACAGGCACTTGACGACCGCCAGGCTCAGGCCGTTGAGGGCGCCGTACCAGGCGAAGATCGGGGCCGCCGCCTTCAGGTCGTCGAGGAAGAGGTTGCCATCACGTGGCGCGAGGGCCGACTGCACGAAGGCCGAGAGCGCCGTCTCGTACTCGGCGTTCGGATTGATCCAGCTCGTCACCGCCTTCGATTCGCGCGCCGACTTCAGCATCGTGCGGTCGATGCGGTCGGCGTACGCGGCGAGCTGCCCGTTGTCCAGCGGCAGCGTCGGCAGGCTGCCGACGAGCGTCTGGTACAGCATGTACTCGTCGTTGCGGCTCGGCGCCGGCGTGCCGTCGAGGCTGCGCTTGAGGCGCCGGTTGAAGCGCGCCCAGCGCCTCACCGTGAGGCGCCACGCCGCCGGCATCTCGCTGATCACGTCGATGCGCGCGCGCACGTCCTCGGAGCGCTTGGCGTCGTGCGTCGACGTCGCCAGCATGGTGTGGGGCCAGTTCTGCGCGCGGTCGCGGCTGGCGGCGTGAAAGGCCGTGACGGTGCAGCCGAAGGCGTCCGGGTCGCCGCCGACGTCGTTGACCGAGATCAGGCGCTGGTGGCGGTAGAAGGCCGTGTCCTCGATGCCCTTGGCGGCAACCGGCGCCGTGTACTGCTGGAAGCGCCGGCCGAACGCGCGGTAGCGCTCGCCGAGGCCGCGCGGTGCGCCGGGCAGCGGCCGGCCGAGCAGGACCTGGCGGATGAAGTCGAAGAGACTGGTGTCGGCGCCGAGGCTGCGCCGCCGTGCCCGGCCGATGGCCCAGTCGATGAAGCGCCGGTCCTGCGCGCTCGGCTTGTCGATCACATACGTGCGGTACACCGGGAACGAGGCGACCACGTCGGCGAGTGCGCCGCGCAGCGAATGCAGGGTGAAGTCGCGGGTGCGGCGGTCGGCCCGCGCCAGCCGCAGCAGCGCCGTCGCCAGCACCGTCAGTTCGCCGGCCAGCGTGCTGTCCATGACGATGTGCCGGCAAAGCCAGGCGAGGGTGTCGAAGTCCTCGGCTTCGTCGCCGACATAGGCGCGCCAGGTCCGGTCGAGGCGCGTCTTGGCCGTGCCGTCGATGAACAGGCCGTTGACGACGTTGGCGAAGCGGTAGCCGGTGGTGCCGTGCACGGCCCACTCGCTCGGCACCTGTTCGTGCGGCGCGGTGATCTTCTCGATGACGACGTAGATCGGCCGCGGCGCGCCGACGAGCTCGGCATAGCGCTGCTGCAGCTGCCGGAAATACGCGGCCGGATCGGCCAGCCCGTCGGGGTGGTCGATGCGCAGGCCGTCGACGGCGCCGCGCGCGGCCAGGCCAAGCACCAGCCGGTGCGTGGCCTCGAAGACCTCGGGCGACTCCATCCGCAGCGCCGCCAGTTCGTTGACGTCGAAGAAGCGCCGGTAGTTGATTTCGTCGCCGGCGATGCGCCATTGCGCGAGGCGGTAGGCCTGGGACTCGATCAGCGCGTCGAGGGCGTCGAAGCTGCCGCGGTCGCCGACCTGGCCGTTGAGCTCGGCGACACCGGCGGCCAGAGCCTGCTCGAGCTTCGGCTGCGCTGTTGCCAGCGCCGCCAGTCCGGCGCGCAGCCGGGTCTTGTCCTCGTGGCGACGCGCGCGCGCGTCGTCGTCGTCGGTATCGTGCGCTGGCAGCTGATCGAACTCGACAGCGAGGGCGCCGACGGCCTCTACCACCTCGGCCGGGAGACGGCGCGCCGCCTCGGTGCCGAGTGCGCGACGCAGCAGCGCGCCGTAGCCGACGGGGTCGATCGGCAGCAGGTGCTCGAAGTAGGCCAGGGTGTAACGCCCCGTGGCGGTCTCGAAACCGAGTTCGAGTTCGCCGCGCTCCAGCACCAGTCCGTACTGATCGCCGAGCACCGGCAGCAGCACGCGGCCTGCGAGCGCCGGATCGGCCGAACGCCAGTCGATGTCGAAGTAGCCGGCATGCACCGAGGCCGGCCCGTCCTCGAGCACGTCGAGCCACCAGGCGTTGTCGCCGCCGAGCACGCCCATGTGGTTGGGAACGAGGTCGATCAGGAGACCCATGCCGTGGTCGTGCAGCACCGTGACCAGCGTGTCGAGCTCGGCTGCGGTGCCGATCTCGGGATTGATCTCGCCATGGTCGACGACGTCGTAGCCGTGGCGGCTGCCGGCACGTGCGCGCAGGAACGGCGAGGTGTAGAGGTCGCTGATGCCGAGCGCCGCCAGGTACGGGACCAGCGCGGTGGCGTCGGCGAAGGTGAAGTCGCGGTGCAGCTGCACGCGGTAGGTCGCGCGCGGGATCCGCGCCGTGAGCGCCGGCGCGGAGTCGGGGGCAGGCGAAGAAGGAGAGGGGGCAGGCGAAGAGGGCACGGACGAAAGCGGGAGTGAGGTCGTGGGTCGGCTCGAGATCGAGCTCGAATTGGATGGCGCTGTCGAGATCGAAGTGGATGGCGAGGTCGATGGCGACGATGCCGCGGACGGGTGGATCGCCGCGAGCGGGGACTCCTGCTCGACGGCCGTGCCGCGCTCGCGCTCGAACATCCGGGCGAGCTCGAGGAAGCGCGCGTCGCCAGGCCAGGCCTCGAGGGCGAGTGGCAGCCTCTTCTGCCAGTTCGGATAACTGTCGCTGGTGCCCGGCTGGTTGATCTGGTCGCGCACGCCGATGACGTCTTCCAGCTGCGCCACCACCACCTTGGCCGGTGTGCGCGCGAGGAACTGCTGCAACGCGGTGGCGAGCGCGTTCGTCATCGCCGGGACGCCGTCCGGGTCGGTGCCCGCGCCCGCCGGCAGGAGTCCCTCGCGTTCGAGGGCATGCAGCAGCCGGCCGCGATCGCGGTGCCGGTCGGTGGCCTGCGCGTCGCGCATCGCCGGGTCGGGAAACAGGCCGAGACGTTCGCGCAGCGCCAGGTCGCGGCTTTCCCACCAGCCGGCCAGCGTCGGCAGGTCGTGGGTGGCGCCGGCGACGAGGGCCTGCGCCGGATAGTGCGCCGGCGGCCGGAAGTTGCCGTCGCCGTCGCGCTCGAAGAACAACAGCCGGTAAGACAGGATGCCGCTCGCGCCGAGCTTCTCGCGCACTTCCGGCGGCACCGTGCCGAGGTCCTCGCCGATCACCATGCAGCGATGGCGCCGGCTCTCCAGGCGGACGATGGCGAGCAGGTCGTCGAACGGGTAGAGCACGTAGCTGCCGCCGGCGGCGCTGTCGCCCGCGGCGATCCAGTAGAGCCGCATCAATGCCATCACGTGGTCGATGCGCAGCGCCCCGGCGTGGCGCATGTTGGCGCGCAGCATGTCGATGAACGGCGCGTAGGCCGCGCCTTGCAGGCGCCGCGGGATCGGCGGCGGCAGGCCCCAGTTCTGGCCCTGCAGGTTGAACTCGTCCGGCGGCGCGCCGACCGACGCGGTGGTGGCGTACAGGTCCTGACCCGACCAGGCTTCGGCCCCGGCCCGGTCGACCGACACCGCCAGGTCCTGGTAGAGGCCTACATGCAGCTTGCGCGCACGGGCGCAGGCCGCTTCCATCTGCAGGTCGGCCTGCCATTGCAGCCAGGCGTGGAAGCCCACGCGGTCGGCGTGCTCCTCGGCATAGCGACGGACGGCGTCGCCCTCGGGATCGCGGAAGGCCTCCGGCCATACGGGCCAGCCCCAGATCGCCGAGTCGTCGCGATGGAAGTGCTCCTGCAGGGCCTCGAAGAGGGCGTGGCGATGCAGCGCCTGGCCGCGGGCCGCGCGGAACGCGGCGAAGGCGACGGCGCGGCTCGATCCCGCCGCGCCGTCGGAGATCGATGCCGCGACGCTCCTCGACGATGCGACGCCGGCGTTGCCCGACCCGCCGTTCGCTGCCGTGCGGAACTGCTGGTACGCCAGTTCGAGAATCTCGCGCTTGGCCGCGGCGACACCGCTGTAGTCGACGAGGTCGGCGCCGCGGAGTTGCTCGATGCGGGCGCGAAAGGCCGGGTCGGCGAGGCGTTCGCGGACGGCATCGCTCGCGGCGCATTCCGGAACGGCGTCGACGTCGATGTACAGCGTGTTGAGGAAAAGCCGGCTCGACGGGCTGTAGGGGCTGGCGTGGGCCGGGTTGTGGGCGAACATCGCGTGCAGCGGATTCACGCCGATGACGCCGGCGCCGTGTTCACCCCACAGGTCGATCAGCGTTGCCAGGTCGGTGAAGTCGCCGATGCCCCAGTTGCGTGCCGAGCGCACCGCGTACAGCTGCACGGCACAGCCCCACACGCGACCGTCGCCTTCGAGCGCGTCCGGCATGTGGCACAGCCCCGGCGCGACGATGACGACGCAGTCGGCGACGACCTCGGTGCCGTGCCGCACCTCGAGCCGGTGGTAGCCGAGCGGCAGCTCGCGCGGCAGCGGCAGCGCCCGCGCTGCGGGCCGTGCCGCGACGGGCGGGCCGGAGCCGTCATGGGAGGGGTCGTGGTCGTGGGCGTGGGCCTGGCTGCCGAGGTCCGTGGCGTCCGCGATCGGCGCCAGTGCATCGACGCGCACGCTGCCGCCTTCCGTGCGCCCGTCTTCGCATTGCAGCGTCCACTCGAGCGTGGCGTCGTCGCCGAGCGCGTGCGGGGTGCGCAGCGGCAGCGGCCGGTCGCCGTGCTCGCCTCGCACCCAGGCCGCTGGCAGCACCGCCAGCCGGCGGCGCGATTCGTGGGCAGCGAGCGCGCGCCCGATCGCGGCGTCGTCGCCGGCGTCGATGTGCATCGCGCCGAGCAGCGCCACCAGGCCTTGCGGCAACGGCCTGTGGACAGTGCCCCAGATGTCGGCGTATTCGAGCGCGAGGCCTTCGAGCCGTGCCAGCCTTTCCAGCGCGTTCGTCACGTCGATTCCAGTGCAACCTGCACCGACCACGGCGACGCCGACTCCTCGAACGGATGGCTGCGGTACAGGATCCGCCCGGGAAGAGCCGCCGCGGCGCCCGCCGCGGTGGCGTCGGCGAGGTTGGCCTGGAGGTGCAACGTTGCGGCGTCGCCGAGCGGCCAGTGCAGCCGCAGCAGGCCTTCACCCTCGATCCGGTATTCGCCGCTGCGCGCATCCGCCAGCCGCGGCACGATTTCATCGCGGCGGATCGCCAGCAGCCGGGTGTAGAGCGCCAGCCAGCAGGCGTGCGCCGGCAGACCGCGCTCGGCCCAGTCGAGCTTGCTGCGCTGGAAGGTCTCGGCGGCATTCGGATCGGGGATGCGCTCGCGCACCGCCAGGTCGCGGAAGCGCGCGAAGCTGCCGAACTCGTTGCGCCGGCCCTCCGTCACGGCCCTGGCCAGGTCGCCGTCGAAATCGCAGAAGTAGAGGAACGGCGTGGCCGCGGCGTACTCCTCGCCCATGAAGAGCATCGGGATCGGCGGCGACAGCAGCACGCAGGCGACGAGCGCCCGCAGCGCGTCCTCGCGGCCGCGGTCGACGGCCAGGGAGGCGATGCGCTCGCCGAAGGCGCGGTTGCCGACCTGGTCGTGGGTCTGGGTCGAATTGACGAAGGCGGTCGGCGGCAATCCCGTCGACGGCGTGCCGCGCGGAACGCCGCCGGCATAGCCCGACGCCTCGCCCTGGAAGGCAAAGCCCTCGGCGAGCGCGCGGCCGAGATGGCGCAGCGGCTCGGCGCCGAAGTCGGCGTAGTAGCCGTCGCTTTCGCCGGTCGCCAGCACGTGCACCGCATGGTGGACGTCGTCGTTCCACTGCGCGTCGGCCAGGTGTGGCTTGCCGTCGGCATGGCGTGCCAGGCGCGGGGCATCGTTGTCGCCGTTCTCCAGCACGAGGTGGACATGGCGCGTGCGTCCCGGGCCGGCGCGAACCGACTGGGCGAGCTCGTCGATGAAGTGCGGCTCGGTGGTGTCGTGCATCGCATGGACCGCGTCCAGGCGCAGGCCGTCGACATGGAACTCCTCGATCCAGTAGAGCGCGTTGTGGATGTAGAAATCGCGAACGACGCGGCTGTGCTCGGCCTCGAAGTTGATCGCTGCGCCCCATGGCGTCTGCACCGCCGGGTTGAAGAATGCCGGCGCATAGGCGTGGAGGTAGTTGCCATCGGGTCCGAAGTGGTTGTAGACCACGTCGAGCAGCACCATCAGGCCGCGCGCATGCGCCGCCGCGACCAGGCGCTTCAGGTCCTCCGGGGAGCCGTAGGCGGCCTCGGGGGCGTAGTGCAGCACGCCGTCGTAACCCCAGCCACGCCCGCCGGGAAAGTCGGCCACCGGCATCAGCTCGATGGCGGTGATGCCGAGCGCGACCAGATCGTCTAGGCGGGCGATGGCAGCGGTGAACGTGCCTTCGGGCGTGAAGCAGCCGACGTGCAGTTCGTAGATCACGGCCTCGTGCCAGGGGCGGCCGCGCCAGTCGGCATCGGGCCAGTCGAAGGCGCTCGGGTCGACGAAGGCGCTCGGGGCGTGGACGTCGTCGGGATTGGCGCGCGAGGCCGGATCCGGAACGGCCAGGCCGCCGTCGATGCGAAAGGCGTAGCGCGTGCGCGCGTCGGCGCGCTCGACGTCGAGCTCGAACCAGCCGTCGTCGAGCCGGTGCATGGGGCGAGCGTCCGCATCAGGCCCGGCGCTGCGCACCAGTTCGATCTGCTGCGCGCCCGGCGCCCAGAGGCGAAAGCGCGCGCCCCCGCCGGCCAGCGGCGCGGCGCCGAATGGCATGGCATGGAGTCGTTTCATGGGAATCACCGGCGGCGTCTGCGGGAAAAGCGGATCAAGGCAAGCGACGGGCCCGCCAGCACGAAGGGCCGCGCGGGGTCGAACGGCTTGTCGGGCAGCGGTTCGTCGGCACTCGAAGTGTCGACGAGCAGGTCGCCGGAAGCGAGGCTGAGGTCTGGAGGCAGCGTGAAGGTCACGGGCTCCTGGGCGGAATTGAAGAGCAGCGCGAAACTGTCGTCGCGCAACGGCTTGCCCCGGTCGTCGACGTCGTTGAGGCCGTCGCCGGACAGGAACACGGCGAGGGCGCGCGCGTGCTCGCGGTGCCATTGGTCGCCGCTCATCTCGGAGCCGTCGGGCTGCAGCCAGACGATGTCGCGCACGCTGCTGCCCACGAGCGGCCGGCCCTGGAAGAAGTCGCGGCGCCGGAACACCGGATGCGCCGCGCGCAGGGCGATCATGCGGCGCGTGAAGGCGAGCAACGCGCGCTGCGCGTCGTCGAGGTTCCAGTCGACCCAGCTGGTCTCGTTGTCCTGGCAGTAGGCGTTGTTGTTGCCGCCCTGGGTGCGGCCGAGCTCGTCGCCGGCCAGCAGCATCGGCACGCCCTGCGACAGCAGCAGCGTGGCGATGAAGTTGCGCTGCTGGCGGGCGCGCAGTGCCTTGACCGCGGGGTCGTCCGTCGGGCCCTCGACGCCGCAGTTCCAGGCGAGGTTGTTGTCGTTGCCGTCGCGGTTGTCCTCGCCGTTCGCGTCGTTGCGCTTGGTGGTGTAGGAGACCAGGTCGGCGAGCGTGAAGCCGTCGTGCGCGGAGACGAAGTTGACGCTCGCATAGGGGCGCCGGCTGCTGCGGTTGTAGAGGTCGCTGGAACCGGTGAGGCGCTGCGCGAACTCGCCCATCAGCCCGCCGTCGCCCTTCCAGTAGGCGCGCATGGTGTCGCGGTACTTGTCGTTCCACTCGGCCCAGCCGACCGGGAAGTTCCCGACCTGGTAGCCGCCCGAGCCCAGGTCCCAGGGCTCGGCGATCAGCTTGACGCGCGACAGCACCGGGTCCTGGCGCAGCACGTCGAAGAAGGCGCTGAGCCGGTCGACGTCGAAGAGCTCGCGCGCCAGCGCCGACGCCAGGTCGAAGCGGAAGCCGTCGACGTGCATCTCGGTGACCCAGTAGCGCAGCGAGTCCATCAGCAACTGCAGCACCCGCGGGTGCTGCATGTTGAGGGTGTTGCCGCAGCCGGTGAAGTCCTGGTAGTGGGCCGGGTTCTCGGCGATGAGGCGGTAGTAGGCGGCGTTGTCGATGCCGCGGAACGAGAGCGTCGGGCCGAGTTCGCTGCCTTCGGCCGTGTGGTTGTAGACGACGTCGAGGATCACCTCGAGCCCGCTCGCGTGCAGCGTGCGCACCATCGTCTTGAATTCGGCGATCTTGCCGGAGGCGCTGTAGCGGTGTTCGGGCGCGAAGTAGCCGATCGAGTTGTAGCCCCAGTAGTTGCGCAGGCCCTTCTCGACCAGGCGGCGGTCGTCGATGAAGGCGTGCACCGGCAGCAGTTCGATCGTCGTCACGCCGAGGCGCTTGAAGTGCTCGATCACCGGTGCGCAGGAGAGACCGGCATAGGTGCCGCGCAGCGCCGGCGGCACGTCGGGGTGGCGCATCGTGAATCCGCGGACATGGGTCTCGTGGATCACGGTGTCGTGCCACGGCACGTCGGGCGGCCGGTCGTCGCCCCAGCTGAAGGACGACTCGACGACCTTGCAGCGCGGCATGTAAGGCGCGCTGTCGCGACGGTCGAACGACAGGTCGCGGTCGGCATGGTCGTAGCGGTAGCCGAAGAGGGCGTCGTGCCAGCGCACGCCGCCGACGATGTTGCGGGCGTACGGGTCGAGCAGCAGCTTGTGGCTGTTGAACCGGTGCCCTTCCTTCGGCTTGTACGGGCCGTGGACGCGGTAGCCGTACAGCAGGCCGGGCCGGGCCTCCGGCAGGTAGCCGTGCCAGACCTGGTCGGTGTGCTCGCGCAGGGTGATGCGCTGGACCTCGTGGCGGCCGCTGCGGTCGAAGAGGCAGAGCTCGACCTTCTCGGCCCTCTCCGAGAAGAGGGCGAAATTGACCCCCATGCCGTCCCAGATGGCGCCACGGGGGTACGGACGCCCCGGCCAGAGGGCGACGTTCGACTTGAGCATCCTCAGGGTAGGCGGTCGACGTCGCGCGGGAACCAGCGCTCGATCAGGTCTGCCGCGCGGTCCTTGGCGCCGAGCCCGATCGCGAGCGCGAGCGCGAAGACCACTCCGGCGAGCAGGATCAGGAACGTCTGCTGGATCAGCCGGCCGCCGATGTCGAGGTAGTCGACGGCCAGCAGGATGACGAACGTGATGACCGCGTACTGCACCAGCTTGCCGAGGAAGTCGCCATCGCTGATGGCCGCGCTCTTGCAGTAGCTGCGCACCGCGCCGCCGACGAAGCGGGCGAAGTAGCTGCCGAAGATCACCACCAGCAGCGCCACCAGGAACTTCGGAACGAACAGCAGGACCTTGCCGAGCAGGTCGGTGACCTGGGTCAGCCCCAGGCTGTTGAAGGCGACGATCAGCGACAGCAGCAGGATCAGCGCATAGGCGAGCCAGCCGAAGAGGTCGACCGCGTCCTTGTCGGTGCCGCCCTGCTGCAGGAAGCCGTCGATGCCGGCGCGCTCGGCGACGATGTGGAAGTTCAGCGCCCGCAGCGCCTTGACGACGCCGATGCGAAAGGCCTTGGCCACGAGCCAGCCGAAGACGAGCACCCCCAAGGCGATCGCCAGGCGCGGCAGGAAGGCGCCGATCTGCAGCAGGAAGCCGCGGACCGGGTCGAGGACGACATCGATGTTCTGCATGGGTGGGCTCCTGTTGGTTACTCGGCCATGCCGGCGAATGCGGCAATCCCGGCCAGAGGCACCTCGACCCAGTCAGGCCGGTTGTCCATTTCGTAGCGCAGCTCGTAGAGCGCCTTCTCGAGCTCGAACAGCTCGAGCAGCGGACGGGCCGCGCCGAAGGCTGCGGCGTCGGCATACAGGCCGCCGGCGATCGCCACCTCGGCGTACGTTTCGAGGAAGGCCGTGCGCACGGCCCGTTCCCATTGCCGCGCCAGCGGTGCCAGGCGCTCCTGCTCGGCGGCACTCGGCCCGGTCTGCTGCAACGCCGTCTGGCGGGCGTAGTCGAAGGAGCGCAGCATGCCGGCGACGTCGCGCAACGCCGAATGCTTGAAGCGGCGTTCGGCCAGCGGCCGCTGCGGCTCGCCCTCGAAGTCGATCAGCACGAAATCGTCCTGGCTGACCAGCACCTGGCCCAGGTGCAGGTCGCCGTGCAGGCGCGTCTTCACGCCGGCCGGAGCCGCGTCGGCGAGGCGGGTGATGCGCTCGGTCAGCCGGGTCGCTGCGGCCGTGACGGCCTTGGCCAGCGGCAACGCCGATTCCGGCAACTGCTCGTGGCGCCGGGCCAGCATCTCGAGCGTCGCGCGGCATTCTTCCTGGACGGAGCGGCTCCAGCCTTGCACGTCGGTGGCGCGAACCGGCTCGGGGTCGAAGGCGGGGTCGCCGGTACGGCGGGCGAGGGCGACGTGGAGCTCGGCGATGCGCCGTGCCAGCACGCGCATGCGCTCGGCCATGCCGCGGATGCCATCCTCCGGCGTCGCCGCTTCCGCGCCGAGCGATTCGAGCAGGCGCACCAGCTGGTCGACGGTGAAGCTCCAGGCGTCGCCCTGGTTGGCGACCTGGGCCTGCAGCAGCGCCAGCGTCCAGACCGTGCCGTCGGTGGCGTGGTACTCGACGCTGCCGGCGACCGGCACGCAGTTCGCGTAGCCGACGACGTCGGTCAGGAAGCGGCCGATCTCGAGCTCGGGGTTGATGCCCGGGTAGAGCCGGCGATAGGCCTTCAGAAAGATTCGGTCGCCCAGCAGGCTGACGGAGTTGCTGCTGGTCGTCAGGCGGTGCAGCGGCGTCGGCGCGGCGAGCGCGTCGCCGGTGACGTTGGCGAAGGCTGCGGTCGGGACGAAGCGGATGCGACCGGCCTCGGCCTTGAGCTCGGTGCCGGCCCCGATCGCTGTCACGAGAGCGCGGCAGAAGGCCTCGTCGCCCATGGCGTCGGCGAGCACGCCGACGGAAGCCTGCTGGCGCACGCGACTGACTGCCAGGCCGCCGAGGACGCGGGTGCGCTCCTCGTCGCGGTCCTCGAAGGCCATCGCCAGCGGCATGAAGTAGCGCGCCGCACCGGCGGGACCTTCAGGCTCGGCCAGGGCCAGCAACCAGCGCTCGCTGCCGGCGTCGAGCATCGCGTGCTCGGCGATGGTCACGCGCTCGATCGCCTCGCTCTTGGTGGCGTACCAGCGCTGGCGCTGCACGAAGCGTGGCAGCAGCTCGCGTTCGAGCTGGGCGCGGAGCTTGTCGGCCATCGACATCCGCCACGGCACGACGCGTGCGCGGAAGAAGCTGCTCCATTCGTCGAACAGCACCAGCACCGGCAGGTCCTCGATCGGCAGGGTGTCGTTGTGCCAGTGCGGCGGCTCGGCGTCGGTGGAAAGCCGGAACCAGAAGAAGCCGTGTGCCGGCAGGGTCAGCATGTACGGCAGCTCGCCGATCGGCGGGAAGGCGTTCTTGCCGAGCATCTCGACCGGCACGCGGGTCTTGTAGTCGCGCAGCTCGAGCTCGACCGGCTGGGCGGTGCGGCTGACGTTGGCCACGCAGAGGATGACGTCGTCGCCGTGCTCGCGCACGTAGGCCAGCACCTTGCGGTTGCCCGGGTGCAGCATCGTGAAGCGACCGCGGCCGAAGGCATGGCTGGTGCTGCGCACGGCCAGCATGCGCCGGGTCCAGTTCAGCAGCGAGGACGGCTCGCGCGACTGGGCCTCGACGTTGACGGCCTCGAAACCGTAGATCGGATCCTGGATCGGCGGCAGGTACAGGCGCTGCGGATCGGCGCGCGAGAAGCCGCCGTTGCGGTCGGACGTCCACTGCATCGGCGTGCGCACGCCGTCGCGGTCGCCGAGGAAGATGTTGTCGCCCATGCCGATCTCGTCGCCGTAGTACAGCACCGGCGTTCCCGGCATCGACAGCAAGAGGCTGTTCATCAGCTCGATCAGCGCCCGGTCGTTCTCCAGCAGCGGCGCCAGGCGACGGCGGATGCCCAGGTTGATGCGGGCGCGCGAGTCGGCGGCGTACATGCGGTACATGTAGTCGCGCTCCTTGCTCGTCACCATCTCCAGCGTCAGCTCGTCGTGGTTGCGCAGGAAGATCGCCCACTGGCAGTTCGGCGGCAGGTCCGGGGTCTGCGCCAGGATCTCGACCACCGGATGGCGGTCCTCCTGGGCGATGGCCATGTACATCCGCGGCATCAGCGGGAAGTGGTAGGCCATGTGGCATTCGTCGGCATCGCCGAAGTACTCGCGCACGTCCTCGGGCCACATGTTGGCCTCGGCCAGCAGCAGCCGGCCGGGATAGGTCTTGTCGAGGCGTGCGCGCAACTCCTTGATGACCGCGTGGGTCTCGCGCAGGTTCTCGTTGCTGGTGCCGTCGCGCTCGATCAGGTACGGGATCGCGTCGAGGCG